>NZ_CP089538.1:167500-797500 GCF_021233055.1 Spirosoma oryzicola | reverse complement strand
GCGATGTGCTGAAGCAAGATCCGACCAACGAGCTAGCCTTGTTCAACCTCGGCCTATTATCGATGCGGTCAGGTCAGTACGAGCGGGCTGTTGAACGGTTCCGTCAGATATTAATTACGAATCCGGCGAGTCGTAAAGCGCAGTTTTATCTGGGCGTCAGTCTAGCGGAATCGGGTCAGAAAGCGGAAGCTAAAAAAGTACTGGCTCAGGTAAAAACACAGGAGAAAGATCCACAAATTCTAGCCGCTGTTCAAGAATACGAAGAGCGGTTAAAATAAGTAGGGTATATAGTTGACACGGATAAAGTTCATTGATACTTAGGAACCGTCAACGTTAAAACTTTACAACCATTTGGGCTTTATCGAGTGATAGGCCGACACATATTTTAAACCACTAAACAGCATTCGCACTATGCCTTGCGGTAAAAAACGGAAACGGCACAAGATTGCCACCCACAAGCGGAAGAAACGGCTCAGAAAAAACCGGCACAAGAAAAAGTAGTAAGTAGTCGGCAGTTTACAGTCGGCTTTTCCGCCGATAGCTGCCTACTGTAAACTTGTCTACTGCCTACGCGTTTTGGAAGCCTCGTGCCGGTCTGTAAAAAGCCCGAGCGTGGCTTCTTTTTTTTTATATAGCCATTCTTAACCGTTCATTCATCTTGTGAGTAATGAATTAGTTATCAGTTCGACTCAGAAAGGTGATCGGATTGCACTCTTGCAAAACAAGAGATTGCTGGAATATCACGAAGAAGAGTTAGACAGCAGCTTCACCGTTGGCGATCTTTACTTAGGAACCGTCAAAAAGCTTTCATCAGGGCTCAATGCCGCTTTTGTGGATGTTGGGCACGAGAAAGATGGCTTTTTGCACTACCAGGACTTAGGACCGAATATTAATTCGTTTAATAAGTTTGTCAAAGATGTAATCGCCAAGCGCGTCACTACCGGCAAGCTCAGCAACATGAAGCTGGAGCCTGTTATCGAGAAGATTGGGAAGATCGATAAGGTACTGACAAAGAACGCTCCCATCCTGGTTCAGGTGGTCAAAGAACCCATCTCGACCAAAGGTCCACGCCTTTCCTGCGATATATCGATTGCGGGCCGTTATCTGGTCCTCGTGCCGTTTTCGGACGGAGTAAATTTATCCAAAAAGATTACAGACCGGGCCGAGCGGTCGCGGTTGCTACGACTGATGTCGTCGCTTAAACCGCAAAACTTCGGCGTCATTGTACGTACTGTTGCGCAGGACAAAGATGTTGAAGAGCTTGATCGCGACCTTCAGCATTCGCTCGCTAAATGGGAACAGGCAATTAAGACATTAGCCGACGCCAAACCCCGCGACCGGGTACTGGGTGAAATGAATCGAGCGTCGTCCATCCTGCGCGATATGCTCAATGAGTCGTTCGAAAGCATCACAGTTGATACCCGCGAATCGTTCGACGAGATCAGGGAGTACATTCATACGATTGCTCCCGAAAAAGAGAAAATTGTTAAACTTCATAGCGGCAAGGCAAAGATCTTTGAAGCGTTAGGGCTTGAGAAGCAGTTAAAATCTTTGTTTGGCCGTTCGGTAAGCTTGCCCGGTGGCGGCTATCTGATTATCGAACACACGGAAGCGCTGCACGTCATTGATGTCAACAGCGGTAATAAGTCGAATTCGGAAGAAGATCAGGAAGCAACCGCTATCAGTGTCAATCGTGAGGCAGCCAAAGAAATTGCCCGGCAACTTCGGTTACGGGACATGGGCGGGATTATCGTGATTGACTTTATCGACATGAAAAAAGCAGAAAATAAAAAGCTTCTGCAAGACATCATGCGCGATGAGATGAAGTCAGACCGCTCTAAGTTTACGATACTGCCTTTAACGAAGTTCGGGCTGATGCAGATCACGCGTCAGCGAGTACGGCCCGAAATGAACATTGTTACTCGCGAGGTTTGTCCAACTTGCGGAGGAACCGGCACGATCCAGGCAAGTGTGCTTGTCACCGACGTTATTGAAAATAACCTTGATTACATTTTGACCAAACAGAATGAGCGAGGGATTTCCATTACAATGCACCCATTTCTGTATGCCTACTATACCAAAGGCTTTTATTCCAAGCAAATGCAATGGTATATGAAGTACAAAACGTGGATCAAGATTGTAAAGGACAGCTCACTGGGCATTGTCAACTTCAAATTTTTCAATAAGTCAGGTGAGGAGATCGAAACAGGTAGCGGAGCTTAATAAATAAAGTAATGCTACAAGTAATTTAACGTAACCCGTTAAAAGTAAAGGGGTTTCATTCATCTCGAATGAAACCCCTTTACTTTCGCTACAATGTCTTAGTGGAGAACCTCCATTTCCATTAACTCGCCGAACATATCTTTGCCGACAAGTCCCTCTACGGAATCAACTGAGTTGATGTTCAAAAGCAGATCACGTAGGTCCTCCGTAATTTCATACGTCTGATACAAACGACGGTCAAATAGAATAGGTGCCTTTTCAAGATCACAAAGGGTGTACCGATCTTGATTAAACGTTGGGCGTGCAGGCCAGCGCCCCTGTTCCGTTCGTTTTGGTTCTTCTGGTTCCAAAAACGAATTGATATATGTCCACCCTTCCCATTGGGCTGGGTAGCGCTTTAGATAAGGCCAGAAAGCCTTGTACAACTGCGTCATTGCTTCCTGACAGTACATATCCCGATCACTGTGGCGAATAGGCCGGATGGGGTCAAGACAATGAACTACATTTCTTAAATCAGGTTGACGATAACAAACTACGGGTACAATGGGTACACCGGTAGCATGAGAAAGATACGCAACTCCTTTACGCGTCAATACTCGACGATCCCCTAGCGGCACTGAAATAAACTTATCTTCCTCGCCGGGTTCAGGTGCTGTCTCAGGGCTACCATCGACATAAACAATCAACGACCTTCCTGCTTTCAATTCCCGCAGAACGGTTAGCCCAGCAGAGGGGCTGTTCGCTTCGACAATGCGGAAAATATTGGTCAGGTTATACTTTTTGCGTAAACCTTCAGCATGTTCTATCATTCCTTCTCCTTGATGACGGTTTGCATTGCTGCCAAGCAGCAGTACACAATCGACTCCCCGTCGAAACAATAAACTCGTCAGAATTCGATACGATCCAAGGTGATAGGTACAATAGATGCGAGGGCTATCCAGCTTTGTTAATAATTCCTGCGCTCCACTTGTTTTTACTAGATCGCCGGCCGTTAAACACTGGTGATCGAACGTAGTAAAAACCTGTTGCAACAATAACTCCTGAAATAGCGTTTCGTGTTCACTGCGAGGAATGAAGGGCATGATGTTTTCGACATTAGCAGAAAACGTTGTGAACTTCATCAGGTAGCCTCGTTCCTTGTGCAGATCAATCTGCTGGAAGTGATCCCGACAACGGGAAAGTTCTTGTTTGTAAAGACGCAGTGCGGATGACATAATTTTTACCTGTTAAAGGGAAAAAGTAAGTTTAGAAGAGACTCCTTGGAAGGCCATTACATAGCAGCATGGTATATCTCCAGCAGCCAGTCGTAAGATACTTTCTGATTCTCTTTTAGCAACAGACAAAACGTTGTTCTTGGTTGCTTGAACGGCTTTGATTGCGAATTGCTTTTTCATGATGACTTTTCTGTTTTTTCGTTCGATTTGTTTGCTTGATCAGCGCTGTTTTAGGCACTGTTTGAAAGCGATCTCGGCAAGAAGCAATTTCTTGTTTGTGGAGATGCTGGGCGGATGGCTTACTTTTACCTATTAAAGGGAAAGAGTAAGCTTGGAAGAAAGTCTGTTGAAGGCCATTACTTGGCAGCAACCGTTATCGTCGGCAGCTAGTCGGAGAATGCTTGCTGATTCTCTTTTAGCAATTGATAGAACGTTGTTTTTAGTTGCTTGAACGGCTTTGATTGCGAATTGCTTTTTCATGATGACTTTTCTATTTTTTCGTTTGGTTTACTTGCCTGGTTGGCGCTGTTTTGTGCGCCGTTTGATTGATACAAAATTAGATTCCAGGGCAAGGGTCATCAATCGAAGAAAAGTCTCAATAATGCGTATTGGATTAGTCAATTATTACCATTATCTTAGTCCAGATTTTTGCTAAGGGCAACATGAAAGCAATACAATTAACAAGGACTTTCCTAAAAAAGCCGATCTACGGAATTGGGCTTCTGTTAGGTATCGTTCTGCTTATTGAAGGGCTATCCTGGACATCTGCCTACACAGTCAAAGTAGAAAAGCTGGTTAAAGCTGGGGGCCTTCTGCCCTACGTCAGCCTTTGGTTGAGAAGCCTGCTTATTCCGGAAATATGCAGCACATACATCATTATTACATTAATCAATCTGCATCATACCCGTTATAAGATCGATTCGGTCGATTTGACGTGGCGTGATATAACCAAATACGAGCTTTTACTGCTGCCTACGATTCTGTTGTCGTTTTTCGTTTTCAACCCGGCAACTGAAACGATCCGCTTTTTGCTAGAGCAGTTTCCTAACTATACCTTTTCAAAATACTGGGAAGTATACCTGGGAGGCACTTTTACCGCTGGTATCTACTTTCGTTATCTAATTCCAATGCTGTTGATTGGTTACATTGTAACCAATACGTCTCTGCTATCTGACTATTTTACGCAGCGACAGGAAGCTCAGGAAGCAGCTGAGAGTCAGGCGGCTATGGCCGTTCAGGCAGCTCAAGCTGCCATTGCAGCACAAACAACCGTAGCTGCTGCGCCCGCCAGCAATTATTTATCCCACATGAAGGGTAAAAACCAGCACGGCGAACTCGACTTCCCCGTTGAAGACGTTTACTTCTTCACCATTGAAGATCGATACTACTACGCTCAGCTGGAAAAAGGCCAGTATTTAGTCGCAAAAACGCTGAATGAACTAGAAACGGAATTAGATCCTAGTCGTTTCTTCCGCATCAAACGCGACTATATTGTTAATCGGCAGGCTGTTCTTAATTACGCATATTGGGAGAATGGCAAATACATTGTTCGATTAAACACACCTGATCGACACGAAATAGTGGTTCCTCGTGCCCGTATGCAGGAATTTCGTGAATGGTTACAGGGTAATGGTCAGCGTCCATACGCTGATACGTCTACGGATTCGTTTATCATGGCCTCCTGATTAATTGATTTCATAAGTAACTCTTTACGGATATACCGTATCTTGGCAATTGACGACAGCTACCTAATTGTAGCTTTTTTGCTATATGGGTTTTATGATTTACGGCAGTTCGGTAGCTAATCCCCAACTGATCGGCAATTTCTCCAGCAGTTAAGCCATTAGCGACCATTCTTAAGACCTCGCGCTCCCGGTCCGTCAATCGATTTAGTTCATCTCGTGTGCTATCGGAGAGTACTTCCACACCAAAATTCTTCAGCAAGCTCATAAATCCGCTACTGTAATAGCACCCGCCTGCACTGACGGTCTGAAAACAACGATATAGCTCATCCAACCCATCGCTAGCGTACAAAAAGCCAAAGAAGCCCATTTGCATGGCTTTGGCAATCATGCGCAGGTCAGGTTTGCTCGTATACAGAATGAACTTCGTCTGATAATTAGACTGTTGCATCTCTTCAACTATATCAAAACTTCGCTTACCGGAGATCTCGGACTCAAGAATAACGCATTGGGGACGTTTGACACGAATTTGCTTCAGCGTATCCTCCATCTCGACAGCACGTCCTACTACATTGTATCCTTGCTCCTTTAGCAGTTGACTCAATACTTCACAATTGAATACTTCTGACTGCGCCACGAGAATAGAAAAATCCCGTCGACGTAGTGCGAAGTTTTTTGCGCCATCCTGATTTGTCGTTGGCTGATCCATGTCTGTTATTTGTAAAAGAGTGATTGAAAGTACTAGCCTATTTAGAGTTTAAACAACAACAACATTCTGAAATCACCATTTCTCCGGACGAAATCACCGAAAACAGGCCCTTTTTATGGGTGATTTCGTCCGGAGAAATGGTGATTTCACGCAAAACGACTTGTTTTACCTTATAGTACCATACTACTTTTGATCATCAGCCAACCGTCTGTCTATTCAGAAACTAGCGATATGATGATCCAGGAAGAACCAATGTCGTCTGCTTACGAAGCGTCCTCAACTGAAATACAAAGTATAATCATGGAGTGGGTAGAAGCCACGGAACAGTTCCATCGTCGCTACGCTAAACTCACTGAGGTTATCAATTCGCTCCAGTCTAATAGTCATCGGCAGTCGAACGCAAACAACCGGTCGCGCTTACGCAAACTTATTACATTACGTCATCATATGAGCGATGTCTTAATGACTTTAATGGTTGATATGTCTGGTCAAAAAGCGGGCCGAGCCATGCAACCTTCTAAGCCTGGACAACTTCATTCTCACGCTCGTTTGTTAACTGAATTGAACCGGGAAATTGACGCTGAACTGACCAGTGTTAAAACGGTAGCTATAGCTTAGTGTTCACCTCTCCTTCTTGATAAAGGCAAGTTCCCTAGGTAATTAGGGAACTTTTTTTGTGGTCATTATAGTAAAAAATTACTATTGTACTAAGATAAAAAAGTAATCGACAGATTGTTAACACTCTGCGTTATTTTGTTACTACGAAAGGCTTTAATGCATGGTGTGAGTACTAGCCGGATATGACTGTACCCAAAAGCTTAGATATTTCAATATCGATTCGCTTGAAGTGCATGAATTCGGACAAAAGTTGATCTGCTTCTTCAGGACTCTTGTTTTTACTTTCCCGCAATTGCTGCTGCAAGGTGTTCATGCGTCGCTCAGCGAGCATTTTCTTGATTCGTAGGATATTCTTGTACGCTGAATCAGCAAGAATAGAAATCTCTTCTTCGGATGGCACATAAATCTCGTGCTTGATCCACCCTTCGCTGATTTCGTAGCGTGGCGTAGTTAGGTTGATAGCCTGATTCTGAACGATAGAATCGTCCGAGGCTTGTTGCGTCAAAAAGTCGCCAGCCGTCAAGATATCTCCCCGGTGATAGGCTTCCCGGAAAAGTGTAAGAATAAGGTCGAAGGGGGGCGTTTGAAACTCTATATCGTGAAGTTCGCTTAGCACATACTGGCAAAGGGTAATTCCGGGTTCAAGCTCCCGTGCGCCGTAGTTCATCAATAGACGGATGCACTCCTCTTCCTGATACGACAGGGGTGTTCGGGCAGTGGATGTTCGGTTTCCCGGAGCAAGCGGCTGTTTCGGAACCGTTGGCTGTATACCCTCGATACCTGACTCAGCAAACAGCGCGTTCAATTCGTCGACCGATGGCTCCTGCTGTGATGTATCCTGCCTAGAAGCACGGTCGTGCTGACGATCATATTCTTTTTGAGTCTGGGCTTGCCGTTTTCGAAGCAAGCGGTTGATCTCGGAGATGACAGACTGCTCACTGACATGAAACACTTGCGCGACCCGCTGCGAAAGTGTCTGGCGCTTTAAGTGATCCGTTATTCGCGTGATGCTAGCGCACACGTCTGAAATACCTTCCGCTCGTTTGTGCGGGTCATCACCAGCTTCTGAGAGCCACTGTCCGGCTTTAAAGTCAATAAAATCCTGTGAGTTTGTCTTAATGTACTGCTTGAATGCATCAGCGCCTACCTTATGAACGTAACTGTCGGGGTCTTCGCCATCGGGCAGAAGAAGCAACCTTAGATTCAACCCTTCTTCAAGCACCATATCAAGGCCACGCAGGGCCGCTTTTATCCCGGCAGCGTCGCCATCATACAAAATAGTGACGTTTGATGTGAAGCGGGCAATCAACCGGATCTGTTCCGTTGTGAGCGAAGTACCCGACGAAGCCACCACGTTTTTAATCCCGGCCTGGTGAAGCGATATAACGTCGGTATAGCCTTCTGTCAGGTAACAGACATCCTCCTGCCTGATGGTTTGT
The DNA here is from genome assembly GCF_021233055.1 of Spirosoma oryzicola. Lineage (NCBI taxonomy): Bacteria > Pseudomonadati > Bacteroidota > Cytophagia > Cytophagales > Cytophagaceae > Spirosoma > Spirosoma oryzicola. The sequence goes on along the minus strand of NZ_CP089538.1, from coordinate 789,615 downwards.
TTTGCCTGATAGATTCCGTACAGAACCTGGCTTTTGTGGTAAACCGTCGTCTCGGGCGAGTTTAGGTATTTAGGCTGGTTCTTATCCGTCTTTAGGATACGAGCACCAAACGCAATGACACGCCCCGAAACGTTATGGATTGGAAACATAACGCGCCCCCGGAAGCGGTCGAATACTTTACCGCCTTCCTTACTCAATATGAGACCCGCTTTCTCCAGGAGATCGCGATTGTAGCCTCTACGCACTCCTTCGTTCATGAGCGCATCCCACTGATCGAAGCTGTAGCCCAGTTCAAAGGCTTCGAGCGTAGGGTTGGTAAAACCACGCTCACGGAAATAAGTTAGTCCGATACTTCGCCCCTCATCCGATTTCAGCAGAGCCTCCTGGAAAAACGTTTTGGCGAAATTTAAAACAATCAGCAAACTCTCCCGCTCGTTTTGCCGCAACAACTCTTCGGGCGTCTGCTCCTGTTCTTCAATCTCAATACCGTACTTCTTAGCCAGGTACCGAAGTGCTTCGCCGTAACCGATGTTTTCTATGTCCATTACGAATTTCACCGCATCTCCCGCTTTACCGCAGCCAAAACATTTATAGATTTGTCGAACGGGGTTAACGTTGAATGACGGCGTTTTCTCGTTGTGAAACGGGCAACAGGCGATGTAATTACTGCCGCGCTTCTTTAGAGAGACAAAGTCATTAATAACTTCGAGAATATCAGCCGACTGGCGGATTCGCTCAACTGTTTCTTCGGGAATACGCATGGACAATGAGAATTGAGAAATCAAATTTACTCTGAAAGTCGGCCCCTTTGCCAGTTCGCAAACGCAAAACAGGAATATTAATCTGCATCTGGCAAATTTTTTGCTGACGGATCAGCTAGGCACTTGATCCAAGATCATGTCCTTATCCGTAGCTTATGAACGATTATTTACCGTTAGTTCTAGTGGACAAACTGGTGTCTTTGCGTGTGCTGCGCAGAGCATGGGTACCGCTACTAATTTTAGCTATTCTTCAAGCGTGCCGCCTTCAGCCTGTTGAACCAACTCAACCGGATGCCAACGCACCAAGCGGTAAACCAGCCAATCAATACAATGCCGATGTTGCTAGCCAGTGGGCAGTCCTTCAACTGAAGCTGACAATGACAACACCTGGCTTTAGTCCACCAGTAGCTTCCCGAGCGTTTGGTTACGCTGGTCTGGCTATGTACGAAGCGGTTGTTCCCGGCATAACGGATCACAGGTCGCTGGCGGGTCAACTTCAGGGCTTAACAACCCTCCCCAAGCCCGACGCCAAGGAATATAACTGGGCACTTTGCGCCAATGCTGCCGAAGCAACGATCTTACGTAGCCTGTACACAACGGCCTCGACTGCGAACAAGTCAGCCATCGACGCGCTCGAAAAAACGCTGTACGCCGACTTTAAGGGCTCAGACGAGGGCGTCAATCAACGTTCTGTAACGTTTGGGCAGAATGTAGCCAATGCGTTGTTTGAATGGTCTAAAACCGACGGGGGACATGAGGGCTATAGCCGAAATTTTCCGACCAGCTATGTCGTACCGACGGGGCCGGGACTTTGGCAAACGACAGAAAACGGACAGAAGATTCCGATGCAGCCTTACTGGGGGAAGAACCGAACGTTTGTCAAAGCAAATATGGACTTGCCGATGCCTAAACCGCTACCCTATTCGACGGATGTGAAGTCAGCAATGTTCGCACAGTATCTGGATGTATATGTAAAATCGAAAAACTTGACCCAGACAGAAAAGGAGATTGCCGTATGGTGGGCCGATAATCCTGCTGAAACGTTCACACCACCTGGTCATTCGTACAGCATCGCCAACATTACTGTTAAGACGGCTAAAGCAGATCTGGCGAAAGCCGCCGAAACGTTTGCCAGAACAGGTATCGCAGTCTCTGATGCGTTCGTATTATGCTGGCGGTGTAAATATTTGTTCAATAACCTTCGGCCCTACACCTATGCTCGGCTGGCCATTGATCCGGCCTGGGTTCCATTCTGGCCAGCTCCCCCCTTCCCCGGCTATCCTTCAGGTCACGCTACGCAGTCGTCGTCAGCCGCTATCGTGTTGACTGACTTGTACGGCGAGAGTTTCGCTTTCACAGATGATTCGCACGTCGGTCGGGCAAAGGATGCCAGTCGGAACGTTGAGTTTAAAGCCCGCTCGTTCAAATCGTTTGTCGAGTCCGCGCAGGAATCGGCAGACTCCCGCTTTTACGGAAACATTCACACCCGTCAGGACAATGAGACGGGATTAACCGAAGGAAAGAAGATTGGAGCCAATGTCAATGCCCTTGCTTGGAAGAAGTAGCGTTATGGCTTAGCGCATTCCGGCCAGCATTTCTTCTCGGGTTGGTCGATCAGCGTTCAAATCATAGCTGATGCCTTCAAGGTCCAGATAGTCCATAAACTCACGGTGCCGGTCTTTCTCAACCGTGAATACGTACCAGTTTTCGTAAGGTTCGTTGAATAGCTCAACTTCCGTCAGCGAGGCTTTTTTCTGCAGCGCCTGATATTGTTTTGTTTCGAGGGTAGCCTGTTTTATAAGGAAGTACCACATGTAGAAATACGATTTATGTCAATAAACGAAAACCCCGCGTAACAGTTTGCTACGCGGGGTTTTCGTTTTACTGGGGCAACACAACCTGACTCGCTTATTTGTTGGCTGCCAAGATGTAATCAGCGAGCACTAAACCAGCCTCAGTCAGATACAAATCTTTCTTTTTCTTCGGAGTCGGCGTTCCGGTTTCATCAACAGTAGCCGTTATCTGAGAGACCTTGTTCGCAGCAGTGCGTTTGCGTTCTGCCTCTTCCCGTTCTTTCCGACGTTTCGTTTCCTGTAACGACACAACCGTATTCTCCTTTGCCTTTTTGAAATCGGCCAGATCCTGCGCCAGTTGCTTCAACTCCGGATCGGATTTAAGTCGCTGATCAAAGCGATCCCGCAGACGAGCCAGGATTTTATCGTCGAGGCCACGTGACTGCTCATAACGCGTCGAATTGATCTGATCCCAAGGCAACGCACTTGGCTGCGAGCTTTCGCCATACTCTTCAGCCGAGAAAGCGGATGGCAGCTCGATGTCTGGCGTAACACCCCGGTGTTGCGTACTGCTACCATTTATCCGATAAAACTTCTGGATCGTCATTTTCACCTGACCAACTTTTTCCGGCTCTTTAGGCAGCCACTGGTTTAAATCGATCAATGTTTGAACCGTACCTTTACCGAAGGTCTGTCCACCCACAATAACGCCCCGTTTGTAATCCTGAATAGCCGCAGCAAAGATTTCAGACGCTGAAGCACTGAATCGGTTTACCAGCACAGCCATTGGGCCATCGTAAGCCACAGACGGATCGGGATCGGTGTAAACTTCTGTTTCACCCGATGACTCGCGAACCTGAACAACGGGCCCTTTGGGAATAAACAGACCGGTGAGGTTAATAGCTTCGGTAAGCGATCCACCTCCGTTGTCGCGCAGGTCGATAACAATACCGTCTACTTTCTCGCCTTTCAGCTCTTCCACGAATTTCTTCACGTCACTCGTTGTGCTGCTGAATCCTTCTTCGCGCTTGCGGGCTCCCTCGAAATCACGGTAGAACATCGGAATGTTGATAACACCGATTTTGAATGCCCGACCGTTATCGGAAACCTCGATGACTTCTTTTTTAGCTCGCTGCTCTTCCAGCTTGATCTTCTCCCGTACCAGTCGGATTTCTTTCGGTGGCGCACCAGCTAATGCGTTAGGAGCAATAACCTGCAACCGCACAATCGTGCCTTTCGGTCCTTTGATAAGCTTGACTACATCATCGACCTGCCAGTTCATGGTGTTAACCATCGGCCCGTTATCGCCCTGCGCAACGCCGGCAATCTTATCGTCTTTGTTGAGCAGCTTGCTTTTGAAAGCTGGACCGCCCGGCAGAATGTCCGTGATACGAATGTAATCACCATCTTCCCGAAGCATCGCACCGATCCCTTCCAGCGACTGGCTCATCTCCTGGTTGAAGCGATCCGCGTTTGTGGGCGAAAGATAGTTCGTGTGAGGGTCAAGCGCTTCGGCAAACGAGTTCATATACATCTGAAATACATCGGCGCTCTTGATCCGGTTGATCGCCTTATCAAGATTCGTGTACCGCTGGGTCATCAGAGCGACTACGGCGCTGTCTTTACGATTGCCTAGACGAAGCTCCAGCTCCTGGTTTTTCAGGATTTTCCGCCACAGTTCGTTTTGTTCTTCTGCCGTTTTTGGCCAGACCGCTTTTTCACGATCCGTATTGAACGTCTCATCCGTCGTGAAGCTCAACGGTTTTTTGAGCTGCTCTTTAATGAATTCGCTACGTTCCTGGTACCGCTTGCGGAAGACGTTGTACAGGTCGTAGGCCGCTGTCAGATCGCCGTTAACCAAGGCGTCATCAATCTGATAACGATATTTCTCAAAAGCCGCTACGTCTGACGCCAATAGATAGGTTTTGCTACCATCTACTTCTTTCAGATAATTGTCCCAAACAACGGACGACAGCGAGTCATTCAGTCTTACTTTGCGGTAATGGTAGGTCGTTAATAGCTTAGCTACCAGCGTTTCCACCTTCTCCTGCGAAATAGACGGTTTCAAATCGTCATTGGGAGACGAGGTTTGGCCACCTGAAAGGGGCGCACCGCCTGGAGTGTAAGCTCCAGAAGGAGAATCCGGCTGAAAACTCAGCATCAGCACGGGCAATAGGGTCACCAGATACTTCTTCATCTACATTACCCAGATTAGTCGCGAACGGGCGAATAAGTAAATGAGCCAGCAATTGTCTGTTCAGACTGTCGGCGCTCATTTATTTATTCGCCATTCCCTCATTGTTTAACTATATCAAGCAATTCGACATCAAACACCAATGTCGAGCCCGGTTTGATGTCAGCACCGGCCCCCCGGTCACCATAGGCTAAATCTGAAGGAATGAATAGTTTCCATTTTGAACCGACCGGCATCAACAGAAGCGCTTCGGTCCAACCTTTAATCACTTCATTCACACCAAATTCCATTGGCTGACCACGTTCTACTGAACTATCAAATACTTTACCATCAAGTAAGCGGCCCGTGTAATGTACTTTAACCCGATCCGTGGCAGTTGGTTTAGCACCTGTACCTTCTTTTTCAACAGAATACTGCAATCCGCTGGCTGTCGTAACAACGCCCGATTTTGCTTTATTCTCAGTCAGAAAAGCACTCCCGATTTTTTTGTTTTCGGCCGATGCTTTCTGCCCTTCAGCGTTACGGATGGCGTATTGCTTTTGAGCGTAGGCATTTAGAATCTGCCCGGCCTGCTCCTGCGTCAATTGCGTTTTTTGACCACTCAATGCATCCTGAAGACCACGCGTCAGCAGGTCGTTATTCAGCTCGGTCATGCCCTGTTGTTTCAGGTTCTGGGCCATAAAAAGACCAATGCTGTAGCTTATGGAATCCTGAGACGACACGATGGCACCTCCTGTAGTTGATTTGGCAGTCGAAGCAGGTTTGACACCTGTGGCGGGTCTTTTAACAGCTGGTTTTTTAACTTGGGCCGTCGCAGCGCTGGCGACAAAAACAGCCGACGCAACACCGGCCAGCATCCATTGGTTGAACTTCATGCGAACTTAAAAGGGAGTGATATACACTAAACTGATTACTGATAAAACGTGAACAGATACTAGAAAAGTTTGGAGAATAACGGTTTCGATGAAATTTTACTTTACCGCTCCATAAACAGTGGCGATAAACCTTTCCAGAAAGACTATTCTGCTTACCCATTAAAAGTAACGCATACAAACTGCTTTCGCTACGCTTACCTTCTTAAAATACTCCAAATTTGGACGAACGGCTTAATTCTTCGCTTAATGGTCCTTCTAATAAATAGGCGTCCGCCGGAAAAGTCTAAGGTTCAGCGAATGATTATTGAATTATTCATAATTTTATTAAATTTTAATCATACCTTTGCGGCCGAAAATCGATCTATAAATTTCATCCTACTTATATGGAATCCGTAAGACCCGACGAGATATCAGCCATCCTGCGCCAGCAGCTAGCCGGTACACAAACCGAGGCTGAACTCGAAGAAGTCGGTACGGTGCTGCAAATCGGTGACGGCGTAGCGCGTATCTACGGCCTCTCGAAAGTGCAGGCCGGCGAATTGCTGTCGTTCAACAACGGGCTTCAGGCGATGGCCCTGAACCTCGAAGAAGACAACGTTGGAGCCGTATTACTCGGCGACTATTCGGAAGTCAAAGAAGGCGACACGGTTAAGCGCACTGATCAGATTGCTTACGTAAGCGTTGGCGATGGTATCCTCGGTCGTGTTGTTAACACGCTCGGCCAGCCTATTGACGGCATGGGTCCTATTCAGGGCGAGCTATTCCAAATGCCGATGGAGCGGAAAGCACCAGGCGTTATCTTCCGCCAGCCGGTAAACGAACCGCTGCAAACAGGTATCAAAGCAATCGACGCCATGATCCCCATCGGACGGGGTCAGCGCGAGTTGATCATCGGCGACCGTCAGACGGGTAAAACCGCTGTGGCCATCGATACCATCATTAACCAAAAAGAATTTTACGACAGAGGTCAGCCCGTATACTGCATCTACGTTGCCTGCGGTCAGAAAGCCTCGACCGTAAAGCAGGTAGAAGCCACCCTACGGAAAGCAGGCGCTATGGACTACACGGTTATCGTGTCGGCTAACGCGTCGGATCCTTCGCCAATGCAATTCTTTGCGCCGTTTACGGGTGCAGCTATTGGTGAATACTTCCGCGACACAGGCCGTCCAGCGCTTGTTGTTTATGACGATCTGTCGAAACAGGCGGTTGCTTACCGTGAAGTATCGCTGCTGCTGCGTCGCCCACCAGGACGTGAAGCGTATCCAGGAGACGTATTCTATCTGCACAGCCGGTTATTAGAGCGGGCGGCTAAAATCAACGGTAACGACGAGATTGCCAAAAACATGAACGACCTGCCACCTTCGTTGAAAGACAAGGTGAAAGGTGGTGGTTCGTTGACGGCACTTCCAATCATCGAAACCCAGGCCGGTGACGTATCTGCCTATATCCCAACCAACGTAATTTCGATTACGGACGGACAGATCTTCCTGGAGTCGAACTTGTTCAACTCCGGTATTCGGCCTGCTATCAACGTTGGTATTTCGGTATCGCGGGTAGGTGGTAACGCGCAGATCAAGTCGATGAAGAAAGTAGCGGGTACGCTTAAACTTGATCAGGCTCAGTTCCGCGAGTTGGAAGCTTTCGCGAAATTCGGTTCAGACCTTGATGCCTCGACGAAGCTGACCATCGAACGGGGTCGCCGGAACCAGGAGATGCTGAAACAAGCTCAGTATGCACCAGTTCCTGTCGATCAGCAGGTAGCTATCATTTACGCTTCGACAAACGGGTTACTTGACAAAGTCCCCGTCAACAAAGTAAAAGCGTTTGAAAGCGAATTTGCGATGGTACTTAGCGCGCAGTATCCAAACATTCTGGCTGACCTCCGCGCAGGTAAGCTTACCGACGAAGCAACCGCGACGCTTAAGAAAGTTGCGGCTGATCTGTCAGCACAGTATTAAACTAGTTTTCAGTTTACAGTTTTTAGCGGGTGATCAACACGTTGACGTCAGGCTGAAAACTGTAAACTATTAACTGAAAACTATCATATGGCCTCACTAAAAGAAGTACGCGCCCGGATATCGTCGATTAACTCAACGCAGCAGATCACCAAAGCCATGAAAATGGTGGCTGCGGCCAAGTTACGTCGGGCTCAGGATAATATTACGCAACTACGTCCTTACGCTCAGAAACTGAGCCAGATGCTCGGCACGGTATCGGCGGGTGCAGAAACAGCGTCAGAAAGTCCTTACAAGCAGGCACGTCCTGTTGACCGGGTGCTTCTGATCGTTATTACATCCGATCGTGGCTTATGCGGAGCCTTTAACGCAAACGTTGTAAAAGCTGCGCTGACCTTGATCGATGAAAAATACGCTGCACAGGCTCGCCAGGGTAACGTACAGATCATGGGCATTGGCAAGAAAGGTGCAGAGGCATTCCAGCGTCGGGGTTTCAAAGTCAATACAAACCACATTGATACCTTCGGATCGTTAAACTTCGCAACCGTACGAGCTGCGGCTGAGGAAGCAATGGAAGGCTTCGTCAACGGAAGCTACGATGTGGTTGAAGTGATTTATAATGAGTTCCGGAACGCAGCGGTACAGATCGTGCGGACGGAGCAAATGCTACCCATTGTCGCTACGGAAGCGCCAGCGGGATCAACAGCATCAGCTATCAATTACATTTTCGAACCAGCCGAAGAAGAAATCATCACGGAACTGATTCCTAAAACGCTGAAGATTCAGTTGTACAAAGCCGTCCTTGACTCAAACGCGTCAGAGCACGGTGCGCGAATGACGGCCATGGATAAGGCTACTGACAATGCCGGTGAACTGCTGAAAGAGCTTCGCCTGGTATACAACCGGACTCGTCAGGCTGCTATTACGACCGAAATTCTCGAAATTGTCGGTGGTGCTGAAGCGTTGGCCAGCGCCTAAATATCTTTTTCTATCGTACAAAGAGCACGACCGATCCAGTCGTGCTTTTTTTGTGTATAATTGCCTTAAGCCAATCCTTGTTAAGATTGGCTTAAGGCCTGATTAAAAACTCATTATATTCTGATTATCAATAATTTACATTCTATCGGAGCCATTAATTATCAAGCAATATCAGGAACCAATCAAGGTAACATTTAGTTATTTAGTTGTCATATACGAAGGACGCTTTTCTTAACGTTAAGTAATCGGTTTGACACCCATAACGATTCCAAATCACATGAAACTCAAAGGTATAATTAGCAGTCTTTTTATCGCCGGTACGCTGGCGTCCTGCGCTCCTGCCATTACGGTTAAATACGATTACGATCCTAAAGTAAACGTTCGTCAGTTTACTACCTACCGGATTGAAGCGGACCGTCAACGTAACGCTGATCCTATCGTTGGTAGCAACCTAAATCAACGCCGGATCGCTGATGCACTTGATCAGTCGCTGAAAGCGCGCGGCTATAAGCCTGTTACGCAAGGTGAAGCGGATCTAGTTGTTCGTTTCTTTACGGACTCCCGTGATCGTCAGCAAATCCAGTCTAACAACATGTACTCACCTTATTCGTGGTGGTACGGTGGTATGGGTAACAATGTTTACTCACGGCAGTATGAAGAGAACCGTGTCGTTATTAACGTTTCCGACGCTCGTACGAACGATATCGTCTGGCAGGGCTGGGCAACCGGTCAGCTAAACAACCGAAACAAAGAACGCGACCGCGATCAAACCTTCCGGGAAACAGTAACCAGCATCATGAAAAACTTCCCAGAAAGTGCTGGTCAGGACTACGGTGCAGCGCGCTAAGGAATTCAGGTCCTTGATTAAAACCTACGGTACGTCTGTACCGTAGGTTTTTTTATGGCCATAGCTTTTTGTTTATTTGCAGTTTTCCAACTAAACCACATGTCTGCTAGCCGAGGAGTCGTTTATTCGCTCCTGACCGTAGTATTTGTTCTACTGTTAGGCATTGCGGCTTTGCTCATGGTAGCGTACAGCAGACACCAGAGGCTCGAAGATACGGCACACGACCTCCGACGCAGCCTCGATCAGCAGGATAGGCAGATCAAGAATTTACAGCAACGACTCGAAAATTGCGACACGGTTGACTCCGTCGCTCCCATCGACACCTCCTGGCAACTATCTCCCCGTGACTCGAAACATGTCGTTAGCCACAACTAAAGGCGAGAGTCTTGGCTTCTCAATCTATTGAGGTAAAGGAGAATGATGATTAGTTTATCAGCGGGCATATTCACAATTGACCCACTCGCGTTGACTTAACCACATCCTTGATAAGCTTTTGTGCTCCTTTCATAATTATTTAGATTTATTATAAATAATAGACCTATTTGTTTGGAATCTTTTTAAACAAAGACTAGGTTTGCCATACACAACCGCTGTGCAAGCCTTATCTCATTAGTTATTGGTGAGCGGCTGCAACCAGCCTATAAATCGAAGTTTTCAGGCTAACTGCTTAAAATCTAAACTATTATGATATGCCAGTGCCACCTCTTGTCTGAATCAGTCAGTGGGCGTATCGTGCTTTATGGACATACCGCTCCCGACGACACTCATAATATTGCCTTACAGTTCAACAACATAACTCAATGGCTGTGCTACGAAGACTTTCTGGCGTTGGAATGGAATGTAAGATGCATCGACGCGAACGCTTATTTTGACGCTCACCCGCACGAGGATCGTGTTCATTTAAGCACCCCTTCCCGCTACTTAAGCTTTAGCTTTCGTCCAAATGAGCTAGTTGAATTAAGGCAGATGTTAGGTCGGGCGGTGGCCAGACTCCATTGGATTGAAACCCTCCGTAACGCACAGAATTAAATACCATGCAAAACGTGCTTGTTTTCAGGACAAATATCAATACTGACCAACGAGTTCATCGGGCGGCCTGTCGACTCTGTAAATTGCGGGGAATATGCCGATGGAGCGTTGATCTGGAAGACTGTGACTGCGTTCTACGCATTGAAACCGAATCGCTCACTGAGTCGGATATTATCAGGTTGCTGACACGGGCCGGCCTTCAATGTGAAGCGTTGAATTAGATATACCCACCGACTTTTTAAAACGCGTATCGCTTAAACGAAAAAAGGCACCTGTTGAGGGTGCCTTTTTGTATAGTTTGATTCGGAGCTACGCTTCAAAAACGTTTCCGTCGTAAGTAACGCTCGATACTTTTTGATCCAGGTAGTAGATCTGATCGGCTGGGATCTGATCAAACAGATCGAGGCAGCGACGAGCGATGTATTCTTCTTCCATCTGCTCTTTCACGTACCATTTCATCAGTTCTTCGGAAGCGAAATCGCTCTCCCGACGGCAGATTCCAATGATCCGGTTGATTGAGTCGGTTACCGCGATCTCCTGCTCTAAGGCCGCTTCGAACACGGACCGGAATGAATCGAACTCCTGGCTGACAGCGGGTACTTCCGGAGAATAAGCGGTTGCACCCTGGTCGCAGAGATAATGAAATATCTTCATACCATGGTTACGCTCTTCTTCCGACTGCTTATAGAAGAAACCAGCGCTGTAATCGAGACCGTTCCGATCACACCAACCCGCCATCGCCAAATATTTCGACGACGAGATCATTTCCATTTGTATTTGCTGATTCAGGGCCAGCTCGACGCTTTCTTTGATAGACGTACGAAGTCTTGCTAGATCTTTCATAGTATGTGTTACCGTATTCGGTGAGTTGATTCTGCTTAATTGTTCAACAAAACAACAACAAAAAACCGACTGTTGTTACGCAGCCGGTTGATTATCAGAAAATTTAGAAGCAGTCTATTTATTAGTATTTGGATAACGAACAGCCGCACTCACGAAGCATCGTATTAAGTTCAAGCATGAGTTTAGCGCCATTCAACAACTCCCGCAAATGAATGATTTCACAAAGCGTTAGCACATAGCAACGCTCAGAACGGGGTGGCGTCAAAATCTCTACGTCATAGGCAGCGTCGGTACTGAGTGCCATTTGCCGAACATCAATCGTTTCGACCATCCGCCGGAACTGCGCAAAATCGCGCGCTGACAGTTGTGTATGGGTATCCCAAAACTCCAGAACCAGTCGATTCGTTACATCGCACTGATAAACAACACCTCGATCCGTTTTAAAGACTTCCTGATAGGTAGCCGGTACGTTGCTGGTCATAGTCACACAAAAGATGTGCAAATATAAAAAAACGAACGCTCAATTTAGATAATTTCTAAACAATATTTATTCTAGTAGGAAAGGGTTCCTTTGTTAACCCAACCGATTTGGCCGTTCATACTACGAACAAGCTGAAAACCAGCGAATACCGACAATATATCGATGGACGAACCCGATGGCAACGTGTTTAGGATACCAGCCTGACTATCGGCGGCATCGAGCAAATTAGTGGATGTTGTAAGCGCGAATCGCCGGAGCGGTCGTTTGATCGTTTCCGTTGCACTGCTGGCTACATATCCTAGTTCGCCACCAGGTAGTTCTATACGAAGCCAGGTTTCTGTTCCGCCTGCAATCGTTAGCGCGGTTGATTTAACGACCTCCCGGACAACGGGCGCATCACTGCCGGGTGCTGACCGAACAAACGTGCGTGCGGCCACCACACGAACAGAATCTCCCAACCGCGACGCAGGCAGCAATGCCTGCCGGGCAGGGCCCCGACCAAGCCGGATAAACGGCAACGGATCAGTTGCGCCACCAGAGCTGTAGATACCAAAATGCAGATGAGGTCCCGTAGTGCGGGCGTTACCCGTATTACCAACATAACCAACAGTATCACCAATCGACACGCGCTGACCAGCGTTCACATTCCAGCGGTCGAGATGGGCGTAGTACAGCCGAATGTCGCGTTCATTGTCCGACAGAAACACAACGTTACCGCCCAGACTATTGGTTGTGACGCCTGTAATAACGCCATCGACCGATGCCACCGCGGGTGTTCCGCGCGGGGCGAAAATATCTACGCCTTCATGACGTCGGCGTCCGGCATCACGCGAGGCTCCGAAAAAGCTACTGATCTGCCGACTGTCGCGACCCTGCACCGGAAAGCTAAGCGCAGGTTCCCGCGTAATGGAAATGGTGTAGTTGCCGCTCCGCAACAGCTCAGGCTGGATTCGGATTAGAAAATTTTGCGTTCGGCGGGGCTCCCAGGCCAACACATTGGTATCGGCTTTTGAAGCCGCCTGCAAACTGGTTCGATTTCGGTCATCCAGCGCGAACACATCAATAAATACCTGTGCTTCTTTTTGACCCTGCGTTTCCACCTTTACCAAGAAGCGATCTCCCCGCTGGGCACTCATCCGATACCCAACGGCAAAGGGCTTATTGGCCGAGAAATAACCGCTCTCACGGTAGGGAATTGAAATTGTTAATGAATCACGTAGCGCACGCTCGCCAGCAGCGGCCCAGTCGGCCCCTAATGCCGTACGATCCAGCTTCGCGTCTTTCAGCGACTGGCCGTACTGGTCGTGGGGTGACGATGGACGAAATAGGTTTGTTGCGGGACCAACACCCGTACAGGCGTGCAAAAGAGCCACGCCGACACTTGTTACGAAGAAACGAAATACAGACTTAAATTCCATAGTAGAACTATAGATTAAACGATTATACAGCACCAAATAGTTTAAGCAGTTAGTTACTGAACTGCGTTTTCGCAAACCAGACCAAGCTTGATAACTCCAATAACTAAGCGTTTGCTAAGAAATAGGTTACCGAGCCTAAAGGATTTAAGAGCGAACGCTATTAAATTGATTTACTGGCCTGAAATTGCTAAACTTGCGTTGACGTTGCTCTCTTCCATCGTGGATTCAATTACAGTCTTTGCTCCTGCTACCGTTGCCAATGTGGCTTGCGGATTCGATATTTTTGGTTTTGCCGTCGATAATCCCGGCGATCAGATCACGTTGACAATTAGTCCTGAACCAGGTGTGCGCATCAAGGACATCATCGGCGATGAAGGGCGCCTACCCCGCGAAACCGGACGAAACACAGCCGGTATTGCTATCCAGACCTATCTTAAACAGATCAATCGGACCGACATTGGCGTTGACGTTGTTTTGCGCAAACAGATGCCATTGGGTAGTGGACTAGGTTCCAGCGCAGCCAGCGCCGTAGCGGGCGTGTATGCCATCAATGAATTGCTCGGACGGCCATTGCCAATCGTAAAGCTGTTGCCGTTCGCTATGGAAGGCGAGCGCATTGCCTGCGGTTCGGCCCATGCCGACAACGTTGCACCGTCGTTGTTAGGTGGTTTTGTCGTCATTCGGAGCTATCAACCGCTGGATGTGGTTCGCATTGAAACACCCGCCACGTTATTTTGTACGCTTGTTCACCCTGATATAGAGGTCAACACAAAAGATGCCCGGTTTATTCTGAAAAACGAGGTGTCTCTCAAGAACACCATCACGCAGATGGGCAACGTAGCCGGCCTGATTGCCGGTCTGATGACGCCAGACTACGGCCTGATCAGTCGTTCGCTGGTCGATGTAATTATTGAACCCGTACGGTCGATTCTGATTCCTGAGTTCAACGAAGTGAAGCAGGCTGCCTTAGCGAACGGTGCGCTCGGCTGTAGCATTTCGGGATCGGGTCCGTCGATGTTTGCCCTCAGCCGCGACATACAGACAGCGGAGAAGGTCGGAGCGGCTATGCAGCAAGCCTTTTTATCGGTCGGCATTACGAGCGAGACGTACGTTTCGGAGATCAATCGGCAGGGACCAAAAGTATTAGCTCACCAAGCAGTTACCAACGAACAGTAAACGTTTTCGTCGCTTTTACCTGGTACACTGCTGGCATGCTAAAGTTGCTCCCAACCGAGTTGCCAGCCATTTACCTGCGTCGGTAGGGCCGCGCCGGGTTGTTTTGGCTGCTCAGTGGCCACTAATTTCAGCGGAATGGTTTCCTGCGTTTGCGCGCTGATCAGCCGGTCTGTACGCAAAAAAGCTCGTTTGGACACCGGATCGATCAATTCTACGTACGCGTGAATCACGTCGCCAACGGCAAACGTCCGTTCATTGATTGTTACAGGCTGTACGACCTGGAACATAAAAAACTTTCCTTCGGCAAGAGGGCCATCGCTTAAACTTCGGGTAATTAATCGATTTGGCGCTACTACAGTCACTGAACTAGACGAACCAGCTACATTGGCCACTGGCGACTCCGTTGGTTCGGGACTTTCAGTCGGCGTTTCATCTTCAGTCAACAGCACTACCGTTGTCGTCGAGTCAGCGATAAACGTCGGTTCTCCTTTTTCGATCGCTTCCGGGAAATCCGTTTCATCCATGTCGAAGGACGCTAAAATAGCTGCTCGCTCAGCAGCGGATACCGACATTTCCGAATCACTCAATGCGGCTATGTGGTGGTTGCTCAGATGCGATGGATAAGCCTGAGGCCGTGTCAGAAGTTCTTTGATAGCAATAGCCTGAAACAGATAGGCTTTTGTTTCTGCGGCCCGATAAGGCAGTGCCATTGGGTGCACATCAGGATACCGACGACTCAACTGCTGGATATAATTCGGTCCGGCGTTGTAGGCCGTAGCCACTAACATCCATGAACCTAGCTGATCATACAATTCGTTCAGGTATTGGCAGGCGGCATGGGTCGCTTTCTGAAGATTGAAGCGTTCGTCGTGTCGGCGCGATACGTTCAGTCCAAGCGACTGCGCTGTCTGGGGCATAAGCTGCCAGAAACCAGCCGCTCCTTTCCGCGAAACAGCCCGATTGGTTACGGCGCTTTCCAGCAGTGGCAAAAACTTAAAATCGGACGGAATTCCGTATTGCTTTAGAATAGGCTCGATTAACGGAAATACGACTGATGCCCGCCGTTTCAGTAAAGACAATGTACTGGCCAGCGCAGCCTGACGTGATAGGGTACGGCTCCAATGCGCCGTGATCGTCGGTTGATTGGTCGGCAGATTTTCGCCACAGAAATGTACTGCTTCAACTAAGTTAGGCTTTGCTGACAGCAGGAACTCGGTAGTTGAACTGCTCGCATTGAGGGCAAGGAATTGGTTTGTTTGGGCTAAAGCCGACAGGCTGCTAAGAGTGGTTAAACAGCCGATTCCGGCTGCAACCATCTGAATGAATTTCGTCATTGACAACAGTGAGTTACGGTAGGTACGCGTACAAGCCGCTCATTTGAACGGTAATTGATTATTGCGGCTTCTCGCTCCTCTCTCTGTTCTGCCTGTGCTGCACAAATCCAGCAGCCGCGTTACGTATGCTTAACTTACGCTTATTGTGCCCTTTTTTATCGATTGATCGCCAATAAGGCACTTTATCCATCCGCTCGATTAGCAAATAATATTTGTCTTAACTTGCGATAGACACTTTATTTCATCCGGATGATTCACAAAACTACAACGAAAAGCGTACGAATCAATGGTTTACGATTTAGCCATCTTTGACTTTATATGCTGTTGGCTGACTAAAGCGGTTCAGGATAATCACGTTCATACGAAAATTATGCGCCTACGAGCTACACAGGGCGTTTCTAAAAATCCCTGGTCAACCTGTAACCTTACAATAAATTTTAACAAAACTGACTACGATTGGATCAGGTCCACGAAGCCATTGTGGCTTAATAACCGATAAAAATTCAGGATTCAACGCTTGGCAATACTGGTAGCCCCTCGCTCCACCGTAAACATTCCACATTGATTGTCAGTATCTTTAAGCATAATTTTTCTAACACAAACGAAGTCATGGCAGCCAACGAGCAGGAGTTTGAAGAAAAATGGAAGCAGCTGGAGGAATCGGGTAAAGGACTATCCGGCGCGGTTGGTGCGGTAGCCGGAACCTTGCTGGGTATTTCTGTATTTGGCTTGAGCGCTCCTGTCATGTACCTCACCAAAAGG
The DNA here is from genome assembly GCF_021233055.1 of Spirosoma oryzicola. NCBI lineage: Bacteria > Pseudomonadati > Bacteroidota > Cytophagia > Cytophagales > Cytophagaceae > Spirosoma > Spirosoma oryzicola. The sequence continues at coordinate 773,169 of NZ_CP089538.1, read as the reverse complement.
GCCGCTGGGAAGGAAGCGTCGGAAGCCTTAAAAGAAACGGGTGACAAAGCCCTCGAAACGACCCGGTGGATGAGCGAATTTGGTCGGTTTGCCGGAAAGAAGTTCGGACCCAAGATCGTAGGAACCCTGTTATTCGGCGTAACGGGTTTGCTGGCTACTGACGAATAGCTGTTTACCAAGCTATGAAATTACCACTGGTCTTCCCAATTCTACTTCTCGGTCTTTGTCTTTCGGGCTGTATTCACAGCAACCGCTCTACGACCATTCACGGTAAGGTTACCGACGACAGCAATCAACCCATTGCGAATGTGCCCATCATCATTGCCGGTCTACGAAAAGGTACGCTGTATCATTTTGATAAGTTGGAAGCGGTTTATACAAACCGACAGGGCGAGTATACGATCACCTTTGTACCATCCAACCAATATAGAAGCCTTGAAGTAGCGAATCAGTTCAATACCGATTCGACCTTATACCATACATACAGGCATTATAGCGTCACTTTCAACAACCAGTCAACAAGAGATTGCTGTGCTGCGCAGATTGGTTATACGTCCCAATACGACTTCATTTTACTAGCCCGGTAAGCTTACAGCGGTTAATTTCTTCTTTACTCAGTGGTAGCTTGAAAACATTCTGTATTGCCCATACGAACACAATGGCCTCCATACGGTTTTGTAGCTTTACGCGTTGAAGCGGTAGTGTTCCCGCCGTTTAGTTGTATTGCGAATGAATCGTATTCTCTTAGTTGCTGCTTTGCTGTTGCGGTTGATTTCCGTCAATGGCCAATCCGTTGAGCGCTATTCCCTTATTCCTCGTCCGGCCCAACTCGAACCCCGCGCTGGCGATTTTATCATTAGTCGAACTACTACCATCGGTGTACCCTTTGCCCAGAATGGGTTAAAAGCGATAGCTGATACCTTGGCCAGCCACATTAACCGTAGTACGGGTCTGGCCCTGTCCGTGCGGAACGTGACGAAAATGAATCAGCCGGACAATCTCATCGAGTTTGCCCCCTCGGTCGATACAACGCTGGGCGATGAAGGATACCGCATCGACGCCACGGACCGACTCATCACCATCGAAGCCACCAATCCGAAAGGCTTTTTTTACGCCGTTCAAACCCTATATCAGCTGCTTCCGCCAACCGTCCTGGCGACAAGTCACGCCGTTCCCGCGACCAACTTGACAACGCTGAGCGTTCCGGCCTGCCGCATTCAGGATCGGCCGCGCTACAGTTACCGGGGTTTACACCTTGATGTGAGCAGGCATTTTTTCTCGGTTGCTTTCATCAAGCGTTACCTTGATTTGATGGCGTTGCACAAGTTCAATAACTTTCACTGGCACCTGACCGACGACCAGGGATGGCGGATTGAAATCAAAAAGTATCCCAAGTTGACGCAGATCGGTTCACAGCGACGCCAGACCATTGTCGATCATTACGACGAATACGACCCGCAGGTGTTTGACGGGAAACCATACGGCGGCTTTTACACGCAGGACGACGTGCGCGAGGTTGTTCGCTATGCCGCGTCCAAACACATCAACGTAGTACCGGAAATTGAAATGCCCGGCCACGCACAGGCAGCACTGGCGGCCTATCCTGAACTTGCCTGCGCCCCCGGCCCCTACCAGGTGGCGACCAAGTGGGGCGTTTTCAACGATGTATTCTGCCCGACTGAGAAAACATTTTCATTTTTGCAGGACGTACTCACGGAAGTAATGGGTCTGTTTCCGGGCAAATACATTCACATCGGTGGCGACGAATGTCCTAAGGTAGCCTGGCGAAATAGCGCTTTTTGCCAGCAATTGATTAAGCGCGAAAAGCTTAAGAATGAGAACGAGTTGCAGAGCTACTTCATCACGCGCATCGACAAATTTGTTACGTCGAAAGGTCGCCGGATTATTGGCTGGGACGAAATTTTGGAAGGCGGTATTTCGCCTAATGCAACCGTGATGAGCTGGCGTGGTACAAAGGGCGGAATTCAGGCAGCCAAGCAGCGCCATGATGTGATCATGACACCCGGCCAGTTCTGCTACCTCGACCACTACCAGGGCGATCCGGCGCAGGAACCCACTGCCTTTGGCGATTATCTGCCGCTGTCAACGGTGTACGCGTACAATCCCACACCATCAACGTTGACACCCGCCGAAGCCACCCACATCCTGGGCGCACAGGGTAATCTCTGGACGGAGTATATCAACAATACCGATCAGCTTGAGTACATGATTTGGCCCAGAGCAGCCGCCCTGGCCGAAGTCGTCTGGACACCGTTGAACGTAAAAAATTACGACGATTTTAGTCGTCGCCTACCTGTGCATTTTGAGCGCTTAACGACTCTTAACGTCAATTATGCCAGGACGTTTTACGATGTATCGTTTGCGGCTAAGCCAACAGCTGGCGGTCAGGTAGAAGTCTCACTATCAGCGAATACGCAGGTTCCCACAATTCGCTACACGCTGGATGGCAGTGTTCCTTCGGGTGAGTCTCCCCGGTACGAAAAGCCGATTATCCTTGACCAGTCAACAACGATCCGAACCGCAGCTTTTGCTGACAGACAGCCACTCAGCCAACCGGCCAAAGTAAAAAACGAGTATTTGGTTTCGAAAGCGACGGGCAAACCCTATACCCTACTCAACGCCCCAACGCGTGGCCGTCCCGACAAAAATTATAGTCTGACGGATGGTACCACCGGCGGTATGGGCGGTTATGAAGTAGCGGGCGTCGTATCCTTCGCGAACGACATTAATGCCGTAATTGATCTTGGGCAGTCGCAGTCCGTTCGGAGTGTTCGGGTGGGGTTTCTCAAATACACAGCCCGCAATATCTGCTTACCCAGACAGGTTGCTATCGCCGTATCCGAAGACGGAAAGACATTCCAGTCGGTGTCAACGACTAAGACCAACGCTGCTGAAGGCGGGAAAAGGGGCTTCGTCCGCCTTTCTTTCGACTTTACGGCTACTACTGCCCGTTATATACGTATCGTTGCTTACAACGTCGGACGAGTACCCGCCGGTTTAAGAAACCCCGGCAAAGCCGCTCAGTTAGCCGTAGACGAAATTGAAGTCCACTAATCGGTGCCGCTTCTTTCCAGAGACGTACAGTTCATACAGCTAAATCAACAGTTCATACACTACTTGTTCCGTCTTATTCCACACCTGGTTTTTTAGGAACAGAATTTGTTCTTACTTGAAAGGAGAATACGTTAGACCTATGGATATCCTGATTGTTGAAGACGAGTCTCTGGCCGTTCAGAAGTTGATAAAACTGCTGAATTCCAGCGCGTGTACCACTCGTGTAGCAGGGGTCACGGACGGAATAGAATCAACCGTCGCGTGGCTGAACGCCAACCCGCAGCCCGATCTGATCCTGATGGATATTGAACTTGCCGACGGGCAAAGTTTCGAGATTTTTAACCTGGTATCGATCACTTGTCCAGTTGTCTTCACGACCTCTTATAACGAATCAGCCATCCAGTCCTTCCGAGGCAATAGTCTGGATTACCTTCTCAAACCTATTAAAAAAGAAGAGCTTGATCAGATCTTAGCCAAGTATCAGCAGGCACCCGAAGTCAAACCAGTAACCTCGTCCGAAACACCGCTTGATCCAATTCACCCCCAAAACGGACAGTACAAAGTTGATTCGAACCCAACGAATGCCTTGGTGAGTGGTGACCGCGCCAACGAATTCTATCAATGGCTAAGCAGATAAGATGCAGAAGCTGAACGACAAGTGGATGCGCCTTATCGGAATTCCTCTGCTGGCTCTGGCGGGGCAGTGGATGATGTACGGCTATACCAATGTCTCGTATCCCAACGACTGGCGCATTCCTTTCCTTTTTATCCTGGGCACGGTAGTGGTGTGGGAAATAAATCGGCGGGGCATTATTCTGTCGCGACGGCGCTATCCGGACCTGACGCAGACGCGCCAGCGAGTGCTTTATCAGCTGATCTGGTTCCTTATTTTTTCGAGTCTTATCCGTATCACCCAAACGTTTTTTTACCACGTAATAGGTCTTTGGCCGTCAGAAGATTACTTACTTTTCAAGCCTTATTTTTTCAATACACTCGTATCCGTTGTCGGCACAATTCAGCTAGCCGCCTATTACGAAGGGGTTTATCTGTACCAGCGCTGGAAAGTGTCGTTTACCGAAGCGCAGGAACTCAAAAAAGCAAACCTGCAAAGCCAGCTCGACTCGCTTAAAACGCAGATCAATCCGCATTTTCTGTTCAACAATCTGAACTCCCTGTCATCGCTGATCACCAGTGACGCCGAACAGGCCGAACGATTTCTCGACGAACTGTCATCCGTTTATCGCTATCTGCTTCAGCAGGACAACCGCGATCTTTGCCCGCTTATGGAGGAAATCACCTTCATCAACGCTTATTTTCATCTGCTCAAGACCCGCTACGGCAATGGCATATTTATGGAACACGCCATCGACACGTCGTACATGCGTTATCTGATCCCACCCCTGACGATCCAGGTCCTTTTCGAAAATGCCATCAAACACAACGTAATTTCGGCCAGTCGTCCGCTTACGATCAAGCTTTACACGCAGGACGGTCAGCTTTACGTAGAGAACAACCTGCAGAAAAAGAAGCAGACGGTCCCGTCGAATCAGATCGGCTTACAAAACATTACCATGAAGTACAAATTGCTTGATCATCCGTCGGTTTTCATTCAGGAGGACGAGCAGAAGTTTCTGGTAAGCGTCCCTCTAATTCCGCCTATACCCGAAGCCGTATTGGTTTGAATAAGGCCCAAAGAACGATGCAAAAATTCTGTCACGAAGCACGATGACAGAATTTTCCGTTTGTCAAGATTGTAATTTTACGGGTGAAGGTTTGCTATTCTGCCACTTGAGGCCCTATTTTGGGTAGATCTTTCCTTCTTCATGGCAGACAACCAAACTAATTCCGTTTCTCCGGCTGATATAGCCAACGAACCAACCGAATTCAAACGTTCTTTAAGCCTGCTCGACTCGACGCTTATCGTTTCGGGTTCGATGATTGGCTCAGGTGTTTTTATCGTCACCGCCGACATGGCCCGTAACCTGGGCTCGTCGGGCTGGCTGTTGATGCTGTGGGTGCTGACGGGCGTGTTGACCGTAGCGGCTGCCCTTAGTTACGGCGAACTGGCGGGTATGATGCCCAAAGCCGGTGGCCAATACATTTACATTCAACGCGCTTACGGTCATCTGACCGGCTTCGTATACGGCTGGACCGTTTTCACGGTGATTCAGACCGGCACCATTGCCGCCGTTGCGGTAGCGTTTACCAAATATACCGCCGTTTTTATTCCGGCGCTCGGTCCCGACAACGTGTTGCTGGCTCTCGGTCCCATAAAAATTACGTTGGGCTCCCTGTTTGCCATTGGGAGTTTGGTTTTACTTACCTGGCTGAATAGTCGGGGGGTGCAAAGCGGGAAGCTGATTCAGAACGTATTTACCTCCGCCAAACTCATTGCCTTATTTGGATTGATCATCGTCGGCATTGCCCTCGGGCTAAGCAGTGGCCTACTATCGGTCAATCTGACCAACGCCTGGGAAGCGAGTAGCACATCGGCCACGGGCGACATCGTTCCGCTGGCGGGCATTGCGCTCGTGCTGGCCTTCGGTACGTCGATGGTTGGCTCCCTGTTTTCGGCGGATGCCTGGAACAATGTCACGTTCATTGCGGGCGAGATCAAGAATCCGCGTCGGAACATTCCGCTGGCGTTATTCTTCGGAACGTTGCTGGTTACCACGATTTATTTTCTGGCGAATATCTCGTACCTGTCGCTTCTTCCCCTGAAAGGTTCGCCTACCGCGACGGATATTGTTGGCCGCGGTATTCAGTTTGCCGAAGCCGACCGGGTCGCTACGGCCGCCGTCGAAACGATTTTTGGTAACGTAGCGGTCGGCGTAATGGCGGTGCTTATCATGATATCCACCTTTGGTTGTAACAACGGGTTAATTCTGGCGGGCGCGCGACTGTACTACGCTATGGCAAAAGATGGCTTGTTTTTGAAGCAGGCTTCACACCTGAACCAAAACGCCGTGCCGGGCCGGGCGTTGTGGCTGCAATGCATCTGGGCTTCGTTGCTGTGTCTGTCAGGCAAATACGGCGACTTACTGGATTACTGCACCTTTGCTTCGCTGCTGTTTTACATCATCACCATTACGGGTTTGTTCCGGCTTCGGCGCACGGAGCCCAATACCGAGCGGCCTTATCGGGCATTCGGCTATCCGCTGGTTCCAGCGCTTTACATCATCGCGGGCCTGACCATCTGCTTTATTTTGCTTTACACGAAGACATTCAATACGGGCATGGGCCTTCTGATTGCCGGTTTGGGCATCCCCGTTTATTATTTCACAACGCGTAATCGCTAACATAACATAAATAATAGGTAGTTTTTTGTCATCCCTCCTGTCGTCGGGATGACAAAAAAAGTGGCACCAGGCTGATCGATAATTGATTGACTAATAACAAATAGAACCCATTATTCACTAAAAAAAGCAACGTGGTTAGCACGTTGCTTTTTTTAGTGCTTTACTTTCCCTGTACGGTCGATCCTCGAACGATCAGCTGCGTTTCCAGCACAACCGTTCGCGCAGGCTTCATCTGTTCCTTATCAGCCAATTGCTCCATCAGTAAATGAGCGGACTGCTGCCCGATTTCACTAATGGGCTGGGCAACCGTGGTCAATCCCGGCTCAACCAGCGCCGAAATCGGGTCATTGCTGAAACCGACAATCGCAATGTCGTCGGGAATACGCAGGCCGCGATTTTTGATGACTTGAAGCGCTTCGATGGCCGTGGGGTCATTGATGGTAAATAGGGCGTCGGGTGGCTGCGGTAAGTTTAGGAGGTGATTAACGTAGATGTTCGCTTTCTCCAGCGTCAGATCATACGAAATGATTAGCTCTGGCTCCTCGTCGATACCGTACTTCCGCAACGCATCCCGGTACCCATTGAGCCGGTTGCGGCTGTTGGGTAAGCTGTCTGGTCCGGCAAGGTGGGCAATTCGGCGTTTGCCCGTCTGAATCAGGTGCTCAACCGCCTGAAACGCGCCGTCATAATCGTTGACAGTCACCTTCGATACGTTCATGTCTTCGCAGACCCGGTTAAAAAACACCACCGGGATGCCCCTTCGCTGAAACACCCGAAAGTGATCGAAGTTGCGGGTTTCTTTTGTGTGCGATACAATCAGCCCGTCCACCCGGCTCGCCAGCAACGCTTTAGCGTTGGCGACTTCGGTTTCGTACGATTCATTGGAGTGGCAAATGACTACGTTGTAGCCTGCTTCGGCCAATACCTCCTGAGCCCCGATAATCACTTTCGGAAAAAAGAAACTAATGAATTCGGGGACCATAATCCCGATTGTCCGGGTCTGATTCGTAAGCAATGAAATAGCCAACTGATTCCGCTGATAGTCGAGTTGCTCAGCTAGTTCCAGTACGCGCTGACGAGTTTTCGTGTTTACGTTCGGATGACCAGTCAAGGCCCGCGATACCGTCGATTTTGATATCCCTAGTTGCCGGGCAATATCAATGATTGTCGTCAGATGCTGTTGCATGAAATTGTACTTTAACTATAAGAGGCAGATTAAAGGCTTAAATACTCTAATCAAGTACCTATTTTTTTGGGAACATTCCCATTAATCTTTGGGAATGTTCCCAAAAAAATAGCCCAAATTTTCCTTGACAAAAGCCATTTCTGTGATGAAATTCGAACAGAAGACGCAAAATCAGCCCGTTTTAAGCGTTCTGTACCTATTTGTCTTATGTACACCCGCTTTATTCTCATCCGTCTTTGTTCGTCCAAAAATTAAACTATTCCTATAACCATCCTCATGAAAATACGAATACGCTTCTTTCTGGTTTTGGGGTTAACGATTCTGGTAGCAGCCTGGAAAGCCCACGCTCAGGGGTCTACCGTCAGTGGACGCGTAACGGGTCCCGATGGAAATGCCTTGCCCGGTGTCAGCATCATTCTGAAAAATACACAGCGTGGCACAACAAGCGATGCCGACGGTCGCTACTCACTCCCCAGCGTACAGGCTACCAACGGTCAGCCGGCAGTGCTTACCTTTTCGTTCATCGGGTATGTTTCGCAGGACGTTACGGTGGGGAATCGGACAACAATCGACCTCACACTGCAAACGGACGATCGTTCACTCAACGAAGTGGTTGTGGTCGGCTACGGTACACAGCGCAAAATTGAAACCACAGGTTCCATTGCTTCGGTGAAGTCGACAGATTTGGTCCAGACCCCGGTAGCCAACGTCGCTCAGGGTCTTCAGGCCCGGGTGTCGGGCGTACAGGTTACGCAAAATTCGGCGGCGCCCGGCGGCAATGTCAGCGTGCGGATTCGGGGTACCAACTCGATCAACGGGAATTCAGAACCGCTTTACATCGTCGATGGCATTCAGATCTCGAACAGCAATCCCAGCGACAACGTCACCACACTAAGCCCGCTTTCGACCATCAACCCCAATGACGTTGAGTCGATCGAGGTCCTGAAAGATGCGTCGGCAACGGCGATCTACGGGTCACGGGCGGCTAACGGTGTTGTGCTGATCACGACCAAACGTGGACGAGCGGGCGCTACGCGGATTACGTATGACGGGTATTACGGCGTACAAAAAGCGGCTAAAACGCTGCCCGTATTAAGCGCAGCCGAATTTGGTCAGCTTGAAAATGAGGTGTTCAGAAATAACTTTTACCAGAACCCTGCCAGCTTAGGCGAAGGCGTCAACTGGCAAAATCTCATCTTCCGGCAGGCTCCGATTCAAAGCCATCAGCTGAGCATCACGGGTGGTTCCGAAAAAACGCAGCTGTCCCTGTCGGGCAATTACTTTAATCAGGATGGTATTATCATCGCGTCCAACTTCAAACGGTATTCCTACCGGATCAATGTCGATCATAAAATCAACGACCGGCTAAAGATCGGAACCAGTATTTTGGGTACCTACGCCATCAACAATGGCGTGCCTTACGGGTCAACAAGTTTGGGTGATGCCGATGTGGTGTCGAGTAGTATTTTGGGTGCGGCACTCGGTGCGCCCCCTACGCTACAGCCTTACCGTCCGGACGGCAGCGTTTTTCCGTTCGGTGAACAGGCTAACGGCCAGTATCGGGAAGTAACCAACCCGTTGGGACTGGCGGCAGTGATGAACCAAACCAACATCCGGCGCACACTCGCCAACTTTTTTGCCGATGCCACGCTGTTGAAAGGCTTAAACTACCGCGCCAGCTTTAACATCGACCTGCAAAATAGCCTGCGCGATACGTACTCGCCCCGCTCCATTGTCAGCCGGACGGATCTAAACGATAATTCGGGCTCAGGTTCCAAGACCAACAGCAACAGCACGGTATTGCTGCACGAAAGCATTCTTACCTACAACACAACCCTGGCCGAACGGCATTCGCTTAAGTTCACGGGCGTATTCGCGACACAAAGCAATCTGTTCAATACCAACACGATCAACGCGACGGGTTTTCCCAACGATGCCACCGGCGACGAAGCCCTTCAATTGGCACTGGCACGAACGGTTAGCAGCTACCGGTCTAAAGAAGGATTGGATTCGTATCTGGGACGCATCAACTACGGCTACCGCGACCGGTACTTTCTGGACCTGACGGCCCGTATCGATGGGTCAAGCAAATTCGGAGCAAATCACAAATACGGCTTTTTTCCGGCGATAGCGGGTGCGTGGCGGATTATTGACGAGTCGTTTCTGAAAAACGTTAACTGGCTGTCTGATCTGAAATTACGCGGTAGCTGGGGAATCACGGGCAACGCGGGCGGTATAAGCCCATACCAGTCGTTAGCCACGGTTTCGTCGTCAGGCAGCGACTACCAGTTCAATCATACCTACCTGACCGGCATCAACCCGTCGGGCATTGCCAACCCCGATCTACGCTGGGAGAAATCGGCGCAAACCGACATTGGTCTGGACATTGGCTTGCTGAATAACCGCCTGAGCTTCATTGTCGATGTATACCAAAAAACGACCCGCGATCTGCTGTACGTAAGGGCGCTCCCCCTCTCTTCGGGTTACGCTACCATCACCGGCAACTTTGCTTCTCTTCAAAACAAAGGCATCGAACTGGCCGCCAACGCCCGCATTTTGCAGGGAGCCTTGAAATGGGACGTATCGGCCAATGCGACGATCAACCGCAACAAGGTACTCGACCTGGACGGCGGCACCACGCAGGAGCGGTTCGTAACAACGTACAGCATCCTGAGCGTTGGTCAACCGCTGGGTCTGTTCAAAACCTACGTGTTTGATGGGATCAATCAATCGGGTGAAACCATTCTGCCGGGCTACGACGGTCGGTTAGGCGGTCATAAGTTGAAAGACATCAACGGCGATGGTCAGATTACAGCTGCCGATCAGGTGATTACGGGCAATCCAAATCCCAAGCTTATTTTCGGCTTCTCGACGAACCTTGCTTACAAAAGCTTTGATTTCAGCGCCTTTCTGTCCGGCTCGCAGGGCAACGACATTTACAACCAAGCCCGGTTTGCGTTCGAAACCCCGCTGGGTCAGCGCAATCTGCTAAAAGGCGTAGCGAATCGCTGGTCGGCTACGAACCCAAATCAGGAGTACGCCAGTGCCGCTCAGGGTAGCCGCCTACCAGTTAGCGACCGATTCGTTGAAGATGGTTCGTACCTCCGGTGCAAGAACATCACCCTGGGCTATACCTTGCCGCAGATCAAAGGAATTCAGCGCATCCGGTTCTACGCCAGCGTCAACAATTTATTCACGATCACCAAGTACTCAGGCTTCGATCCGGAGGTCAACAGTTATGCCGGGTCAAATACCGTTCTCGGCGTCGACAATCTGGTTTACCCACCCGCTCGTTCGGTTTTAGGTGGTCTACAAGTTACTTTCTAAACCGGGATTTATACGATTAATCGGACTGACTTTGATTCATCTGTTTCCCTAAAAAGAAATTCAAAGGCAGTCCGATTAACCCTAACAATCTACCGGAGCGGTTCAGCTAATTTCTAAATCCATGAAAAAGATAGTTCTTCCTATACTGCTTGCCTTGAGTCTGGCTTCCTGCCAGCTTGACGAGACGATTTATTCGTCGATTTACACCGAAGCGTTTTACAAAACAGCGGCCGACGCCGAAAAAGGGCTGATTGCGGTTTACGACCCGCTGGCCGACATGTGCGTTGGTCCTGCTTTGACGGTCGTGTCGGATTTTAGCGCCGATCAGTCGTATCCCCGAGCGGTGGTCGGTCGGAACACGCTTACGCTGTTTGCGTACGACCCGAACTATACCACGCAGAAAACCGCCGGTCGCGTCAGTGAATCACCCCAGCAAATCTGGTCTTCCTGCTACGACGGCATTGAAAAGGCGAACTGGATCATCGAGAAAGTGCCCGCTGCCAGCATGGACGAAACCCGCAAAAAACAGATCATCGGCGAAGCGTATTTCATGCGGGCATTCTACCACTGGACCCTGACGAAAAACTTTGGTGACGTGCCCATCAAAACGAAAGCCAGCGTTACGCAGGCCGAAGCCGTTGTTGGCAAAAGCGCGAAAGCAGACGTTTATAAACAGATCTATGCTGATCTGGAATTGGCCGGTGCCGCCGGACTGGTCTCTGGTCCTGGCATTGAAAAAGGTCGGCCTTCGAAAGAAACCGTGAGCGCGCTGTACGCCAAAGCGGCACTCTACAACGAGGATTGGGCAAAAGCGTCGCAGAAAGCGCAGGAAGTTATTAACTCCGGCAAATACTCGCTCCTCCCGAATGTGCTTGATGTGTACCGCTACGACAACGAAGATGCAGCCCGCGTCGAAAACATGTGGGCTTTTGAGTCGGAAGGCGGCTTTAGTCCGTCGCGCGGTCACCAGCTGACGAGTTTGTGTGGTCCATCGGGTAGTGCCGCCCCGGCTTATTCGAAAACTTCGTACGGTTCCATGTTTGCCTATCAGTCGTTTTTCGATTCGTTCGACCCAAAGGACAAACGGCGGCAACTGCTGGATACGACCTACGTAGACAAAAGCAACAAAGTCGTTCCGCAACGCAGCATCACCCCAATCACCACACAGGGTGTTTTGATCAAGAAATACCAGGATCCCGCTTCGACGGTCGGCAACACGCCCAACATCCCGATTCTTCGGGTACCCGACATGTACCTGATCGCGGCAGAAGCCGAAGCCCGCCAGAATGGACCAACGGCTACGGCCTATGGATTCATCAACACCGTTCGGAAACGGGCGGGTTTAGCGGATCTGGCTACCGGATTGAGTAAAGATGCGTTCATTGATGCTATTCTACAGGAACGGTCGTGGGAATTCTTCGCCGAGGGTGACCGCTGGTATGATCTGACCCGGACGGGTAAGTTTACAACCGCCCTGACGAAAGCCGTAAACAGCGTCTATCCAAACAGACCCGTTCTGGCAAAAAACAAGTATTTCCCGATTCCGCTGGATGAGCTGAATGCCAATGGAAAGCTGGACCAAAATGCGGATTGGAAGTAAGTTGCTTTTAAACCCAAACGCTCCACTTATGATGCGCATACAACCAGGTTATGTATGGTTTTGCTTACTGGTATCCATCGGACTGGTTCAGGGCCAGTCGGGAAAGACGCTATCGTTGAAAAACGACCGCATTAATCTGGACTGGCATTTAACCAAAACCGGCTGGGCAATCCATAAGCTAGCCGTTCGCAAGGGCAATGGCTGGGTAACGATGGCGAATCCGTCCGGTGAAAACACCTTGCTCTATGCAGCCGACAAACCGAGCGCTAAGCCCGATACAACATTCACGGATGTGACAGGGACTCTGTTTCCGGGTCCGCTGTACCACTACCAGCAGTCGCAGTGGGCCGAGACGACGAATCCGGTTTCGCTGAACAAGGCGGGGGAAGCGTATCATTTTGCGGCTCAGTCAGGAAAGCAGACCAGTGCGAGCCAGCTTCAGTTCCGGCACGAAACAACCATTGCTTCCGTCGAAACCACCTGGTCATTCGATCCGAAGTTTCCTACGGACATTCTGGTCAGGCAAACGCTGACGGCGAAGAAACCGGGTTATTTTTCGCTCGCCAGTCCAACGCTGGCGAGCGTGTCCGAAAAAGACCTGGCCTGGGCAACCGTACCAGGCTATTTTCAGGGCAACCAGATTCAGCCCAACTTCGCGCTGGCGTACGCATACGGCCACGGGGTACCATCCCTGCCTGTTGTGTATCGGGAGCGTTGCGCGAGTACGCTGTGTCCACTGGTTAGCAGTAAACAGGGGGTAACGGTATCGGTTATTCCCGACCCTTCGCTCGGTCGTGATCCGTGGGCATCGGACAAGATTACGCAGGAAGATTGGTTTATCGGTCTGTCGCACAAAAACCGGAAGTCGCAACTGACACCAACGCTGTACTACCCGGTGCTGGGCGAACCAAAATCCATGCTCAAAGCTGGTGATGTGATCAGCTACACCTTCCGCTACAGCCTGACCGACGGCGACTGGTTTCAAGCCTTGAACCACGCCATCTACGACCTATACGACTTCAAGCAGTCGCTGGCGTTACGGCAGAACAAGCAGTCGCTGACGGATCGGGTACAGAAGATGCACCATTATCTGACGGACCCCAAAACGTCGCTCTGGAATGTTGAAGAGTACAAAGGTCGGTCGATTGGCGCACAGTCGTACCTGGGCGGGGTGGTGGGTTCGAACAAAGACGCCATGAAAAACTCCGATTACGGCGCGATGTGGCTACTGGCAACCGCAACCCGAGACTCGCTGCTGACCAAGAATGTATTGCCTTACGCGCTGAATTTCAAGCTCACGCAGCAGCAAACAGCCGACGGTTTTTTCAAGGGGGCGGCCATCGGTCAATATTACCTGGCGAAGTCTAAAAAATTCGTGGAAGAATGGGGAGCCGTGGTCGAACCGATTGCGCTGACCTATTACATCATGCTCGATGTGGGCAATATGCTGTTGTTCGAACCGGATAACCAGGAACTGAAAGAACGGTTGAGAATAGGAGCCGACCGGCTGCTCGACTGGCAGAAACCCGATGGTAGCTGGGCCGTTGCCTACGACCGGCAATCGGAAGCCGAAGCCTTCACCGATATCAAAGACCTCCGGCCTACATTTTACGGATCACTGGTGGCTTACCGCATTCTGAAAGATCCCAAATACCTGGCCTCAGCCCGTAAAGGGGCCGATTGGTTTATCGAAAACGCGGTAAAAACGGGGAGCTTTCTGGGTGTGTGTGGCGACGCTCGGTACGCGCCCGACTTTGCCACGGGTCAATCAGCGCAGGCCCTCCTCGATTTGTTTGACCTGACGAACGACACCCGGTACAAAGAAGCGGCTATTCTGGCTGCCAAGATCTACACGACGTCTATCTACACGCACCCAGTTGCCAGTCACAAACCCAAGACAGTTAACGGTACAGCGCGCGAAGATTGGGAAATTTCGCAATCGGGATTGAGTTTTGAACACGGGGGCATTTTCGGGTCGGCTAATCGACACGGACCGATTCAGTTAGCCAGCCACGCGGGTTTATTTATCCGACTATACCAGCTGACCGGCGAACCGATTTTTGCCGACATGGCCCGCGCCGGAGCGATCGGTCGCGACGCTTTCGTAGATGCCAAGACGAGCGTTGCGTCCTATTACTGGAATGCCATGAACCGGGGAGCGGGTCCGTATCCACACCACGCCTGGTGGCAAATCGGCTGGATCAACGATTATCTGCTGGCCGAAGCAAACCTCCGGTCGAAAGGCCAGATTTCGTTTCCGCGCGGATTTGTAACGCCTAAAGTCGGTCCGCACCAGACCTACGGCTTTGCACCGGGAACCGTGTTGGGCGAACAGGCCAATCTGCTGATCCGGGATGGTCTGGCAACCCCTGCCAACCCAAACATTGAAGCAATCACCGCCGTTTCAACCGATCAGAAAAAGCTGTTTATCATCCTGCTCAACGATGTGGCCCAACCCGTCAATACGACCGTGAAGCTTCAACCGGCGCTTCTTCGTACGGGGAGTGGTCAGCTAACCAACCTAACGACCAGGCAGGCTATAAACATTACCGATACAACGATTAGCTTGCCAGCCTATGGGATCACCACGCTCGTCTACGAATGGAAATGACCGCCTGACCTTTAGCCCAACCGCTTCTTTTTCGACCTGATGAATACAACCATTGATACCGCCGTTATCGTTATTTTCTCCGCCTTCGTGCTGGGAATCGGGATGCTGTTTGCCCGGACGGGACGCAACCTGAAATCGTTTTTTGCCGGTGGAGAAGCCGTTCCGTGGTTCATCGGTGGGTTGTCGCTGTTCATGAGTTTTTTCTCCGCCGGTACGTTCGTGGCCTGGGGTTCCATTGCCTACAAGTACGGTTGGGTAGCCATTACCATCCAATGGACCATGTGCATTGGCGCGCTGGTAACGGGTTTGTATCTGGCCCCGCGCTGGAAAGCAGCCGGAGCTTTGACCGCGGCTGAGTTTATTCGGGAGCGGCTCGGCCTGACGGTTCAGAAAGTATACATTTTTATTTTCACGCTGGTCAGTGTATTCATCAAAGGATCAGTACTCTATCCGGTGGCCAAACTCGTTAGCTCTTCGCTCAATCTGCCGCTGATTCCCTGCACGATTGGGCTAGGTTTGTTTATGATCGCCTACACGGCAGTAGGCGGGTTATGGGCCGTGATGGTGACGGACATTCTACAATTTGTGGTGCTGTCTGCCGCCGTTTTCATTCTGTTGCCTTTGTCACTGGATCGGGTGGGCGGTTTTGAAGGCTTCACGCAGGCCGTTCCCGACGATTTTTTCAACCTGCTCAACGGAGAATACACGATTGGGTTTGTACTTGCCTTTGTGTTCTATCACATCGCTTACATCGGCGGCAACTGGACATTTGTGCAGCGCTACACCAGCGTAGATAGCCCAAAGTCGGCTCGAAAAGTGGCGTTTCTGTTCGCCGGACTTTACTTGATTAGTCCGATTATCTGGATGATGCCACCCATGATTTACAAGGCCATCAACCCAGATTTATTAGGGCTGGACACCGAAAATGCGTACCTGAAAATATGCCAGCTTGTACTACCGCCCGGTCTATTGGGCCTGATGCTGACAGGCATGTATTTCTCGACATCAGCCAGTGCGAATACTGCGTTAAACGTCGTGTCTGCCGTTTTCACAAACGACATTTACAAAGGGCTCATCAACCCAAACGCGTCTGACAAACAGCTTATTCGGGTGGCCCGTGGCTCGTCGTGGGTGTTTGGCCTGGGCATGATCGGTATCGCCTTGCTGGTTCCGGCGGCTGGTGGCATTGTCGAAGTCGTGCTGAGCATTTCGGCTATTTCGGGTGGTCCGTTACTGGCTCCTCCCCTATGGGCCTTGTTTTCCAAACGCCTGACCAGTCGCGCGACGCTTTGGATTACAGGCATTGGCCTGGTAGTCAATCTGTTCTTTAAAGTGCTGTCGCCCTGGCTGCTTGATTTCAAGCTGACCCGCGCCTGGGAAACGGCCATTGGCATGGGCATCCCGCTGCTGTTGCTACTTGGCTATGAACTATGGGCGCGCTCCCGCAATCTCGTTGCCGACGAATACTACCGCTATCGGGTAGCCCGGCAACAAAAAATGGATGAAGCCCAAACCGCAAACGCCCAAACTGAATTAGCCGCCGAAGCCGTTGAGGTACGCAAACAGAACCGATTCGGCTTGCAGGTTATTGCCGGATCGCTGGTTTTCACGGCCTTTATGCTGTTTAGCTTAAGCTTACTAACGTCTACCGGCGCAGGTATCACCGCAGGCATTGCCGGCGTGGTTCTGGTAGCCGCCCTGATTCCCTGGCGGGCAGCGGGGTCTGCCCGCCCTTTGGAAGCTTCTGTTGATGCTCCCGTTAACGAACGAATTACCGAATAACATGCGCAGAAAAATACAACGTTTGCTGCTGGCCGCTGGCCTTTTAGTCACGGGTTTCGCCCAGGGTCAGTACTCGATTCGTGATCCGAAAGCAATACCGCTGAACGGCGAATGGCGGTTTGCCCTCGACCCCGTTGGTGTCGGCGAAACCGAACAATGGTACGGGTCCAAAAATCAGCCCAATGGCTGGGACAAAGTAAAGGTGCCGCATTGCTTCTCGGTCGATCCGCGCTACCAGTTTTATACCGGCGCAACCTGGTACCGACGCACGTTTGCCTGGCAACCATCGGGCCGTAAACGCGTTCTGCTGCATTTCGACGGTTCCTACTACGCGACAACGGTTTGGCTTAACGGCAAAAAAGTCGGTTCGCACGAAGGTGGCTATACACCATTCAGCTTCGACGTTACGGATTTCCTAACCACCGGTTCGGACAACGATCTGGCGATTTCGGTCAATAACAATACGTGGCTACCGGGCTCTATTCCGGGAGCCAAAGACAATGGCCGCCCCAACGATCCGTTTCCCGGCTGGATGAATTACGGCGGTCTGATCCGTCCGGTATACCTAACCGTTGAGCCAGACGTTTACGTCGAAAACGTGAAGGTTGAAGCCGTACCGGACTTAGCCAAAGGAACCGCTACCCTGACCATCCGAACCCGCATTCGCAACGCATCGGGCCAGGCGGTTACGCCAACGACGCAGTATCAGGTTCGGCAGGGCAACAAGACGCTGGCCTTGAAATGGAAAAATACGGGTAGCGCGGTTGGTTCGAATCAGACGGCGGTGTTCGAAGCTGAAGCTCCGCTTAAAGCAACCGATGTAACGCTTTGGAGCGTTGACCGGCCAACGCTGTACGATGTGCAGGTCGTTGCTGGAAGCGATACCGTACAGACCCACTTCGGTATTCGAAAAGTCGAGGTTCGGAATACACAGTTACTGCTGAACGGCCAGCCGATTAAAGTAGCGGGCGGCAACCGGGTTGTCGACTATCCTGGACTAGGTTCGATGGAACCCGACTGGCTGATTGAGAAAGACCTGCGGCTGATGAAAGAAGCGGGCATGGAATTTCACCGGCTGACGCATTACACACCCAGCGAAGCCGTGTACGACTGGGCCGACCGCAACGGGATGTTGATCATCACCGAAGCGGGGAACTGGCAGTTGACACCCAGCCAGATGGATAGCGACACCGTTCGGCGGAAGTTTCAGCAACAGTTTCGCGAAATGGCCGAACGCGACTGGAACCACCCCTGCGTGATTGCCTACAGCGTTGGGAATGAGTACCTGTCGGAAATGGCTTCCGGCCAACGGTGGACCAAAGATATGATCGCTTTTGCCCGCTCGGTCGATCCAACCCGGCTGTACACCTTCGCGTCGATGCGGTTGAATATTCTTCCGAAGAAGCCGGAAGATGAAGCGAGTCAGTACTGCGATTTTGTGTCAACGAATACCTACGGCAACCACGCGCGGGCGCTCGATCATATTCATCAGCTTTACCCCGACAAGCCGATACTCATCAGCGAATGGGGCCGCCGGGCTGATACGGACAAGGGCGATGCCGGACAAATCGCCGACGTAGAACAGGTCATCCAGGAGATACGAAAACGGCCTTACGTGATTGGTGCGTCGTGGTGGTCGTTCAACGATTACCAAAGCCGCCATCAGGGTACGAACGCTAACGGTTACCGCCCGTGGGGCCTTGTCGGACCCGAGCGTAGCAAACGGCCGATGTACGCTACCTACCAGCGCGAAATGGCTCCCGTCACCGTTGAGAAACTAAGCTGGCAACCCGGCCCGGAAGGCGTTCACACGCTCACCCTACGCGTAACGGCTCGCAAGGATTTTCCGGCGTATGTGGTGCAGGGCTATTCCCTTCGACTCTCGACCGATCCTTCTTTGGAAAAAGAAGTACTGGCGCGAGCCAACAAATTACCCCTTCCGACGCTCCAACCGGGGCAAAGCGTTGACCTGACCATTCCGGTTCGTGGCTTCGACAAAACGCTCACCGTAACCGTTTCGAAACCGACTGACTTTTCTATTCTTTCTCAATCTATCGACTTAACGAATGATACGCGAACAAGCAACCGATAAACGAACCTTAAAAACCATCCGTCACGACGCCGATCTGATTGTAGTGGGCGGTGGCTTGTCGGGCGTATGCAGTGCCCTCACAGCGGCACGGGCGGGTATTCGCGTGGTACTGGTGCAGGACCGCCCCGTGCTTGGTGGCAACGCATCGAGCGAAGTACGGCTGTGGGTTCTCGGAGCCACGTCACACATGGGTAACAACAACCGTTGGGCGCGCGAGGGCGGTGTTATTGACGAGTTACTGCTCGAAAACTGGTACCGCAACCCCGAAGGCAATCCGCTTATCTTCGACACGATTCTGCTGGAAAAAGTTATTAGTGAACCAAACATAACCTTACTGCTGAACACGGCGGTCTACGAAATCGAGAAAGATCCGACAAATCACGACCGTATTCATCAGCTCAAAGCCTTTTGCAGTCAGAACGGTACGCTCTACGATCTGGTAGCGCCCTTGTTTTGCGACGCGTCCGGGGACGGAATCGTTGGTTTTCAGGCGGGGGCCGCTTTTCGGATGGGAGCCGAGTCAGGGGATGAATTCAACGAAAAATTTGCCCCTTCGGCTGAGTACGGGGAGTTGCTGGGTCATTCGCTGTATTTCTACACCAAGGATACGGGTCGACCCGTTCGTTTCGTGCCACCCGCCTACGCACTGGACGACATCACGAAAATTCCGCGTTACCGCCGGTTCAACGCCCAGGAATACGGCTGTCAGCTGTGGTGGATCGAATACGGCGGACGATTGGACACCGTTCATGACACCGAGCAGATTAAGTGGGAGTTGTGGAAAGTCGTGTATGGCGTCTGGAACCACATTAAAAACTCCGGTCAATTTCCCGAAGCCGCAAATCTGACGCTCGAATGGGTTGGACAAATTCCCGGCAAGCGCGAAAGCCGACGTTTCGAAGGGGATTATATACTCCGGCAGCAGGACATTGTTGAGCAGCGCGAACATTTGGACGCTGTGGCGTTTGGCGGCTGGAGCATCGACTTACACCCCGCTGATGGCGTATTCAGCGAAAAACCAGGGTGCAATCAGTGGCATAGCAAAGGCATTTACCAAATTCCGTACCGGTGCCTGTACTCGCGTAACGTCAGCAATTTGTTTCTGGCGGGTCGGCTCATCAGCGCGTCACACGTAGCGTTTGGCTCGTCGCGGGTGATGGGAACCAGCGCCCACGTTGGACAGGCGGTTGGTATGGCCGCGGCTTTGTGCAGCCGCGATGGGTTGAATCCGCGCGATCTTAGCGAAACATCCCGCATCGCATCGCTGCAACAGGAGTTACTAAAAACCGGTCAGCACATACCCGGTCTGCGGTTGCACGATAAACAGGACTTAACGCATGGTGCGCAACTGTCGGCTTCCAGCGAATTTGTCCTGACTAGTTTACCCCCCGATGGCCCCTTGGTTCCATTGACGCAACCAGCGGCTCAGATGCTTCCCTTACCCGCTGGCCCGGTCCCTCGTCTGACGGCCTGGGTCACGGCGGATGAAGATACAGTGTTGACAGTGGAATTGCGGAAAAGCAGCAAACCGGACAATCATACACCCGATGTAACCCTGAAAACGCTGTCTATTTCGCTTAAAAAAGGCAAACAGGAGATCCCGCTGGCGTTTGATGCACATCTCCATCAGGCTAGCTACATCTTCGTCTGTTTTCTAAAAAACGACGCTGTTCAGCTTCAGTATAGTTTGCGGAAAGCCACGGGGCTGCTGTCCGTTTTCAACAAAACCAATCCGGCGGTGTCCAACTACGGCAAGCAGGAACCGACCGAAGACATTGGCGTCGATACATTCGAATTCTGGTGTCCCGAACGGCGTCCGAAAGGCCACAACCTTGCGCTGACCATTGACCCAGGAATTCAGCTGTTTCAAGCCGAAAACGTACGAAATGGACTCCAACGGCCAACGAACCAGCCAAACGCCTGGGTAGCCGCCCCGACCGACACCCGACCAACGTTAACACTACGCTGGCCGGAACGAAAAGCAATCAGCCGTGTCGAGTTGTTTTTTGATTCGGATTACGACCATCCGCTGGAATCGGTGATTATGATTCATCCCGAAACGGCGTCACCATTTTGCGTGCGGGAGTACGTGCTTTGCAATGACCGGAACGAGCGAGTGTTTCACCAGGCCGAGAATCACCAGAGCCGCAACGTCATCCGGTTCGCGCAACCCCTCGACACGACGAGTTTAAGCGTTCACCTCGAAGCCATGAACGGCGACGCACTCGCTTCCTTACTCGAAATCAGGGTGTACGAATAGAAGCGCTATTTTTTAATTAACTCGTGGTGTCGGTTTCTGGCTGTGGTGTCGGTTTCTCAAAACCGACACCACAGCCAGAAACCGACACCACGAGCATAACTACTTCTTCGGCCTCACTGTAAATTCCGTGGCACGAAGCACTTCTTCACGGACGATGTCGTATGTCTGAGCCAGCTCATTTCGAAGTTTCCTTACTTCGGACGTCGGATTTCCCAGCACGTTCAGGTTCGTCACGTTCTGAAACGAAATCAGCCCGTATCCTTTTTCACTACCTGCCGGAACGACCAGTCCAGACAACCCTCCTCCTACAATCTCGTTGCGCTTTATTCCTTCGCTATAAGAATGCGACAAGGGTGCCATGACTTTCCAGCCGGGCGTTGCATCACGCGATCGCATAAAGTCAACGACGAGCAGTGGGGATTTAACCGGGTCGAAGCCAGCGCCAAACGACGCTGCCATCGTCTCCCAGATTTCCATCTTCACGACCGGAGCCGTGGCCTTGTCGCGCTTTTGCAGACTAGCCATCCGCGTCTGAACGCTGTCGCCGTAGATTTTCGCCATAGCCGCTGGCGAGGCCCCTTTCATGTTCATCTCCGGCGAAACGATTAGGGTTATGTAATCGTATTCAGCGTTTTGATCGGAGCTCATCTGCCTGACCATCATATACCAGCCAAGCAGTTTCCCTTCGTCAACGGCAGCCTGGTTAATAGCCCGCCACTCACGTTCGACGGGCAAGGCGTCCTGTATCGTCAGACCGGGCGACAGTTTGTGGTAGATCAGATAGGTAAACGTCTTCTCTGATTGTGCGTTTGCGGCCAGGGCGGATAACCCGAACAGACTAACAAGCAAGTATTGAAAGAGCGGTTTCATAGAGGATAGCAGTAAAACGAAAGCAATTAGACCTGTGTACCTTTAAAAGCCAATCGAATTGCCCCCATCGACAGGTAACGAGGCCCCTGTAATGTACTTGGCCCCTTCCGAAGCCAGAAAAACGGCAGCCCAGCCAATATCATCGGGTTTGCCGAACGTACCCATTGGGGTCCGACGCATAGCACGAGCAAAGCGGTCAGGATCGCCACTCATGGCGGTTTTGCTCATGGCTGTTTCAATGAAACCGGGAGCGATTGAATTGACGCGAACACCGTTGCCCGAAAACTCCGACGCCAGCACTTTCACCATCCCTTCGACCGCCGATTTAGACGCTGCGTATGCTACCACCCGGTCGATACCGTAGTAGGCTGCCATCGATGAAATCATGATGATCGAACCACTCTTACGGGCCATCATGCGTTTTGCGCAAGCGCGGGTCAGGCTGAAAACAGAATTGAGGTTGGTATGCACGATCCGGTCGAAATCGTCGTCACTGACTTCCAGGGCCGGTTTTTTCATGTTGACTCCCGCGTTATTAACCAGAATATCAACGGGTCCGTGTGTCGCTTCGATTTCCTCAACCAAGCTATCCAGCGATTCACGAACGGTTACGTCGTTGACCCTATAGTGAGCCTGCCCTTTCGACTGCCCTTCCGATAGTTTTGCAACGGCTTCCTGAAGCGGCTGCTCCCGACGACCCGTGATGACGACGCTGGCTCCGGCCTGTACCATGCACTGGGCAATATCGAACCCGATACCGCTGCCCCCGCCCGTAATGAGCGCTAGCTTCCCATCGAGCGAAAAAACGGTTGGAAATATCGGGGCCGTTGCTTGTCGTGCGTCGCCCTGAACGTCTTGTACTTGTTCCATTTTGGTTTGATTGGTTGTATTGTAGCGATCCCGTTGCGTCGCCTATTAACTTTTCCGACTTAGGTGGATGGTCTGGGCTTGTTTTTGGGCTTTTAGGGCTAATTCAGTAGCTAGAAAACAATGCTCCTGCGACATAGCCGTTTCGGTGCGGTTGAGCACATCATTGACTAGCTGTTCGCCATACGGTAGTGGTTCCTTGCTGCAATCGAAGTAGCGAGTTTCCTTATTGTCCGTCAGGAACAAATGATTACCACCCTCGCGCCCACCGGGATCAATGTTTTTACGGATCTCAATGAATCCTTCGGTACCGAGAATTGTCAAGCGTCCGTCGCCCCAGGATTTCAGCCCGTCGGGCGTAAACCAATCGACGCGGATATAGCCCACTCCGCCATCACCGCGCAACATTACATCACCAAAATCTTCGAAATTAGGGTACTGCGGATGGTTTGTATTGCCCACCTGCGCGGCTACGATATCGGCCTTTGTGGAGCCGGTAAAAAACAAGAATTGGTCGAACTGGTGCGATGCAATGTCGCAGATGATACCGCCAAAACGCTTCCGGTCGAAAAACCAGTCGGGTCGCGATTGGGGCGTCATGCGGTGTGGTCCCAAACCGATGGTCTGAATAACCTTACCGATAGCTCCGGCTTTTACCAGTTCACCGGCTTTTACGGTCGCCCTGTTTTCGAAGCGCTCACTGTACATGATCGAGTAGATCCGCTTGGTATCTTTCTGAACACGACGCACTTCGGCTAGCTGATCAAGCGTGGTGATGCCAGGTTTATCGACCATGTAATCCTTACCCGCCTTCATAACCCGAACGCCCAGTGGTGCCCGTTCATCAGGAATGATCGAACTCAGCACGAGCTGAACGGTCTTATCGTCCAGAATTTCGCTCTCACTTTTGGCCTGCTTCACCTGCGGATATCGCTTAGCAAAAGCAGCCGCCAAATCGGGTTCTTTAGCGTAAAACGAAACTAGTTCGCCACCACCCCGAATAACCGCTTCGACCTGACTGTAGATATGGCCGTGATTCATACCGATCACCGCGAATCGAATCCGGGATGCTAGGGGCAGGCTGATTTTCTCGGGGGTCTGGTCGATAACCAGTCGTTGGGGGCTACTCAGGGCTTCGGTCGATAAGCCTGGAAGCATAACCAGGCCAGCCGCCATGGCCACCGAATCTTTCAGAAATTTGCGTCGATTATCTTGTGAGCGATTCATAAGGGTAGGATTTTAACCCGGACATTCCTGCCCGGAAAAGGATAAGTACGAATACTGCTTCCGAACGTAGATGTCCGGGTTACTTTTGCTTTGATTTCTTCGCCAGTTCCAGCGCCTGGGTGGTGGTGTAATATTTGGCGATCATGTTAGGAACTTCCCAGGCAGGCATCTTCCCGTCTTTCAGGTATTGCAGGTACTTCTGCGTAACCCGCCCAAAATGCGCTTCGTGGCCTTCCTTGTATTTCTCGGGAATGATTACCTCCCAACCTTTAGCCAGCTTCTTAACGTCTACGCCCGGAAACTCCTTCTGAATAGCAGGCAACGCCGTTTTAAGCGCGGTTTCCAGCGCTGCATCGCCCGAGGCCGATTCGATGTACAAGGTTGGCTTGTACTGCTGTTCGGCCCCCTGCCGGATGATCAGGTTGGCTTTTGTACCCCGCATGATTGAGTAATGGGTATCGCCCGCGCCTTCGGGTGCTTTGTAAGCCCAGGTAACCGACACCTTCGCGTGAATACCCCGCAGCTGGTAGTTGATTTCGCCGTTGCTGTAAACACGCAGGATACTGTCGTTTACCACATCTTTCTTGAGGTAATCGGGAAACGCGTTTTGTTTCGTGATGGCCTTGAACTGGCTCAGGTTCATGTCCGTTGTCCACCGACGGGCCGATGTCAGCCGGATGTCTTTCCCATAATCAATGGTTTGCTCGGGAAAACACTCCCACTGCACCAGATCGACCAGGTGCGTTGTTACGTCGACGATGCCTTCGCCCTGCTGCGCCACGTCCATAAACCAGGCTGGACGCGTCAGAATGCTTCCCGATACGTTTTTGTAGAAGTGGTGTACGCTTTCCTTCGTTACCGCCGGATTGTCGGGCGTCCCTTTCTGCAACGTTCCAAACACATCGGCCTGCCGTGAAAAAGCCCGTTGGAGCATCGTCGTTATTTCGTAACGCTCCGTCATGATATCGTACAGTAGCACCTTTTTTTGTTCGGCGGTGGCAAAGGCATCTTTCAACTCGTTAAACTTGTCCGAACTGATGACCATCGGTTTATCGGCCAGCACATTAAAGCCAGCCCCGACGGTTTTCTGAATATAGTCGGTTTTCAGTCGGTTATTACCCGCCATAACGACTACGTTTCCGGCCCGATCCGCAAT
This sequence comes from Spirosoma oryzicola, assembly GCF_021233055.1. Taxonomy (NCBI): domain Bacteria; kingdom Pseudomonadati; phylum Bacteroidota; class Cytophagia; order Cytophagales; family Cytophagaceae; genus Spirosoma; species Spirosoma oryzicola. The sequence goes on along the minus strand of NZ_CP089538.1, from coordinate 747,817 downwards.
CATTTTATCGAAGAAATCCGAGCCTTTGTACACCTCTTCTTTCCAGTGAGTCGGTTCGTCAGCGCGCGTGTTGTAACCCTGGATCTTGTCCAGATGCAACTGAACATCCGGGCCGTCGGGAGCGTATACGTGCACGACCGAATCGACCCCGTCGTACATCGTTTTCTGTACCAGAGCGGCATGAAAATGACCAGGGTCTAACGTAATCAGGCGAATCATATCCTTCTCCGAACCTTGTCCGGTAGTTTTCTCCGACGATTGACAGGCGGCAAACAGGGCCGCCAGAAACAGGCTACTAACGGTGGGTATTAACTTCATACTTTCGGTTTGTAAATGGTAGGTTGTAAGAGAGTTTTTGCCGCAACCGCTATTTGCCTTTCGCAGAAGCTACCGCCTTGATCGCATACGGTGCCCGCTGGGGACGAGATAGCAGCGCGTTTGCTTCCGCATCGTTTTTGAACTGCTCTTTTTTCGGGTCCCAATACAGCTTCCGATCGAGTTTCATGGCCGCATGATGGAGCAGGCAAGCGGAGCAAGACCGATGCCCTATCTCGGCGGGTGCAATGGGTTCCTTCCGACTGACCACGCTTTCGAGCCAGTTGCCGTGATGCTCCTTGCTGACAGGCAAGTGTATTTCATTTGGGCCGATCACTGATGTCAGCAGTTTTGGGTCGCTGGCGTCTAGTTTTTTGGCGGCATTTTGTTTGGCAACGGGATCGCTGGACGTTACCGATCCGTCACCGCGCGACACGAAAATCCAGCCGTTGGTTCCTTCAAACTTAATACCGTTCGGAATCTCGTTGCTGACAATCATGCGTACGCCGTTGTCGTACAAGGCTTCCGTCCGAAAAATACCGTGCACGTTCCACAAGCCTTTTTTGGGGAAATCGGCATGGCCCCAGATTTGGATGGGTCCGGTATGCTCCGTGTCCATTGCCCAGTGTGCGCAGTCGATGTGGTGCGATCCCCAACCGGTGATCATGCCCGCGCCAAACTGCTCGCAGCGCAACCAGCCGGGCCGGTCGTAGCCAACCTGCGGATGGACCCGCTTTTCGGTGTAATACACCTCTGGCGTGGTGCCCAGCCACATGTCGTAATCCAGATTTTTGGGAATAGGCATTTGCGGTTCGTCGTCACCCGCCGGATCGCCGGGAAGTCCAACGTATACCGTTTTCAGTTGCCCGATCCGACCGTTTCGCACCAGTTCGGCAGCATACCGAAACTGCTCGGACGAACGCTGCTGGCTTCCGACCTGTACAATCTGCCCCGACTGCTTTACGGCATCGGCCATCATACGCCCTTCCGCAATCGTGAGCGAAGCCGGTTTCTGCATGTACACATCCTTACGCGCCCGTACCGCATCAACCACAATCGGCGCGTGCCAGTGGTCGGGCGTACTGACGATCACCGCGTCAACGTCTTTGTTGAGAAGCAATTCGCGGTAGTCGGTGTAGACCCGAACGCCGTCGTACTCCTTTCCGTTTTTCTTTGAATAATAGTTGTTAACCAGCTTTTTAGCGTCTTCGGCACGGTTGCTATCCAGATCGCAAACAGCCATGATCAGCGCGTTGTCGTACTGCCAGACACCCGGTATATCGTGTCCGCGCGAAATTCGACCGGTTCCGATGGCCGCAACATTGATCCGATTGCTAGGCGCATTTTTTCCAAAGACCGACGCGGGTACAATCGTTGGAAAGCCACCCAAAACCGTTGTGGCCAAGGCTCCTGTGGCGGTTGTTTTCAAAAAATTACGTCTCGATGCATCTACGACTTCATCTTTTTTCATGACTTTACAGGTTTAGGACTTGATACTAATCAAAAGCTTTTTCACTATTCTATCTATCCATTTGGAACGGATTTCCTCCGGTTCTTTCGCACCGACTCCCCTAAGAATGTAACCCAGACCTTTCTGACCAATCAGCGCGAGATCTGCCTTACATCCGTGCTTCTCGGCGAAAAAACTTACCGCAACAGGTAGACATCAACCAATTGCTTCACTTCATCCAGCGTCCGTTCTGGCTTTTTGAACGGGGCCGGAATCGGTTTCTTGGCATACTCCTGAAGGTACAGCACCCAGGCATCACGCCACCAGATTGCTTCTTTGTGCTGCGTTTCCAGACGACCCGCTACCTCAGCATACGTCTCTGGATCGACCGAGCCTTTTACCTGCGCCCACTGCTGCTGCATCCAGCCAACTGAATCGGCACCGGTGTAAAAACGTGTGCAAAGCTCATCCCACAGCGTTCGACCCGTAGACAGTTTTTTCGTCCACGGCACATGGTGAAACCAAAGCAGGTACGGCAAAGGACACGTTTCGGGATTGTTCCACTGCTTTTGTACTTCGGGATTGTACTGAGCCAGCACGTTACTTCCTTTTTCGGTCCGGTCGAAACCTAAGCCGACAGAATCCGCGCGGTGGTAATACACGGCGGTCCAGTCGGGCCGGGGGCTTTTGTTCTGCCAGGGTTCAGGCGCAAAATGCACACCCGTCCACGGACGCGAAAGACCCATTGGCGTATTATAATTCACGTAAATTTCCCGCGATTTGAGCATCATGTCGGCAATACGCGTTATGGCTTGCGGCTCCTTGGTCAAGGTCATGGCGATCCATTCCCTGGCAATCGCTTCGGACGATAAGGTATGATCCCAGGTAAGCCGACCGAACGCATACCAGTTAGCCTGCGCCATCGGATGCCCCGTCCAGTTGCGATCAGAACCCGTATTGGCCACACCCGCCATCGCCGTAATCGGATACCCATCGACGCTGCCATCAACGACTTTAGCAACGGTTGCCCCACTGGATGGTGCCGCACTGGATGATGCCGCACCGGATTCTTTCCCTTTAGCGTACGTATCCGAATCCAGGCATTCCTTGAAAATCGGCGCTTCGTAGACCAGGTGCGTAGCAAAGCCCAAGTATTCCTGCGTCAGTTGAAATTCTATCGCCAGCGGGGTCTTGGGCATTTTTCCGAACAAAGGCGAGAACGGTTCCCGTGGCTGAAAATCAATCGGACCGTTTTTAACTTGTACAATTACTTTCTTGTCAAATGTACCGTCGAGATGCCCGAATTCTTCGAGTGCTGCTTTGAACCGGTCGGCTTTGGGGTCCGCTTTGTAAACGAAGGACCGCCACAGCACAATGCCGTCGTAGGGTTTAAGCGCTTCGGCCAGCATGTTCGCCCCATCGGCGTGGGTCCGGTTGTAATCCTGCGGTCCGGGTTCGCCTTCCGAATTGGCTTTTACCAGAAACCCGCCAAAATCGGGAATCAGCTTGTAAATTTCTTTGGTCTTGTCGGCCCACCACTTGCGAACCTCCGGGTCGAGCGGATCAGCGGTTTTCAAACCTCCAATCACCTTCGGAGCCGGGAAATAGATAGACACATACACCCGGATGCCATAAGGCCGAAAGACGTTCGCCAGGGCGGCTACCTTTCCCAGATACTCAGCAGTCAAAAACCGGGCGCTGGCATTGACGTTGTTAACAACCGTACCGTTAATACCCAGCGACGCATTTGCCCGCGCGTAATCGCGGTAACGCGGGCTGATGCGTTCGGGAAGCTCATACCATTTCCAGAGTGTTTCACCCGCGTAACCCCGTTCAATCGTACCGTTCGGGTTATCCCAATGGTTCAGCATCCGATAGCGTACTTTCGGGTCACTCGTCAACGACAGCGTATTGATGGGCTGTAGCGTTTGCAGTTGCCGTAGCAAAGCAAAGGCACCGTACAAAACGCCCGCGTCGCTTTTACTGCTCACGACAATATTGTTGGAACGACTGGTAATCTGATAGCCTTCCTCCGTACGCAGTTGTGCCCCCGCGACAGGCCCATTGCCAACGCTCAAAACTATGCCCCCCGTACGATTGCCCGCATTGGTAAGCACCGGCACCGCTTTGCCCAGCAAGCCCTGTAAGCCTACCTGTAATTCGTCGGCGGCCGCCTTTAAAGTAGGACTGTTTCCAGTCACCGCGATAAACTGGGCCGAACGGGCATAGGCGTCCCGCTTAGCTACGTCTTTGATCAGATCGTATTTTAGCCAAAGCCGATAGCCATCGTCGGCGTAACTGCGGCCAGTCAGGAACAGCAGTAAAAAAAAGAGAACGCGTATTGTCAAAATCATGGATTGATTACGATGTATCATTTTTCGTAATGAAGTGGGTATACTCTTTTTACTCCGCCAGCGACCGAATAATGCCAAATTCCAGTCCGCGCAACTCAGCTAATCCGCGTAACCGCCCGATGGCTGAGTAACCGGGATACGTCACTTTATGCAGGTCGTCGAGCATCTGGTGACCGTGGTCAGGACGCATCGGAATGGACGTAACACCAGTTCCCGCCTGAGCGCGTCGCTGTTGCTCCAGCACAATCTCTTTGACCACCGCGTACATATCTACATCGCCAGCCAGATGATCGGCTTCGTGAAAATTACGCGGATCGTCTTCGCGCTTGGTTGTGCGGAGATGAATAAAATGAATCCGATTGCCAAACCGACGAATCATACCGGGCAGGTCGTTGTCGGGGCGAATACCCAACGAGCCGGTACAGAACGTAATCCCATTGGCAACAACATCACAGGCATCCATCAGTTGCGCCAGATCGGCTTCGGTGCTGACAACGCGCGGTAAACCCAGCAATGGTCTTGGCGGATCGTCGGGGTGAATACACAGATTAATACCCAGTTCATTGGCTACCGGCGCTACCTCCCGAATGAAATAATACAGATTTTCGCGCAAGGCCTGGTCGTCAATAGTCGCGTATTCGTTCAGCAACCCTTGAAACGTATCCAGTGTAAACGCTTCTTCGGAACCGGGTAACCCCAGCAAGACAATATTACTCAGTTGGGTAATCTCCTGCGCGGTCATCTGCTCAAACCGGTGTCGGGCAGCCTGGGCTACTTCGGGTTCGTAGTCGGCTTCGGCACCGGCCCGTTTCAGGATGCATAAATCAAACACGGCAAAATCCTCCCACACGAACCGTAACGCCCGTGATCCGTCCGGCATTTCGTAGGTAAGATTCGTCCGCGACCAGTCAAGGACGGGCATGAAATTGTAACAGACCGTTTGAATCCCGCAAGCGGCCAGATTCCGTAACGACTGTTTGTAATGCTCAATGTAGGTGCTACGATCCGGATTGCCTTTCTTGATAGCCTCGTGAACGGGCAAGCTCTCCACCACAGCCCAGTGCAACGGCGAATAGCGATCATTGGCCGCTTCGACAAGTTGTTTCCGTTCTTCAATGGCCTCAACGGACCACACCGCCCCCACCGGAATCTGGTGTAGTGCGGTTACCACGCCAGTACAACCAGCCTGTCGAATATCCATCAGAGAAACCGGATCGTTCGGGCCGAACCATCGCATGGTTTGTAGCATTCCCATAAGCAAAATTTGACAGTCGGACGATACCGTTACGGGCATCGCTGACGTGCCCTATAATTAGTTGGTTTGTTTAAACTGTTTTTTGGCGAATTGGATAAATACGGGCCAGTCGGGCAAATCGGTGTGGCCGCCTTCGTGGTTGCGAAACGCCAGATCGCCATCCATCAGCGATTCGTCGGGCTTCGGCATGACCGTTGTCGACAACCCTTTTTTACCGAGCAATTCGTAGACAGGGCTAGCCGCCACGCAAGCCAGAAACTCGCCGTGCGAGTCAGACCAGCTATCCTTCGTGCCACCCGTAATAAATACCGGACGCGGGGCAATCAGGTCGATCAGCTCGTGCGCATCGACGGGCATAGCCTGCCAGTTACCACCGTATTTGACGAAGTTTCCGGCCATCCAGTGGTATTCGCCCGAACCCGCTACGTTATCAATCGTTTCACCGTAATTCCGTTTTTCTAAGGAAGCGCCCATCGACCCTGAACAACTGGCATAGACGATAGCCCAGCGAGGATCGGTAGCAGCGGCCAGCAGTGCCGTTTTGCCCCAGCGCGAATGGCCCTGGATGCCGATCTGTTTGGGATTAATGGCTTTATCGGTTTCGAAATAATCGAGCGCACGGCTCAGGCCCCAACTCCAGGCCGCCAGAACGCCCCACTCGTCGGGTTTCCGATCCTTGCCCTCGCTGACCAGCCCGATAATGCCTTCGTGCAGACCCGCTCCGCTATCCATCTGAACAGCGCCGGTATTGACAACAGCCACGGCCCACCCCGCCGAAATAACGCGATCAATGGTTACCATCGGCGTCGGAAAAGCACCCCAGACCAGTACGATCAGTGGTACCGGCCCCTTCGCATTCGCGGGTGTGTACAGCGTCATGTCGATGCTCGGCTTGGCCGAAGGATAGCGGGTATTATCAATCCGGCCAGCAATCGTTTTACGAATCGCTCGGCTGCGCAAGGCCGTGTCGGTAACAGCAGTTACGGCAAACGTTACCTTTGGCGTGTTTTTGGGCGTATTGCCGTATATCTCGGTTAGAAAATCGGCCAGTAGTTCAGGACGACGCTGTTTCCACCAGGTGTTGGCATTTTTTACCGGTTTGCCGTTTTTCAGCACCAGCGGATCAGGGAGTGTGTAGCCCCCCGCTTTGGATTCATCATAATTCGACCAGTTGCCCCAACCCGACCGTACGTGTGTGTTGCCTTCGTCGTCGTACCAGTTCGTTGATCCTTCCTTTTGCTTGAGATGCGATGGTCGTTTGGGGTCATCAGTCGGGGGCGGCAGCGTCGGTAGTTTCAGGTTCAGGCGATTCATGACGCGTTGCCAATCGTCCTGACTAGCCTCGCGCATCTTGTCCATATATACTTTTCGCTCCTCCGGCGTCATTTTCTGAAAATCAGGAGCCTGGGCGTTGACCCGCTGCACCGTCAGAGTGAGCACTACGAAAGGAATCAGAAACCAGCCGGGATGCATGTTGACTCTCATGATTGTGGGCAAATTGACAAACCAGTTCGGGCAGGCGTTTGAGTTAGGGTGGTGTCAGGTTTGAGACGCGGGCGACCCTGCTGACACCACATTGCCGTCAGCTTGATCAGACAAAAAACGGTACGTCTTTGGGCGCGTATTTTTTCATGCCTTCTTCGTTGATTTCAACGCCGATACCTGGTTTCTCGGATAAAGGAATGAATCCTTTTTCGATCATCGGTCCATCAAACGTAACGATATCTTTGAACATCGGCTCCTCGTGGAAATAAATCTGCCATTCCAGGATCAGGAAGTTCGGCACCGACGCACAAACGTGGCTCGACGCCATCGCTCCCAAATACGAGGCTACCATGTGCGGGGCAAACGGCACGTAATACAGGTTCGCCAGGTTCGCAATCCGCTGCGCTTCGCCGAGGCCGCCCGCTTTCTGCAAATCCGGCATGATGATGTCTACGGCTCCAATTTCGAGTAGTTTGCGGAACCCGTGCGCCAGATAGTGATTCTCACCCGCACAGATCGGCGTGTTCGAGGCTTCGCGAATCTGCTTGTACGCTTCGGGGTTTTCGGCAGGGATCGGTTCTTCCAGAAACAGCAGATTCAGCGGCTCCATCATCTTAGCCACGCGCCGACCGGTTGTTACATCATAGCGTCCGTGCATATCGACACAAATGTCGATTTTCGGGCCAACGGCTTTCCGAACACCGGCGATCTGGTTGTACATCCGTTCCAGTTCACCCTGGCTGGCGGTCCAGTTATACGCGTCGTATTTATTGGGGTCGTTGCGTTCATCGATGTCGTATTTTACCGCCGTAAAACCGATATCGACAGCCTTCTTGGCACTTTTCCCGAAAGCCTCGGCACTGGTATCCGATTCACGATAAGCACCCGTATCGCAGTAAACGCGAATCTTATCCCGGAATTTACCGCCTAGCAGCTGATAAACCGGCATGCCGAGTGCTTTTCCGACTAAATCCCACAAGGCCGTTTCGACCGCCGAGAGCACAGAGATGTAAATACCCGCCTGCGCTCCTTCGAAAAAACCCGCTTTGCGCACGTCTTCGAAGATGCGGTTTACGTTCAGCGGACTTTTGCCTTTGATTCGTTCGCCAATCAGCTTCACCAGATGGTACGTTCCAACCGAGGCATCGACCGCTTCACCACAGCCCCAGATACCCTGGTTGGTATGTACTTTCACGAACAGGCTATGTCCGTTGCGGGTGTAGCCGCATTTGATATCCGTAATTTTTAACTGCGATGGAGCCGACGAAAGCGGAGCACGGTCAACGGCCGTTTCCAGCCCTTCGCCGAAACTGGATAAAGCACCCGCACTAAATACACTGGCTAAGGCGCTTTTGGTCAGAAACGAGCGACGGTCAATTCCGCCGGTAGATGATGAGTTTTTCATGGTTTGTAAAGGTTTAGGTGTTCGGTTTACCAGGTGCGGGTTTTGAGATAATCCTGAATCTGCTCTTTCGGAACGGGCAGTTCGCTAATGTGGGCGTTGAGCCACTGCGAAAAGTCCTTCTCAATCTCATCCGACCAGCGTGTATCGATCTGACCGGGCGTGTATTTCTGCTCCCGTAAGCGCTGGTGACCGAACATATCCCGCAATCGGATGATTTCCGACGTTTTGACCACCTTTTCGACCAGGTGTGGCGGGATAAAACAAACGCCCCCATCGCGGCCCAGTACGATATCGCCCGGCATGACCATGACTTTACCAATCCGCGTCGGGCGGTTGATACCCACCAGCGTTGTATTCAGATTGCCTTCGGGATTGTGGTGAGACGGGTGGTAGCTCCGATAGTATGAGGTGAACCCGCCAATTTCTTTCAGGCCAGCCAAGTCGCGTATAGCGCCTTCGTACACAATGCCGTTGCCAGTCTTGGCGAAGATGGAGTTACCGAGATTGTCGCCGATCGTTGGCCCGTCTTCGTGCATCCCAAACTGATCGACAACGTACACATCGCCTTTGGTCAGCATATCAATCGGCCAAGCATTCTGCGATTTTACCCGCTTGTCTTTGGTATGTCCTTTCTCGTCCGTCACCCGATGCACGTCGGGCCGACCGGGCATGAACGTCGCGGTTAAAGCACGCCCGACCAGCACACTGTCGGGGTTGATAGTCTGCCAGTCGCCCGCAAACTGGTACTTGTAGTTTTCGCCTTTCAGCACAGACCAAGCTTCCTCCTGCGTTACTCGTTTCATCCGTTGCAGAAGCGCATCGGATACTTTGGGGCGACCATCGGGAAAGCGTTCACCTTTCCAGTCAGGGGTTAAAAAGATCAGCTCGTCGCGGGAAATCTGCTGACCTGACGATTTTGTTATCGTTCCGGCCAGACATAGCGTGGCCAGGATACCAATCACCAATTTCATACAAATGATACAGAATTTAAGGGTTTAGCATTCGTATGGAATAAGGTTCACTCACCCCCAATTCTACCCTCTGCAACCGATTGAATTTCTGACCACAGGGTAAGCCTGGAGGCTTATTCTTATTAAACATCCCTCCCGCCAACTGGCAGAAGGGAGTCCTGTTTACCTATGATGAACAGAAAAAGCGTTAATTACCGATAGCGTACCTGACGAAACGGGGACTTTGGTAGTATATTCCGCTGCACAATTTGCCCAAGAATAAAATTTGAGATATAAATATCCTATTAATTTTTATAATTGCAACCGATTGCATTAATTTTTTACTCAATCGTCCTGTATCTTAATTAGTTTGCACACCGCTTTTGGGCTCTCATGGAAAAAGAAACTACTATATACGACATTGCGCGACGGCTAAAGCTCTCGCCCGCAACGGTTAGTAGAGCGCTGAATGATCACCCGGCTATCAACAGTAACACCAAAAGCACGATTGCTGCTACGGCAAAGGAAATGGGCTATCGGTCCAATACTTTCGCCAGCAATTTGCGCCGTCAGCGTACCAATACCATCGGCGTTATTGTTCCCCGATTGGACAGTCATTTTATGTCAACCGTCCTGGCAGGCATGGAAAAAGTAGCCAATGCAGCTTCTTACAATCTGATTATCAGCCAATCGCTAGAGTCTGTCAGGAAAGAAATAGCCAACGCAAAAACAATGTTTAACAGCCGCGTGGACGGGCTGCTTGTTTCAGTTGCCTATGATACCGAGATGTCGGAACATTTCGACGCCTTTGTCGATAAAGGCATTCCGTTGCTGTTTTTTGATCGCGTCCTTGCCCATAAACGAAGCACCTGCATTGTTATCGACAACGCAAAAGCGGGTTATGAAGCGACGGCCCATCTGATTCAGCAAGGTTGTCGTCGGGTAATGCACGTAACGGGTAACCTAAAACGAAACGTCTATGCCGACCGGTTGAAAGGCTACAAGCTGGCCCTGCTTGACTTTGGGTTGGCCTACGAAGACGAGCTGGTTATGGTAACCGATTTGAGTCACGAAGCGGGTCTGAAAGCAGCTAGCCATATACAGACGATGAACAATCCCCCCGATGGTCTGTTCGTTACCAATGACTTTTGTGCCGTCAGTTGCATGAGTGCGCTAAAAAAAGCGGGCTTGTCCATACCAGCAGACATTGCCGTTGTGGGGTTTAACGACGACCCGGTCTCATCCGTTGTTGAGCCTACCCTGACGACCGTTCATTATCCGGGTGAAAAGATGGGCGAAGTCGCAGCCCAGAGCCTGATCAATCATCTGAACGGAGCGATGGACATTCAAACCACGAACACAATTATTTTACACTCGGAACTGATCGTACGCGACTCATCGAAAAAAGCCGTGTAGTCCCATTGGCTGGTTTTACACAATTGTTTTTGTCCTCACTTTTTGAGACGCTTCGCTCTATTTCAGCCGATTTCTCAAATTGGCTTCCAGCGACGCTATCAGTACGAACAAAGCAAGGCATAAAAATTCAGCAGCGGCAGAGCATCTAGTTTATTGACGGTCAATGGCTTTCTCCTCAATCGGGTGCAGACGCTGTGTCCTTGTTTCCACCGTTGTCGAGTGCTGCTCCCGCAGAGACAACGACCGGGTCAATAGATGAAATACGGCCCTGTAGCTCACTTTTGAAGTTTTTCCCGGCGGGTAAATCTACAGTTGGGTTTCTTATTTCTGTTCGTATATTTGAGACCAGTAGCTATACCGAAACGAGCCTAACTTGCTCGCTTTCAGTAACTCTTTTAAGGTCGCCCACCGCCATCTTTTTCGACCGTTGACGCGCCTTTCTGAGGCTGCTTATCTGTAAGCTGTAGATTATTGTCGTTGCTGTATCATGAAAGTTTCGCCTTCCGAACCCTTCCAGATTGTTTACTCGCTGTTGGAGCATGAATTTCTGGGCTATCTTATTGAAGCATTTGTCGTGCAATTGAATGGGCGGGGCGAATTGACCTTACTGAACCAGACGCTTTCCACACAAAACGTGAGCGAGTTTTCTCAGGAGCTTGACGAACGTGATTTTGAACTGGTCCGCCTGATCGAAAGCATCCAGCAGGATACCATTGTCAAGAAGTTCAACACGCGCAAACTGCCCGCTATCGATTTCTTCCTGAAGATATACGACCCCCACAAAGGCGACAAACTCATTCAGGAAGCTATTTGCAGTTATCTGGAAACGATCAAGGCAAAAATTCTGGCGCTTCTTCCCGGCAAAACGTTTTACGTAATGGGCAGCGACGGTAACCCTGTTTGGGCACCCATCGAGTGGATGCCGCAGCCCGCCAGAGTGCATTTCCATTTTGTCCGTAACGCCGATTCGACCAACTACTTCCCGATCATTCGTTACCCGATTGGCGAAAATGGCGAAACCGAACGCGTGGAGTTTCAATTCAAAGGTGCGCTGATGATCTGTGACGAACCGGCTTACCTGATGGTCAATAACCGGGTCTATCATTTCAGCAAGCACGTCGACGGTAAAAAGCTCAGGCCGTTCTTTACGAAGAACCACATTATTATCCCGAAAAATATTGAGCAGCAGTACTACGAACGCTTTGTAACGCAGCTCATAGCATCCTATGACGTATATGCCAAAGGGTTCGAAATACGGGCTGAAATCATTGAGCCCGTTCCTGTTTTGACCGTTTCGGAAATGGTAACGTCAAGCCGGGCGGTAGCTGTTGGAGCCGCCAACGACGGACCGGACGCCGATGATGAAGCCAGCCAGCGCATTGCGTTTGACCTGTCGTTTCAATACGGCGATTTTACGTTTCGGTTCGATAGTTTCGGCCCATCGGCCAATGTTAGCCTGGAAAAAAAGGGAGAAGATTACATTTTCCACAAAATCCGGCGTGACCTGCGTCTGGAAAAGCAAAAGCTGGCGTTCCTGCGCGAAACGGGTCTGGACTTGCGTCATGGCCGTCTGGCTATTCCAAAGTCAGAAGCTTTTGCCTGGTTGTCAGCCAACAACCTGGCAATCAACGAAGCAGGTTTCACGCTTCGGCAGAACGCCGAGGACACCAAGCGGTATTTTCTGGGGTATTCGAGCATTGATGTTTCCATCGAAGAGGGCCGCGACTGGTTTGATATTTACGCCAATGTCCGCTTCGGTGAGTTTGAAATTCCGTTTCTGAAACTCAGGACCCTTATTCTCAACAAGAAGCATGAGTTCACGCTTCCCAATGGTGAGATTGCCGTTATTCCGGAGGTGTGGTTCACCAAGTACTCGGAATTATTCGGCTTCATGGAGCAACCCGACAGTGTTGATCCGCGCGATGCCGACCGACTAGTCCTGCAAAAACATCACTTGGCGCTGGTTCAGGAACTGGAGCGCGACAATCTCGCGACGACGATTATGAGCCGCAAGCTCGAACGCCTGCGCGATTTTGAAGAAATTGAATCGTTTGCTGTGCCCCAAGGTTTTAACGGAACCCTCCGCCCTTATCAGCGGGCTGGTTACGACTGGATGAATTTTCTGCGGCAGTATCGCTTTGGTGGTTGCCTGGCCGATGACATGGGTCTGGGTAAAACGGTAATGACGCTGGCTATGCTTCAGGGACAAAAGGAAGCGGGAGCGCTCGAACCTTCCCTGCTGGTCATGCCTACGTCGCTGCTGTACAACTGGGAACTGGAAGCCCGAAAGTTTACGCCTAACCTGCGCGTGATGGTGTATACAGGTACGTATCGGGAGAAAAACACGGCTCAGTTTGACGGCTACGACCTTATCCTGACCTCTTACGGCATTGTCCGCATCGACATCGATATTCTGAGCGATTACCGCTTCAACTACGTCATTCTGGACGAATCGCAGGCCATCAAAAACCCTTCGTCGCACATTACCAAAGCGGTGATGCAACTGAACACGGCAAACCGGCTTATCCTGACGGGTACCCCGCTCGAAAACAGCACGATGGATATCTGGACGCAGATGTCGTTTATCAACCCCGGTTTGCTGGGTAGTCAGTCGTTTTTCCGGAATGAGTTTCAGATACCGATTGAAAAGCGCCACGACGACGTTAAAACCGCACGACTGTATAGCCTCATCAAGCCGTTTATGCTTCGGCGCAACAAAGCGCAGGTCGCCACTGATCTGCCGGAAAAAGTAGAAAGTGTTCTTTTTTCGGAAATGACGCCCGATCAGGAGAAGCAGTACGAAGAAGCGAAATCCTTCTACCGAAATCTCATTCTCGAACGCATTGAGGAAGACGGCATGGCTAAATCGCAGATGATTGTCTTGCAGGGTCTGACGAAGCTACGCCAGATTGCCAACCACCCGCGCATGGTTGACGACGAATACGAAGGTGATTCAGGCAAACTCTCCGACGTACTCATTCGCCTGGAAAGCGCCATGATTGAGCATCACAAAGTTCTGGTATTCAGCCAATTCATCAAACACCTGAACGTGGTTCGGCAGTATCTAAAAGAAAAAAACATCAAGTATGCGTACTTGGATGGCTCTACGCAGGATCGTCAAAGCCAGGTTCAACTGTTCCAGACCGACGATTCGGTAAAGCTGTTTTTGATTTCACTGAAAGCGGGTGGATTGGGTCACAACCTCACCGCAGCCGATTACGTTTTCATTCTGGACCCTTGGTGGAACCCAGCCATTGAAGCGCAGGCCGTTGACCGCGCCCATCGCATTGGTCAGCAGAAAACCGTTTTCACGTATAAGTTCATTGCCAAAAACACGGTCGAAGAGAAGATTCTGTCCTTGCAACGCGCCAAGCAGCAACTGGCCGGAAGTCTGATTGCCACGGAGGAAAACTTCATGAAATCGCTGACCAAGGAAGATATTATGGTACTGCTCGAATAAGTTTTAAAACGAGATTAATGAGTTTCAGGGAAGAAATCGACTGAAATTAGTTATTAGCCCAGTACATATCATTCACCTCAATAAGCTCAACATATGAACGTTAAAAGCATCTTCGGCATTATCCTGACTCTGGTCGGCCTGATCGGCTTGGTGTACGGGGGTATCGACTTTACCAAAGGCGGTGTGGCACAGGCATCGTTTGTGTACCTGATTCTGGGCGGTATCTTTTTCTTTACCGGCGTCAGTTTAATTCGCGGCACCAGGGCCTAGCTAAAAAGGGAGTAGGTGACTATGCGCCGATTCGGCTCAATCACCTACTCCCTTTTTATTAGCGCAAGTAAACGCCCATTCGGTCTTCGTCGCCAAGGACCACCTCTACGTGGTCGGTCAGCGTTGTGCTGAGTTCGTACCCTTTATAATCAGCCGCCACGGGGTAGTTCGGGAAGTTACGGTCAACGAGGACGGCTACCTGCAACTTGCGCACCGGCACGCGCAAGAACGGTTGCAGACTAAATGTCAACGTACGTCCTGTGTATAAAACGTCATCCACAACCACGACTACCTTGTCGGTATAATCGCTGGCAGCGGGATCGAGATCGACAGCGGGTTGCAGAGACTGCGACTTATCCAGATTAACCTGAATCAATTCGATTGTAAACGGCGTAATCATCTCTAGTTCGCGTGCCAACGCCTTCGCCAGCACATAGCCTTCACCGGCAACACCGGCCAGCAGCAAGGCCGTTTCTTCAAAATTCGTTTCGTAAATCTGAAAGGCAATCCGTCGAATTTTCTGGCGGATCTGCTCTGCATTCAGAATAAGCGTCGGTTCAGCGGTTTTCATAGAGACGGCAAATTCAATTGACGGCGCAAAGATGGGAAAATAGACGCAAGACAACGAAGCAAGTTTGCGGGTAGCCTAAATATATTGTTATCCACCCTCAATTTCTGGCATAATTTTCGCAACTCGTAAACATGATCTGCTGGTCTTAACGAGTTATGAACTTCCTACTAACCATCTTTTTGGGCTTTACGTTGACTTGCTTTTTCCCCGAAACTGCATCCGATGCGGAGGTAAGCCAGACTGTACAGACTTCGTTACGGAAAGGCAACGCGGGCCAGCTAGCCACTCAGTTCGACAAAACCATTGAATTGGTGATCGACACCGAGAAAGTCGATTTTTCGTCGGTGGATGCTACGCACGCTGAACTGATTCTTCGTACGTTCTTCCGCAGATACCCACCCCACGGCTTTGAATTCGTGTACCGGGGATCGTCCAACCGACTACGGTACAGTACCGGTACCTACGCCACCGAAGGAAATGCTTTCTCGGTTTACGTGCTCATGCGTCAGAACGCTAACCGCCAATACGTTATCAACGCACTTCACTTTCGAAAAGAATAAAGATCTTCCGGAGTAAATAATTGGTGGCTGGTCCATTCGTCAACTCATAATTCATGAACTACACGAAAGCATACATGCTAAATCGCCGTATCTTTGTGTTTCATTTTGACGTTTGGCCGTTGCCAGTACTATGATTGTTAAAACAAAAAAATACGCATTAGACCAGAAAACGTACATCAACCTCGCGTTACGGCAGTGGGTAAGAGATAATTGGAAGTGGGGATTCGTACCATTGGGGCTTATCCTGTTGAATGTCGTTCTGAGTTTGACGGGGGTTTATCCCAACTACTGGATTTATATTGTTATCGTACTGCTTACGATCTTGTATGTATTGTTCTGGGCCGTTCAGATTACGGGAATAGCGCAGATGGAGCAGAGCAAAGCTTTGTTTCAGAAATACATCTACGAAATTGATAGCCGTCAGATTCTGATGCGTATCAATGTTAAAGAAGGTGGTATTCTGAAATGGGATCAGATCAGCGGTGTCGAGAAAGACAAAGAGGCTTACATTCTTTACCTCAATAACGCGGAAGCGCTGAAAAATGTAAAAGCCAACTGGATTGCCCGCACCGTGACGAAGGGACTAGCGAAAGCGCAGTTTATTTACCTGCCTTATTCGATTTTCAACAGCGATCACGACCTGAAATTTACGGATGCTATTCTGCGCCGGAAAGGCTTCTTACCCGAGAATGCGGTAGCGGAACCGGTTAAGTAATTTCCTTAACTCAATCAGCCGCCGGGGTGCGACTGTCTTGTTTAGGAATCGTCCTTACTCGTGGTGTCAGCAGGGCCGCCCGTGCGGTTCTCAAACCTGACACCACGAGTAAGGACGATTTTATTTTGCCTGGTTGGTAAAATCAACGACGGTCAGGTCGGCAATCCAGGGTCCCACGATGGAGCCGAATTCTTTGTGAGCCGGATGCGGTAGGTATGCATCGCGATCTTTTTCCGAGTCGAACGTCAGAATAAAAGCGTGCGTCAGGCCATGCGCGTGCCCCTCGGGACTATTGTTGGTTCCCCACTGAAACCCTTTGATTTCTTTGATCTTCGACGGAAGCGCTTCAAAAGCCGCCAGAATTTCCTTCAGCTTCTCGGGTGTCGTTTCGGGTTTGAACTTAAACAGCACAATGTGCTGGACAGAATTTGATTTCATTTTTTTGACGGGTGGTTCGCCTTTCGGCGTGTGAGCGTAGGTTGTGACAGATAGCAGTGCCAAGACTACGACGGCGAAGATATGTTTCATAAGACAATAAGCGTTTGGCTAGCAAAGAAAATAAAAATGCCGCCCTACTATAGAGCGGCATTCGTCTGAACCAGGATTTTTTTGATTTAATTGATCAACCCGGTTTTTTGCTCTGATAAAGCATTGGAAATCGGTCAAATCCTGAGCGATTACTTCGCCAGTTTCGCTTGTAGGTTTTCGTCCAGCGCTTCCAGGAACTCTTCGGTGTACAGGTAGTGCTCACCAGCAACTAGTTTCGTACCAGCAGGGAAAGCCGACAGCGCCAGGTCTTTCGTCATTTTACCGCTTTCTACGGTTTCCACGCAAACGGCTTCAAGCGCGTTAGCGAAGTCGATCAGCGGCTGGTTGCCATCGAGTTTACCCCGGAAAGCCAGACCACGGGTCCAGGCGTAGATCGATGCAATCGGGTTGGTCGACGTTTTGTTACCTTTCTGGTACTCGCGGTAGTGACGTGTCACGGTACCGTGAGCCGCTTCAGCTTCCTGCGTTTTGCCATCTGGCGTAACCAATACCGACGTCATCAGACCCAGTGAACCAAACCCTTGGGCTACGGTATCCGACTGAACGTCGCCATCGTAGTTTTTGCAGGCCCATACAAAATTACCTTCCCACTTCAGGGCCGAAGCGACCATGTCATCGATCAGGCGGTGTTCGTAATGTACTTTACCCGCGTACTCGGCGTCGTAGATTTCCTGGAAGATATCTTTGAAACGACCGTCGTATTTTTTCAGGATGGTATTTTTGGTCGACAGGTACAGCGGCCAGCCTTTGTCCAGCGCGACGTTGAAACAAGCCCGGGCAAAGCCACGAATCGACTCATCAACGTTGTACATACCCATTGCTACGCCACCCGCCTTGAACTGGTATACATCGAACTCCTGTACCGAGCCGTCTTCACCTTCGAACTTCATCGTCAACTTACCGGGACCGGGAACAACGAAATCCGTAGCGCGGTACTGATCACCGAACGCGTGACGACCGATGATGATCGGAGCGGTCCAGTTGGTAACCAGACGTGGCACATTACTCATCACAATCGGCTCGCGGAACACCGTACCATCCAGGATGTTACGGATTGTACCGTTTGGCGATTTCCACATCTGCTTCAGATTGAACTCTTTAACGCGGTCCTCGTCGGGCGTAATGGTCGCGCATTTGATACCCACGCCGTATTCTTTGATCGCGTTAGCCGCGTCAATCGTTACCTGATCGTTGGTTTCATCGCGGTACTCAATACCGAGGTCATAGTACTTAATATCAACATCGACATACGGCAAAATCAGCTTGTCTTTGATGAATTTCCAGATGATACGGGTCATTTCGTCGCCATCCAGTTCGACAACCGGATTTGCCACCTTAATTTTTTCCATTGGACTTGGGTATATAAAACGATTGAAACGATACACTACTTGGCCGCCCGGCGGTCCGGCGCAAAAGTAGTGAATTAGGGGCAACGGGTGAAATCGAAAATCAGAATCCGATCATTCGCACAAACAACGTATTTTCCGTATTTTTATGAAGTTCTACCCAATCATACCTCATATAATTTGGCATTATCAATGAAAAACTGTACGAATCTATTAGTAGCCTTATTTTTACTGCCCGCGCTACTGTTCGGTCAGTCGAAAAAAACGGCGAAGTCAGGTGACCGCCAACCGTCTGGCCGTATCGAAAAACTGAAGCAGGAAGCCGTGGCTGCCGTTGAAGCCAATACGGTTATGGCTCAGCAGATCAATGACATGCTGTTCAGCTTCTCGGAGCTCGGTTTTCAGGAAGAAGAGTCGTTTAAATACCTAACTAACCTGCTTGAAAAAGAAGGCTTTACGGTCAAGAAAGGCATATCGGGTATTCCCACCGCCTGGATTGCTACCTGGGGATCAGGGAAGCCACTGATCGCCGTCGGCTCCGATATCGACTGTATTCCAAAAGCCAGTCAGAAGCCGGGTGTAGCTTATAAAGACCCCATTGTGGAAGGCGCTCCCGGCCACGGCGAAGGGCATAACTCGGGTCAGGCGCTGAACATCGTTGCGGTACTGGCGGTGAAAAAGCTGATGGAACGGGAAAAAATTCCGGGTACGCTCATGCTTTGGCCGGGCGTTGCCGAGGAGCTTGTTGGCACCAAAGCGTTCTACGTGCGAGACGGTTACTTCAAAGATGTAGACGCTTGTATTTTCACCCACGTTGGCAACAACCTGGCTGTTTCCTGGGGCGATAATGGCAACAACGGTCTGGTTTCGGTAAAATTCAATTTTGAAGGACAGGCGGCTCACGCAGCGGGTGCACCCTGGCGCGGACGTAGCGCATTGGACGCGGTAGAGTTGATGAACATCGGCTGGAACTACCGGCGCGAACACCTCGAACTGACCCAACGCTCCCACTACGTTATTTCGGACGGGGGCGACCAACCCAACGTTGTACCATCAAAAGCCGCCGTCTGGTATTATTTCCGCGAACGGACGTACCCCAAGATCAAGAAGCTGTTCGAAACCGGCGTAAAAATCGCAGAAGGGGCCGCGATGATGACGGACACGAAGTTTACGTACGAAATTCTGGGTTCAGCCTGGCCAGTACATACCAACCGCGTGATCGCAGCCGCAGCGTACGACAACATCAAGAAAGTAGGTTTGCCAACCTGGTCGGAAGAAGACCAGTTACTAGCGCGGGCTTCGCAGATTGAGTTACAGGCACCCAAAGCCGAGGGGCTGGCCGTAAAACTGGATTCAATGGGCATGCCGACCTCGTCGGCTCCGGTCGTGATGATGGGTGGTCAGGCTATGACGCCAATGGGCGGTGGCTCCGACGATATTGCCGACATTTCATGGTCCTTGCCAACAATTGTTTTGCGCTATCCGAGCAACATTCCGGGCTTGCCGGGTCACCACTGGGCCAATGCGATTTCGATGGCTACGCCCATTGCGCACAAAGGTGTCGTCTACGGTGCCAAAGCGGAGGCTATGACCTTGCTTGATCTGCTGCTGAAACCCGAAATCATCAAAGATGCCTGGGCGTATTACAAAGATGAGCAAACTAAAGATATCAAATACGAACCGCTCATTTCGCCCAAAGAGCAGCCAGCTATTTATCTGAACAAGAAGATCATGGCGGAATTTAAGCCGAAGCTGGAGAAGTTTTACTACGATCCGAGCAAGTATAAAACGTACCTCGAACAACTAGGAATCAAGTACCCAACCGTGCGCGACGATCAACGGACAGCGGTTAAGAAGCAGGTAGAAAAAGAAAAATCGACAGCGGCAAAAGTATCTTCTTCGTCGTCTCGGTAGGCATACTGTTCGTTTAAACAACGGAGCGGTCTAATCTTCCCGAATGCGGCAACACTTACGTTCTGATGAAAACGTTCGGGATCTTTGTCTAGGCTAGCGAAAAGCGGTGATGGCTATCAATCACCGCTTTTTTGTTTTAATCAACGTTATTTCTCGCCGATGTACGCGGATAAAAAGCCAATGTCCGCCGATAACTGATTACCGGCGGACATTGGCCTGTAAGGCTGCTTATTTCAAGACCACTTTCGCCACTACGGGTTGGTGGTCAGATGGATAACGCTGTTCTTTGGCGTCCGTCAGTACACCGTATTTCAGCACGTTGAACTGCTTGCTGACAAAGATGTAGTCGATCCGCTGATTCATCGGCGCGTCAAATTTGAAGGCGTTGAACGTACCTTCCGGACCGTATGGAGGTAGCGCCGAAACGGACCGCGAATCGCTCAGCAGGGTTTCAATTGTTTTGACCTGCTCGGTATCAGGAGTCGAGTTTAAATCGCCAACCAGAATAACCGGTGTATTTTTCGCGATCTCTTTAATTTTCTCCACCATCAGCTTACCCGACTGCCGACGCGCTTCAACGCCCTGGTGGTCGAAGTGAACGCTGAAAAAGTAAAACTCTTTTTTTGTTTTTAAATCCGAGAATTTAGCCCACGAACAGATGCGGTTGCAGCAGGTCGCGTCCCAGCCTTTACCGGGTTTGTCGGGCGTTTCGCTCAGCCAGAAATTACCCGACTGTAGCATCTTGAACCGGTCTTTGCGGTAAAAAATAGCGGAGTGCTCACCCGCTTCTTTACCATCATCGCGACCGGCTCCGAAAAACGCAAAGTCTTTCAATTCAGCAACATCATTCAACTGATCGCGCAGTGCTTCCTGTGTTCCAAAAATGTCGAACTCGTGGAATTGGATTAGCGCTTTTACGTTTTCCTTGCGGTTCGGCCAGGCATTTATCCCGTCGCCTTTGTTGTTGTAGCGAAGGTTGTAGGAGGCAACATTGAACGAATTGACCGGTTGAGCCATGCTAGCTTGTGCCATCAAAACACTGCTTACTAAAAGAAAAAAGAGTACGCGCATTTTATGTTTGTTTTAGAAACGCTTGTCAAAGGAAGGGCAACCGGTCTTATTTCTCCCCATAAAGGCGCGAAATAAGACCAGTTTGTTTACCAGCCGGGATTTTGGCCGAGCTTGGGATTCAGTAGCCGATCATTTTCCGGGATTGGGTAGAGGTAATATTTCGCATCCCATTTTCGCGGAATGTTAGCCAGCCAGGTTAATTCGCCGTAGGTATCGTTTTTCAAACGTTGTGGATTCGCAACGCCGTTGACCGTCTCGGCTACATTGACGTACGTAACGCCCGGTAGCTGCGTAGCGGGCTTGGTTTTGTAGAAAACGACATCGTTTTTACCGTCTTCGTTCAGGTCGAGCGGTTTATCGAGGGCGGGTACGTAAAAACCGTTCCAGGTCTGCTCCATCAATTGTCCACGGTTCCAGCGGATGATGTCGTAAAAACGAAATCCTTCCAACGCCAGCTCGATACCCCGCTCCCGACGCACTTCCAACAGGACAGGGTCGGCAATATCCGGGAAGTAGTTGGCTTTCAAGTATGGATCAGCCACCGCCGGTTTGGTGGTTAAGCCACTCGTAATTCCGGCTCGTTTCCGAAGTGCACCCACCGTTTTCGCCCAGTCGTCATCGGTTAGTGTGCCGAGTTCGGTCTTAGCTTCAGCGTAGTTCAGCAGGATTTCGGCGTAGCGCATAATCGAGATCGAGTTGTCATTGCGCGTGCCGCCATCGTAATACGTATCGTCCAGCGACCACTTAATAGGCATGTAACCTGTGTAGGTGTAGGAGAAAATAGGTGGAGCAGCTTCAACCGCACCGCCGTTTACGCGGGTGTAGTTACCCATACGAATGGTTTGTTGCAACCGCTTATCGCGATTCTTTACTTCTTCGGTGAACGGCAACGTTTCGTAACCGGCTTTGCTCGTGAACGGTGTTCCGTCGCTGTTCAGGTACGTATTGACAAACGTTCGGATCAGGCTTACCCGCGAACCGTAGGTAGCGCTTGTCCACCACCAGTTGGCGTCATTATACACGCTTAACGTTGGGTCAACCACCGCCGACAGCATAATCTCATTGGTCACCGGGGTTTTGTTGATAAATAGTTGCCGGTACGACTTGTCGGTTCCGCCCGCTTCGTTCAGACTAAACCCGCCTTCTTTCATCACTTTATCAGCCGCGTTGACCGCTTCGGTCAGCCATTTGCTGGCCGTGCTACCCAGGTTATAGCTGGTGCGGTATTTTCGGAAAGTTCCTTCGAACAGACACACCCGCGATTTGAAGCCGTACGCGACCGACTTGGTGATCAAGCTACGCGAATTGTCACTCGTGGTTCGGATGTTCTGCGTAGCGTAGTCAAGATCGGCCAGCACGGAGTCCATGACCATTGCCCGCGAATCGCGACCGTTGTACAAGGTTTGATCGGTAATATCCTGGGGTTTATTAATCCAGGGTACATCGCCAAACCGCTTCACTTTATCGAAGTAAAATAAGGCTCTGAAAAACCGGGCCAATCCGATGTAGTGACGTTGAACGTCCGGTGCAATGGCCGGATTAGGTACGTTGGCAATAAAGTAATTGATGTTCCGCAAAGCGCGCCAATCCCAGCCCGAACTCTGCCGAGGTCCATACGCGCCATCACGTAGAAAATCAGGTACCTGCGTACGAGCCGAATAATCGGCCATTTCATCGGCCCGGATAATACTGTTGGCCGTTGGCAGAATACTAAAGTCGGGGCCCGTCAGCGGGGTATAAAAAGAGTTGGCGTACAGTTCAAGCCCTTTTTCACTCGAAAATACCGCTGTCTTCGAAGCCGTCGATTCTGGGATCTGCTCCAGATCGCTGCATCCGGTCAGGAAAAGCCCAACCCCGACAAGCAAGCTATAGTATGATTTCATGATTGATGATGTCAATGATTTGTCTATTGAAAGCACCGTTCGTTTTTGCCGTAGCTATTAAAATGTAGCCGACAGCCCGAACGTGAAGCTTTTCAGAATTGGGTAGTTGTTTCCGTTACCGCTGTTGTTGCTGTTCGGATCGCTGCTGGATGGTGGGTTCAGCACCGCGTCCGACCGGCCAATGTTCTCGATGTCGATATCCTTCGTGATCTTGTAAAGTGGCGACCAGGTTAGCAGGTTTTCGCCCGACACAAACACGCGCGCACTGTTCATACCCACTTTTTTGATAAACAAACGCGGCAGATTATAACCGACCTGAACATTCTTCATCCGTAGGTAAGCCGCGTTCTGAAGGTACCGAGTCTGAGTCTGGTACAATTCTCCGGCGCTGTTCTGCGATACATACCCCCGGTAGCGTGGCAGGTACGCATTCGGATTGTCTGCCGACCAGATGTTACCCAATTGCCATTCGGGTAGTTTGTTGTAAGGCCGGTTGTATTGCCCCCAGAAACTACCTGCTTCCGAACCGGGCCACCAGTCCTGCTTACCGACGCCCTGGAAGAAAGCGGAGATGAAAAAGTTGTTCCAGTCGGCTCCGAGCATAACGCCATAGGTATAGCGGGGCGTCGAGTTACCAATAATGCGCCGGTCGCCGGGATTCCCCACGGTATTGTCGCCGTTATTGATAACGCCGTCGCCGTTCAGGTCCCGGAACTTAATGTCGCCCGGTAGCCACTGTCCCGTGTTGGACGCTTTGAACAGCGTCTGCTTCGGCGAGTTTTTTATATCTTCTTCGGATGTGAAAAAGCCAGCCGTTTCATAACCCCAGATCTCGCCTACTTTCTGCCCATCGTAATAGTCCGTCAGCCGCTTGTTTGGGTTGTTAAATTTGTCGATGGTAGCCTGATAATCAGACATGGTAAAGCGAACTTCGTAGTTCAACGGCTTGCTGGCAACGGCAAACTTATCGCGCCAGGTCAGCACCGCTTCCCACCCTTTGGTGGTTAGGTCAGCGTAGTTACCCTTCGGCACATCGGTTCCGAAAACGGCGGGGAGTGTCATCCCAACGGTAAACATTCCGGTCGTCTTCCGAACATAGGCATCGCCCGTAAAGGTCAGTCGATTGTTCAGCATTCCCAGATCGATACCCAAGTCAGCCGTTGTGGACGTTTCCCACGTCAGACCGTTTGGAATTACGCTCGGCTGACGGGTGTACTGCGGCTTTACTCCGTTCAGAATAACGTTGGCCTGCGAAATCGCGAATTGCTCCTGGAAAGCGTAAGACGCAATGCTACCGTTCCCCAACGATCCGTACGACGCTCTGATTTTCAAATCAGTAAACAGCTTGGGCGATACTTTCCAGAAGGATTCGTTCGAGACGCGCCAGCCCGCCGACACCGATGGGAAAAACGCGTACCGTTCACTGGACGGAAACTTCGATGAGCCGTCGTAGCGCCCGTTCAGTTCGAGCAGATAGCGGTCTTTAAAGCCGTAGTTCAGCCGATAGAATCCGCCCAGAATCGCCCATTTTTCCATACCACCGCCCGTTGTAATGGCTTGGCCCAAGGCCAGGTTAATATCCTGCGCATCTTCGTAGATAAGCCCATTGCGAAGCACTTCGAGCCGCCGATAATTCGAGTTCTCGTAGTTATAACCAGCCAGCGCTTTTACGTAGTGATTTTGGCTGAACCGAGGTTCGTATTCAGCGTACAGGTTGGTCGCCGTATAAAGCGTTTCGCGATAAATATTTTGCAGGTCGTTCGTGTTCGTTCCGACGTATTCGATAACGCCCGGTTTGCGGCTGTACGGAATTGGTACGCGGGTGCGGTATTCGTTATTGTCCGTTGTCTGGAACGTAAAATTTCCTTTTACCCGGAAGCGGTCATCGAAAAACTGGGTAGCGAAGTCTGCCGTGTTTCGAAACACCCGACGGTCCATGTCGATGCCGTTTTTGCCGTACCAGAAATCGCCAACCGTATAAGCCGCCGAGTAAGTTAGCGTACCATCCGGGTTAAACATGGGAGCAACCGTGTGGCCCTCGTCGGCAATATTGCGCCAGATACCACCGCCCTCACCGACGTTCAGCGGGTTATGGTATTTCATGGACGAGAAGTCGGCATTGTTCGACACTTTCAGCCAGGGGTACAACTGGATAGACCCTTTAGCCCGCAAGCTCAGGATTTTGTAATCGTCGGAATTATACCGGAAAAGACCATCCTGCCCGTAGTAGCGACCCGTCACGTAGAAGTCGGCCTTACCGCTGCTGCCCGAAAACGACAGGTTGTGCTCGGTAGCACTGGTACTCTTTTTGTAGAGTTCACCGTACCAATCCGTGTTTTCGTAATACACATACTCCCCCGATGTTGGATCGACAACCGTTTTGGGCAAACTCGGATCATTGTTCCGACGCTCAAGTTCCGCAAGATAGGCAGGCGAAAAACGCACCGTTTTGTTAATGTTCTGGGGCGTCTGCGAGTAATCGTTCCAGGCCGTCCAGCCTTCGTTGAATAGCTTGGCAAACTGATATCCATTCGTTACAAACTTCGGAACGGTCGTCGGGCTTTTGATCGAGTGATTGATCGAATACGTGAAACTGGTCCGATCCTTGGTCGGATTTTTCGTTGTGATCAATACCACGCCAAACGCACCCCTCGCTCCGTAGATAGCCGCCGATGCCGCGTCTTTCAGCACAGAAACGGTCGCTACGTCGTTGGGATTAAGTCGGCTGGGGTCACCTTCCACCCCATCAATCAGCACCAGTGCATTACCACCCTGACCGATCGATGTAGTTCCTCTAATGTTATAAACAGGCGACTGAGTTGGTTTACCATCACCCATCGTCAGGTTCAGGTTCGGAATCGTACCCTGCAAGCCCTGTGTCAGGTTAGGCAACGAGCGGTTTTCAAGCACTTCACTCGTCACCTGATCGACCGCGCCCGTCAGGTTGATTTTCTTTTGCGTACCATACCCAACGACGACAACCTCTTCCAGCGATTTAGTGTCAGTCTTAAGCGTAACACTCAGCGCCGTTTGATTGCCAACTACGATTTCCTGCGGGAGATACCCGACAAAGGAAAAGACCAGCGTTGCTGATCCGTTCGGCACCGAGATGCGGTATTGTCCTTTCACATCCGTGTTTGTGCCACGCTGCTGCCCTTTGACCACAATGCTTACGCCCGGCAAGGGATCGCCTTTTTCGTCGGATACCGTCCCCGTCACCACCTGATCAACGACCGAATGAGCCGCATGAACGAGAGGCTTGGTGTGCCGAACGGCCTCTCCAGCAAACACACTGCCGACTGATAAGCCTCCAATGAGCAGCGAGGCAGCTAACTTCACACGCGTTGTTCTGCAAGAATGAAAAACAACCTGCCTTAGCGGTACATTTCTATTCATAGCTTTAAAATTTAGAAAAAATTGAGGAAGAATTACGTGTCCTAACGAATTGGAATACGATGCAGACTTATAAAAAGACACCCATTACCATCGCTGATAATGCTGCAAAATTAGATTGGTCTATATTACCAGAGCGTTAAATGTACTTACGTAATAGTAAGATCGGCTTATTCTACTTATGCGAAATTCTTTTTATATGCACTTATTTACAGACAATTTTAA
Organism: Spirosoma oryzicola; assembly: GCF_021233055.1. NCBI lineage: Bacteria > Pseudomonadati > Bacteroidota > Cytophagia > Cytophagales > Cytophagaceae > Spirosoma > Spirosoma oryzicola. The sequence goes on along the minus strand of NZ_CP089538.1, from coordinate 721,230 downwards.
CTTAATATACTATTATTTTTCACCCGACGCGTGCTAAAAAGTCCTGCGAAAGGACAAAAAAAGCTCCACCCACCTGATTGCGTGAGCGGAGCCTTATCTATAAGAAATAAGATAGGTTATTTATCCGTGTTTTTATGAGCCTGATTTACCTCGCGAACCATGTTCATCAGTCGCTTCCAACAGCGGCTGATTGTTTTCTTGTCGTGTTGTGGCTCTTTCGATGTTGTTGTAGCCGGCGTAGTTTCCGTTTTTGCGGTTGTGTTGCGCGCTAAGACGGGCGTTTTAGCAAGCTTCTCCGTTTCAGTCACGGTTCGGAGACCACCCTGCGCTGGCATTGCCTTGACAACTGATGGTACAAACGGGCAGGCTACCAATGATAGAATAGCTACGCAGTTCGTTACTTTCCTAGTTAAGTTAGTTCTCATGAGGTAGTTTAGTAAAGTTACTCTAGGGTAGTATCAGTAATCTATGTACGTATGAAGCACAGCTACAAATATAACCACAAGATTAGTACAATTAAGCCATATAATTGTATTTATTTTCAAACTAAGCAACTGGAAACAGTTTCACACTATCAACTATAATGCCAAATATTATATTGTTCTGACAATCATAAAAAGAACATATTTTTATGGTGAGCTACATACGTGTGTATTTCGTCTATTATCTATGTATATAGCAGCTACGCCTATTGTATACTTAGTTTATCGGAAGGCATTTCATAAAATAAGGCAGAATACGATGTAACAATTGATGCCCGACGGAAACTGTTATCTTTGTGCTATCGTTTGTAATAAACTATGTTCGAGAACCTTCAGGATAAACTCAATAAGGCGATCAAGACCCTAAAAGGGCAAGGTCGCATCACCGAAATCAACGTTGCGGCCACCATTAAAGAAGTACGTAGAGCATTAACGGATGCCGACGTAAACTATAAGGTTGCCAAAGACATTACAGACCGGATTCGTGACAAAGCCCTCGACCGGAAAGTGCTTATCTCGGTAGAACCCGGCCAGTTGTTCGTTAAGATCGTGCAGGAAGAGTTGACCGAACTGATGGGGGGCGAAGCGCAGGGCATCAACGTCAAAGGTGATCCTGCCGTTGTTCTGATCGCCGGTTTGCAAGGATCGGGTAAAACCACGTTCTCCGGTAAGCTGGCATCGCACCTGAAACGGCAGGGTCGCAATGTACTGCTGGTAGCGGCTGACATTTACCGCCCGGCGGCTATCGACCAGTTGAAAGTACTTGGCGAGCAGGTTGGCGTAGAGGTCTACTCGGAACCAGAAAACAAAAATGCCGTTCAGATCGCGCAGAACGCGATTTCTCAAGCTCGTAAAACGGGCAAGAAGATTGTGATCGTCGATACAGCCGGCCGTTTGGCGGTCGATGAAGCGATGATGCAGGAGATCGAAGCCGTTAAGCGAGCGATCAGCCCGACCGAAACGTTGTTCGTCGTTGACTCCATGACGGGTCAGGATGCGGTCAACACGGCGAAAACCTTTAACGAGCGCCTTGACTTCGACGGTGTTGTACTAACCAAGCTCGACGGTGATGCACGCGGTGGTGCGGCTCTTTCGATCAAGACGGTTGTCAATAAGCCTATCAAGTTCATCAGCACGGGCGAAAAAATGGAAGCCCTTGACGTGTTCTATCCCGACCGGATGGCTAGCCGGATTCTGGGGATGGGCGACGTCATTTCGCTAGTAGAGCGGGCGCAACAAGCGTTTGACGAAGAAGAAGCGAAACGCATCAACGCCAAGATGCGCAAAAACCAGTTCGACTTTGACGACTTCCTCTCGCAGCTACAGCAGATCAAGAAGATGGGTAACGTCAAGGATCTGCTGGGTATGATTCCGGGAATGGGCAAGATGATCAAAGACCTGGATATCGACAACGATTCTTTCAAGCCTATTGAAGCAATCATCAGCTCGATGACGCCTAAAGAACGGCAACGTCCCGACATTATCGACGGAAGCCGCAAAAAACGCATCGCTGCCGGTAGCGGTACCAACATCACGCAGGTAAACAATCTGTTGAAGCAATTTGACGAGATGCGGAAGATGATGAAGAAAATGAATACCATGCAGGCATCGGGCAAGCTGAATAAAATGATGAAGTAACCGACTGAGAGGGGGTCTGATTTGTGGTATGCCGTATCTCCAGGATACGGCATACCACAAATCAGACCCCCTCTCAATTACTGCCAACAATGCCAATGAGTCGTTTTACCGACCGTTGACTTTGTTTGTGGCCGGAAAGTTGTTGTTTTGCGGCCATGAAACATGCATTAACCGCCCTCTTACTGAGCCTTGCCGCTACTGCCTTTGGTCAGGCTTCCGTGGCCTACTACCCGTTTAACTCCGTTGTGACAGTGAGCAGCAATGCCGACCGCGCCATTTGGCTAGACGCTCGTTTTCAGACCAATACCGCGTTCGAATCGTTGAGTACGACACTTTGCCCCATGGTCAACATTGTTCGGCGCGAGCAGGTAAACTATTACGCAGGTCTCGGTATTCGGGCCAACTTCCTGAACGGTATTGACAACCGCGATGTGCTGGAAGGTTATTCGCTTCATTTTGGCGTTCGGGCGAAAGTGCCTTTTATTCCAAACTTACGGGCTGCTTTCGAACTGTCGCCCTACTCCCGCAAAGATTTTAAGTACGGTATCATGCAAACCTACCTCGGGTTAGCTTACCAGTTTAGCAAAAAACCAAAGTCATAAAACGGATCGGGGCCCAACGAGCGATTTGTGTTGCTCATTGGACCCCGATCCATTTTTATCTACGCTTACTTTTTATCCGGCGCGTTGTATGTAAACATGCCGTGCTCCAGTTTGCCCGCCCGGTCGAAAAGCCGCAGGGCTTTCTGGTACGTATCGTCCGATTCGCTGATAACCCGGAAGAATTCGTTGTTCTGTCCGCCTTTGTTATTTTTCTGGTAAATGCTCCGGGCAACCAGCGCCTTCACCTGCGTACGGATGTAATTTTTCGAGCGATTGTATTCTTTCTCGTTGAATTTTACGCCCTCAGCCGTTGCTTGTTTTGTCAATTTGCCCAGTTCTTCGTCGTTGATTGTAACGGCCCGGTCGAACTCAGCGAATGGCAGCTTTTCCAGTTTCTTCCGGTTGTCGTTGGTGTACTCCATCGCGAACTCACGAATGATGTTCTTGCTGTACAACTGCACCAGGTAGCTCGTCTGCCAGCTCGAATCGCGCGGGATAAAGTAATCGGGTGTGATACCACCACCACCGTATACGACGCGTCCACCGTCGGTTTTAAACTTTAGCTTCGGGTCATTTTTAATCGAATCGGCGATGTAATATTCACCCCGCTTCGAGCGTAGTTCAAGGTCCTTTTCGTAGTCGCCTTCCTGGCCCGGCACGTACGGTTTTTGAATGCTACGACCGCTTGGGGTATAGTAGCGCGAGATGGTCAAGCGTAGTTCTGAACCATCGGAAAGCGTTACCGGCATTTGTACCAGTCCTTTTCCAAACGACCGGCGACCAGCAATCAGAGCCCGGTCGTGATCCTGCAACGCACCGGCTACAATCTCCGATGCCGACGCACTACCCTCATCAACCAGCACGATCAGCGGACCTTCTTCAAACTGTCCGGCAATACGCGCAAATGTCTGACGGTCATACCGGTTGTCTTTGCCGTCGGTGTAGACAAGAAGTTTGTTGCCCGAAATAAACTCATCGGCAATACTCGTAGCCCGATCCATGTAGCCTCCCGGATTGTTGCGCAAGTCCATGAGCAACTGCGTCATTCCCTGCGCCTTCAGTGCGGTCAAGGCCGTTTTAAACTCGTCGTACGTAGTTTCCGAAAAACGATTGACTTTAAGATAACCGGTCTTGTTATCGATCATGTAAGCGGCATCCACTGAATATGTCGGAATTCGGTCGCGGGTGATCGCAAATGCCTTAGGCTCCTTCTCTCCTTTCCGCAGAATCGTCAGTTTTACTTCCGTTCCCCGTTTACCACGCAACGCTTTGAATACAGCGCTATTTTCGATCTTCTTACCCGCCAAAGGCGTATCATCCACCTTAATGATCTTATCACCACTCTGGATACCAGCCGTTTCGGACGGACCACCGGCTAACGGCGTGACCACATAAACCGTATCCTTGAAGATGTTGAACTCGACGCCAATGCCATCGAACCCCCCTTCCAGCTGCGACCGGGCCGCAATAGCATCCTGGGGATTCATGTAAGCGGTGTGCGGATCCAGTTTTTGCAGCATCTTCTCGATCGAATAATCAACCAGTTCGTCGGTATTGACCGTATCGACGTAGTTATTTTCGATGAGCTGTAAAATCTCCCGGTATTTGGTGTACCCTCGACCGATGGTATTCAGGCTTTTGGTACCACCAAAAAACGTTGCGCCGATAAGCACTCCACCGGCTAGGGTAATACCCAGTAGCATAGGTAGCCGAACCGTTGCCTTACTGTTTTGAATCACTGGACGGCCCCCTTTTTGGCCCGCCGGATCATTATTGAAGCGCTCTCCTGACTCCATTCGTTCGTTCCTCCCTAAACACATTCGTATATACCCTAAACGATTGGAATATAGCGAAATGTTTGCCACATAGCCGTATTCGGCACAAAAAAATAGGGAATGCTGTAAAACAATTAACGAACTTATTGATGATCACGCAGGCTTACCGAATTATCCTTAAGCCCGGTTATAATCCCTACGCCCTTTTTAGCGAATTTTACGCTGGTATACGCACAAATTCTGTACAACGATTTCCCGCAACACATCGCCTAACTACCGATTGTAAAACTCGTAAACTGATCCAATGAGGCCGGGTTGCGCAACGTATCTTTGCTGGCCGCCAGCGATGCATCGACCCCCGACAAGATTTTTTTTACGGGCGCTTCCAGCTTCTTACCGTTGATGGTGTATGGAATTTCGCTGATTTCGTACACGGCATCGGGCACATGACGAGGACTGAATTGAGTCCGTAACGCTTGTTTAATGCGTGATTTCAACTCGTCGGTGAGCGAAAAACCCTCGTTCAGCACGATAAACAGCGGCATAAAATAGCCGCCACCCGGCTGTTCCAGACCAACGATCAGGCTGTCCATGATCTCGGGAAGGCTTTCTACGGCACTGTAAATTTCGCTGGTACCAATCCGCACCCCGTCTCGGTTGAGCGTAGCATCGGAACGACCGTGAATGATTACGCCATTGTGTTCTGTAATCCGAATGTAATCGCCGTGCCGCCACACCCCCGGATATACGTCAAAATAACTTTTGCGGTAGCGCTCATTGCCCGGATCGTTCCAGAAATAAATGGGCATCGACGGCATGGGTTGCAGGATCACCATCTCACCCAGCTCCCCTCGCACGGGTTTACCAGCCGCATCGAACGCTTCAACTTTAGAACCCAGTAGCCTGCACTGAATTTCGCCTTCGTAGACGGGTAACAACGGATTGCCGCCCACAAAGCCACTGCACACATCCGTCCCCCCACTGAATGAAATCAGCCACACATCGGACTTGATGTGTTCATAAATCCAGCGAAATCCTTCCGGTGGCAAGGGAGACCCGGTAGAGCCAATTGTCCGGAGTTGTGTCAGCTTGTTTGTTTTCATCGGTGTCAACCCCGCTCGTAGACAAGCCATGTAATAAGCTGCTCCCCCGCCAAAGTGATTGATCCGGGCTTCATCGACCAGGTTCCAGAGTACATTCAGATTGGGATTACCCGCAGCCCCATCGTACAGGACAAGAGTAGCGCCAACCAGCATCGACCCAATGGCGAAATTCCACATCATCCAGCCCGTTGTTGAGTACCAGAAATACCGTTCGCCAACGTGAACGTCCTGATGCAGCGCCAGCACTTTGAGGTGTTCGAGCAGACAGCCACCCACGCTATGGGTAATCGCCTTCGGCTTGCCCGTCGTTCCCGATGAGTAAAGCACCCAGATTGGATGACTAAACGGGACGGGTTCAAACGTCAGCTCGTCAAAAGTGGGCGTGTCCAGCACCTCCTGCCACAGAACGGCCCGCTCCAGCCGACTGTTTCGGTCGAGATATGGCACCCAGACAACACGTTGGAGCGTGGGCAGGTTGATCCGCAGCTCCCGGATGGCTTCGGTTTTATCAATTGCTTTTCCATTGTACGTGTAGCCATCGGCGGCAATCAGCACCTTCGGTTCGATCTGCTGAAACCGGTCGGTAATGCTCGCGGTACCGAAATCGGGCGAGCAACTCGACCAAACGGCTCCGATTGCATTCGTAGCCAGAAACGCGACTACGGCTTCGGGACTATTGGGTAATACCGATACGACCCGGTCGCCAACGCCAACGCCCTGCTGCCGAAGGTACGTCGCTACGGCGTTGACCTGCTGTTCCAGCGTTTGCCAGGATATACTCAACGGTCTTGGTCGTTGTTCGGAAGCGAAGATGAGGGCGGGCCGTTGGAGGTTGCTATGCCGAAAGATGTGCTCGGCGTAGTTGAGCGTTGCCCCTCTAAACCACTCCGTACCAATCATATCGCGCGAGTTTCCTTCCAGCACGACCTGTAGGTAAGGCGAATGACTGTATACGTCGAAAAACTGCCAGATACTTTCCCAGAAATCTTCGAGATCGGTCACCGACCAATCCCACAGATCATCATAATCTCGGAAGTATAAACCTTTCTTAATAAATAGCCAGTCCATGTATTTTTTCAGGAGTGACTGCTCAGCAATGCGTCGGGAGGGAGTGTAAACAGGAGTGAGTGTTGGGCGAGACATAATAATAACCGTTACCGTTACCAATTGGTCGTCCGTAGCTGCGCCATAGACAGATGACAAATCTGTAACGACCAATGCCTTCTATGGATTGTTTTTAAAACAAAATGTGTTTAGACAAAAGCGGACACGGTACGGTTATCAGGAAAAGCCGTAACTTTGCGTCCCTTTTGAACTACGCTTCAGCGACTAAGCTGATAATCAGCAAATAAATTAGGCACAGCAGTACGATTTACTGTATTTTTCCATGAATCAGGATTCAGATAAGAACGACCGCCGTGACGGTGAGTCTCGTTCCTTCGGTCGTCGGGATGACGGCCCACGTTTCAACCGCGCGTCTGGCTCGGGCAATCGCAACGATGGCTCCCGCGATACCAACTCCGACCGACCCCGCTTTAACCGTAATGACGGACCACGTAATGACGGACCACGTAACAACGACCGTTCTGAAGGTGACCGCCCTCGCTTCAACCGCGACGACAAACCCCGTTTCGACCGTAATGACGGACCACGTAATGACGAACGGCCTCGGTTTAACCGCGACGATAAGCGGTCAGACAGCTCCGGTGATCGTCGGCCCCGCTTCGACCGCGACCAGAACAACGACCGCCCACGCTTTAATCGGGATCAGAATAACGACCGGCCACGTTTCAACCGCGACGACAAACCGCGCTTTGACCGGAACGATAACGCTCGGGGTCGTCGCGACGACCGGTCTGGCGATTCACGCCCGAACCGGAACGACGAACGGCCTCGGTTTAACCGGGATGAACGGCCAGGTTTCGACCGGAACAACGATCGTTTCGGTACCGAACGGCGATTCAACGACCGAAGCGATGAGCGGCCCCGCTTCGACCGCGACCGGAATCGCTTTGGCAATGAGTCAAATCGTTCAGACAATGACCGGCCTCGCTTCAACCGTAATGACGGACCACGTAATGACGGACCACGTAATGACGACCGTTCGGGTAACGACCGCCCCCGGTTTGACCGTAACGATGAGTCCAGAAACCGGTCGGATCGTTCAGGATCGCGTGGCAACGACCGCTTTGCCGGTAAAGATTCGCGCTTCTCACGCAACCGAAACGATAGTTCGGACAAGCCCGCTTTTAAACGGGTTGGCGGTTTCAATCGGGATGCTGATGAGCGCAACCGCTTCGGCGGTGACGACCAGCGCGATAACAAACGGAGCGATTTCCGTAGCCGGGATTCGCAGGACAGTACCCCGCGCTTTTCGCCAGAGCAACGTAAAGAATCGGGCGAACGGCGGACGGGTGCTTTCAAAAAGGCTCCGGACTACAACCTGGAGCAGATTCGTACCGAACGCTACAGCAAACCTCGCAACACTCGGCAGAAAGACACCAGTGAACGTCCCGACCGTTCAGAAGCTGATTCGGGCTTAACGCGCTTGAACCGGTACATTGCTAACTCAGGCGTTTGTTCGCGTCGTGAAGCCGACGAACTGATTGCGCGGGGTGATATTTCGGTCAACGGTAAGGTCGTGACGGAGATGGGCTATAAGGTGAAAGATGGCGATACGGTGAAATACGGCACTAAAATTCTCAATCCCGAGCGTTTTGTGTACGTGTTACTAAACAAGCCTAAGGATTATATCACAACGACGGAAGATCCTGAAGAGCGTAAAACGGTGATGGAGCTGGTTGCCGACGCGGGCAATTTCCGGATGTATCCGGTTGGCCGCCTGGACCGTAACACAACGGGCCTGCTGCTGCTGACCAACGACGGCGAACTAGCCGACAAACTGACGCACCCGTCTAATAACGTTCGGAAAATCTATCAGGTTGAGATTGATAAACCGATCACGGACGAACATTTCGAAAAGATTCAGCAGGGAATCACGCTCGAAGACGGCCCGATCAAACCCGACGCTGTGAGTATCGTTACCCCCGACGCTCAGGTTATCGGCATCGAAATTCACTCAGGGCGTAACCGAATCGTGCGTCGGATCTTCGAACACCTCGGTTATGAAGTAACGAAACTCGACCGGACGACGTACGCGGGTCTTACCAAGAAAGAGCTTCCACGCGGCAAATGGCGGTTCCTTGATCCCAAAGAGGTGGTAAAGCTGAAATATTTCAACAACTAGTATTCTCAGAGCAAACAAATGGACGACCAATTTGGTCGTCCATTTGTTTATCAACGGCCGTGAATCATCTTTTCCCTTATATCGAACGAACACTGCTACACCCCGGTGTCACGATCAACCAGCAATACGAAGCGCTCGACGAGGTTACCCAGCTTGGTCTGGCGGGCCTGACCGTTGCGCCATTCTGGGTTAAGAAGTTCCGGCGCGAACTAGGCGACAACCACCCGGCGGTTCTGTCGACGGTTATTGGTTATCCGTTCGGGTATCAGCGCACCGAAGCAAAACAAGCCGAACTGGAGTGGGCTTTGCGCGACGGAGCGGGTGAACTAGAAGTTGTCCTGAATACATCGGCGTTGTTCTCCCCCACTTCCGTCTGGCTCAAAGTCGAACTAGCCAAGCTAGTCGCGTTGGCTCACGCGCAGGAAACGTTTTTCACAGTTATTCTCGAATCGTCTTTGCTCGACGAGGATCAGACGAAAGCGATGATCAAATTAGCGACCGATGCCGGAGCCGATTTTATAAAAGATAAAACGGGTGCTTTACCGACCCATTTTTCGCTGGATGCGGCACTGGCCTTTCGTCGTTGCGTTGCTAAGTCCGTAGGCGTCAAAATTGTGGCCGACGGCGCAACCGAAGCAGAACTTGAGCAACTTGTAGCAGTTGGTGTTGACCGATTATCGATAAGCCCGCTTACCCCTTAAATTTATCGGCGAATACGTACCAGGAATTTGCTTTTAGTATACCTTAGCGGCTATCTACATCATTCCTGTTTATGAAGGTTCTTTTCCGTTGCTTTTTGCTTTTTATCAGTGTCAGTTCCTTTGCCCAGCAAACACCTTACCAATCCTTTGAAGTTGATAGTGTCGCTAGTCCTCATGGCGGTATTGCTTCGCTGAACACGTTTATCCAAGCCAATTTACGAAAACCCATTGCGGCCCAGGCGGAAGGCATTGGTGGCCGAATCATTGTCAGCGCCGTTGTCGAACCTGATGGCAGCACCTCCAACGTAAAACTGGTCAATCACTTACGTCCTGACTGCGACCGTGAAGCGTTGCGGGTATTCAAACTTTTCAAAGCCTGGAAACCCGCGCAGAAAGATGGCAAAGCCGTTCGACAGCAAATAACGGCTCCTGTACTTGTTGAGCCTAACGCCCCGTTTACTTATTGGAACGGAACAATTATTACCTATCTGAATGACAACAATCAAGCGTCTACGAACGTCAGCAATGTAGTAGCTTTTAAGGAAGTAGTGCCGGTTGATACGAATGGTTTGCCGAACGGCGATCGTATTGTCTATAAACTAAACGGCAAAACGTGGGAGGAGCATTACAGAGATCGTTTGCTACGCAGAAGGACGCAGCGCGTAAGCCCTTTGGGTCATCCGGTGTATCAGGTAGGCTACAAAAGTGCGATGCAGGATGGCTTGGGCTCCATCTATACAATCGATAAAGAAGGCAACTTGCTCGAAAAAGTCACCTACAAAAATAATCGGCCAGCTGATACGCATCTCTTCTACCACGCAAACGGAATAATCGCCGAAAAACGAGATTACTCAGGTACTGGCCAGCTTGTATTCTCCTGGTATGATACGGGTCAGATTAAGTCAGTACAAGAAATAATGACGGCTGGTCCGTCCCACGAACTGATTTCAAACCAATGTATTGGACTCTGGGATAGCACAGGCCGTCAGTTGGTTAAGAACGGAAACGGGTGGGCTGTCTTTTCCCAAACCGTCAAATCGCGAAAGGAGCCAGCTAAGCAAATTTCTTATACGGAACAGGGAGCCTACGAAAACAGCGTTAAGCAGGGGAAATGGACCGGTCAATACGCAGACAACTCTTACCAGTACGAAGAACAATACAGTAAGGGCATTTTTCAGTCAGGGAAATCCTGGACAGCGAACGCAGATACCGTTCATTACAACCAGTTAGAAGAAGATCCCAAGTTCAAGGGGGGACTAGTAGGGTTGCAGGATTTTCTAAACGCAAATTTGCGGTATCCGGTCAGTGCTCAGCGAGACAGGGCTCAGGGCAAAGTCTTTGTCAGCTTCGTGGTTTGTGAAGATGGTAGTTTGTGTGATTATGATATCGTGAAAGGCCTGCATCCCGATCTGGATCAGGAAGCCCTGCGGGTTGTCGAAAAAATGAGCGGCCACTGGCAGCCAGGCATTCAGCGAGGTCAGAAATCACGAACAAAATACAACATACCCATCAGCTTCTCCCTATTGTAGTCTCTACCCGGCACCAATACACGCCCGTTTTGCGACTGCCGGAAGCGTATCTGATTACTTACTAAATGTCTTTCTATCCCATTTAACTCCCATGAAGCGATTCTTTCTTTTTGGCTTACTATTGTTGTCTTTGACGGCTGTCGCTCAACAAACGCCTTACCAGTCATTTGAAGTCGATAGCGTTGCCGAGCCGCGCGGTGGCATTGCTTACTTCAACACCTTCGTTCAGGCTAATCTGCGAAAACCTATTGCGGCTGAAGCAGCTGGTGTTGGCGGACGGGTTATTATCAGCGCTGTTATCGAACCCGATGGCAAGCCATCCGATGTAAAGCTGATGAATAATCTGCGGCCCGACTTTAACCGGGAAGCGCTGCGGGTCTTTCACCTTTTCAACGCCTGGAAAGCAGCCAAGAAAGGCGGGAAAGCCGTTCGGCAGCAAATAACGGCTTCAGTAGCCTTTAAAGCCAATCAGCCATTCGTTTATCGCGACGGAGCACAAATCGCATACTTCGATGCCGATCAAAAACGCCTGACGGACAGCAGCGCTAACGTTCGATTCAAACAGGTATCTCCGCTGGATAGCAACGGCTTTGCCAACGGCGACATTATTGTGTACAGAACCAAAGGTTCGTCCTGGAAAGAAGAATACCGCATACCGTTCATACGCGAGACAGATACTAAAAACGATTCATCCAATCCCCCGACCCGTCGTCATGGCTATTATCATACCGATAGTCTGTGGGAGGGCAAGGTTTTAACGTTCAGCGAGTCGGGGGATCTACTGAAACAAACCTACTATAACGGTGGAAAACCAACGGGCATAGAGACGACTTACCACCCGAACGGATTAGTGGCCCAGAAATCGGAAGCAACGGATACCGGGTTTGCCTTTACATCGTGGCATCCCAACGGCCAGATCAAGCGCGTATGGACGAGCAATAGTACCACCGTATTTGCTACCAACAAACCTATTGAGGTGACCTCTTACTGGAACGATGCAGGACAGCAGCTCGTAAAAGAAGGAAACGGTTATGCCGTCTACACAGAAGCGGTAGAATCACAAACCGACAGCTCACAGCAAACGACATTGGTAGAACAGGGTTTGTACCAGAATGGCCTTAAACAAGGTGTCTGGACGGGTCGCTACAAAGACGGATCGTACGGCTTTGACGAGCAGTATGATAAAGGTATTTGTCAGCAGGGGAAAGCATACATTAGCGGAAGCGATACGCTGCGATACACCGAAGTCGAAAAACAAGCCGAATTCAAAGGGGGGATGAACGCGTTGGGTAGTTTCCTGGCGCAGAACCTAAGTTATCCTGTTAACGCACAACGGTCTGGTGCTGAAGGAAAAGTGTTTATTAAGTTTGTGGTTTGTACGGATGGTACGTTATGCGACTACGAAGTGATCAACAGTGTGCATCCCGAACTGGACAAAGAGGCTCTGCGCGTAGTTAGAAAAATGAGCGGTCGCTGGAAACCGGGTTCCTTACGAGGTCAGAACGTCCGGGTCCTGTACAACCTACCGATCAATTTTTCGCTTCATTGAAGTTAATCTGAACAACCACAGGACAAAACCTATAATCTGTTCGTAAATTCGCCGGATAAATTCCGCGCAAATGTCGCTTAAGCAAGTCCCTCTCCATCACATTCATCAGCAATTAGGCGCGAAGATCGTGCCGTTTGCGGGCTTCGAGATGCCCGTTCGTTATTCGTCCGATCTGGACGAGCACAATACCGTCCGCAACGGCGTCGGTATGTTCGACGTGTCGCACATGGGTGAGTTCATTCTCAAAGGCGACGGTGCCCTGGACCTGATTCAGCGGGTTTCGGCCAATGACGCCAGCACCCTCTTCGACGGTAAGGTTCAGTACAGCTACCTGCCCAACGGTCGGGGCGGCATTGTTGATGACCTGCTCGTGTACCGTATCAGCGCAACCGAATACATGCTGGTTGTCAACGCGTCGAATATTGAGAAGGATTGGAACTGGATCAACCAGTACGCACCTGACTACGACGTTACGCTGGTTAATATTTCCGACGATATGGCCTTGTTTGCCGTTCAGGGACCGTTAGCGGCTAAGGCGCTGGAATCACTTACCCCCGCCAAGCTGGACTCGATGGGCTATTACACATTCGAGAAAACCGATTTTGCCGGTTACGCGAACGTGATCGTATCGGCAACGGGCTATACCGGCGCGGGTGGATTCGAAATTTACGTGTCAAACCACCAGGCTGAAGGCGTATGGAATGCGATCATGGAAGCCGGAAAGCCTTACGGTATCAAGCCGATTGGTCTTGGCGCGCGCGACACGCTCCGGTTAGAAATGGGCTATAATCTCTACGGAAACGACATTACCGACGAAACGTCTCCTATCGAAGCGGGGCTGGGCTGGGTTACTAAGTTTACCCACGATTTCGTTGACGCCGACGTACTGAAGAGCCAGAAAGAACAGGGTGTGGGCAAAAAACTGGTTGGCTTTGAAATGATTGACCGGGGTATCCCACGCGGGCATTATGAACTGACCGATGCCGACGGCAATACCATTGGCGAAGTAACGTCGGGCACTCAATCGCCTACGCTCGGCAAAGGTATTGGTCTGGGGTATGTTCCAACCGCTGTTAGCAAACCTGGCTCAGAAATCTACGTTAAAGTGCGGGATCGTCTCTTAAAATCGCACGTTGTTAAACTTCCTTTCGTGAAAAAATAACTGTCTGAACCAGGATTTTTTTGATTTGAGTGACGACCCTGATTAGTGTCTCTACGACATAATCGATAGGATCAGTTTAATCAGAAAAATCCTGGTTCAGACATCGCTCTATGAAACAAATTGACGTTTGCTTAACCCCTGATTTATTACACCTTCACACCACCGAAAATACCATTGTGGTGGTTGCCGACGTATTTCGCGCAACATCGTGCATGGTTACGGCTTTCGCTTACGGGGTTAATAGCATTATACCCGTAGCAACCATTGACGAATGTCGGCAGTGGCAGGAGCGCGGTTACCTGGCGGCTGCCGAGCGTAACGCCCGTAAAGTAGAGGGTTTTGAACTCGACAACTCGCCATTCACCTACATGGACGAGCAGATTCGGGGCGCTGATGTGGCGATGACAACAACCAATGGTACATTAGCAATCACTCGTTCGCGGGGAGCCGTAAAAGTGCTGGTCGGGTCGTTCCTGAATCTGGACGCTATTGCGCGAAGCTTGAAAACGGAGCCGTATGACGTGCTGGTTTTGTGCGCTGGCTGGAAAGGCCGCGTCAACCTGGAGGACACGTTATTTGCCGGAGCGCTGGTAGAACGGTTAAAGGAAAGCTACGCGATGGCGGAAGACAGTGCCATCATGGCTTGGCGGCTTTACTGCCAGGGTAAAGATAATCTGCCTAGCTATCTGGCAAACTCGTCGCACATTCGGCGCTTGCAACGGCTGGGCATTCAGAAAGACATCACCTACTGTCTACAACACGATCTTTACGATGTTGTTCCTGTTTTGCGGGGCAATTCGCTGGTGAGTATGGAAGTATAAAAAAAGCAGTTGGTCAATGCATTGGCTGGCGTGCGCGACGCCAGCCAATGCATTGACCAATTAGATTATGCCGTAACCGATACGCGCTGTTCGTGTTCGAGGTAATCTAAGACTCCTTGCAGCGTCGTTAGTTTCGGGTAGTCTTCGTCAGGAATCCGAATACCGAACTCCTGCTCCAATCGCATGATCAGATCGACGGTATCGAGGCTGTCCAAGCCAAGGTCGCGAACAAAGTGTACATCGTTCGTAATGGCGGATTCTGCAACGCCAAAGTTTTTCAATATCTCCGTAACACGCGCTTTCATAATCGATCGGTAAGGAAGTCCGCTACCATTCGTTAGTAACGGTTGGTTACTATTCTTTGTTGCTTTACTAATCGTTTTTTAACAAATGACTCGTATTCGGATACAGCTGCTGCTTTGTAATCTTCGGAATACGATCTTTTAGAACAACGGTTCACCCAACAGCCGCTTCAGTTCCAGCTGATTGAGCAGTAACTGGTACTGAAAAGTCAGGCGGCCCAGTTCGGCTTCCTCTACGCCGGTTTCAGCGCTTTGTAGTTCTACGTTGGTAATAACACCGTTCCGCAACCGGGCATTGGCAATTTGCAGGGCCTTACGTGCCTGAACTACCTGCGTTTCGAGGTTGGCTAACCGAGTCTGGTTACTCCGTATGTCGGCGTTTAGCTGTGCAATCGTTTGTCGCAATTGTGCATTGGCGGTTTCAACGGCATATCGGCTCGCATTCAGGTTCAATTGAGCGGCTTGATTTTGCAGTTTGTACCGTCGGCCCGCGTAAAGGGGTGCTACAATGTTGACCCCAGCAGCCATGTTAGCCCGGAGCTTTTCGACCTCAAGCGGATAACCATTTTTGTAACCCGCTGACCCACTGAAGCTAATACTGGGCTGGCCAGCCCGGTTGTAAACCAGAACGTCCGTTTCAGCCGCCCGAACCCGGTCCTGGGCCAGTTGAACTTCTTTGTTGCCGGTAGCTGCCGACTGTAGCTGACCCTCAATATCAAACAGTTGTACCGGAGCCGTCTGCACACCTAACTGAAACTGCTGTATCGCCAGATCGGTAGCAGGATTGGCCACACCGGTCAGGTACGTTAAGGTCGCTAACTGACGCTCCAGTTGATTTTGCAGTTCGATCTTGCGGTTGGTTGACGCTTTCAGTCGTACCTGCTGCGTCAGTACATCGTACTCAAGTGCATCGCCATTCTGCAAGCGGGATGCCAGCAAACGCACATTAGCCGCTGCCGTTTTAATCACCGAGTCCTGAACGATAATGCCCTGCTGTAAGTACCCGATGCCGTAATAAGCCGCTGCCACCTGATAGCCAAGCGTTTGCTGCGTCAGCTCAAAGTTTCGGCGCAGAATCTGCACGTTATCAGCGGCCTGCTTGATTGCGGCATCCGTCCGGCCAAAGTCGTAGATGGTTTGCCCAACGGATACGTTCGCGTTGATGTTGTTGTTGGGAGCCAGTTTAGCAACGACTTCCTGCCCATTCAGCGGAATAGCAAATTGGGGGACTGGCGTTACATACGTGTACGTACCGTTCAGGGTAGCGCTGGGCCGCATAGCCGTCCGGGCAATATCGACCCGTACTTCGCCAGCCTGGATCTGTTGTTGCTGCTGCTTCAGCGCGGGATAGTTTGTGTTCGCCTGCTGCACCAACGCTTTCAGATCGTCGGGCACCGTAACAGCTGCCGTTTGATTCTGAGCCTGAGCGAAACCAATCGTGCTAAGAGCGATTAGGGTTAAAAATGTCGATTTCATTGATAGACGTTTCAACGTACCGTTTTCAGCGCTTCCAAAACTGGATCAGCGAAAAACGGTACTCTACTATTAGTGGGCTGCATCGGCAGCAGCTTTGGCCGCTTCGGCAGACATTTGTTTACGTTTCAGTAAGAACAAGAGCGGGAATGAGAGAACAAAAAAGAGTCCTGCCAGCCGGAAAGTGTCCAGATAAGAGATCATCAGCGCCTGCCGGGTAATAATCCCATCGAGTGTTTTGTACGCACCCGATACCGCATCCAATGGGTTTATACCACGCGCGCTCAGCCCCTGCGTAAGCGCGTTAAGCCGTTCGGTCAGCTGCGGGCTTCCGGGTTGCAAGTTCGAAACTAGGTCGCTCCGGTGCAGTGCGGTCCGCTGAGTTACGTAGGTATTGGTGATAGCCACCCCAAAGGCTCCGCCAATCTGGCGCATCATGTTGACAATGGCGATTCCCGTAGGCATCTGGCGTGGTTCCAGTGTTGATACCGATTGGTTGATCAGCGGCACGTTGACAAAGGCCAGTCCAATACCCCGAATGATAAGCGCTACGATAAAATCACCATTCGATGCATCGGCGTTGTACGTTGACATCAGGAAACAGAAGGACGAAAAAGCGACGTAACCCACCGCCACGATCAGCCTCGGCGATACACCTTTGGCCAGCATCCGTCCCGAAATGGCAAACATTGGTAGTGTTATAATACCACCGGGCATGAGCAGTAAGCCTGTCTGCGTAGCGGTCAATCCTACAACTCGCTGGGCAAACAAGGGATACAGCAGTACGGATGTGAACAGACCATACCCGACTACAACAACGAGTATCGACCCGATGGTCAGGTTCCGGTTTTTCATTACCCTTAGATCGACAACGGGCTCTTTGGTCCCCCGCAGTTCCCACCAGATAAAGAATGGCAGTGATATGGCCGCAACGATCGACAGATAAAAAATCGCGTCGCTGTCAAACCAGTCGTCGGCTTCGCCCCGTTCCAGCACGTACTGCAAACTACCGATCCCAACCGCGAGTAGCAGAATGCCAAGCTGGTCAATATGAATAGCCCGTCGGTTGATATTGATTTCGTCGGGTTTCTTGTCGATGTAGGTCAGGCTCAGAAACGTTGCGATGATACCAATCGGAACGTTGATGTAAAACATCCAGCTCCAGTGGTAATTATCGATGATAAAACCGCCGAGCGTTGGACCGAGCGTTGGGCCGAGTACGATACCCATACCGAACAAAGCCGAAGCAAGTGCCCGTTGTGATGCGGGAAACGCATCATAGATAAGTCCCTGCGACGTGGAGAGCAAAGCACCGCCCCCTACTCCCTGCAAAAACCGGAATAAGATAAGCGTTTCCAGATTTGTCGCAAATCCACACCCGTAGGATGATAGCGTAAAGAGGATAATCGATCCGACGTAGTAGTTCTTTCGCCCAAAGTACCGCTGCAAGAAGCCGGTCATGGGAATGACGATGACGTTGGCAATCGCGTAAGAAGTGACTACCCAGGATACGTCTTCGATGGTTACACCCAGATTACCAGCAATATCCGTCAGACCAACGTTGACGATGGATGTGTCGATCAGCTCGACGATAGCCGCCGAAACCGCTGTGATCACAATTATCCACCGCTTAAAACCCGTTGGCAAAGCCGGTTGTGCCGGGAGGGCCATTGTTTGAGTTGCCATTTGTGTGCGTTTTCAGTTCGGGGTGTAGTTTTCTGAGGTCGCTCTCATTGCCCTTTACGGCATCAAGCGACTGTCACGAAAACGTAAGACCGAAAACCGTTTAGTTTGCGACTCGTACTTCAGCGTCCACACTCAAACCTGCCCGCAGCTGATTTTTGTATTTTTCTGGATTCAGGATTTCAATCTTGACCGGAACCCGTTGGGTGATCTTCACGAAGTTTCCGGATGCGTTGTCCGGTGGCAACAAGGCAAAGCGAGCACCGGTGGCTTCCGATAGCGAATTGACGCGGCCTTTTATGTCGAGGTCTGGGTAGGCATCCAGCTTAATGTCAACCTCCTGGCCCAGCTGCATTTTTTCCAGCTGCGTTTCTTTGAAGTTAGCCACAACCCAGAAGGTCGAATCGGCAACAATCGTGAATAAGGTTTGTCCCGGTTGCACATACTGACCAACGATCACGTTTTTCCGGCCAATTTTACCCGTGATGGGAGCCGTCAGGTGCGCATAGCCTACTTTCAGCTTGGCGTTGTCGATGGCAGCCTGTTTCACTTTCAACACAGCCTGAATTTTCTGGATGTTTGCCTGTGCTTTAGCAATACCCGCCTGCGCAACGCCCTGCGACGTTTTGGCCAGATTGATCTGCTCGACGCTGGCCGTGTACTGCCGGGATTGCACTTCCACGTTGTTCTGCGAATCTTCCAGTTGTTTGCGGGTCAGCGACTGTTCTTTGTACAGATTCTGATCACGCTGTAGATCCTGCTGCGCCTTGCTCCGACGCGATGCCTGTACATCCGCGTTTGATTGAGCTACCCGTGCGTTCTGAGTGACGTTGCGGGCATTGGCCAGTGCAGTTTGAAGGTCGGCCCGCGCCGTTTCCAGATCAGCCAGCGACTGCTGATAATCGGCCTCCGCCTGAGCCAGCGCCACGTCGTACTCTTGTGGATCAATCGTAACCAGCGGTTGTCCCTGCTTTACGTTTGCGTAATCTTCTACATTGACGGATTGTACGTAACCCGCCACACGCGCCAGTACCGGAGCGGAGTTTCCTTCGATCTGGGCATTGTCTGTTGATTCGTAGTGTTGGCTATGCACGTAAGCGCGGTAGCCGAAATAGCCCCCCACCAATACGATGAGCGCTATTATAATACGAGGCAAGTACGTTTTTACCGCGCTCTTCTCTTCAGTAGTTGTTTCTTCAGTCGCCATTGTGGTTGCCATGGTCGTATTATCCAGGACGTGTTAATGAAAATACAGAACTTTTCTTTAGTCAACTTGTTTGACTATTGTACAGCAAAAGTAAACCAGGTTGACTATGAAGTCAAGGAGGTTGACTATATTTGTACAAAATTCAGTCGTAGATTGTTTCAGTTTTTGTTATTTTCGTGAATGATCGTGGAAACAGATAAAAATTCCTTTGATTTTAACCAGTTTCGATTGATAAGAGATCGGTCGGTTGGTCGGCTTTTTTGGCGGCTGAAGCGATTTACCTCAAATTTCATTGAGCCTCGTTTGCAGGCAATGGGTTATACTGACTTCAAAATGAGTTATCTGATGTTCTTGTCAAATATTGAGGAACATGGGATAACGAATAACGAATTGGCGAAGCGTGCCTGCGTGACGAAGCAGATGATGAGTAAAATTGTCGGCTTGCTGGAAGAGGAAGGATATATATATACGCAGAAAAATCCCAACGACTCGCGGTCGAGCATCATTTTCCTCAATGAGCGGGGGAAAGAGCTATTTGTTGCCTTGGAGGAATGTATGCAGGAAGTACGCTCTAAGTTCAATTCGATTGTGGGCGCAGACCGTATGGAACAGGTTATTGAAACGATGTCCCAATTGGTAAACACGCTCGAACAAGACGAACAATAAAGGAACGGATCATGTATGGTATAGGATGTATGATTGACGCTCGCGTCCATTACTCATCCAATCGCATACATCATCCGGCTTATGTTTACGTCCATCAACCCATATACGCAGAAAAAGCTCAAAACCTACCGGCCTGACTCCTCCGCTGGTATTGAGCGTAAACTAAAACAAGCCGACCGGGCCTTTGCCGACTGGTCGGCTTTGTCGTTGTCGGACCGCACCGCGTCTCTTCGAAAAGTAGGCGATTATTTAAAAACCAATAAACAGCGGTACGCGGAGCTGATCACCGCCGAGATGGGAAAAACACTACAGGAAGCCCTCGGCGAAGTCGAGAAATGCGCAACAACCTGCACGTTTTACGCCGATCATGCCGAAGCGTATCTGGCCGACCAGTCGATTGAATCCGATAGCGACGGTGGACCGGCGGCCCGTAGTGTGATCACTTATCAGCCATTGGGTCCTGTCCTGGCAATTATGCCCTGGAATTTTCCGTTTTGGCAAGCCATGCGCTTTGCCATACCCGGCCTGATTGCGGGCAATGTCGGGTTACTCAAACATGCGCCCAACGTAATGGGTTGCGCGCTGGCGATTGAAGAATCGTTCCGCGAATCGGGATTGCCCAAAGGCGTTTTTCAATCGCTGCTGGTTGACGTTCCGGTTGTTGAAACGCTGTTGAAAGACCGGCGCGTCAAAGCCGCTACGCTTACGGGCAGCGGTCGGGCGGGTGCGTCGATGGCGGCTATTGCGGGCAGTCAGATCAAAAAATCGGTGCTGGAACTGGGGGGCTCGGATGCCTTGATCGTGCTGGCCGATGCCGATCTGGAAAAAGCTGCCGAGACAGCCGTCAAATCCCGGATGCAGAACGCGGGACAAAGTTGCATTGCGGCCAAGCGGTTTATCATCGAGAAGTCGGTTAAAAAGCAGTTCACGGAGCTTGTCCAGCATCATATCGCGCAAATCAAACAAGGTGATCCAATGGACGAGGCAACGACAATGGGGCCAATGGCTCGGCTCGATCTTGCCGACAATATCGAACGTCAGTTTCGCGAAACCATCACGAAAGGGGCCAAACTGATTGCGGGAGGCAGCGGAACCACGCTCCACCGGGAGGGTTGCAACGTGCAGCCTATGCTGCTGGACCACGTAAAACCCGGTATGGCTGCTTTTGACGAAGAAACCTTTGGTCCACTAGCCGTTCTTATCGAAGCCAAAGACGAAGCCGACGCCATACGACTGGCTAATCAATCCGACTTTGGGCTGGGATCAGCGCTCTGGACAGAAGATCTGGACAAAGCGGCCCGGCTTTCCCGACAAATTCAGGCCGGTTCTGTATTTGTCAATGGACTGATGCGATCAGACGCCCGCGTTCCGTTCGGCGGTATCAAGACTTCCGGCTTTGGGCGTGAACTCTCCGAAGCAGGCATCAAAGAATTTACGAACGTGAAAACGATTTGGGTGGAAAAAGCTTCTTAAGTCAATAAGCGAACAAATCAAGTATCAATTAATTCACGACAACCATGAGTACGTTGCCAACGCAGTCGATCAAAGCGCTTTTTCTGGATATCGGTGGAGTATTGTTAACGAACGGCTGGGACCGGCACGCCCGCCGACGAGCGGCCCAACACTTTAATCTCGACTACGAGCAATTGGACGAGCGGCATCATCTTACCTTCGACACTTATGAATCGGGCAAATTGAGTCTGGATGACTACCTGAAGCGCATTGTGTTTTACGAAGAAAGGCCCTACTCGCCCCAGGAATTCGCTCAATTCATTATGGAACAGTCGCAGCCGTACCCAGATATGATTCAGCTGGTGAGCCAGTTAAAGCAGGAACATGGCTTAAAGCTGGTTGCGGTCAATAACGAAGGCCGCGAAATCAACGCGTACCGGATCAAGCAGTTTCAACTCAATACCTTTTTCGATGCGTTTGTCTCATCGTGTTACGCCCACCTACGCAAACCCGACACGGACCTTTTTCAACTAGCGTTGGATGTAGCGCAGATCGAACCTAATCAAGTGGTATACATCGATGATCGGCTCATGTTTGTGCAGGTGGCCCGAACGCTGGGTATGCACTGCATACACCATACCAGCTACGAATCGACCCGCGAAAAGCTGGCAGCCTTGGATTTAACGCTTGGCTAGCTGTTGTGTGTTGACTGTTAAGCATTGAACTTTTAAGCTGATGCTCAACATCCGTTCGCTCAATGCATATCTTTTAGATTTAGCCAATAGAGTCCAGCGAAAATAATGCTAAAGAAAACACCAAACGACGTATTCAACGCACCAAAACCAACCAAGACCACGGGCAGCAAAAGACCGACGGCTATACCCGCTATATACACCCAAAAACCGACTCGACGCAGTTGAAACATAAGAATGGCGCCAACCAGCGTAATAAGCGAGTAAAAAAATTGAGCAACCGCCAGCAATCGAATTTCATCAGGATCGCCGGGCATCGGCTGTTCGCCCGTGGCAGCCCGATCCTCAAAGTACTGCTTTGGCTGATTTCGACGTTCTTCGGCGTCGGGCTTGCGTTTGACGTAGGAGGTTTCGGCTACAGCGCGCGTTTTCGAAAACGATACAACCGAGTCAAAAAGGCCCAAAGTGCAACTAAGAAACGTAAGAACACAAAGTAAGGTCAAAAATTGCGAGCGCATTGTCAGGACGGCTTTTGGGCCGTTTTATTAATAAGCGGGCAAGATACTGTAACGGCAGTCCATCCGCACCAGGAGAAAACCTTATTTTCGCGGCAGAGTTTCATAATCAACCAACGAAACCTGTCAAACATGACTTTACAAGAACTAACAGACCAAATTCGCACAAAAGCCTCTCACGCTGACAGTCTCAATGCTACGGCAAAGCTCGTCACGGATCAGGGGGTTGTTTATATCGATGCCACACAGTCGCCCGTTGTTGTCTCGAACGACGACAAACCAGCGGATTGCGACCTGCACGTTAGTGTCGATAATCTGGTAAAAATGGGCACGGGCGACCTGAATCCGATGATGGCCTTCATGACCGGAAAGCTTAAAGTAAAAGGCGATATGGGCATTGCCATGAAGATGGGGCAGGTCATGGCCTAAAATCTTTTCACCTGGACATTAGATATTGGACGGTAGGCTTTTTATAGTGTAGTTCATCGTACCAATATCTACCGTCCAATGTCTAATCAGCAGCCTACTTCCCGTCGTAAATTTCTGCAAGGTAGCATCCTGGCTACCGCTGGCTTCTTTATCGTTCCCCGTCATGTACTAGGCGGCAAACACCCCGATGGCTCCCGCTACATTGCCCCTTCTGATCGGCTCAATATAGCGGCAGTAGGTTGCGGAGGCAAGGCCGATGTCAACATCAGACTGGCTTACAACAACGGTTCTGACAACATGGTAGCCTTGTGCGATGTAGATGACCGTCAGTCGAAAAAATACCGGGCTCAATTTCCCAAAGCACCTTATTTTCAGGATTACCGCGAGCTATTCGACAAGGTGGCGAATACGTTCGATGCCGTCATCATCAGTACGCCCGACCACATGCACGCGCCCATTGCGATGGCCGCCATGCAGCTTGGCAAGCACGTATACGTTGAGAAACCGCTTACGCACGATATTTACGAAGCCCGAATGCTAACCGAAGCAGCTCGCAAATACAAAGTGGTGACCCAAATGGGCAATCAGGGAAGTTCGGGCGACGCGACACGGATTATCGAAACGGCCATCCAGGACAAGATAATCGGTCACGTGCACACGGTTTATTGCTGGACAAACCGCCCCGTTTGGCCGCAGGGCGTGCGCTCGCCCAAAGACAAAGGCGAATCGCAACCCGTTCCCGCCGAAGTCAACTGGCCGCTCTGGCTTGGCACCGCTCCTACCCGCCCCTATCACGAAGCGTACATGCCGACCCGCTGGCGCGGCTATTGGGACTTTGGCACGGGCGCGCTCGGCGATATGGGTTGCCACTTTATGGACGTACCATTTCGGGCGCTGAAACTCAAGTATCCTACCTCAGTAGAGTGTAGCGTGGGATCGGTGTACGCCGATTTTTTCAAAGAAGCCTTTTACGATGATGTGTGCCCCCCTTCGTCGGCTATTCACCTGACCTTTCCGTCCGACGACAAGAAGGTGAAGGAAATCAAGCTCTCCTGGTTCGACGGGGGTATCCGCCCACAATTGCCCGACGGCGTGGAGTACAGCGACGTATTTCGCGACATCGACGGTGGCGTTTTATTTATCGGCACAAAAGGAATGCTGGTTGGTAGTCTGTTCGGCAACGACCCCAAGCTGCTACCAGTCGATAAGTTTGCCAATACAGCCTTACCCAGTCCGAAAAAACCGCTGGTAGAAGGAAAAACGGAAGGGCACCAGCAGCAGTGGGTCAAAGCCTGCAAGCAAGGCTACGGCGCGTATACATCCTCTTCGTTCGAAGAAGCGGGTCCACTCACCGAAACCGTCCTAATGGGCAATCTGGCTACGCGTTCGTATCTGGCGCGCGAAGGCGATAAATTCACGGGGCGCAAGAAACTTTTGTGGGACGGCGCTACCATGAAAATTACCAATTACGACTATGCTAACCAGTTTGTAAGACGCCAGTACAATGGTGGCTATACGTTATAGATTCATTTTGGGCTACCCAAATAGTACAATTAGCTATCAGCTTCATTAAATCTTCTCATAGGCAGGCAGTTAGAGAACTTTGTTTCTAATCGAATAGGCTTTACTTTAGTGACAGACAAGAGCGCTAATGGGTCCTTTTCGCCGATTACTTTTTGGTCTTCTGACTGCTTGCCTAACAACGTTGCCTCTGTTGGGGCAACCCTTACGCCATCAGCCGGTTGTCGATCTATCAACCAGCGATGATCAGATAAGCTTGCGGGGGAAGTTGGCTTATTTCCGGGATTCGTCAGCCCGTAAGTCGGTTCAGGATGTCATTACTGCAACATTTCAGCCGGTCACGACGCCGGTTCCTAACTTTGGTATTATCACGGGGGTGAAGGTAGCAAAACCGGCCTGGCTCCGGTTTAGGGTTCAGAACAAGTCGGCGGAAGAACAACGGTGGCTGGCCGAAATCGATTTCTGGTGTTTCGACGAGCTTCAGCTTTTCTTGGTCGATGATCAGAACCGGATTTTTTCGACCTCTCCCGTTATCGGCTGGAAAACGCCCGCAGCCAGGCGCCCGTTCAATCATCGGCATTACTGGTTTCCGATCAATCTAGCTGGTCACCAAAACGTCACCGCTTACCTGCGTGTGGTCAAACAACGGGGTACGCAAATTGTCCCGCTTGAACTGATCCGCGCGTCGGCTTACGAACCACTGCTTCAGGAAAGCTATTTGTTCTGGGGCGGGGTCCTGTTTACGCTGGCCTTCGTGGCCGTCATGAGCTTCATCTTTTTTCTGATTACGCTCGACCGTATTTATTCGAAATACATCTTTTGTTTACTCGGCCTCGTTGGTTTTTTCATTATCAACGATGGGTTCCTGAATCAGTTTGCGTTTGACGAGCAATTCTGGCTACCCCGGCAGAACGTTTATTTTTTGTTCCCGCTCATTCTTTTTTATTCGCAGCTGTTGTTTGTCCGTACCTTTCTGCCGTTGTACCGGACACCGTCTTACCGCTGGCACAAGATCGGTACCGTCGTGTTATGGTGTGGCGTTTTCTGCCTGTTAGCGCTTATCATCGAACGTTTTACGCCTTACTCGCCCCTGCTGGAACTGTTTCTAATTCGGCTGTTTTCTATTTTTTACTGGTTTCCGGTCCCGGTCATTGTCGCGTACATTGTTATTAGCATCGTTCGGAAC
The DNA here is from genome assembly GCF_021233055.1 of Spirosoma oryzicola. Classification (NCBI taxonomy): domain Bacteria; kingdom Pseudomonadati; phylum Bacteroidota; class Cytophagia; order Cytophagales; family Cytophagaceae; genus Spirosoma; species Spirosoma oryzicola. The sequence continues at coordinate 695,495 of NZ_CP089538.1, read as the reverse complement.
TACCACGTTAAAGAAGCCTGGCTGTACCTTATTGCCGTGCTGCCGTTCTATACCCTGAATCTTGGACAGGTTCTGGCCAATTTTGGCCTCTTGCCTACGTATGAGCCCGTTGCCAAGTTCATGTATTATGCCCCAGCCGCCTTGTTTGAAGTGCTGGTGCTGACGGTTGGCCTTGCGTACCGCTACAAGATGAATCGCGATCAGACGGAGCGGCTCATCAAAGAACGAACCATCCAGCAGAAGCGAACGTACGAAGCAGAGGTTCAGACACTGGCGATGAAAAACAGCCTGTTAATCGAAAAGACGCGCATCGCCCGCGATCTGCACGATAACGTGGGCGCTCATCTGGCTTTCGTTGTTACCAACCTCACGCACATCAGCGATCAGGCGGAAAAACAGCCCAGCATGGATAGACAATTGTGGTCTGACCAGTTGCGAACCATTGTCAGCTACACCCGCGAAGCCATCAAGCTCCTGCGCGAAACAATCTGGGCGATTCATCAGGAAAGCTTTACGGTTGAAGAATTTTCGGAGCGGCTCAATCAGTACATCAACCGCTACGTGCAGGAAACCGACGGTTTGCACGTCGATGTGGTCGTAACGGGCACGCAGGCGCAGCGGCTTACCTCGACGCAGGTTTTGAATCTTTTCCGAATCGTACAGGAAGCCCTGAACAATGTGATCAAACATGCCAACGCCACGCAGGCGAAGGTACGGTTGCAGGTTCTGGCGGGCGGCCGCATTAGTCTGCGTATTCACGACAATGGTCGGGGTTTTACGTGGGCGAACGGAGCGGTTTCCGATCATCATTATGGGTTGCGAAACATGCAGACCCGCGCGGAAGAACTCGGCGGCAGCTTCCGCGTTTTTGCCGAAGAAGGTACTACGGTTGAAGTAACGGTTGATGCTGTTTCGTAACGTCTGGCGGTGGGATGGAGTTTTTCGCCGATTACGCTAACAGATACTCTTTGTAGGTTGTTAATCCTTAGATGCATTGATTTTCACCATTCTCAACGTATGAACGAGTCATTGATAAACCAACGAACCCTCGGCGTTACGTTCGCAGCCGACAGCGCGACCGTGCGGGTTTGGGCACCGCTGGCCAAAACCGTTTCCCTTCGTCTTTGTCAACAAGATACGGCTATTCCCCTGCAAAATAACGGGTACTACTGGCAAGCGAAAACCACGCAGCTACACCCCGGCGACACGTACAAATTTGTCCTGAACAACACAATCGAGCGGCCCGATCCGGCATCCTTGTTCCAACCAGAAGGCGTTCATGGCCCGTCGCAGGCGATTGATACGAGTCAGTTTGCGTGGACGGATGCGGAATGGAACAACCTGCCGTTGGAGGATTATCTGCTGTATGAACTGCACACGGGTACGTTTACACCCGATGGTACGTTCGCCGGTATCGAAGCAAAGCTTGATTACTTTGTCGAACTGGGCGTTAATGCGATTGAAATCATGCCCGTCGCTCAGTTTCCCGGTACGCGCAACTGGGGCTACGATGGCGTTTCCCCCTACGCGGTCCAGAACTCGTACGGTGGTCCAGCCGGATTGCAACAACTGGTTGATGCCTGTCACCGGAAAGGGTTGGCCGTTGTGCTCGATGTGGTGTACAATCACATTGGACCCGAAGGCAATTATCTCACGGATTACGGGCCTTACTTCACCAATAAACACCGGACCCCCTGGGGCGATGCGCTTAACTTCGACGACGATTACAGTGATAGCGTCCGGCGTTATTTCATCGAAAACGTGCTGATGTGGTTCCGCGATTTTCACATTGACGCTTTACGACTGGATGCCGTTCATGCGATTCGTGACGAGAGTGCATTACACATTCTCCGCGAGATTCGGCAGTACGTCGATGAGTTATCGCAGCAAACGGGACAACGGCATTACCTGATTATCGAGTCCGATCAGAACGAAACGCGGTTCATTCAGCCCATCGCCAACGATGGCTACGGGATGGATGCCCAGTGGAACGACGAATTCCACCACGCGTTACGGGTAACAGCGGGGGGCGAACGCAGCGGCTACTACGCCGACTACAACGGTATCGAGCACCTCGCTAAATCCTTTCGCGATGCCTACGTGTACGATGGGGTGTACATGCCCCGACGCGCCAAAATTGTTGGCAAAACAACGATCAGCCATCCAGGCCGACAGTTTGTTGTTTTCTCCCAAAATCACGACCAGATCGGTAACCGTATGCTCGGTGAACGACCCAGTGAGCTGGTTAGTTTTTCGATGCAAAAGCTCATGGCCGGAGCGGTACTCAGCAGTCCGTACCTGCCAATGCTGTTCATGGGCGAAGAATGGGGTGAATTGAATCCGTTCTTATACTTTGTTAGCCATTCTGATCCAGCGCTGATCGAAGCGGTGCGGCAGGGCCGTAAGCGGGAATTTGCCGCTTTTCAAACGTCGCAGGAAGCACCCGACCCCCAAGCCGAACAGACCTTCGAACGATCTAAACTAAACTGGGAGCGGCTGAACCAGGAACCGCATCGGATTCTTTTCCGGTACTACCAAACGCTACTGGCCCTTCGCAAGCAATCGTCGTTGCGACACCCAAACCGCGAATCTGTAGCGGTCATCATGGACGAAAGAAAAAATACACTCTGCCTGCTCCGCCAGCACACGCCCGATGTCGCCGTTGTTTGCCTCATGAACTTCTCATCGCAGCCGGCACCGCTTGTGCTACCGGCAAGCATCCGGCCCTGGAAAGTTCTGATCGATTCGGCTTCTCCGCAGTGGGCCGGTCCGTTGGCGTCACCTCTCGAATTGTCGGGTGATGCGTCAGTTTTGGTACAGGCCGAGTCGATTCTGATTTACACGAATAGTGGCGAAACGCTTTAAGAGAAAGCATCACTACTTCTACCGCTTGCCCGGCTAGACAGACCAGCAAGCGGTAGAAGCTACTTACCATCAGGGCTTTTGCCTTCTTTTTTGTCGCTTTGGCGAAAGATTCCACAGTAGTCAGAACAACTAATTTCTAAACAGTCTTTTCGGGCTGTTCTTTTTTTTGAACAATATAACTAATACATTAGTTGTAAAACTAAATCATTAGTCATAATTTTCAGCAGCCAACAGCACTCCACCTAATTCTATGCAGCTCCGAGAACTCACCAAAGCCGAAGAAGAGATTATGCGCGTCTTATGGCAACTCAAAAAAGGTTTTGTCAAAGACGTGCTTGCCGAATTGCCCGAACCTAAACCAGCCTATAATACCGTCTCGACCATTATTCGCATTCTGGAAAAAAAGGAGTTGGTAGGCTACACGGCATACGGAAAAACGCATGAGTACTATCCGCTCATCACGGAAGAGGAATACCGCCGTTTTCAGACCGAGCAATTGATGGCGAACTACTTCGATAATTCGCTTAAAAAGCTGGTTTCCTTTTTCGTTCAGGATAAAAACATCAGTCTTTCGGAAGCCGACGAGATCATTAACCTCCTAAACAAAAAGAAAGATCAATGACCGCCCTCGACTATTTCCTAAAAGCCAACCTCTACGGCTTGCTCTTTGCGAGCTGCTACTGGTTATTGCTGCGCCGACATACGTTTTTTGGATTGAACCGGGCGTATTTACTGGTCTCGGTGCTATTAACCCTGGCCTTACCGCTCGTAAGTCTACCCACGCAGACCGTTGAGGAGTTACCGGTTCCAACTGGCGTTCTTACCATTCCACTGGCAACCCCTCCCGCAGTCGAAGCAAGTCCATCGGTAGCAGAGACCGGACTGGACTGGGAATTATGGGGAAGGCTGGCCTACGCGCTGGTGGCCTTCGGTTTATTGACTCGGTTAATTATCCAGATCAGGAGCCTGCTGCTACTCATACGACGCGCTCCCCGGCAAGTGCGTGACGGCTATACGCTGGTAGAAATAAACGACGCAACGACGCCAACGTTCTCGTTTTTTCGGTTCATCATCCTGAACCCAGCCGACCGGGCCAATGACCAGATTCTAAAGCATGAGCTGATCCACGTCCGGCAACAGCACAGTATCGACGTTATGAGTTTGGCCCTGCTACGAATCGTATTCTGGGCGTGTCCCGCCTTGTGGCTGCTTGATCGTATGCTTCGGCAAGTGCACGAATTCACCGCCGATCAACACGCGGATCAACCCACCCGCTACGCCCATTTTCTGGTCGAATACAGCTTTGGACTGCAACCGAGTCCACTCACCAATGGCTTCTTTAATCCATCGCTGCTGAAACAGCGGATTCAGATGCTGCATCGTCAGGCCACTACGCGCTGGGCTCTGGGCAAGTACGTCCTGATTCTACCACTGGCGCTTACCTTGCTGGCCATGACCACGGCACAGAAGCAGATCGAAGCGGTCGTGCATCAGGCAACAGACGAGACAATCACCGTATCTGGCCGGGTGACAAACGTATTGGGAAAACCGCTGGTGGGTAGTCATGTCGGCGTGGGCAGCACAGGTAAAGGCACAATAACCGACCGGAACGGATACTACACAATCGCCAACGTACCAAAGTCATCGCAACTGGCCTATAGTTACCTCGGCTACCGAACGGACGTCTTGCGACTAGACGCGCTTAGCCACCGTATTCGACGTAACACACTGACGATGAATCATACGCTAACGGCGATTATGGAAGACGAGCTACCAGCAATGGGTGCAACGGCTATGTACAGAGCGATCAAGCCTAATCCGGCCATGCCGCTGGTTACCCCTCCATCCTCCCAAACCATTAACGGAAAAGTATACACCGCCGTTGAAGAAAAAGCCATCTTTCCAACGGGCATTCCGGGGTTAATGCAGTACGTTGCTCACAACCTGCGATACCCGGCCAAAGCCAAAGCAGCTGGTATCGAAGGCGACGTGTATGTCTTGTTTACCGTATTACCAACGGGGGCAATCAGCGAAGCCAGCGTAAACAAAAACATGGCGCGTATTGGTGGGGGCTGCGAAGAAGAAGCGATGCGGGTCGTCAGTCGAATGCCCAACTGGATTCCGGCGAAACAGAATGGCAAAGCCGTGGCCGTGCGTTATCAGCTCCCGATTCGCTTTGCGCTGGAAAAGAATGAAGACAAGCGAACAGGACAACTAAACACTGGTGATCCTGCTCACAAACCGATCGTTAGCTTTTCGACACCGCCCGATACGGGTCGGAAACAAGCAAGCACCATAACCATTCGGGGTAGAGGCCCGCTCGGCCAGCTAGGCCCCGGACCGCTTTACATACTGGATGGCGTGGAGGTTTCGGGCGACACACTGGCATCAATGGACCGTAAAACGATCAACAGTATTGACGCCTTGAGAGACGCATCAGCCATAGCACAGTATGGCGAAAAAGGTAGAAATGGCGTCGTCATCATAACCACGAAAAAGCAATGAGCGGTCTTCCCTATTTTCTCGTCTCCAGCCTGTACATGCTTTTGTTCTACGGCTGCTACCGGCTATTACTGCGCCGGAACACCTTCTTCGGCCTGAATCGGGCTTATCTGCTGAGTTCACTTGTGCTTTCGCTGGTGCTGCCCCTCGTCAGGCTACCCGGCGGAACGGAGGGATTACCCATAGAAACCCTTCGATTACCGGCCTTTACGGTTGGCTCGCGCTCAACCCAAACCAACACGCTAACCATCGATCAATGGCTTTGGCTGATGTATGGATTAGGCGTTGGAGCGATGCTGATTCGACTGACCTTGAAAGTGCGTTCCGTGCTGCGGCTCATCAAAAGCGGGATTCCGCAAAAGGGGTCGCAATTTACCCTTGTACGTCTAACTGATGATGTATCACCGTCGTTCTCTTTCGGTCGCTACCTGGTTCTAAACCAAACCGATGCCCAAACTCCGCCCGATGCCCTTCTCCGCCACGAGCAAGCTCACATCCAGCAGCGCCACACCCTCGACATTCTGCTGATCGAGCTTGTACAAGCAGCCTTCTGGTTCAATCCGGTTTTGCGGCTTTACAAGCACAGCTTACAGGAAGTCCATGAATTTCTGGCGGATCGGGCCGTACTGAAAACACCACAACCCGACTACCCACAACAGTTGGTCGCTTATGCGCTCAACGTACCAGCAACAACGTTAATTACTCCTTTTGTCTCTAAATCAACCCTTAAACAACGGATTATTATGCTACAAAAACCCGCATCCAACCACCGGGCGTTACTCGGCTATGCCCTGACGCTCCCCCTGGCCGCTCTGCTAACCATGTGTACGCAGTCGGAACAAGAGCTGCCCCAAACGGCAGCAACTACTTCGTCGGCTCGAAAGCCAGTAAAAGTAGAGGGCGAAGTCTTTACAGCAGTAGAGAACTCACCTGAGTTTCCGGGTGGGAGAAATAAGCTTTTTGAGTATCTGGGTCAAAATTTAAAATATCCCGAATCTGCCCAGAAAGCCAAAGCACAAGGTAAAGTGTTTGTGAGTTTTATTGTCACCAAAACCGGTGAGATTACGGATGTGAAACTGGATAAAGGCATTGGTCACGGCGCGGACGAAGAAGCAATGCGTGTTATCAGTCAGATGCCTAACTGGAAGCCTGCCATGCAGTCGGGTAAGCCCGTGAATGTGAAGTTCAACCTACCCATTAATTTTCAGTTGGAAGATTCCGATAAGTCAACCGCCGGGGCGGCCCTTCCCCCGCCCCCACCGCCCGTTCCCGGCAAAACCGCCAGCGCACCCGTGGAGATTACACGCTTTTCGATCAATGGGAAACAGGTTTCTAAAGAAGAATTCAACGCATTTCCACCCGCTAAAATAGCCCGCGTAGAGGTTTTCAGTAAGACAGGTACCGCTTCCATAACTACCAAGTAAACGGTGCTATCTGTATCCTAAAATCAGCGGGGGCATCTGATGATCAGATGCCCCCGCTGATTTTAGACTAAATGGAGTGCTCTAAAAACATTACTCTTTAACAATCTTCTTACTAGTGCTTCCACTAAGCGTCTGCACCTGAAGAATGTACATTCCTTTGGGCAGGCTTGCGACATCGAGCGTCGCGGTTTTTCGATTCTCTTTGACAGTTGGAACCGCTACCGTAGCTCCACTAACCGTTTTGAGAGAAATGTTTTCGACGGTTTCGTAAGCAGGCAGTTCAATCGTCAGGGTTGAGCTAACCGGGTTGGGGTAAACCGACAGCACATCCGCCCAGGTCGGCTCCAGAGCGGTAACGGCCTTCACTTTAAATGTCCGTTCAACCGGGGCAGCCGCACTAAACTGGTCATTACCTTCCTGGATAGCGCGAATCGTAACCGTTCCTGTTCCCGTGAATTTAAGCGTTGTTCCGTTTAGCTTGGCCGGGCCACTTTTCACCTGAAAGCTAACCTTTAGTTTCGAAGATGCCGTTGCTTTGAGCGTCAGATCGCCCTGGTTGGTATAGCGGTCGGCAATGGTATTGAACGTAATAGTTTGCGCTGCTTTGGCGGGTATAGTCCGCGTGGCCTGTGTGTACCAGACCGGCCATTTCGCCCCGCTGTACAGTTCAACGGCTTTACCGGTAGCAGATAGCTTGTCGGCTCCTAAAGCAATGCTGACAATCGTTTCCTTGTCGTCAATTATATGGCTGAACACCAGCTGATCGTCCAGACGAGAATAATTGGGCAGGCCCAGTGTGTTATTCTCGTATACAATCACCGCTTTACCGACGTTCTGATCAGCGACCACAATCGCGTAGGTATCGTCGTTTTCATTCATATAATCGAAAGCAATAATATGAGGGGAATTTTTCGAGAAAGACGGGTTTCCGATGCTCACGCCCTTATCCAGCCGTGAGAACAGCCGCGAAATTCGCCCTTCGGCAAAGTCACCCGCTTTCTTGCTCCAGACATTGATAAAGCTTACGTCCCAATAACCACCAGTATCTCCACTCCCGTTGTAGGCGTCGTAAATAAGATTTTCGCCGGAGAAATCCCATTCAAATGAATCAGCAAACTGAACGTCACCCGTTTGAACACCTTCCGAATACGTTGGGTTGTGCAATTTGAATTGAGCCCACTTTTCCTGCTCGAAGCTGTACACATAAATGGAGCCGTCGCGGTCGGCCGTCAGCGCAGCCAGTTTAGACCCATCTTTCGAAATAGCCACATTGTCCCAGATGGTGTCGCTAGAGACGACAAACTCGCTGGGTGTACCCGTCAGATTGACGACTCGAATTCGTTTGTCGGATGAAACATAGTACGCCAGCTTTCCATCATCGGTCACACTCGGACGGTGCGTTAAAGCTGTCGATGTTTTTTGCTCGAAGTTGGCGGGCGTTACGCCCATGTTGGTCGAATACAACTGTCCGCTTTCTATCTCGGTGAGCAGCATCAGATCCTCGCCAGAAGCCACAGGCAGATCAGGATTTTTACCTGGACCGGGATCGGTTCCCGTACCTTCAACAATACCTACCGCATCGAACGCCTTTTGAGCTGCGGTCACTTCAGCCCCCGAAGGGCCATACAGGTCACCAGCCGCCTTGATAACGGCCAACCGCAAATCCAGAAACTGCGATGTGCGCACCAGATACCGGGTAAGCGCCCGGTAGTAAACCTGTTCGGCCTTGTCTTTGCCAATAGCCGTCGCAAATTTGTAATAAGCAAAATTGGCAATTCCGCTGTTCGAGTGAACACCCCCATTGTCGTCATCCGGTTCCAGGTTTTCGAACTGGTCCATCGTCGCGGGCTGGTACCCGTTCGGGTCTTTCGCTTTACCGCCCTGATTGGGGTTCGATAAATTTCGCATAGCACCCGACGGGTAAGTAGTCGGTGTTACGACACTCTCGCCCAACGTCCAGTTTGTCCGGTCGATCATCGCCCCAAATATGTCGGCAAACGACTCGTTCATAGCCCCAGACTGCCCCATGTATTCCAGATCAGCCGTTTTTTCAATAACCCCGTGCGTCATTTCATGACCAGCCACATCCAGGCCACCAGCCAGCGGTTTTAAGCGGTTCCCGTTGCCATACCCCATAATATCCCCGTTCCAGAAGGCATTATCCATGGGTTTGCCTTTCGTATCGGTAATGTTGATGACCGAGACCATCGTGGTACCTGCACCATCCAGCCCTTCGCGTTTAAACGTGTTTTTGTAATATTCGTAAGCCAGGCTTGCGTTGTAGTGAGCGGATACAGCGGTCGCATTCCAGTCTTTGTTGGTGGTCGATGAGATCAAGTACTTTTTGATCGGTCGATCATTTTCCTTACCATTTTTCGCATCTACCGTCACGATGGCTCCTACCGGCGCTTCCGGCATAGACGATGCAGCCGCGTTGAACATCGGGCGCGACGCATCGATCAGGTAATAATTGTTACCGACCTGATACGTATTAACCGTGCGCGTTTGACCGTTCAGATCCTTCGCCGATCCCTTTGCAGGTCCCGTGAAGGTACAGGTGTGATTGTACTTGTTGATGACTTCGCCGGTCTGGGCGTCGACCGTGTATTCCCAGCGTTCGATCAGGTTAGGACGCACGGTCAGTTGATACGCTAATCGTGCCCCTCCTTTTTTGGGCTGAACGATAACCAGCTCGCCCGCTGGCTGTTTCTTGCGAAGCAGGTTATCGCCGAACGAGCGAACGTCAGACGCCTTCTGAACATCGGTAAGCGCCAATGCCGAGGCTTGCGAAAGGGTCAGTTTGGGCGTAGTAGACAGTTCGTCGGGCACGGGCTTATAGCGCCCATTTATGAGCGTCACATCGCCATCGGTCAGGTGCGCGACCAGTTCGGAACCGTACACCTTCACGCCCCGGTGCATGTGCGTCAGCCGAACGTGGGTTTGTCCAATCTCGTCATAGTCGGTGCTGGCAACCTTGAATTTTACTTCTGGATTTTCGAGTTTCAACAGGCCACGTACCTGATTCATAAACTGAAACGTTGTTGACGCAGCCGTAGCGGCCGACAACCGGGCTCCTCCGTTTTTCGCTTCCTTCTTTTTAGCACTAGGATCTACTTTTCGCTCAATGAAGATTGGAAGCTTCGTCGTTTCGTCGTGCACAACCCGCAATCGCAGGGGTTCGAGCGTCAAACCAAGGTTGTCCGTTTGTGCCTGGCGGGCACCCGGCGTTCCAGGTGACTCTTTCACGTCGGCCTTCAATCGCTCAGCCAGTCCGGGGGTTGGTAAGGACGTTTTCATCTTTCGGCTAAAGCCGCCATTCGGTTGCTGGGCCAGCGAGGCTGTAGCCACCAGCAGCGGAAGCATCAGTACATATCGTTTCATGAGTAGTTGTTGTTTACTGGTTGGTTGCTGCGGATTTTTTTAGGGCGCGACATAGCCAGCTTCGGTAAAACAGAAGCTATCCAGCAGAAAAGAAATAGGCTATTTCACTTGCAAAGTGGCCGGAATCATGGCCATGAATGAATCGAAGAATCGTGGGTAATCAGGCGGTACGGTCTTTCCCGGTTCGCCCCAGGCTACCTTGTAGCGCTGTCCTCCCTGTCGCCACTGAACGAACTGATACGTATTGCCGGGATTGTTGAACTGGGTGGTTTTGATCTGGCACTTGGTCTCGATAACAGTAAAGGCCCGTTTTGTATTGGCAGCCGTTTGTTTACCGATAAGCGTGAACGTGGTATCACGATTGCGTTTGCCGTAAATCTGACCATTATCCAGTAAGTAATACGTTGTCGAGAAGCCGGTAAATCCACCCCCACTACCGACGACGATCTGCTTACCTTTATAAGTAGCGGGCGTCACCACTTGATGCGTTTTGGGAGCAGCCGCTTGAATCGACTGAGCCTGCGATGTCCCTATAAACGCGCTTACAAGCATAAGTTTGTTTACTATACTAAAAACCAGTCGATTCATCTGATAGCATTCGTTTAACTCCGAACATGCACAAAAGTAGAGAGTCGCTACCCGCATTCTCTACACAGCCTTGCGTGATCTGATAAAGAGGTATGATGAACCGTCATATAATGCCCACCAACCGTGGACGAGTCCATACGGGTGGCTCTTGTCTGACGGTAGTTTTGGGGAAAGTATCAGCCTCAACCCTAAGGAGGGGTTATCTGGCCGTACGTCTTTTGTATCAGTGTGGTAGAATGAACAAACGGTCCACGAATGATCTGGACCCGAAATAAATTGTCGAAATCACCGGATTCAATGGTACTCATGGTCGGCTGTGCACCCAGCCCTTTGGCAATCTCCAGAATGGTATTGCTGTGTCCGACGACGAGCACGGTTTTACCCCGAATCTTTCCTAACCGTCGAACGATAGCCTCCGTGGGTTTAGCCGGGTAGTCCGCAATGCGTAATCCCGTACGCTTCGCTAAGGGTTCGGCGGTTTGCCGGGTACGTCGGAAAGGAGTCGAGAAAATCGAGTCGATACCTTTGCCCGCCAACGTGTCGGCCAACGCAGCCGCCCGCGCAAAGCCAGCCGGACTCAGGTTCGTCGTGTCTGCCTCACTCACTTTTTCACCGTGACGAACGATGTAGATAACGGTCTTCGAGCAGCTGCTCAGCAGCGTAAGCAGGACAATAAAAAGCAAAGAAGTACGCATAGCGATTGGCTAAGTGAAGCCGCAAGTATACAAAAAAAGCCTCCGGCTTATCGACCAGAGGCTTCATTGTCAAGTATTTTTGCGGTAGCAGTGCTGCCTTACAATTCCCGAACCCAAATGTTACGGAAACCAACCGGGTTGCCGTGGTCTTGCAACAGAATCGGACCCGCACCGTGGGGTTGTACTTTCGGGTAGCCGATGTACTCGGTCGTTCCCCGAATGGCTGCGTGGTTCTGCACAAGGATACCGTTAAGCAATACTGTTACGTACGCGTAATCCAGCATCATGCCGGCTTTGTTGAAGCGGGGAGCCTGATAAATTACGTCGTAGGTTTGCCACTCACCGGGTTTCCGGCTAGGGTTTACCAACGGAATAGCCTGCTTGTAGATCGACCCGACCATGCCGTCAACGTAGGTGGGGTTGTTGTAGTTGTCGAGAACCTGAAGCTCGTAGCGACCTTGCAGGAAGACACCGCTGTTGCCGCGTCCCTGTCCGTTACCCTCTACTTTTTCGGGTGTTTTGAACTCAAGGTGAAGCTGAAAATCATTAAATTCTTTTTTCGAGCGAGCCGAAAACCCTTTTGTCGAATACATTACCCCATCCTGAACGGGCCACTTCAACGGACCTTCGTTTGTTTTCTCCCAACTTTCGGGTGAATAGCCTTTGATAGCGACCCACTGGTCCGTGTTTTTACCGTCAAAAAGGACGATAGCGTCCGACGGGGGCGTTGTACCGCTAGTAGCAGCGGACGTTGTACCAGGTGTTATAACCGGTGGCACAGGTTCCCAAATTTCGGTGGATTGTGGCGTTTGCTTATTCGGTTCGGGCTGGGCCGTAGCTGATTGAGAGAGGGCTAAACCAACGATACCAACGCAAAAAGCGAGCGATAGCGGAGCGATCTTCATGGAAATGTAAACAGGTTAACAGATTCGTTATAAAACACCCAAAGATAGGGCAATTGCCGGATTGCATCCTTTTGTAGGGAAAAAATGGTAAATTTCGAGCCAAAATTTCCATCCTTCATGTTAAAACCTACGACTACAGCTCGCTTTTGCTGGCTGTTGGGCATTAGCTGGATCGTTGGCGTCGGGCTGGCTCTGGCCCAACCGGCTCCCACTCCTGGTAATCCTATTCAGCTCAACGATTTAAGCGCGTTTAAACCAGCAACGCCGAACTGGCGAATCGTCGGAAACGTCCGTGCTGAACTGGGCAAACCAAACGTACTTGTCACGGAAAAAGGCACGGGCATACTGGCAAGTATTCCGCTGGACAAAGCCCCGGCTGATCCCAAAAACCCGTACAAGTATAACCTGTTCACAACTATCGAACACGGTGATCTTGACCTGGAACTGGATTATATGATGGCCTCCAAATCCAATTCGGGTGTGTACCTGCAAGGCCGTTACGAGATTCAACTGTTCGACAGTTGGGACAACGTGGGCTGGGGATTGCAAAGCCCCCGAACGGTAGACAACGGTTCGATCTACGAGCGTTCAGACGCCAGACGCCCTGAAGGTCAGCAGAACTACGATGGTCACCCCGCGCGCCAGAATGCCAGCCGTGCACCCGGTTTATGGCAACACCTGAAAATTTCTTTTCAAGCCCCCCGCTTCAACGCCGGTGGTCAAAAGACAGAGAACGCCCGCATGATTCGCGTTGAACTGAACGGCGTTGTGATCCACGAAGATGTTGAACTGAGCGGTCCTACCCTAGCGGCTGCGTTCAACGATGAAAAGCCAATGGGTCCGCTCATGCTTCAGGGCGATCACGGAGCCGTAGCCTTTCGCAATATTCGCTACACGACTTACGACAAACCCCGCCCCGAACTGCTTAATTTGAAGTACGCGGTCTACAAAGGCAAATACGAAAAAGAGCCGGAATACGATAAGACGGCTCCCGAATCAGAAGGTGCATCGCCCAAACTGTCGTCATCGGTAAGCCGCATCGCGAATGATTTTCTGATTCGCTATACGGGTACCTTCCGGGTCAATGAACCCGGCGAATACAGCTTCAACTTGGGTGTGGCCGGTGGGAACGGTATGTTGAAGATCAACAACCAACTGGTCGTTCCGCCCAACAGCAGCAGTAACAAAGGAAAAGCTACCTTGCCAAAAGGTGATCTGCCGTTTGAGCTGTTCTACGCGAAATCCGTTGGCTGGTTCCAGCCCGCCCTCGCCCTGAACGTAGCCGGACCGGGCATTCGCGAATACCTGATCAGCGATGCCGCCGGAACAAACAGCGACGATGTTGATCCGATTCTTATCGATGCGTCGACAAATACGCTTCTTCGCAGCTTCATGGATTTGCCCGCTGACAAAAGCACACAGGGCAAGCCCGTTCGCGTAACGCACGCTATCTCGGTGGGTAGCCCCGAACAGGTTCATTACACTTACGATCTGGACAAAGGTGCGGTGATACAGGTATGGCGCGGGATGTTTCTGGATGCTACGCCGATGTGGCACGACCGGGGCGATGGCTCTTCACGTCCGCTCGGGATGGTACAACGGATGGGTACACCGGTACTTTTCCTGACCAAGCTGGCTTCGCCACAAGCGGCCTGGCCGACTGACACAACGGGTTCGGCGTATCGTCCGAAAGGCTACGTGCTGGACGGCAGCGACCGGCCCACGTTCCGCTATCAAAGCAACGGCCATTCAATCGAAGACAAAATTCGGGTGCTGGAAGCCGGACAAGGTATCCGACGCGAACTGACGGTCAGCAATCCGGCTAGCAATCTTTACGCGCGGTTGGCCAGTGGTAGCAGCATCAGCCCACTTGACAATGGCATGTACCTTATCGATGATCAGGAATATGTACGCATCGACGACGCCGGTGGGGCAAAGCCTATCGTTCGGGAAGCGGGAGGCCAGAAGGAGCTACTGGTACCTGTTAAGGAAAAACTGACCTATTCGATCTTGTTTTAACCAGTTGACGGTATTCGGTTCAGGCTTCACGTTGGCTAAACCCTTTGCGGTGCCTCAATCGAAGAACACCTTACAGTATGAAAAAACTATTTGTAACCCTCTTGGCCGCAGCAAGTCTGACAGCGGTACAGGCGCAGGAATCGCCAAAAGAGGAAGATTATTTTAAGATCTTAAAAGTAACGGCGCCGGAGGGTACCCTGCTGGAAGTAGGCGGTCTGACGGTGTTACCAGATGGTAGCCTGGGCGTAGCAACCCGCCGGGGCGACATCTGGATTGTCGAGAACCCAACCAGCCGTAAACCGTACTTCCGCAAGTTCGCGTCGGGTTTGCACGAAGTGCTGGGTCTTACCTCCCGAGATGGGGCTCTTTACTGCGCTCAACGGGGTGAACTGACCAAGCTGGTCGATACCAACAAAGACGGCAAAGCCGATGTCTTCGAAACCGTATACGCCTGGCCCTTATCAGGACATTACCACGAATACAGCTTCGGGCCAAAAATTGCGCCGGACGGTTCGTTTTTCGTAACGGGCAACGTAGCCTTCGGTGATGAAGAATGGTGGCGCGGTGAAAGTCGCGTACCCTGGCGGGGCTGGACAATGAACATCACCGAAAACGGCACCATGCAGCCTTGGGCAACCGGTATGCGCTCACCCTGCGGACTAGGTATTTACGACGGTCAGCTATTCTACGCCGATAACCAGGGCGACTGGATGGGATCGGGAGGAATCGTTCATGTCAAGAAAGGTGGGTTTGTGGGTCATCCTGCGGGTTTGCGTTGGTCCAATCAGCCTAATTCACCGGTTAAGCTTACGCCTGAGCAGTTCTACGCAAAAATCGACGAGCGCCGTCGACGGGACGAGAACGGACGCTCGATCAAACCCGAAAATATCGTTAACGAAACGCCTACGCTGCTCTACACGATGAAAGACCAGTTCCCAACCGCCGATTTCCAGACGCCCGCCGTTTGGTTGCCACACGGTATTCTGGGTATTTCCAATTCGGAGATTTTAGAGATTCCGCAGGGTTCATTTGGCCCATTTGCCGGACAGTTGCTGGTTGGCGATCAGGGGATGAGCAAAATCTCGCGGGTGTTCATGGAAAAAGTGAATGGTGAGTACCAGGGCGGAGCGATCGAGTTTCGGAATGGCTTCCGGTCGGGGGTCCTGCGGATGGCCTGGGCGAAAGACGGCTCTTTGTTTGTCGGTGAAACAAACCGGGGCTGGGGTTCAGCCGGGGAAGCCAACGAAGGACTACAGCGACTAGCCTGGAATGGCAACGTTCCGTTTGAAATGCTGGCGGTCAAAGCCATGCCCGATGGATTCGAAGTGGAGTTCACCAAACCCGTAGACCGCAAATCGGCAGAAGATATTGCTTCATACCGGGTCGAAAGTTTTCTGTACAAATACCACTCCGTCTATGGTAGCCCAACGGTCAATAAAGAAGCGCTGCCCATTAAAGGCGTGAAGGTATCTGCCGACGGTCTAAAAGCCCGCTTGATCGTTGATAATCTGCGAAAATATTACATTCACCAGCTTACGCTCGACGGTGTTCGGGGTGTTGAAGGATCGTACTCACTAGTACATCCAATTGCGTATTACACGCTCAACAACATTCCGGATGGACAGAAGCTAACTATGAGCGAGGTGAGCACGAAAAATTCAGCTCTCGCACCGGCTGCAACGCCTGCCGCTGCGCCTGCAACGGGCAAAAAAGCGACGCCAACGAAAAAGATCACTACTGGCGCATCCACGCTGGGAGGCAAGCCGAAACTGGTAGAAGGTCAGGCCGTAACGATGGCTAAAGCACCGACCTACAGCGAGATAAAAGGGTTGCTGACGCGTCACACCTGCGCAGCCTGCCATCAGGCCGATAAGCGTCAGGTAGGACCGGCTTTTGCTGATGTTGCCAAGCGCAAATACACCAACGACCAGATTGTCGAACTCATCTATAATCCTAAGCCGCAGAACTGGCCGGATTATGCAACGGAGATGCCACCCATGCCCCAAGTTCCCAAAGCGGACGCACTTAAGATTGCAGCCTGGATCAACTCGTTGGCCGCAACAAAGAGCGAATCGGCAACGGAACCCAAGCCGTAAAGAATTGCTCAATCAGGCGATTTATACATAATTGTCAGCTTACAAAAAGCCGGGTCATATGAGCCGGCTTTTTGCGTTAATCCAAGTAAAAGTTGCTATAAATTAATACCTGTATAGTAATAAGTACTCATAAAAGACAGTAGGAAAGGCGGTGGAGGCACTTTAAACGATTATTAATAAGGATAGATTAACTTGTCTTATAGCATCAATTAAGCCTAATATCCCCTCCTCAATGAAACAGCTTATACAATCGAAAAGTCATGCGCTTGGTCTCTTGCTTTGGGCGGCTTTTCTCTTCACTCATGCCGCTTTGGCGCAGGATCGCCGGGTCACGGGCCGGGTCGTATCCAGCAAGGATCAGCAAACAATTCCGGGTGTCAATGTTCTCGTTAAGAACACGCAGATAGGAACAACGTCAGATGCGGATGGAAATTTCTCACTAAATACGCCCCCCAATGCCACCCTGGTAATCAGCGCTATTGGGTTCACAAGTCGGGAAATTGCGGTTGGCAACCAGACGCAGTTGACTATAACGCTCCAGGAAGCGGAGCAGAGTCTAAACGAGGTTGTGGTCACGGCCCTGGGTATCAAGAAAGAAGCGAAACGGCTAGGCTACGCAACCGCGGTTGTCACTCCCGAACAGGTTACGACCAACCGCACGGTTAACTTCATGAACGCCTTGCAGGGTAAAATAGCGGGGGTCAATATTTCCAGTCTCGGTACGGGTGCGGCAGGAACGAGTAAAATCCGTATTCGTGGCCAATCGTCCTTTTCGGGCCAAAATAGTCCGCTCATCGTCGTTAACGGGGTTCCTATCGACAATACGAACTTTGGTCAGAACAACGGAAACGCGGGTAGTGACAACTCCGTCGGCAACCGGGGTGCCAACTATTCGGATGGTGGCGACGGGCTTTCGTCCATCAACCCGGACGATATTGAAGGGATGACGGTACTGAAAGGTGGTACGGCGGCTGCTCTTTACGGATCGCGGGCCAAAGATGGTGCCATTCTGATCACGACCAAAACCAAAGGAACCGGACAGGGGATCGGAGTGACGTACAATACCAACTTTACGACGGACCACCCGCTCGACTATACTGATTATCAATACGAATACGGTCAGGGTGAATACGGCGTTCGGCCAACGGCTCCTAACCCGACATCGGGCGTATGGAGTTTCGGGGAGAAGTTTCAACCCGGCATGACACAGGTACTTTTTGGCGGTCTTACGGTCCCTTACGAACCGGTACGCAACCGCATCAACACGTTTTACCGCGACGGTTCGAGCTGGACAAATTCCATTTCTATATCGACCGGTACCGAACGCGGTGGGCTCAACCTGTCGGTGTCTAATCTGGACAATAAAGGCATTACCCGAAATAACACGTACAATCGCAAAACCATCAACCTCGGCTTTAGCTATAATCTCTCGCCAAAGCTGAGCGTTACGGGCACGATCAACTACTCGAACGAGTACAACAAAAACCCGCCCCAGATTGCCCAGCAGGACAACAGCACACCAACGGTCATTTACACCGTAGCCAACTCCATGCCGCTAGATGTACTGGAAGCCAATCAGATCAACCCCTCTACCGGCAACGAGTTCGTTTGGTCGCGGTTTATGAACCGGACGAATCCGTATTTCGTAATGAACTACAAGTTCGAGAACATTCGCCGGGATCGTCTGTTCGGCAACATTGCGGCCCGCTACAACTTTACGGACTGGCTGTATCTGCAAGGACGGGTTGGACAGGATTACTGGTCGCGTGATCAGGATTACAACTTTCCAACGGGTCAGGCATCGCTGGCAGCGGCTCCAGCCGGATTTGTTAACGGGAACTACGTTCAGGAATCACGCCGGTTTCGCGAGATCAACGCCGATTTCCTGATCGGTGCCAATCGCAAATTCGGTGCTATCGGTGTTGATCTCACGGTGGGCGGTAATCAGCTCTACCGCCGGAGTGATCTGAACAGTGTGCTGGCAACGGATTTCATCGTTCGCGGATTATACGTTCCGCAGAACGGACGCGTAAAAGATCCGCTGTACGGTCTGAGCGAACGGAAAGTTAACTCGCTGTACGGTGCCGCCGAAATATCGTACAAAGACGTGCTTTTCCTCAACGGGACACTCCGGAACGACTGGTTCTCGACGCTTGCTCCGGGCAACCGCAGCATTCTCTACCCATCGTTGACCGGAAGCTTTGTCTTCTCCCAAGCTTTCAACAACTTACCCGCCTGGCTGAACTTCGGTAAAGTCCGGGCCGCTTATGCGCAGGTCGGCAGCGACGGTGACGTAGCTCCTTACTCGAACAACTTGTTTTACGCCGTTGCGGCCAACCTGTTCCCCAATCCATCGGGCCAGGGTCAACCGGTCGGTACCATTACGTCGAACACGGTACCAAGCGCCAGCCTTCGCCCAAGCCGGGTAAACGAAGCCGAAGTGGGACTGGAATTAAAGCTGTTCAACAACCGGGTCGGTCTTGATTTTGCGTACTACAATAAAGTGACCAGCGACCAGATCGTTTCGGTACAGGTGTCTGACGCATCGGGGTATACGAGTTCTTTGATCAACAGCGGTCAGAGCCGGAACCGGGGCGTTGAGGTATTGCTGAATCTGGCTCCCGTTCGGACCAAGAATTTTTCGTGGGATGTCACTTTGAACGGCTCTTACAACAAGACTAAATTGCTGAGATTGCTGACTGATGATGACGGAACGCCCGAAAAAGATTACAACAATGATAAACTGCCCGAACAGATTGTCGTTGGTACGGGCATTTACGTGGGTGAACTGCGGCAGGTTGTTGGTAAAGAACTGGGTCAGTTGTACACCTATGGTTACGCGCGGGACGCTCAGGGACGTATTATTCACGGGGGCGATGGCTTAGCAAACCGGACCGCAACGCCCGTTTCGTTTGGCTCGGCTTTACCCAAATACATTGGCGGCATTACCAACTCGTTTAATTACAAAGGTGTCAGCCTATCGTTCCTGATCGATTTCAAACTGGGCGGTAAAATGATTTCGGGAACCAACCTGAATGCCTTCCGGCATGGCCTGCAAAAGGAAACGTTGGTTGGCCGGGGTGATGCCGATAACAAAATGGTCGGCGTTGGGGTGAACGCTAACGGGGAGACAAATGCCGTTCGGGCGTTTGTGCAGGATTACTACTCCGTTGGTCGCTCGAAAAGCCTCGGCGAGCAGGTTTTATACGATGCAGGCTTCTGGAAACTGCGTCAGATCAGCGTGGGCTATGACTTCACCAAGTTTTTACCCAAAACGCTGTTCATCAAAGGCATCCGTCTGAACGCAGTAGCCAATAACGTGGCCATCCTGAAAAAGTGGGTGCCAAACATCGATCCGGAACAATTTGGCTTTAGCTCGGATAACCTTGTCGGTCTCGAATCAACGGGTTTGCCCACCACACGTAGCATTGGCTTTAATCTTAATGTGCGATTCTAGAGAAGGTGACCGATTCCTTTCTCTCCTTGTAAACGATTGACAACCATGAAAAAAAGATTTTTGTATATACCTCTGATCGCCCTGATGACCAGCCTGAGCGGCTGCGAGAACGGGTTCGACCAGTTAAATACTAACCCGACGGCAGCAACGGCACTCAACCCGGTTTTTACGTTCAACAATGCCATCATCAACGCTTCGTTTCCGGGTGGCATGCTGATTTTCGAAGAACCAATTGTGCAACAGATGTTTACTCCCAACTCAGGCATCGTGTCGGGAGGTAATTACAACATCGATAACCGGGGATCGGCGGGTGCGAATGCCCAGCTTTGGCAGCGCTATTACCGCGATAACATCCGGTATCTGGTGGACGTGATTGCCAAAACCAAATCCGACGCGAGCCGGAGTAATCTCTACAACATGGCTCGTCTTTGGAAAGCCTACTCGTTTATGGTGCTGACCGATAGCTACGGCGACATTCCGTACACCGAGGCCGGACAGGGTTATCTGAGCAGTAACGTTACCCCTAAATACGACACGCAGGAAAGCATCTACAACGATATTTTGAAAGAGCTTACCGAAGCCACCGCAGCGCTCGACGCAACGAAACCGACCGAAGCCGGAGAGATTGAATTTGGTGGTGATATCACCAAATGGAAACGATTCGGCTATTCGGTGATGCTCCGGGCGGGTATGCGGTTGTCGAAAATCAACCCAACGCTGGCTCAGTCAACCGTTCAGAAAGCCGTGGCGGGTGGTGTTATGCAGTCGAATGCCGATAATGCCGCCGTCCGCAACAACGCGAATTACCAGAATCCCGTTGGAACGACACTCAACTCGACGGAAGCCGCCAACTATTACCTCACAAAAACGTTCGTCGATTATCTGAAGACGAACGCCGACCCTCGGCTGGCTTCCATCGCGGTTCGGTATGTCGGGGCGAAAAGCGGTCCTGAACAGACATCGGCCCGCGCAAATCGTGATCCGTCCGTGCAGATTGGTATGCCACTTGGCTACGATAACGGCACCATTCCGGCTCGGGCAACGGCAGATGGGCTTAGCAGTTTTTACGATTACTCGCAGTTGGACCGGACCCGGATGGGGCGCTTCGATGTACCTACGTATCTGGTAACCTACGCGCAAACGCAACTGCTCCTGGCCGAAGCCGCCCAGCGTGGCTGGACAACGGGTAATGCCGCCGATTTTTACAATGCGGGGATAACGGCGCACATGAAGCAACTGGGCGATTACGACGCTACGTCACTGGTTTCGGACGCCAACATTGCGGCTTATCTGCAAAAGAATCCATACGTAGCGACTCGTGGGCTCGAACTCATCAACACGCAGTACTGGGTTGCTTCGTTCCTGAACGGTCCCGAAGCGTTTGCCAACTTCCGTCGCAGTGGTTATCCAACGCTGACGCCAAATCCGTATCCGGGTAAGGAGATCAAGGGGAACTTCATTAATCGCTTGAGCTACCCCGATGCTGAGATTTCGGTCAACCAGGCAAAGGTCAACGAAGCCATTTCGCGGCAGGGGCCTGACAATCTGGACACGCGCGTTTGGTGGGACAAACAGTAATCAATACGATGCCAATCAATAAACAAGCTCGGCTGCTAGCAACAGCCGGGCTTGTTTAGTATAGAACGGCTACGTTATAGCGCCGTTGTCGACTTGGTCTCGCTAGTCTCTTCAGACTGCTCTCTTTCCCACCGACCGCGTCCCCAGCGCCCGCAACGATTACGCCATTGCTGACGCATCTCTTCCTGCTGCTCAGGCGTCATGTTTTTCCAGCGATCAGCCATTTTTTGCCGCCACTCGTGACGACCAGGCCCAAATCCACCGCCCCCAAAGCCACGGGGGCCACCGAATAAAATCCGGCTAAGTACTAATAAGCCTAATGCCTGTAACCAGTTGATGGTCGTTACGCCAAAAATGGCAGGTAATAAAGCATTCCAGAGGGCCATAACGACCAGTCCGGCCAGCCCAACAAAAAGTATTGCAAAACCGAGGAAGCGTAATCCCCGACGAAACCAAAAGCGTCTCATTGTTACTTTATTTAAGCGTTTCTGACTACTGCTCCGGTATAGGCGCAGGAACAACAGGTTTTAACTGATTATGCGGTTGCTGTCCGTTTGGTTTATGACCGTCGTGGTGGTGCCGACCATGATGCCAGTAGGGCCGCCCATAGCTATAATGCCCAAACCGTCCGAACCCAAATCCAAACAACAGGCGGGCCAGAAAAAACAGCCCCAATGCCTGAACAAAGCGTAATCGGGGACCATTGAACAGCGACGGCACCAGCCAGTTCCACAGTCGCATCACAACGTAGGTTGCCAATACAAACAACCCGATACCCAACAAGGCAAAGCCAATTCCTTTTAGAATAATCATCGTGTTTACTGTTTTTAGTCGTTTATAAAATCATCGTATAAATCGCGCAGCCGTTCGCGAAGGTGTAGCACGGCGTATCGCTTGCGCGACAGAAGCGTATTAATCGGTACATGCCACGCAGCCGCCATTTCTTTGAAACTCCGGCCTTCCAGTTCGTGCTGAATAAACACGTCGCGTTGATCATCGGGCAACTCGGCAAGCGCGTCGGTCAATGCGTCCATGAACGTTTCGCGGAAAAACGTGCTTTCCGGCCCCGTATCATCAGCCACGGCTAGCCACTCTCCCAATACCGGCGCTTCATCATCATCGATAGCGCCGGGCGAGTTCAGCGATACAGTACGCGCACCGTTTGGCTGACTTTTGCGGTACCAATCACTGATCTTGTTTCGGGCGACGGAAAACAGCCACGACGCAACGCGTTCGATGGGCTTAGCCAGTCGGTACGCTTCGGTCAGTTCCACGAACACATCCTGGAGCACATCTTCGGCCTCGTCGGGATCAGGCAGTCGTCGGCGGATGAACGCCAGTAGCCGTCCGCGTTCCTTACGGACCGTTTCGCCAAGTGGCTGGGACGTTTTGCTCTCACGCTCAGTCATGTTGACGGTTGACGCGGGTATGTTGACAAGGGATGTATTCACGTTCTGGTAGCCGCTTACCGATGGCTTACAAGAGGGTAGTCGGAATCAGAAACAAAATATTTTACGGCAAGTAAAAAAACAGGAAAAGAAAAGGACAGGTGGCCGAAACACGCGACAAACGGCTCAGGTATAAACGAAAAGCGAGACGGGAGGTGTCGGATTCTAAAATCCGACACCTCCCGTCTCGCTTTTCGTCGTAAATCGCTTATTTCTTAACGAATACCACGTCGGCAAAATACCCCTTGAAATCGGTGAACCAGCCATTTACCATAAAGCCAGTCTGCTCCGCGAGTTGTTCAATCTGAGCGCGGGTAAATTTGCGCGAAATCTCCGTGTGAATGATTTCTCCGTTCGCAAACGGAACCGTCATATCGATGGCCTGGATTCTGACCGTTTGCGTTTTCTGGCTTACCAGATACGAACGAGCCTCCCCCGTTTCAGGATTATACGTTTCGTAATGATCAAAGGCATCCAGATCAAAATCAGCGTCGAGTTCGCGGTTGATTCGGCGGAGCAGGTTTAGGTTAAAAGCCTTCGTCAGGTCATCCCGGTCGTTATAAGCCGCGTGAATCAAAGCCGGGTTCTTTTGTAAGTCGAAACCTGTCAGCACAATGTCGCCGGGTTGAAGTTTATCATTTAGCTGACTATAGAAATCGATGGCTTCGTCGGGAGCGAAATTGCCGATGTTCGATCCTAGGAATAAGACGATCCGCCGGGCGTCCGACTCCGCAGAAAGCTGTTGCAGCGAGTTGAAATAATCATCGTGCTGCGGTTTGAGTTGCAAATCGGGCCACTGCTGGCGTACGTCGGACACCAAACCCTCGAGTGCATCGGCTGAAATATCGACCGGCGCATACGCAAACTCAGCGCCTTTCTCCCTGAAGAAACCTAACAAAACCTTTGTTTTCAGCCCATCACCTGCGCCCAGTTCGACCAGATCAAACGGGCGTTGTTCGGCGGCAAACAAGTGCAAAAGCTCTGACTTGTACGTTTCCAGAATTTCGTATTCCGAACGGGTCAGGTAATAGTCTGGAGAATGCATGATCTCCTGAAAGATCCGGCTTCCTTCCGCGTCGTAGAAAAAACGGGATGACAGTCGCTTGGGCATCTTTACGAGCCCGGTTCGTACCTCCTCGACTAAGGCTGAATCAACGTCACTTTCAATTACTTCGCTAAGCGTATTCCCGTGAACTGCCATCGTTTGTCAGGTTGAAAAAAATTGCGGTAAGTTGGTCGCGAATGGCCTTCGGGAGTAGCTACCGAAGCACCACGGAGGACGATTTGCCCACTCATAAATTTACCATTGTATTCGCCTACGGCTCCTTCGGCGGTTATGAAGCCCGGATACGGCAAATAAGCCGAATTCGTCCACTCCCAGCGCGTGCCCCAGTTGAGTTGATCAGCAGCGGCTTCCCACTCAAATTCAGTTGGCAAACGCTGTCCCCGCCAGCGGGCATACGCGTCGGCTTCGTACTGACTTACGTGACAGACCGGTTCATCCAGAGCGATGGGGACCAGCCCTTCGAACGTGTAGTTCCACCACTCGCCGTCAATGTTATGCCAGTACAGCGGAGCCTGGATGTGATTCGCCTTGACCCACGCCCATCCGTCGGACAGCCAATGTCTAAAGTTTTGATAGCCCCCCGCTTCGATAAAAGCTAGGTATTCGGCGTTGGTGGTCAGGCTACTTGCCAGGGTAGTTTCGTTTAGATATACCTTGTGACGACTTATCTCATTGTCGAAATAAAAGGAGTCAATTGCCTGATTGGTATGAGGGTGCCCAATGGCGTAAATTCCTTCGGAAATGGTTATGCCCTTGCTCTCCCCCGTAGCTCCTCTCCCATTCTGAGCAGAAAGTGCCGAAGTACCGATGTGCTTTTTCTCCGCTGCTTTAGACGGCGGGGGATAGTTTATCGGCATTTCGATGCTCGGTAACAGCGGATTATGCCCCAAACTATACTTGATGTCCGTAATGAGCAGTTCCTGGTGCTGCTGCTCGTGGTTCAGACCAAGCTGAATAATCGCATATAAGTCGGGCGATAAATCGTCGGTATCCAGAAAGCGGCTCATGTGTTCGTCCACATAAGCGCGGTAGGTATATACGCCGGTTACAGTCGGACGGCTCAGGTTGCCCCGATCAGTGCGCAGAACGCGTTTGCCAACCGTTTCATAATAGCTATTGAAGACGTAGCTGAAATCTTCGTGAAAAATGCGGTAGCCCGGCGCATTGGGCTGTAAGACAAAGGTTTCCCAAAACCAGGTTGTATGGCCCAGATGCCACTTCGGCGGGCTGACATCTGCGATGGGTTGCACCACGTAGTCTTCCGTTTCCAGCCCCCGGCAAATAGCCTCCGAGTGCGCTCGGACACGAAGGTATTGCTCCGTGAGCGTTTGTTCAGCAATCATGTAAAGGTAGTGATTCGTTGTTTGTGCGGTAATAGCGTCAAAAGCCTATAGACAACTCTAGGTTATAACCACAAATCACAATCCTTGTTTAATAACCAATCATCTGTTCGTCCTGATAACACCAGACCCACCGTTCGCCCGGTTCGGCAGAGGACACAACGGGGTGTCCACTCCGATGGAAGTGCTTGGTAGCGTGCTTGTTAGGCGAGGAGTCGCAGCAGTGCGTTTGACCGCAGGTCTGACACGTACGCAAATGCACCCACGAACTTCCGGTTTTGATACACTCTTCACATACGTACGCCTGGGCACTACGAATTTCGGTCAGCGCCGAAATATGCTCGCAAATTGATTGATTAGTCATTGGATTCGAAGAAAGAGCTTATGTATTTGTTAACAGAGGGCGAAAATCGCTAGTACTGAAGCCGGATTGTTGAAGCAGGTCGATACGCCGTATCTCCAAGATATATTGACCTACTTCAACAATCCAACTTCAATAGGTCCAACATCCATCGACTTAGCCTCAGCTTTTTTTAGTTTTCAGCCAGGTATTTGTGCACAAAACTTACGGCCATTGCGCCTTCACCAACCGCCGATGCAACCCGGTTCATGGCACCCGCCCGCACATCGCCAGCCGCAAAAATTCCCGGACTGCACGTTTCAAGCAGATAAGGTTCCCGGTCATGCTTCCAGATTCCTTTGAAGTCAGCGTATTTGGCCAGATCCCGCCCGGTAGCAATAAACCCTTTCTCGTCTTTGATGATGTTCATTTCGATCCAGTCGGTAAGGGGTTTGGTGCCGATGAAGACGAATAGGCCAGCCGCGTTTACGGTCTGGCGTTCTTTGGAATCCATGTTCTCCAGGACCAGACACTCCAATCGCTCGTTCCCCAACGCTTCGACCACTTCGGTGCAGCCCAGTACCTTGATATTTGGCGTTTTGTCAATCTGATCGATCAGGTACTGCGACATTGTTTCGCTCAAATCCGGGCGACGCACGCAGATAAACACTTCCGAAGCCGTCCGCGACAGGTACATCGCGCCCTGTCCGGCTGAGTTTCCGCCACCAACGATGTAGACCGGCTGCCCCTTAAAAGCGTAGGCTTCGGTAGTTGCCGCACCGTAGTATACGCCCGCTCCGGTAAACTTGTCCAGACTCTCGTTTTCCAGCTTATGATAGGCAACACCCGTGCTAAGGACAATAGCCTTCGCAATGATCTCGCTGTCATCCGACATCTTGATGTGCTTGTACTGCCCCTGCGACGTGATGGCAACCACTTCCTGCGGAGCCAGAAACTCAACCCCAAAACGTTGTGCCTGCGAGATAGCCCGTCGGGTTAGATCGGCCCCGCTCAACCCATTGGGAAAGCCTAAATAATTTTCAATCCGTGAGCTGGTTCCCGCCTGACCGCCGGGAGCCCGTTTATCGACCAGAATGGTTCGTAGCCCTTCCGAGCCACCGTAAACAGCAGCCGCTAGTCCAGCCGGACCCGCGCCAATAATTGCCAGATCGTACAGACTTTGGGATGCTTTCGGCTGTAATCCGAGTTTTTCGCCTAAATCGCCAATCGTTGGATGTTTCAGCACGGAGGCATCTTCGAGCACAACAGCTGGTAAGTCCTTTCGGTCGATGCCGTGCAAATCAAGCAGCTCCTGCGCCTGCGGGTCAATGTCAATATCAAGCCACTGGTACGGGAAAAGATTACCCGCCAGAAAATCTTTTAACTCGTGCGACCGGGGCGAAAATTGGTAGCCAACCAGTTTGAGTCCCTGAAAAGCGGGTCGATAATCGGAAAGCCAGTCCCCCAGCAAATCGTCGAGAACGGGGTACAATTTTTCTTCGGGCGGGTCCCACGGTTTGGCGATGTAATAATCCAGTTGAACCTCGTTGATAGCTCGCACAGCCGCGTCGATGTCGGAATAAGCCGTCAGCAACGCTCGTTTCGCATTGGGGAACACCTTGCGGGCCTGCATCAGAAACTCAACGCCGGTCATATCGGGCATCCGCTGATCGGATAGAAACAACGCCACTTCTTCGCCTTTCTTTTTCAGTTCTGTCAACGAATCAAGCGCTTCACGAGCAGACTCTGTACAGAGAATACGGTATTGTTTTCGGTACTTCTGACGCAAATCATACTGAATCGCTTTCAGTACCTGTGGATCATCATCAATGGAAATAATAATAGGAAGGCGCATGAGTTAGTTGGTTGAGGTAGGCGCTGTCAAACGAAATTTGGTTTAGTCAACGGGTATGCAAACGCTGAATTCGGTATGGCCCGGCTCAGAATGAACCTTGATCGAACCGTTGTGATGCTTCACAATGCCACACACAATGTCGAGGCCAAGCCCCGTGCCTTTACCGATTCCTTTCGTCGTAAAAAAAGGTTCGAATATTTTATCCTGAATGTCAGCCGGAATGCCTGACCCGTTGTCGATCACTTTGGTCAATACGAATTCTAATCCGTTAGCCTGTCGATCGGGCTCGCTGGTGATTTCTAACGTACCGCCATCAGGTAGCGCGTCAATTGCGTTGTCGATCAGGTTGGTCCATATTTGATTCAACTCACCTGGCCATCCGCAAATAGCAGGCAAATCGTCCGGAATGTTCAGTGTTACAGCAATGTGCTTATTACGAATCTTATGGTCGAGCAACGTCAACGTACTCCGAATACCGTTTGCCAGTTCAACTTGTTCCTTGCCCGCGCCCCGATCCATGTGGGTGTACTCTTTGATTGAATTGATCAGCGTAGCGATTCGTTTTGATGCGTCGCTAATCTCTTTAACCAGTTTTTCGGTCACCAGGTTATTGACCAGCCAGTTAACGATTCCGGCCAGATTCGCATCACCGACGCGTTCCAGAATCCAGTCCAGATCATCGACCGTAAAGCCAAATTCAACCAGCGGCCCGGCCAGGTCCATGCTGTCGTCAACGCCGTTGTCGTCAAGCCAGTCCGTCAGTTCGTCTTCGCGACTGCTTCGTTCGAGCAGGCTTAAGCTCGGCAGTTCCTGATCTACCCGCTTGAAAAAAGCCTCGCCCACCGTATCGACCTGCTCGTCGTTCAGATTTAAATTCATCACGGTCTTAAAGGCTTCCGGTGTAGCGCGCAGGTGCGTCTTGAGCGTATCCCCCGAACGAACAACCGCCGATACCGGGTTATTTAGTTCATGTGCCAGGCCCGCCGACAACCGCCCCAACGAAGCCATTTTCTCGTTCTGCTGGGTCAGTTTTGTAAAATCCCGGACCCGTGTAGTCATCTCATGAACAAAAACCTCGGTCAGCTCGTACTGGTTCTGGGCCAGCTCGCGCAAATGATCGCGGTGCAAGCGCACCAGTTGCGAAGGCTTATCGGTGATGATCCGGTTGGGAATCGTTTTCATCCGCGAATACGGCAGCACGCCCAAAATAGCGTGTTTGTCGTAAATCACCAGTTCGTCACTTGAGCCATTAGCCCCGGTATCAACGCGAATCTGACCGTCGAGCAGCAGGATAAGGTAATCGACGGGTTCGCCGGGCTGCACCAGAACGTGCTCGGCAGGAAACGCCACCTCCTCGGCTCGGTCAATAAACCACTGTAACTGATCGTCGGGAACAGACGCAAAAGCAGGAAACTGGCGAAGTGTATCTAACAGTGCCATGAGCAAAAAAGTCGTTGATAAACAAAGGTGACACTAATTCTGGTATTGATTGGTTACGAACAAGCCACGGGGCTTACCTTTGAACCACTTGGCAGGCATTGATTCCTCAAAATAAACGTTTTTTTCGACATACGGCTTTTCCGGTTTTATCCCTTCTTATGCGCTCTGTTCTGCTTCTGCTTTGCCTGATGGCGTTTGCTTTCCGGCCCGACAAACCGGCTTACCGCTTGTACAACGCTGGCTTGAAATCACAATCCTACACCAAACTGGTACGGGAAGCTGCTGACGCTGACGTGGTCCTGTTTGGTGAACTGCATAACAACCCCATCTGTCACTGGCTTGAGCTTCAACTAACGAAAGATTTGCAATCGGCCAAAAAAGGCGCATTGGTGCTGGGCGCGGAAATGTTCGAAGCCGATAACCAAACGGCGCTCACCGATTACGTACAGGGCCGTACTACCGATAAAGAACTGGCGACCCAGGCGCGGCTCTGGCAAAACTTCAATACGGATTATAAACCCATTGCCACGTTCGCCCGCGAGCAGAAAATTCCGTTTATCGCTACCAACGTCCCCCGAAAATACGCCAGCCTGGTAGCCCGTAAAGGATTGGCTGCGCTGGACACGCTATCGGCAGAAGCTAAGAGCCAGATGGCTCCTTTGCCCCTGACGGTTGACCTGAACTTACCAGGTTACAAAGCCATGCTTGATATGATGGCCGATCACGGCGGAGGAACTCAGGCAAATCCGCACACGAGCAAAAGCGACAAGCCAGCCGAAAGTCCAGCGGCCAATTTTGCCCGCGCGCAGGCGATCAAAGACGCGACGATGGCCCATTTCATTCTACAGAACCTCAAATCGGGGCAGACATTCCTGCATTTTAACGGTGACTATCATTCCAAGAATTTTGACGGTATTGTCTGGTATCTGCGTCAGCAACGACCCAATCTTAAAATCGTGACGCTATCATCTGTCGAAGTGCCTGACCCTGATAAGCCTGCGGTAGAAAGTCCGGATCTCGCTAACTTCATTATTGCTATTCCGTCGGATATGACGAAGACCTACTAACTGGTTCGGTCAGAGAATTTTTGCAACCGGCGACACAAGCCTTTAACGGCCAGCCAAACTACTGTACTCAGCCACCAGCGCCCAGCAGTGCGCTTCACATTGCCAACGCATCTGCATCAGCGGTCGGTTGGCAAATCGGCGGAGCCAGGGCTGTTCGTAGGCGGTCAGCAAACCGGCAATAAAGAAATTGAAACCTTCGAAGTCACGCTCAATCCCGCGGGTGTCGATCTCAGGAACCACCTCGCCCAGGCGTATGAGCGAGGTAGCCAGCACGATTTGCTCGATGCGGTTGTGGGTTCGGCTCAACGCTCGTTCTGCATCAGCAATCAACCGCGAACGTATCGGTTCCAGCTCTACGATGGAGAAACCTGCCATAAGCCTTGCCAGGTGGTAAATGATCAGCGACGTACGGGCGTAATGCGGGGCGCATTGAAAAGGCTCAGCGACATAGCGCCCGGATTCAACGATGGACCGCAGATACGTTAGCGAATCCGTGTCGTGCTGGTTAGGCGCTAGGTCGAAATGATAAAGGCAATACAGCATGTTGCTCAACGCGCAGGCGTCGAAGTCGATACCCATGTTTTTACCGAACCACGTTGAATACGCGCGAAGGTGTCGGTAATCGGTATAGGTATTCCGGATTTGGTGCCGCTGGCTTCCGTTGGCGTGCTGGCTTAGTTTCGCTTTCAGCCAGATTAGTTTGTCGGGCGAAGGCACGGTTGTCTGGGTCAGGTACACCATTGCCGTGTCGTCAATATCGTCGGGAATACGAAAATGCTCGAAGTGGCGAAAGATATAGCCGTTCGGAAAATGACGGGAAGGGCGCGTTGGCCAGAAATTATACGTATCCAGGCCGTCTTTGTTTTGAAATAGCGGATAAGCCCGCTGCGCTTTCTCCGCTATTTGATCAATCACCCGTTGGGTCGCCGACGAAACCACCGAACGCAACGACTGTAGCGTAAACACAGTAATGGCGGTAAAGAAAACGTTGGTATCTGGCCGCCGGTAAAAAATCGTTGCGTTACTACGGAAAGCCGGAAATAAACCCGTCGCATCCTGCAAGTGGGCAAGTTTTTGTACGCTATACTCCGTAGTTAACACTGTCATACTGGGTGTAAATGTTCCTGCTGATCTTTTTCAGCTATCGCAAAAAAGGATGGTACCATTGCGTCAAAATGATAAAAAGGTAACTGTTAATCCATTCTTTTTTTCGAAATTAAGGTTGAATATTTGCGCCCGCAATCGCTAGAATGCATGTCCAACTTCGTTTTATTTGATGATCCGGTCATACGACCAGCGCTTCTTCCGTTCACCTTTACCCGGCCCGTAGCTGACATGCGGGTTGGTATTCTGACTATTGCCGAAAAGTGGGCCAGACGGTTGGATACGACGCCCTCCTTTTTGACCCAGCCGTATCTTGCTCACAAATATCCGCAACAGACGACAACCGACAATCTGTACGTCAACGGAGCCTTGTGCCCAACCGACGCACTGATTGATCGGCTAAAAACGTTATCGACCGGCGAAAGCCTGCTGGCCCCCAATGGTCTGTTGCTGGCAATTCGTACGGACCTTGCGGTAGACGACGCGGCTCTGCTAACTGAACTGCCGCAGCATACCGAAACGTTCGATGCACCTATCCCAACGATTCGTCACCTCTGGAGTTTGATTGCCGCAAACGGCGACCAGATTATTTCGGATTTCAGCCTTATAACAGCTAGTCGTCAGTCGCAGCCGATCACCGATCCATTTACACGTTGCTACGCTCCCGAAAACGTCTTTATCGAAGAAGGCGCAAAAATACGGGCGGCAATCCTGAATGCTGAAGATGGACCCATTTACATTGGCAAAAATGTTCACATCAGTGAAGGCAGCGTATTGATTGGCCCCTGTTCCTTCGGCGAAGGCACAATGGTCCACTACAACAGTAAAATGCGAAAAAATACCAGCGCGGGCCCTTACTGTAAGATTGGTGGCGAAATCGGTAACTCAATCCTGTATGCCAACAGCGGCAAGGGCCACGAAGGCTATTTGGGTGATTCGGTGGTAGGCGAATGGTGTAATCTGGGTGCTAGTAGCAACACGTCGAATCTTAAAAACGATTACTCGACCGTTAAGCTCTACAGCTACGCGCACAAAGGTCTGGTCGATACGGGCCGAATGTTTTGTGGTCTGTTCATGGGGGATTTTACCAAAGCCGGCATCGGTACGATGTTCAATACCGGAACCGTTGTGGGTGTTAACGTCAATCTGTTCGGTAGCGGCCTCCCACCTAAGCACATTCCTTCGTTCTCGTGGGGTGGTGCCATTGATGGGTTTATGACGTACCGGCTCGAAAAAGCCATTCAGGTCGCAACGGAAGCATTTAAACGGCGCAATCGTGCGTTTGATGAGCAGGAAGAAAGTATCTTGCGCGAAATTTTTAACATAGAACGGATGGGTCCGTCCAATAGTCCATTCACCCTATTCGATCCATTATAGCTTACCCCTACGACTGACAAAGCGCTCCTTACCGACGACTCTGTTCGGTCAATAGATTATGCAATTCTCTGAAATTATAGGCCACACCGAAACGAAAGAGCTGCTTTTGCGGGCTGTTCAGACGAACCACCTTGCCCACGCGCTCCTGTTCGACGGTCCAACGGGTAGCGCGAACCTCGCGCTGGCGCTGGCGCTGGCTCAATACGTCAACTGCGAGGACAAGCAGCATGCTGGCGAATTTGCTCTGGATTCCTGCGGTCGGTGCGCGTCGTGCATTAAAATGCAGAAACTCGTTCACCCCGATCTGCACATGGTTTTTCCGGTTGCCAATCTCGCCAAAGGAAAAACATCCGAAGCGTACCTGACCAGCTGGCGCAAGTTTGTCCTCGATCAGCCATACCGTACGCTATCTGAATGGCTGGAAACAACGGGGGCCGACAATAAACAAGGCAATATCTCGGCGGAAGAAGCCCGTAATATTCTGCAAAAGCTGTCGCTGAAGTCCTACGAGGGAGCTTACAAAATCATGCTGATCTGGCTACCGGAGCTGATGAACGTAACCTCGGCTAACGCGCTGCTGAAAGTACTGGAAGAACCCCCCGCCCAGACGTTGTTTCTACTGGTCACCAACCAGCCCGATAAACTGCTGATCACCATTTTGTCGCGGACGCAGCGCGTGGCGGTACGGGCGTTTACGGATGAGGAAGTTGCTACCTACCTCCGGCAGCACCTTAACCTGGACGAAACCACGGCGCGTCGAACGGCTTATCTGGCCGACGGCAATCTGGCTATGGCGCTTGGCCTAAGTCGCAGCGAATCCGATCAATCGACCACGACAGACCGACACACCTGGTTTGCCGACTGGATGCGCACCTGTTACCGTCAGGATTTAATAACCCTGGTCAAACAAGCGGACCAATTCGACGGTTTCAGTAAAGAGAAACAAAAAGGGCTGCTGGAATACAGCATTCGAATCTACCGCGATTTATTTTTGTGGCAGCAGGGCGCTGGCGCGTTGCTCCGATTGCCCGACGACGAAATGGCATTCGTCAAGAATTTCTCTAAAATACTGACGATTAATCACATCGAACGGATTGTCCAAGATTTGAATGAAGCGGCTTATCATCTCGAACGAAACGCCCGCGCTAAAATGATTATGCTCGACATGTCACTTACTTTTAGCCGGCTGATCCGATGATAGCCTACAAGCCAGCCGTTATGACCTCATCATTCGCCACCAGTACACACGCCTAACGGTCTAACAAAGATGAAAGCTGGAGTAACCAGGCCCAAGCAGGTTATTGGCATGACTGATCTTGTCGATTTTCCGGATTTGGGACTTTTCGATGTACAGGCCAAAGTTGATACAGGCGCTTACACATCGTCATTGCACTGCAAAGACGTTTGCTTGGTCAAATCGGGCAACAAAGTACAATTGAGTTTTGAATTGATTGATAAAACCGGAGACGAAACGATCCGGTACTTCAGCGATGAATTCAGCCAGCGCATGATTCGAAACTCGTTCGGCGTGGCCGAAAAGCGCTATGTCATAAAAACCCGTATCACGCTGTTCGGGCGTTCCATCCGCGCGGAGTTTACCCTTGCCGACCGCGAACAACTTAAAAACCCGATTCTCCTGGGCCGCAAACTGCTCCGAAATCGATTCGTCGTTGACGTTTCGGTAAAAAACCTGTCTTACGAAGCCAAAGCCAAGCCACGCCAGAAAGCGACGAAAAAGGTCAGCGATCTTCAGGAGTAGTAACGCCAATCCGAACAAATCGCTCAACAGCCAATCATTCTGTTCAAAACACTACATCAATGCGTATTGCCATTTTATCGGCTAATCCGAATCTATATTCTACTCAACGACTGCTTGAGGCCGTTCATCAGCGCGGTCACGAAGGCGTTGTGGTCAATCACCTGAACTGTCAGGTTATGATTGAAGGCGGCAAACCGTCCGTTCTCTACGAAGGCCGCGAGCTGGACCCGTTCGACGCTATTGTACCACGCATTGGGGCTTCGGTCACGGATTACGGCTGTGCGATTGTCCGTCAGTTTGAGATGATGAAAGTGTTTACCACCGCTAAGTCTCAAGCCATCACCCGGTCCCGAAATAAACTGCGGAGCCTACAGGTTCTTTCCAAAGCAGGCGTTGGTCTTCCTAAAACGGTTTTTGCCAATCACCCCAAGAACGGCAATGTTACCCAACTCATTGAATTGGTGGGCGGTCCACCCGTTGTGATCAAACTGTTGGAAGGCACGCAGGGGATCGGCGTGGTACTGGCCGAAACCGCTAAAGCCGCTAAATCGACCATCGAAGCTTTTTACGGGCTGAAAAAACATGTGCTGGTGCAGGAGTTCGTTGCCGAAGCCAAAGGCTCTGATCTGCGGGCTTTTGTCGTCGGGGGCCGGGTCATCGGTGCCATGAAGCGGCAGGGACTGGAAGGTGAGTTTCGCTCGAACATTCACCGGGGCGGCAATGCGTTTTCGGTAGACCTTACGCCCGACGAAGAGCAGACCGCTATTGAAGCCGCCCGTGCGCTTGGCCTGAAAGTAGCGGGTGTCGATATGCTTCCCTCCGAGCGGGGGCCGCTGGTGCTGGAAGTCAACTCGTCGCCGGGACTGGAGGGCATCGAAACGGCTACTGGTATCAACGTGGCCGACCAGATCATTGCTTATATCGAAGATAAAATTCGGGCCGACGAAGGCGATATGGTCGGTGTATAGCGTACGGATGCCGTAACTTAGCCGTTACAATTGACCATCGCTTATGCCTGCTATTGACCCAGACCTCAAGAAAGCCATTGTTCGGATGCCGAGCAACGAGAAAGACAAGCTACTGCTTCGGCTCATTGCCAAAGACGCTGTATTGACCGAAAAACTCCAGTTTGAACTAGTCGAACATAGTACAACGCTCGACGAACGGCGGGAGCTCATTCGTGAGTTCATTCGCCGGACGGCGCAATTGAATCAGGATTCGGCGGGCTGGCTGATGATGGACATGCGGACAATTATTGGTTATATCAGCCGTCACTTGAAGGTTACCAAGGATAAATACGGCGAGGTAGACCTGATGCTGTACATGCTCAATACGCTTTACGAGCATAATGCTCATCTGCTTCAGAAATACAATTCCCGTACGGATAAGGCTGCCGACTACATCGCAAAGCGCACGGATCAACTCCTGAAGAAAGTAGCAAAGCTTGACCCGGACTATCACATCGAGTTCGCCGACGAAATTAACAAGCTGCTTAGCTGGGTGAATTATGCCGCCCCGGCGCACTACGCCCGGCAGCTGGGCTTACCGAAGGAGTGGGAGATATAAGCCAGTGATTTTGATAACGAGCAGACATTCAGTGGGTACGGCAATCGACCAAAACTTCGATTGCTTTCGGCGGGTTATACCCTAACTAACCTATTCTACTGACATGGCTGAAACTGTTCTTATCACGGGTGGTACCGGCACCATTGGTCGCCGGCTGACCCAACTGCTTCGTCAACAAGGCTATCAGATTTCCTTACTGAGCCGCGACCATAAATCGATTGAGGGCGTAACCGTCTATCAATGGAATATTGCGAAAGGACACATCGATCCCAAAGCGATTCAGACCGCTGATTACATCATTCACCTGGCGGGAGCGGGCGTTGCCGACGAACGCTGGACCGATGCCCGCAAAGATGAAATTTTAAACAGCCGCACGCAGTCTACCGAGCTACTGGCTCAGGCGCTGGCTAAGAATACGCATAAGGTTAAAGCCTTTATCGGCGCGTCGGCGATAGGATTCTACGGTGGCGACACCAACGACCGGCCTCTTACCGAAACGAGTCAGGGTGGTTCCGATTTTTTAGCACAGGTAGTTCGAGCCTGGGAACGCTCCGAAGATTCAGTTGCGGTACTCGGGATCCGGACTGTCAAGCTTCGAATCGGCGTTGTGTTATCGGCGGAGGGAGGTGCTTTGCCAAAATTAGCGCAGCCCGTCCGACTTGGTGCGGGTGCTCCTATTGGTTCGGGACAGCAGTATATTTCGTGGATTCACCTCGACGATCTTTGCCGGATGTTTATCCAGGCGCTTACCGATGAGTCGTGGCAGGGCGTTTACAATGCCGTGGCCCCTACGCCGGTTACCAATGAAAGCCTGACAAGGGCCATCGCCAGCGTGCTGCACCGGCCTATGATTCTACCCAACATTCCGGGTTTCGCTATCAAACTAATGTTTGGCGAAATGGCGGTCACGGTCATCGGCGGTAATTACGTACTGAACAAGCGCATCGCCGACGAAACAACATTCCGCTATCAGTACGCCGATCTGACGAATGCCCTAAGTAACTTACTCAGCTAGCGCGGATTGCACGGGAGAGCCCGATCCTATCCGCAGAGTCGAAGCATAAAGATTTTTACTACTACGGCTCTACGGACGGGATCGGATTCTTCCGTGCGATCTGCGTTATTTTTTAACTCCATTCGCGGTCAGCCGAATCGCGGGTATTCCACGCATCGGTCGGTGCAAACCAGTTCGTTCCTTTTTTGAGGTACTTTTTGGCAACTTCCTCATTCAGTTCGACACCGAGTCCGGGTCTGTCAGGAACCCTCACGAAGCCTTTTTCCACGATCGGCTTGATGCCCGTTACAAGATCTTCCCAACCGGGTACGTCTACACCGTGATGTTCGAGCGCCACAAAGTTTTCCGTAGCGGCTGCGCAGTG
This sequence comes from Spirosoma oryzicola, assembly GCF_021233055.1. NCBI lineage: Bacteria > Pseudomonadati > Bacteroidota > Cytophagia > Cytophagales > Cytophagaceae > Spirosoma > Spirosoma oryzicola. The sequence continues at coordinate 658,244 of NZ_CP089538.1, read as the reverse complement.
TACGTTGGCCATCATCGAAATGGGCGAACCAGCGAAGTGCATGGCCATTGGAATGCCTTTTTCCTCAGCGTAATCGCCAATTTTCTTTGTTTCCAGCAGCCCACCCGACGAGGCTAAATCCGGATGAATCATGTCGATCGCTTTGGCGTCGATGAGCTTGATAAAGCCTTCTTTGAGGTAGATATCCTCGCCGGTCAACGTTGGCGTATCGATGGCATCGGAGATCTGCTTCCACTGATCGGTGTACATCCAGGGGACAAGGTCTTCCAGCCAGGCCAGCCGGAACGGTTCCATTGCTTTACCAATCTGAATGGCGGTGTTCACGTCGAAATGGCCGAAGTGGTCGGCAGCCAGCGGCATGTCGTACCCAACAATTTCGCGGACTTTACCGACGTGATCAACCAGGGCATCCAGTCCTTTTTTCGTAACCTGAATACGGGTGAAGGGGTGTTTTGTATTGGCGTAATTGCCCAGTTTACCCATTTCTTTATCATCCCACTGCCGCTTTACACTCCAGTTGTTGGCATTGACCAGCATACCGGGTTTATCGGCCAGCATCCCGATGCCGAAATCCATTTTCAGGAATGTATACCCCTGATCCCGGCGTTTCTGCATGTTTTTGGCGAACCCATCGTAGGTATCGGCTTCGGGCGTATCAGCGTAGAGCCGGATAAAATCACGGTATTTGCCACCCAGCAGTTGGTAAGCAGGTACGTTATAGGCTTTACCGGCCAGATCCCACAGGGCCATTTCAACGCCACAGACGCCACCAGCCGCCCGGCTCTGTCCGCCAAACTGCTTGATTTGCTTGAAGATCTGCTCAACGTTACACGGATTTTTCCCCAAGATTCGACTTTTGAGGGTGAGCGCATAATTGGCACTGGCGCCGTCGCGCACTTCTCCCCAGCCAACCAATCCCTGGTTGGTATCGATACGGATAATCGGACTGCTAAAGGGAACACCTACCAGCGTAGCCACCCGCATGTCTGTGATCTTTAGCTCCGATGGTTTGGAATCGCGGCTTACTTTCTGGGTAATGAACTCCATTTCCTGCTCCGCCGAGCGTGGACCTTTGTTATCAAACATCAAGCCCAGCGATAGTCCGCTTAGGCTAGCATTGCGCAAAAAGTCACGGCGGTCCGATGATTTGTCGGATAAGGACAATCGGGACAATATGTTTTTCATGATAGAGGGTTTTGGTTTACGGCTAATCATTCATAAAATGAGATAATGCCAGTATTTTACTTATTCATTTGCCTTTTTAACTATGATTATCTTAGGTATCTGACAGACAAATGAAAGGCTTAGCAAGCCAGACGATTCGTTTGCCGCACGAGCCAGCTGCACTGATTAAGAAATCTCGCAAAAACATACACACTCAATACATCCTTACTCTGTTAACCCGAACCAAACCAATGATAAAGAGAACAGTAGCGATTCTGACCGCCCTCACCTTATCAGGCAGCTTTCTAGCCCATGCTCAACGGTTGGGCTCCTCCCCCGAATACGTCACGGCATTAACGGCAAACTGGAAAGGCGAACGACTACCCGATGGTCGCCCCAAAGTACCGGATCTGGTTCTCGAGCGTCTTCAGAACTGTACGTTGGAACAGGTATGGGGCTATCTGGGCAAAAAAGGGTACCGAAATCAGGTCGAAAAAGACTGGATCATTCTCAAGCCAGGCGAAACCATGACCGGACGCGTCGTAACGGCTCAGTTTATGCCAACACGCCCCGACCTCGACAGTCTGGTAAGAGCGCAGGGTAAAGCCGAAGGGCGTTCACAGAAAGGGGGCATCAACATCTGGCCGATTGATGTACTGACCAAAGGTGATGTGTACGTGGCCGACGGGTACGGTAAGGTGAAAGATGGCACCCTGATTGGGTCAAGCCTGGGCAACGCGATTTACGGAAAAACGGGTAAAGGCGTCATCTTCTACGGGTCGATCAGAGACATGCAGGAACTGAAAGACACGAAGGGCTTTAACGCCTGGATCAAAGGTCACGATCCATCGTACATCAAAGATATGACCCCTACCTCCATCAACGCGCCGATCCGCATCGGCGAGGTCACGGTGCTGCCGGGCGATGTCGTATTTGCAAATGAGTACGGAACTGTGTTTATTCCGGCTCATCTTGTCGAAGAACTGGTGTCGGCTTCCGAAATGACCGCCCTGCGCGACGAGTTTGAGCGGGTGCTTCTTCAACAAAGCAAGTACCCATCCGGCGAAATTCACGGCGACTGGTCGGAGAAGATCAAAGGTGAGTTTAGAACCTGGGTAGGCAAATACCCAAAGAAATTAGCCATCACCCAAAAAGATATAGAAGCCTATCTCGCCAAAGAAGGCCATTAATTTACCCGCTTGACCAATGAACTTTAAAATTGCAGCGCTAGTACCCTTCATCGCGGTTTCTTGCCTTTCTCATTCGTTGTCTGCCCAGACTATTCCCAAAGACGAACTTGTCTTTCTAACGTCGGAATGGAAAGGTGAACGGTTTCCCGATGGCCGTCCGAAAATTTCCGATGATCTGGTGGAACGGGCAAAGCACATCGGCATTGATGACGCCTGGACGGTGCTAAAAAATGAAGGCTACACCAACCAGTTTGAAGGCGGCTGGAAACTGATCAAGGAAGACGTACCCGTTACCGGACGGGCCGTAACGGCGATGTTTATGCCCAGCCGACCCGATGTCGAAAAAAACATTAAAGAGCGCGGTACCACCAAACAGGGCCGAAAGGGAAACACTAACGCCTGGCCGATTGAAGTGTTAACGAAAGGCGATGTGTACGTAGCCGACGCGTTTGGTAAGATCGGCGGAGGAACCCTCATGGGTGCCACCTTGGGCAACGCTATTTTCAGCAAAACGGGCAACGGCGTTGTGTTCAACGGGGCCGCGCGCGACCTTCAGGAATTGCAGAATCTCAAAGGTTTCAACGCCTTTGTCCGCGATTTTCACCCATCCTTCCTAGAAGAAATGGTACTCATGGGCTTGAACGCACCGATTCGGATGGGTAACGCAATGGTTTTGCCGGGCGATCTGGTCATCGCTCAGCGCGAAGGCGTTTTATTCGTTCCTGCGCACATGGCCGAACAGGTCGTTAGCACCGCCGAATTTGTGACTCGTAAAGATCAGTTTGGCTTCGAAATGGTCAAATCGGGTCGCTACACCACGGGACAGATCGACAGTCAGTGGCCCGACGACATCAAGACGGAATTTCTGAAATGGCTCGGCAAGCATCCCGAATTAGGCACTATGACCAAGGCGGAACTAGACAAAGTGATGAGCAAACGAACCTGGTAAGTTTGGAGTAACTAACCCCAGCCTGTTTGCTTACCAGAAGTCTTCTATTTTTCTGCCGCACTCGGCTGTAAACTGTACAGTACGTTAAGCCTTATTAATCTTCCTTCTACGGGGGTTAATAAGGCTTTTTTTGTCATAGTCCTTACTGAGCTACGAGGTTTACTTAGACCCATAAAGACTATTTAAAAGCGTCTACATAACTTCTTAATTCATATGTTTCACAGAACATACATACTTACATTCTCCCGTTGGCTATCTTTAACGCAAGATCTCTTGAAATTTAATGCATGCGTAACTTTTACACTACAATTGGGCTTTTATTAACCATTTCGGCCAGCGCTCAGCCCCGTGTCAGCGTCGATTCAGTGGCCATTTTTTCAATAGCTGAAGATCAGTACAGCCAGGGGAAAGGGCTGCTTCGCGCAAAAGGCTTTATAAGCCAGTTTAAAGCCCATGAAGACGGTCATGTCGATGTAAGCGTCTTTCGTCAGCATGTGGGTTATCTTTCTGCGGAAAAGGGCTACGGTGTTAAAAATGGCCCTAATACAATTCCTGCACTATTTCGGCTAGGCTATCAAGAAGGCCATCTTCAACCTTTAGGTGAACAATTCGTCAGTCTCACTAGCGGATTGAAAAAACCGTTCTCCTACCACTTTCAGACGATCATCGGACTGACCGGTGGTGTACAAACCGAAACTAAAGATCTCACAGACAACGTTACTGCTACAGATTATGCCCGATTGCTACAAGAGCAGACCTCAGCGTTAGGCTATCGGGGAGATGTTACCAATCTAACCTCAGCAGCTGTTCAGAATAACAATTTTGTCGTACAAAAAACGCCCTACCAATACGTTCCTTATTCGAATCGTTATCTTCCCGTAGGCCAGCCGACCAGCCGTACTTATCCATTAGACACCCGTCAGAGTCCTACTCACATAGTATTTGCGAACCAGGGTACTATGACCTATCACCAGCCTCAAGCCAACCAGCTGATCACACTTGACACGCTGGGACGGACCTTGCATTCGTTAGCGTTGGATGGTTTAAGTGGCAAGCGAGTCTGGGCCATAACGGATGTTGTCGACGAGAATACCGCAGCTATTGTTACAGCGGGTGAATTACAACAACGGGTCGGGGCAGACTGGCTTTTTGGGCCTGATGAAAACAAAGCTAAAAATCCTGAGCTTGTCCTGATTCGCACTGATGCCCAGGGCAAGCTTGTCTTTCGTCATAACTTCACTGTCTCACACGAAGATTATGGAATGACTCAGGCAGCCATTGTCAGTAACGCTACCGACGCCTTGGTCAATGTCACGATGGGTAAAGGCTTGCTTAAATATGAAGTAGCTTACGCCAAAATTAACGCCAAAGGCGTGGTCTTCCAGCGGATCTGGGATAAAAAGAATGCGGCCCAGATTGTTCGTGTCAATGGAAGCAACGGCATTTTTAAAGCGTTTAGTGACTCGAGGCATCTGGTAAACTTACCCAATGGAGAAAGCCTAGTGATAAGCTATGATGCCAATCAAGCTTCTTCGAAAGGCACCAGTGCGCTTATTGGCTATGGAGCCTTACACCTATCGGCAGGAGGAGATCTAACTCGTTATTATGGTATCAAAGCCACAACACCGGCTGCATTGGACGCCCCTTTGCCAACGCTCCGTGTATTTAGTCAACCCGATGGGCGTGTTATGCTGTGGGTCAACGAAGCCCGTAACGCGCAAGCTTCTCAGTTTAGTGCTTTCTCACTACTTGATAACGAATTACAGTCGGGAGGTTTATCAAACAGCGTAGGTGGCAGCAACGGACAACCAAGCGTCCTGGCTAATCGCACGACAAATGGAATCAGGCCGGCTAGTTCACCTTTATCGGAAGCAGGTGGTTTCATTGGTGGACTCGGCCGGCTAGCTGACCGAGCTGCTGCGACCCGTAATGCATTGGGCCTTGATCGTCAGTCAACTGAGGCTAAACAGCAGGAACAGATGGAAACGAATCCGTTCAATACCGCTCCTATGTTGTATTGGCTCGACACCCAGTCGGGAACAGTATTGGTTCGCGATTTTGCGCTGTTGAATGGTTACTCACTACCGAATCAGCCATTCGTTGTATTTAATCGAAGTCGTAACGAAGCGTACGTTCCCTTGAGAACATCTCTGCAATCGGCAGGACAATCTAAAGCGATGCGATACCCTCAAGCGGTATATTTCAAGCTCGCTCGCATGACTTGGTAAGCAACTCCAGGTATAGTCGATGGCAAGGTCTGTGCTTACCATTGACTAAATTTGAGAGTGAAGTTCTCGGCGTAAAAGCTTCCCAAAGTAAGGTTTACAAAATGTAGAAACTACTTGGGATTATACACGAACCTCTCGAGCGTCCACGCTGTTTTTTCTGTATGACCGATTACTTGAAGGACGCGCTTCGCAAAGCGGCTATGTTTTGCGCTTATCAGGAACGAACGCAACAGGAAGTTCGCGACAAGCTCAAAGAATGGGGTGTCTTTGGGGATGATACGGAAGAACTGATCGCCGAGTTGATTCAGCAGAACTATCTGAACGAAGAACGCTTCGCCAAAAGTTTTGCGGGGGGCAAGTTCCGGGTAAAAGGCTGGGGTAAGCGCAAAATCAAACAGCACCTGCAACAACGGGGCATTACCGGTTATAATCTCGATCAGGCGATGAAAGAGATTGCCCCGGACGACTATCGGACGACGCTTAGCGAACTATTGGATAAAAAGCGTCGAAGCATTCGGGATGATAATCCGCTCGTCGTGAAGCAAAAGCTGGTTCGGTACGCACTCAGCAAAGGCTACGAATCCGATTTGGTCTGGCAAGTACTGGGTGACAGCGAATGAAAACAGGATCTAATTCAAGAACGTTTAGAAAAGCAAAACCACGACAACCTCAGGTTGTCGTGGTTTTGCTTTTCTAAACGCACAAATTAATTTCTAGAAATCAGCGTCGAAGGTGATGCTGTTCGACTCCTCGACAACGGGAGCAGGCGTTGGATTGGCGGCATCCTGCGGCTGCGTCGATGCCGCTTTGGCCGCTTTAAACTTCGCCATAACCTCGCCACGCTGGTATTCACCAACCCGCTTCTCGAAGAAGTTGGTCTTGCCCTGTAGCGAAATCATATCCATGAAATCGAATGGGTTCGATACGTTGTAAAGCTTACGCAATCCTAAGGTAGTCAGCAGGTGATCGGCAACGAAAGCAATGTACTGTTTCATCAGATCAGCGTTCATACCGATCAGCGACACCGGCAGCGCGTCGGAAACGAACTCCTGCTCAATTTCTACCGCGTTCCGAATGATATCGTAGATCTGCGATTCAGGCAGCTTGTGCTTGATGTGATCGGTATACAGCAGACACGCAAAATCGCGGTGCAGCCCTTCGTCACGGGAGATCAGCTCGTTGGAGAACGTCAGGCCCGGCATGAGTCCACGCTTCTTAAGCCAGAAGATTGAACAGAACGAACCCGAGAAGAAAATACCTTCTACAGCCGCAAACGCAATCAGGCGTTCGGCGAAGCTGCCGTTCTCGATCCAGCGCAGTGCCCATTCCGCCTTCTTCTGAACGCACGGAATCGTATCGATGGCGTTCAGCAGGTGATCTTTCTCGGCTGCGTCTTTGATATACGTATCGATCAGCAACGAATAGGTTTCGGAGTGAATGTTCTCCATCATCACCTGAAAGCCGTAGAAGCACTTGGCTTCGGCGTACTGAACTTCGGACAGGAAATTGACGGCGAGGTTCTCGTTAACGATTCCGTCAGAAGCGGCAAAGAACGCCAGTACGTGCGAGATAAAATGCCGTTCGCTATCATTCAGACTATTCCAGTCTTTCATGTCCTGCCCAAGGTCGATTTCTTCGGCGGTCCAGAACGATGCTTCGTGGGTTTTGTAGAACTCCCAAATATCCCAGTGCTTGATTGGGAACAGCACAAATCGGCCTTTGTCTTCCTCTAAAATCGGTTCGATTACTTCGTTTTGTACCATAACGGGGTTGCAGTTTATGTGTTTTTACCAGTTGTTCAAGCTGGTGCATGAAAGACTCGGTGTATTCAATCGCTCCAACAAAATTAACCGTTTAGGCCACTTCTACAACCTAGTTTCTGGAATGAACAATTAATCTATTTTGGTAAACGGAACGCAATCAGCATGTTGAGTTACTGACCTTTCTGCAAGTTCTTGAAATAGTTCTACCAAAACATGCTTCCCTGATTTTCAGTCTATTAATTACGTAAAATTAGTTACTACGCTGAAACTGAACGGCACAAAAAAAGGTCGCTTCCGTAGAAACGACCCGCATTCTAATCTATAGGCTACAGGGCTGCTAGAGCCCCGGATAGGGAGACAAGTTCACTTAAAAAAGATCCTTAATGTCGATCCGCCGGTGTAGGTGTTCTTCATCCTTGAAAGGTAGCATCACCATAACCTGACCGTGTTCGTGAACAGCTTCAATCTGGTCGGCATTCACAAAAGAAGGAATGTCGAGCACGCGTAAGAACATTGGCACTGCCAACCGCTGGCTGTTACCTTCGTCGTCCTTACGTGATGAAGTGCTAACGAGTAGTGTATATAAAACAAGTTTACTTCCTTCGATCAATACATTGAATGAATTGGCACTGACACCCGGAGCTGATAATTTAATAATAAGCCGCTCGTCCTCCCGTTCAACTTTCATTGTCGTTTGGCTCGAACCACCGTATAGGGTGTTGAGCAAATCAACTTGACCGCCCGTTCCCTGAAATACATTCTCTATCGCTTTCATAGGAGTTGCTGTTTACTGTCCAAGTACTGTTATATAGACAAACCTCGTGCCTAAGGGTTTAAGAGTCTTTATTTACGCCAAGCTGTCAGCCATTTATGCTCCATTGGGCTCAATTAATGCCGTTTTGACGTATCTGAGGGTTATTTTTATCTTTTTATGCCATATCGACCAATTCGCTCGATTGGGGAATTATGGTCGTAGCCGTTGTGGTATGGTGTGGTTTCTCTTCTACAGAACCGATCAGCGTATTTACCACGAAAAGAGCCTGTTTTGGTGGCGTCTAAGCCGTACCTTTGCACTTTAGAAGCAGTTTAGAACTTCACATGCATATTCGAATTGGAACCCGCACGAGCCGCCTGGCCTTGTGGCAGGCCGAACATATACAAGCACTATTGCAAGCCGGTGGACTAACCTCCGAACTGGTACTCATCGATACGAAAGGCGATAAAGTGCTGGACCGCTCGCTATCGAAGATTGGCAGCAAAGGCGTTTTTACCCAGGAACTGGAAGAGCAGCTTTGGGCCGGGTCGATTGATATTGCCGTTCACAGCGCCAAAGATCTACCGTCAAGTCTGCCAACGGGATTGTCGATTATCTCTTTCACCGAACGGGAACTAACGAACGACGTATTGATTAGTCGCGACAAGAGTCTGTCGCTTACCAATGGTCGGGAGTTCACGATTGGCACTTCGTCTACACGTCGGGTCGCTATGCTGAAGCATTTCTGTCCACACGTCACGACCGTGGATATGCGGGGAAACCTACAAACGCGTCTGCGTAAGCTCGATGAAGGGCAATGTGATGCGCTGTTGCTGGCCTACGCGGGTGTGCATCGGATGGGATACGACGATCTGATTGTCGAGCATCTACCAATCGCTGATTTTACGCCCGCCGTTGGGCAAGGCAGCATTGCCATCGAAGCCGCCGAAACACTGGCTATTGACAAAACCAATGCCATTCGTCAATTGACGAATCACTCCCTGACCGAATCGTGTTTACGCGCTGAGCGGGCTTTCCTGGCCCGGCTGGAAGGCGGCTGTAGTATTCCGTCCTTTGCGCTGGCACAGTGGACGAAGGAGCAGACGATTAGCCTGTCCGGCGGACTAGTTAGCCTGGACGGTAGCCAACTCCTGCGCGAAACCTTTACGGGTACACCTGAACAAGCGACAATGCTAGGCCACGAGCTGGCCGAAACAATTTTAGGACGTGGTGGTGACGTATTATTAACCGAGATTCGCGCTCATCTATGACTATAGCGATTGCCCAGACCGACGCCGAGATTCGTCGTTGTTTGCCCGCCATGCTGGCCCTGCGCCCGCATCTGACCGAAGAGCAGGCTTTTGAACAAATTCGGTTTCAACAGGAAAATGAACGGTTCGTATTAGCTTTCGTTGACGAAGGTGATCCGTCAAGACCCGCTCCTGCCGTTACGGGTTACCGCATCATGCATTTATTGTACAGCGGCAAAACGTTGTACATCGATGATCTGTCGACGCTGCCAGAAGCCCGTGGAAAAGGCTATGCCGGCGCTCTGGTCGATTTTATCGTTGAGCAGGCTCGGCAGACTGGTTGCCAATGCGTTTCACTGGATTCGGGTCAGAATCCCGCTCGGTACGACGCGCATCGACTGTATCTGAACAAACGGTTTAATATCGTCAGTCATCACTTCAAACTGGATTTGCAATAACGTTGCAAATCGGTAATTTGCGTTTGCCTTTTTCTGATCAATCTGTGTTCATCTGCAACCATGAATTTATTCCGAATTAGTTGGAGCAACCTAAAAGACAAACCACTAAGCAGCTTTCTGAGCGGTCTGCTGATGACCTTCGGCATCACGATTATATCGCTGCTGCTGCTGCTTAACAAGCAGTTAGACGACCAGTTCCGGAAGAACATCAAAGGTATAGACATGGTGCTGGGCGCAAAAGGTAGCCCTTTGCAGTTAATTCTGTCCAGCATTTATCAGATTGATTCGCCGACGGGTAATATTCCGCTCGAAGAAGCCGAAAAGCTGACGCGCAATCCGATGATCAAAACGGCCATTCCGCTGTCGATGGGCGATAACTACCGCTCGTTTCGGATCGTCGGTACCAACAAAAAATACATCGATCATTTTGACGCAAGCGTGGGTCAAGGGCGATTGTTTCAGCAAGATCTGGAAACGGTGATTGGTTCACGCGTGGCGGAGGTAGCTGGTTTGAAACTGGGCGATACATTCTCTGGATCGCACGGACTTGATGCCGAAGGCGACGTACACGCCGATACCAAATACAAAGTTGTTGGTATTCTGAACCCCAGCAATACGGTTGTCGATCAGCTCATTCTAACCCCGTTGTCAAGCGTTTGGGCCATTCACGAGCACCACGATGAACACGGCGAAGAGCACGAACACGAAGAGGGCGAAGCCCATGAGCACGAAGAACACGAGGAGGCTCCCCGCGAAATCACGAGCATGCTTATCCAGTTCCGCAACCCGCTTGGTATGATGATCGCTCGCGGCATCAACACCAACTCCAAGCTACAGGCCGCTTTGCCTAACATTGAGATCAACCGGCTGTTTTCGCTGCTTGGTGTTGGCGTAGAAACCCTGCGCGGATTAGCCGTTGTGATTATGCTCATTTCGGGTATCAGTGTATTTGTGTCGCTGTATAATTCGTTAAAAGAGCGTCGCTACGAGATGGCCCTGATGCTTTCGATGGGCGCAACACGGGCGCAGTTGTTTGGCATGTTGCTGCTCGAAGGACTGGTACTGGCGCTGATTGGTTTTGGATTAGGCATTCTATTAAGCCGCGTCGGGTTGTGGCTGTTTTCGAACAGTGTGTCGTCAGAGTATCATTATAACCTGGCTGCTTTTGGCATCTTACCCGAAGAATGGATTTTGTTAGGCGTCGCCGTTTTGATTGGTTTGCTGGCCGCTGCGTTGCCTGCCCTGGGAGTGTATCGCATGAACATTTCGCGAACTCTGGCCGAAGATTAACTAGAGACGAGAACAAACCGTGGCGGTAGGTGATGTCAGGTTTTCGAACCGTTATTGCCCGGAATCCGTGAAAGGCGTGATGTGGTGTCGGTTTTGAGAAACCGACACCACGGCTCCGACGACACCACACCGCCACGGTTTAACTCCCTCAATTACTGGATTATCAATGACTCAATTGCAATTAAAATTCTGCGTTCTTTTCCTACTTCTGGCGACCGCTTCGTTTGCTCAGTTGCCGGGCAATACGGCTCGTTACACACAACCCGGTGTTGACGTTCAACATTATGCCTTCTCATTAACCCTTAGCGATTCTACCAACCAGATTAAGGGCGAAACTACTATTCGCTTTACCCGCGCCGATGATCGGCAGACCGTCTGGTTTGATCTGATCGGAGGAAAAAGCGACTCGACAGGAACCGGTATGCAGGTACGGGAAGTACGCCTGTCCGACGGTAAAACAGCTCCGTTTACGCACCGCAACGATCGGGTGTTTATCAATCTTCCGGCTGCACAACCCGGCCAATCAACGGAGGTATTTATTCGTTACGAGGGTACTCCGGCACGGGGCCTGATCATTAGTCGGAATAAGTTTGGCGAACGCACCTTTTTCGGCGACAATTGGCCCAACAATGCCCGAAACTACCTGCCCGTAGTCGATCACCCCTCCGACAAAGCGACCTGCGCCTTTTCGGTAAACGCACCGGCTTCGTACCGCGTCATTGCGAACGGCAAGTTCGTCGGTGAAAATAATCTGTCCAACGGGAGAAAAGTAACCCGCTGGCAGGAAAACACCCCCATCCCAACAAAGGTGATGGTGATTGGAGCCGCTCGGTTTGCGGTTGATGAAGTCGGTTCGGTAAGCGGTGTGCCGGTGCAAAGCTGGCTGTATCCCAAAGACAGTCAGAAAGGATTTGTCGATTACCGTCCGGCCAAAGAAATCCTGCAATACTTTATCGACAAGGTTGGTCCGTATTCCTACGAGAAGCTGGCTAACGTCGAATCGACCACCATTTTCGGCGGTATGGAAAACGCCAGCTGCATTTTCTATAACGAGAAAGTGATTGTTGGTCATAAGGATTCGGACGTTGAAGCGTTGCTGGCTCACGAGATTGCCCACCAGTGGTTTGGTAATTCGGCTACCGAAGCCGATTGGTCGCAGCTTTGGCTAAGCGAAGGGTTTGCGACGTATTTCTCCGCGCTCTACCTCGAACACGCCTACGGGAAAGACACGCTCAACGCCGTACTCAACCAGAACAAAGGGCAAATTTTACGGTATACGGCCCTCAAGCCCAAAGGCACCATCGTTGACTCGACCACTACGAATCTGATGGATCTGCTGAACCCAAATTCGTATCAGAAAGGCGGCTGGGTATTGCACATGCTTCGCCACGAACTCGGCGACGACGTTTTCTGGAAAGGCATCCGGGCGTATTACCAGAAATTCCGCAATGCCAACGCCCACACCAGCGATTTTCAGGCGGTTATGGAAAGCGTGTCGGGTAAGAAATTGGATACGTTTTTCCGACAATGGCTCTACGAACCCGGCTATCCCGAACTCGTCTGGGGAACCAGCTACGACGCAGCAAAGAAAGCATTGGTGATCGACGTCCGTCAGGCACAACGTACGGGTGTTGTTTTCACGCTCCCGCTTACGTTCAGCCTCCGCGACGCCCGTGGTCGTGAGATTAGCCGTACTGCCCGCCTGAATCTGACGAATACGAACCAGACTTTTACGGTTCCGGTAACGGCTCAACCGGCTTCGGTAGTCATTGACCCCGACAATACGGTTCTGATGCGGGCTGTTCAGATGGGGAAATAATTGGTTACCTTGTACGGCAGTCCTTCAGCGGCCTCAAACTCTTTACGACCATGCTCAAGCGCGTTTCGATCCAGAACTTCAAGAGCCTGAAAGACGTCACGCTCGACCTCCAAAAAGTCAATCTGTTAATCGGCCCTAATAACTCCGGCAAAACGAATTTTCTGAAGGCGCTGGAGTATTTTGAGTTCGGGGTTTTACAAGACAATATCGCAGCTGAACGACAATCCTACGATTTTCGCTTCATGCGTTCGGCCAGTACGTTATCTATTGAACTGACGTTTCAGCGTAATGATGAAGAATTGACATTTCTCCGAAAGCTTACCTTCTCAAATCAGCTTGATGTTGAATCATCACAAGTCAATACCAGAAAAGGAGTCGTGTATGATCGAAGTGAAACAGGCTATCCTAATGCGTCCTTCTTACGTAGTAGACTTAACTCTTTAAGAGTTTACAAACCTGATCCCAATAAACTTAATAAACCAGCACCAGTTGGATTGGGTGACGATTCTGTCGCTGCGGATGCTTCTAATTTGATTGCTTTCTTTGACCGAATCAGAGACGAGTATCCAGAATCTTTTGCGCAGATAAAAGCGGATTTGGCTAAGTGCGTTCCCGAATTTACAGAAATCAACTTTCAGAATGTTCCTTCTACGGACGAACTGGTAAAACAGTTTGGTGATAAAACCTTTAAGCGCATTGGTTTAACAAACGGTAAGCAAAAGACAATTTACTGGGCTGACGAACTCTCGGAGGGAACGCTTTATTTTATTGCTCTTCTCTGCATTATCAACCAGCCTAACCCGCCCAAACTCTTGCTTCTCGAAGAACCTGAAAAAGGCATTCACCCGCGCCGGATCGAAGAAGTAATTAACTTTATCTTTGGTTTAGCCGATGAGAAGGACGTGCAGGTGATTATGACAACGCACAGCCCAGCCGTTGTCGATATGTTTAAAGACATGCCTGAGTCCGTATTTATTTTCGATAAAGATGATGAAGGGGCCACTCACGTCAAGAATTTGCAGAAAGACATTATAGAGCCGGAAACCGAAGAAAGTACTCGTTTAGGCATTGATCCTCCTCAATACCTGAATGGCTTAGGTCAGGCCTGGAAAGTTGGATTTTTGGGCGGTGTACCAAGATGAGTAAAACCATTCGTTACGGAATTCTGTGTGAAGATCGCGCCCACAGAAACTTTATCGAGTATTATCTCGGTCAGTGTCATCCTGGTCTTTTTGAAGAAAGCCAGCCATTCAGTTGGGCAATTAGAGCAAGCAACGCTCGTGAAGTAGAGGATTCGATCCCTGACGCAACCCGGAAAGGGTTTACAAATTATGGTTTAGATCTGCTTTTTATTGGACGCGATACCGACTCGACCGATAGCAAGAAAATTGATGTGTTGAAGTCTAAGCTATCTTCGCTTTGCTCTGGTCATCCTAAAGTTGTGTTTATGATGCCAGTTCAGTGTATTGAACACTGGCTTCTTTATTTGCAGTGGCACAAAGCCAACCCTACCTCAACAAAGAATGAATCGTTTGAACAAATCATGCGAATCGAAGCCAAGCAACGAGTGTACGGCGGTAAGCTCAAAGTCGATAAACAGCTTGAACTAGCCAACGAGCTTTTGGTTAATCTCGATGTTGACTGGCTCGAACAGCGTTCTACTAGTTTCAAGCACTTTCATCAGCAGGTCAAAGCCTTTGTCAGTTAGTAGTAGCTGAAGCACAAAAAAGCCACAGCAATAGTACCGTGGCTTTCTGACCCAATCTTACCCTTTATCTATTAGTTTACTATCAGCGTGCGCGCCACGGAAGGCTGCGTTTTTAGCGTGACTGGATACAGCGCAACGTCGTTACCACTTACTACTTCGACCCGGTAGTTACCATCTTGCAATTCAGCCAGATCGAACTGAAACCGGAACGTGCCCTGACTTTTACCGACCTGCTGCTGACCGAGTGCATTACCACGCGCATCTTTCAGGAAAATGGTCATCGATTGGCCCGGCTGCCGCTCTACGATAACGTGGAGCTTAGACACATTTGTCGATGATGGGAAAACAGCCACTTTGTACGAATTCGTTGTTACCATCGGACTAACCGATTTGGTTGATGTCGTAACGATGTCGTCAGCGAACGCAGCTGTGCTTAGCAGCAGGGCCATAGCGAATGATTGAGCAATAGTTTTCATAATTCTGTTCGTATTTGTTGTTTTGGCTAAAAGAGTGAGTCAAAGGTATAGCCGTTTAAAGCTCTTGTGAACAGGCACTTGCGCGAATTGCACGAAACAGCAACTGAATAGTAGAAATCGCCCTGTCAGATGTACAGCGCTGATGTCACATCGGCATCTCGTATCTACGCTTATGAGCTGAGCCGTGGTGTCGGTGGTGTCGGTGGTGTCGGTTTTAAGAAACCGACACCACCGACACCACCGACACCACGGCGCTAATGAACTGATAGTAGACTCGCAGAGGGCGGTAAACAAAATTGGCTAAACGAACTTGCTGGTTAATGGTTTTCTGTAGACAAAACCATAGTTGGGCCACCAACGTTGATTATTATGCACTACTATAACTCCATCATAGATACCATCGGCAACACGCCCCTGGTGAAGCTCAATAAAGTCACGAAAGGTATCCGGGGCACCGTTCTGGCGAAAGTCGAATATTTCAATCCCGGCAACTCCGTCAAAGACCGCATTGCCATTCGCATGATCGAAGACGCCGAAGCACGCGGTGTGCTGAAACCCGGCGGAACCATTATCGAGGGGACTAGCGGTAACACCGGCATGGGTCTGGCGCTGGCGGCTATCGGCAAAGGGTACAAGTGTATTTTCACGATGGCCGATAAGCAGTCGAAAGAAAAGATCGACATCTTGCGGGCAGTAGGTGCAGAGGTTGTCGTATGTCCAACGAACGTAGCTCCCGACGATCCGCGTTCGTATTACTCCGTCGCCAAGAAGCTCAACCGCGATATTCCAAACTCGCTGTATCCAAACCAGTACGATAACCCGGCCAATACCGCAGCTCATTACGAAACCACCGGTCCCGAAATCTGGCGCGATACAGATGGTAAAATCACCCACTTTGCGGCTGGCGTCGGTACGGGCGGAACCATCTGCGGCACGTCAAAATACCTTAAAGAGCAGAATCCGGCTATCGTTTCGATAGGAATGGACACGTATGGTTCTGTCTTCAAGAAGTACAAGGAAACCGGCCAGTTCGATGAACGGGAAATTTATCCGTATCTGACCGAAGGCATCGGTGAAGACATATTGCCGCAAAACGTTGACTTTAGCGTTATCGACCAGTTTATAAAGGTGACGGATAAAGACGCGGCTGTTATGGCACGGCGGCTGTCGCGCGAGGAAGGATTATTTGTAGGCTGGTCGTGTGGTACGGCGGTGCATGGGGCATTGGAATGGGCCAAAGATCACCTCACCGATGACGACGTGCTGGTGATTCTCCTACCCGACCACGGCACGCGCTACCTCGCCAAGATTTACAACGATACCTGGATGAAAGACCACGGCTTTCTGGAAGACAGAGCGTTTAAAACAGCACGCGACATTATCCACAGTAAGAACGGGCATTCACAGTTAACCACCATTGGTTCCGGCGTTTCGGTCGGGCAAGCGATTCATGTGTTGAACCGGCACAGCATTTCGCAGATTCCAATCGTTGACGAATCCGGTCAAATTGTGGGCAGCATTACCGATTCAACTATTTTGAACAAACTGATCGAAGACCCCACTGTAAAAGAGAAACCGGTCAGCGATGTAATGGACAAACCGTTTAAATTCGTCGGTCTGGACAACACGATCGATTCGTTGTCCTCGCTGATTGACCGGGAAAACAAAGCCCTGCTTGTTCGCGACGAAAAAGAACAGATACACATCATTACGCAGGCCGACTTGCTGGCCGCCATGACAAACTAAGATTGATGTAGGGTGTATGACTAGTTAGCAAACATACCTTATGCACCCTACATCATTCATTACATTACCGCCGGTTATCTCCGCCTTCAACCATGCTTAGGTAACTCATATAGCGACTTTCGGCGATGTCACCTTCGGCGACGGCGTCTTTTATCGCACAGCCGGGCTCGTTGATGTGCAGACAGTTATGAAAGCGACACTGGTTCAGCCGGTCGCGCATTTCGGGAAAGTAATGGCTGATTTCCTCCTTAGCTGTATCGATCAATCCCAGTTCTTTAATGCCCGGTGTATCGATGATATACGTATCGGGAGCCAGTTCAAACATCTCGGCGAAGGTAGTCGTATGAACACCTTTGTTAGCAAAAGTAGACACCTCGTTGGTCCGTAAATTCAGGTCGGGTGCGATCGCATTAACCAACGACGATTTTCCTACCCCCGAATGGCCCGATAACAGCGTCACCTTATGGTCCAGCAATTGTCGAAAAGCGTCCACACCCTCCCCTTCCGTTGCGGAAGTAGCCATGCATTGGTAACCGATGTTTTCGTACATATCCATGATTTCCTGCTGATAGGCCAGCCCTTCGTCGTTCAGGATATCCGTTTTGTTGAAAACGATGGTCGTTGAAATGCGAAATGACTCGGCCGAAACCAGAAACCGGTCGATAAAACCAAGCGATGTGCGCGGCAGGGTAAGCGTTGCCAGCAACACCGCCTGATCGAGATTAGCCGCCAGAATATGCCCGTGGGCCGTTTTGTGCACCGACTGCCGGATAATGTAATTCTCACGGGGAGCAATGTCCGTAATAATTGCCGTGTTTTCGGCTTCATCTTCAACGGCAAACGTCACGTGGTCGCCCACGGCAATGGGATTGGTGACTTTCAGCCCTTTGATCTTGAACTTGCCTTTCAGTCTACCCTGAAATATATGACCATCCTCGTCGCGAACATCGTACCAGGACCCTGTGGAGCGTATAATTAACCCTTGTTTCAATGCTTCGTGCGCAAAAAGAGTGAGTAAGCGAAAGACTGTAATACCGACTTTTCTGTTCTTTATCCAATCGTTCTTTCGCCCATTAGTTGTTGTACAACCTCCATAACCTGCGCCGTTGCGCCAATGTTCCGCAGCACATAATTCCGGCTCACCTGAGCGGCTTTAGAGCGGTCGGCGTATTGTTTTGCAAACGCAACGTTTAAGGATACGGTACTATCGATCGGAAAAGCGGCCCCCTCCTGTACCAGATCAACGGCCTCCTGAAATTTGTCGTAGCTGGGGCCGAAAAAAAGGGGCATTCCAAACGTGGCCGCTTCCAGAATGTTATGAAGCCCCTGCTTAAACGCCCCTCCGATAAACGCAAATTCACCATACTGATAAAGCGACGTTAACATACCGACATTGTCGATAAACAGGACAGCGAATGATTCGAGCGTCGACTGATCGAACGTTGGCGATTGCGCTTCGGAAAAGCGAACGGACGGCATTCTCAATTCACCACGCCATTTTTGGATTTCCTCGTCGTGAATTTCGTGCGGAGCGATAATCACTTTCAGCGGTTTGTCGAACTGATTCAGGAACGGGATCAGCACGTCCATGTCTTCTTTCCACGCGCTGCCTACTACCAGCATCGGCGCACCCTTTTTAAACGTGCGGGCAACCGGAATATCTTTTTTGGCCGCTGCGACCTGAGCCACCCGATCAAAACGGGTATCACCCGCCAGCGTCACCGTTGAAACACCAATGCTTTTCAGTAACCGAACCGATTCGTCATTCTGCACCAGAATATGGTCGAAGTAACGAAGCATGTTCCGGTAAAACCCTCCGTAGGATTTAAAGAAAAGCTGGTTCGGTCGAAAGATAGCGGAGAAAGATAGGGTAGCAACCTCTGCGGCTTTTAGCTCGTGAAGGTAATTGTACCAGAATTCGTATTTGATAAAAAAAGCAATTCGTGGTTTTACAATCGCTACAAAATCGCGGGCGTTGACGGGTGTATCAGCGGGCAGGTAAACTACAAAATGGGCACCGTCATAGTCCTTACGCACTTCGTATCCCGATGGCGAAAAAAACGTCAGCAGGATTTTGTGGTCAGGGTACTGCTCCCGATAGGCTTCTATAACCGGACGTCCCTGTTCAAACTCACCCAACGAAGCTGCATGGAACCAAGCTACCGGACTCTTGTTCGAAGCCAATTTGTTGGTCAGACTACTGCGCCAGTCACGCCGACCATCGACCCATTTTTTAGCTTTGGGGTTGAACGGAGCTACTAGCTGCAATAGGCTCTGGAAGACAAAAATACCGGTGTTGTAGAATCCCGAGAACAAGCGAATATACGGTTGGTTATATTTACAAAGCTAATCACTGCTGCCCAAACCATTCCCAAAACGATGCAAACCTACGACACACTCACCGAAGCGCTGGACGGCCTACGCCAACAAGGCTTCACGCTCGACTACAACCTGAAGAGCGACGCCCTGCACTGTCAGCAAACGGATATTCAGCTTCACCCCACCAATTTTGATATTGTACAGGTTTATCGCTTCGAAGGTATGACTGACCCTGACGATTCAAGCGTTCTGTATGCCGTTGAAGACAAAGAAGGGAACCGAGGCACATTGGTAGATGCGTACGGAGCCTACGCGCAGGCAGTATCCCCGGAAATGGCGGAAAAACTGCGTTATACGCCCGAAGAATGACGAACTTTTAAAGCAAAAAAATCATTCTGCTTCAACAGAATACGTGTTGTTACAATGAACTGGAATAAACTAACGAGCGACGCTCAACTCGACGAAATTAAGGAGGAGTCTGCGAAGCAACCGGTGCTGATTTTCAAACACAGCACGACTTGCTCGATAAGCGCCATGGCGCTCAGCCGGATGGAACGCAACTGGAGCGATCAGCTTGGCGTGAAACCTTACTACTTGGATTTGCTGGCAAACCGGCCTATTTCCAATAAAATTGAGAATGTATTCGGCGTAGTACACGAATCACCACAGGTATTGCTGATTCGGAACGGCAAGTGCGTTTATGATGCCTCGCACATGTCGATCTCGTTTGCGGGTTTACAGCAGGCTGTCTAGCAAAGAATGTATGCTCGTAAAAAGGGGCGGAAGAAACCATTTCTTCCGCCCCTTTTTCTTATTCCTTCAACGTGATTTTCGCCCGATGGCAAACACCCCCAATCGGCGGGTTGAATTTAGAAACGCTCACTTCCACGGCCAGCAAATCGGAATACTTCAGTCGGATTTCCTGAATGATGCGGTGAGCAATGTGTTCCAGCAATCGCGCTGGCTGCTTCATCACGGCAGCCGTAATCTGATAAAGATCTTCGTAGTTAACGGTGGCGCTCAATCGGTCGCGTCGGGCGGCTTCCGAGAAATCGGCGGTTACCACAATATCGACCGAATACTTGTTACCTATTTTTTGCTCCTCGTCGTAAAAACCGTGGTAGGAGAAAAATTCAAGTCCTTCTAATGCAATTGTTCCCATTTACAAGGCGGGTGCATACCCGCTAAAAGTACTGCGCGTTATGTCAGCGAACCACAACGCGTTTAGATCTGGTCGAAAAAAGACCCTCCCTTCTTTGGTTGCGTCTCTTCAACGACTATCGCTGGCTCTGCTGTATTTACTTCGGCTAAGGTAGACTCTGGGGCTGTCTTCTCAAAGGCGGGTTCTGGCTGAGCCACCGGTAATGATGCGTTTTCTGGCTGCATTTCCTCATGAACGGCGTCATCGAGTCTGGCCATAACCGGTTCGTCAATGGGTATTGCTTCGGGAATGGCCGTTTCACGCTCAACCAATTCAGGGAGTTCATCGACAGGCGTTGCGGGCTCGGAGGGCATCGGTAACGCACGCACACTTTGCTCCTCGTCAGCCTTTTTCAGCTCACCATTGATCTGAGTGGACACTTCGTCTATTTTCCCCTTCAGGTCCTGCTTCAAGAACTTCTTCTCAAACCGATCAACGCTATCAATAGCCCCGCTGGCAAGCGAGCGTATCTGAGTAGCCAGATTTTCCTTGTATCCCTCAAGCGCCTTGAAATCATGTTCAATCACTTTCAGGTCATTAAGGATATTTTCTTTCAGAAAGCGCGACTGATTTTCGGCGTCCTGTACCATCAATGTCGATTTCTTACGGGCTTCGGCCAGCATGTCATCGGCGCGCTGGCGGGCTTCGGCCATGTACTGCTCCGCTGCTTTTGTGGCCTGATCAGTAATTTGTGTACTCGTATCCTCGGCGGTCTTCAGCGTCCGGAACAGGGTCATTTCTACTTCTTTGAGTTTACCCAATTCTTTCTCGGCTAACTCAAGCTGCATTTTCAGCATTTTATGTTCACCGGTGACACGCTCCCATTCTTGAGAAAGTGAAACTAGAAAAGCATCAACATCTTCGGATTTATACCCACGCAGCCCCCGTTCGAACGTGTGCTGCCGGATCTCAATGGGCGTAATTTTCATCGGTACACTTCGGTTAAGGTAATTATTGTCATACCTGCTGAGGGTGAAGTAACACCTATAATATGGATTTATCAATAAATGGCAAGTGAAATCCGCTTGTTCGGTCTGAAAACTGTGCGTTAGGCTACTTTCCAGACCGAAACCGTGCGGTCGTCGCTTGCCGAAAGCAACTGATTCTTGTAATTAGTCCACAACAATTTATTAACAGATGTACCATGTCCGGCATGGCGGGCGCGATCAACAACCTTCAACAGACGGAACGTTTCAGCATCCCACAATTTGATTGATTTGTCCATACTCGCCGTTGCCAGCAACGTCCCAGCCGGATTGTAGACAAGATGATTGATGGCAAACATATGCGCAACGATATCCTCGTGCAACGTGTACTCATTTTCGACCTGCCATACTTTTAGGTGAGCATCGCGTCCTGCTGTTAGCAAAAATCGAAAATCAGGCGAATAGGCCACCGTAAAGACAGAATTAGCGTGGGCTGGAATCATCCGTTTAAGCGCGTAGGTAGTCAGGTCGAAAATCCGGACAGTGTTATCGCTATAACCGATGGCTACCTCTCGCTCGACGGGATTAACGGCTATACACCGCGCCGACTGATCGGACGCCTTCAAGTGTTTTTTGATAGCCAGCTGTTCGGCGTCAACGACGATCACTACCCCATCCGAAAGCGCAATAATTGCGTCATTTTTGTAAAATTTAATGTCAAAAATGGCCGCCGTAGTCAGTTTTAACGAGTTAACTTCTTGTTTACTGAAAACGTCGATGAGATGCACTCCTTCGTAATTCTGCCCTACCCATAAAAGCCCGCTCGTGGCGTGTAAAGCGAGTGCGTATACGGAAGCCGGAACTTTTGCAACCAGTTCTCCCAGATCAGGCCGATCCAGATGCCAGCGCACTACCAAGCCATCTGCTCCGGCAGAAAAGAGCTGATGGGGTTGCGGTCCGTGTTCGAGTGCATACACACAGTCACGATGACCGCCAAACGTATCAATTTTTTCAATTATCACGCCTTATAAACCAAAAGTCGAGCATCAAAGGTCGGTAAACCTTTCTTTTTCTCGAACGACTTCCGATTTTTGATTCGTGACTATCGAATTAGAAATAACGAATGATTGCGTGGCTGTGCTCCGGTCTATCACCGAGGACGAGCCAACGCTCCGGGCTGATCTAACACTGACCGCACCCGAACAGGAGGATCTGGCCGGTATCAGCCATCCGGCCCAACGCGTCGAATGGCTGGCCTGCCGGGTGGCCGTCAAAAGCTTGGTTGAAGCGCAAGGGTTAGCATACGCCGGACTACAGAAAGACGAATATGGAAAACCACACCTGATTGGGGCACCCTGGCACATTTCCCTTTCGCACACGGGCGGCTGGGCGGCTGCGGTATTGCACCGGACCCGTCCGGTTGGTATCGATATCGAACCCATTCGGGAACAGTTTCGGCGCGTTGTGCCACGGGTTTTATCGGAGGATGAGATCAGCCACGCAGCCGGAGAGCCAAATCGGCTGGCCGTCTACTGGTGCGCGAAAGAAGCGCTGTACAAACTCTACGGCAGACGCCAGCTTACCTTCCGTGATCATTTGCACGTTGAACCGTTTGCGGATGGCGACGACCATCTGGTTGGTCATGTCCGGCTACCCGACCACGAAGCACAACTAACGATTCGTTGTTTTCAGGTCGGGCCCGGCCTGTTGGCACTTGCTTTTTAGTAGGCTATCGTTGGGTGTAATCCGACAAGGGCAAACCATCCCCATCGTCTTTAACCATATCCAGAATTCGTTCAACCTCCTGAACCCGGTCCGTATCGCCATTTTTTTCGAAGGCAAGGGTCAGGTTTCGAAGCACCCGACGAACGATATCAACGTTTGTGCAGGGTTGATAGAACGTATCCAGACGCTTTAGATTCAATTGGTCGATATACTGGTCGATGTCTTTCTTCGTAAATACCAGCCCCCGATTGAAAACATTGATATAAAACTGAACCCCGTTGTCATTCTTATACGTCAGAACGAACAAGTTGGGCAGGTTTACGCCATAAACGGGCAGGTTCAGGCGCTTGGCGATCAGCATGTAAAGCACACAAAGCGTGATCGGATTACCCCGCCGTGTTTCCAGCACCTGATTGATCATCGAGTTAGACGGCGAGTGAAAATGCTTGGTATTCGGTGCAAATTTCAGCTTCGTGAAGAAAGCATTGTTCATAGCCCGAACCTGCTCGTCTGGGTGCATGTCTGGCTTGATATCAATCCAGACATCGTAATACAATTGCTCAATATCACGCTTTAACTTGTCGAGCGACAGATCCGGGTATTGGTAGGTCGAAACAATCCAGAGGCCTTCCAAGAGGTCCATGGCGCCACCGTTTTTCCAATCGCGCATCCGATCCAGCACGGATTCGTACTGCAAATCGTGGATGATTTCTTCGATTCGCTTTTGAAGGGCTGGATTAAAACTTCCCTCCCATTCGGTTTCCAGCAGCGGAATCATTTGCCCGCCTATTTGTCGTATTTGCTGTTCAACATGTTCAACTACCTCCATATCTTCGTCGTCCAACAAGGAGATCAGCGCTTTTAATTCGTTGTCGCTCATGCTTTTTTGTAACGTTTTAAGGTAGCCCCAAGATAAAAACTACTTTCGGAAACCTCCTGAATATACTACTTTTGTCTGGTTTAACGGGCCAGTATCCTAAAATAACAACAAAATTTTTATAAAAAACGGTTTGACTCCTACAGGTAATTCCCCAAAGATTCTGGTAACCGGCGGTGCTGGCTTTATTGGTTCGCACACAGTTGTTTCCCTGGTTGAAGCCGGTTTTGAGCCGGTCATTGTCGACGACTTTTCCAACTCCGAACGGTCCGTGCTCGACGGTCTGCGGACCATACTGGGCCGCGATGTAACGTGCTATTCGGCCAACTGTAACGATGCCGCCGAAATGGCAGCTATCTTTCAGAAAGAAGGCTTTAGCGGTGTCATTCATTTTGCCGCCTACAAAGCGGTGGGTGAATCGGTTCAAAAGCCGCTGAAGTATTACCGAAACAATCTGGATTCGCTGCTGCTGCTGTTAGAACTGATGCCAAAGTATAAGGTGTCTAACCTGGTATTTTCATCGTCCTGTACCGTGTACGGCCAACCGGAGCAACTACCTGTTACGGAGCAAACACCCCGACTACCGGCCCAGTCGCCGTATGGTAATACAAAAGCCATCAGCGAAGACATCATCCGTGATACGGTAAACGCTCAAGTACCCATTAAAGCATTAGCGCTGCGCTATTTTAATCCGGTTGGAGCACATCCGTCAGCCGAAATTGGTGAACTGCCGCTCGGTGTTCCGGCCAACCTGATTCCGTTCATCACGCAAACAGCTGCTGGTATCCGCCAGAGCCTCACCGTTTACGGCGATGACTACAACACATCCGACGGTACCTGCGTCCGCGATTATATTCATGTCGTTGATCTGGCCGAAGCGCACGTACAAGCCCTGCGGAAACTAAGTGAGTCCAGCGACGAAGCGAGCTACGATGTCATCAACATCGGCACAGGCCGGGGAGAAACGGTCCTGAATATCATCAAGACGTTCGAACAGGAAACCGGCGTTAAGCTTAATTACACCATCGGACCTCGTCGTGCGGGCGATGTAGAGCAGGTCTATGCCGATGTCACCAAAGCCAATCAGGCACTCGACTGGCAGGCACGTCGTTCACTGGCAGAATCTTTGCGGGATGCTTGGCGGTGGCAGCAGAAAATCAGTTAACTTAGGCTATATTAGCTATCTATAAAGTTAACTACATACCGTATACTGAAAACTTATTAACAATGAAAATTCTTATCACGGGCGGAGCCGGATTTATTGGATCGCATGTTGTTCGATTATTCGTCACAAAGTACCCGGAGTACCAAATTTATAACCTCGATAAGCTGACCTATGCCGGTAATCTGGCAAACCTGTCGGATATCGAAAATGCGCCGAACTACACGTTCATCAAGGGCGATATTACAGACGCGAAGTTCATAGACGATATGTTCACCGAACTGCTGTTCGATGGCGTTATTCACCTCGCGGCCGAATCGCACGTTGACCGTTCGATCACCGACCCGATGGCGTTTGTCATGACGAACGTCGTGGGTACTGTTAACCTGCTGAACGCGGCAAAGAACAGCTGGCAGGCAAGCGAATCGGGCTTCGAAGGAAAACGATTCTACCACGTCTCGACCGACGAAGTATACGGATCGCTTCATAATCCCGAAGATTTCTTCACTGAAGAAACCGCTTACGATCCTCAATCGCCTTATTCCGCTTCCAAAGCAGCATCCGACCATTTTGTACGGGCTTATGGTAATACTTACAAGCTGCCGGTCGTGTTGACAAACTGTTCGAACAACTACGGCCCGAATCATTTTCCGGAAAAACTCATTCCGTTGATGATTCATAATATTCAGACTAACAAGCCTTTACCGGTCTATGGCAAAGGAGAAAACATCCGTGACTGGCTGTATGTAGTGGACCACGCACGGGCGATTGATACCGTTTTTCACAAAGGCGAACTGGGCGAAACGTATAACATTGGCGGCTTTAACGAGTGGAAAAATATTGATCTGGTTCATTTGCTGTGCTCCATTATGGACCGCAAGCTTGGACGGCCAGAAGGCACATCGGCGCAGCTGATCACGTACGTAACCGACCGGGCCGGACATGATCTCCGTTACGCTATTGACGCTCACAAGATCATGAATGAACTTGGCTGGCAACCCTCGTTGCAATTCGAAGAAGGTCTCGAAAAAACGGTAGATTGGTTCCTGGCTAATCAGCAGTGGCTGGACAACGTTACGTCGGGCACTTATCAGACTTATTATCAGGGAATGTACGCAAATCGTTAAAAGCAAAGCATGGAGCCGGGAGTAAATAAATTCTCGGCTCCGGCTCTGCGCTCTACTATGAAAGGAATTATACTGGCCGGGGGCTCCGGCACCCGTCTTCATCCGCTTACACTGGCAGTCAGTAAACAGCTTATGCCCGTTTATGACAAGCCGATGATTTACTACCCCCTGTCTATTTTGATGCTGGCGGGTATTCGTGACATTTTAATCATCTCGACACCACACGATCTGCCTCACTTTGAGAAACTTCTCGGCGATGGGGAACGGATCGGGTGCCGCTTCAGCTACGCCATTCAGCCTAGCCCGGATGGACTGGCACAGGCGTTTATTATTGGCGAAGAGTTTATCGGTGACGATAAGGTAGCACTCGTTCTTGGTGACAATATTTTTTACGGTTCAGGATTGTCGAAACTACTTCAGGCTAACAATGATCCAGATGGTGGAGTCGTGTACGCTTACCAGGTACATGACCCTGAGCGTTATGGCGTCGTGGAGTTTGATGATTCGTTCAACGTACTTTCTATCGAGGAAAAACCTGAGCAGCCCAAGTCTCACTTCGCTGTTCCAGGGCTTTATTTCTATGACAATGAGGTCGTAGAAATTGCAAAGAACATTAAACCATCTCCCAGGGGCGAGCTAGAAATCACCGATATCAACCGGGTCTACCTCGAACGCGGTAAGCTGAAAGTGGGTGTACTGGACCGGGGAACGGCCTGGCTCGACACAGGTACGTTTGCGTCGTTGATGCAGGCGGGTCAGTTCGTGCAGGTGATTGAAGAACGCCAGGGACTAAAAATCGGCTGTATTGAAGAGATTGCGTATCGCATGAAATTCATCAATGCAGAACAATTGACAGCCATTGCCAAACCGCTGGTAAAAAGTGGTTATGGTCAGTATTTATTGAACATTCTCAAATAAACGTAACCTTAGTTGTAGCGTTTATATTGGTTAGAAACGTCAAGGAATTCCTTGGCGTTTTTTTTATGCTTTTTGAGCAACAACTAACCGCTTAGTAAATAAAGAGTGTAGCAAGCAGCTAACAAATTAAGCTATGACAACAAACGGCAGAAAATAAGAAATTTATTAAATCCTTATTTATCAGTACATTAGCTATAATAAATAAACGCTGTATTCTCGATTATAAAAGACAAACACGCTTAAATATACCTATATACATAAAAAAGATACATTGAGACTATTTCACTTAACTACCGTCACATAGCGTAAGCTAGGGAAATCAACTCAGGATTACACCTTGTTTCCACAGTTAACCGTACTTAAAAAATACCTAAGAAAGCATGATGCACTATGTTGACACGCTCACAACGGAGCTTGACTTCTTTCAAACCAAGGTTACGAAAATAATTACCCAGTTATACCGTACAAATGTCAAAGATCACAAAGGCAAGGTCATTCCCCAGATCTATCTCGCGGAAGAATGGGAATACGTGGGTCAGCCGTTCAACGCACTGACCGAACATGGCCTGGCTTACATTGTAAACGAAGAACTTGTCGAATTCTTTAGCTGGAGCGATTTAGATGCAGAGTCGCTGATTGACGTTGTGCGCATTCTGGAAGACAAAGATTTTGATTAGTTGCGGTACCACAACCGCATGAACTAAGTTTAATTGGGGTGTTAGTCTGGCATTCCTGCGGTCTTCACATATCACCGTGTTTTTTTGAGCCAGTCATGTCTTGCTGTTTTACCAAATTCAGCAAGACATGGCAATTACCCCAAATTTGGTACAGTCAGTTGGTGATCATTTCCGTTAAAAGCCATGCGTTAAGCTGAATTTTGTACAGTAGGCGGCTTTTTGACTACCTGTTGCACGAAGTTTCACCGTACTTTTATGGCCGTGAAGTGGTTGACAACCATACTGGCTCTTTATCTGACTGGCCTTTCCCTGTGGCCGTGCGCAGATGAAGCCTTATCCATAATCGGGCAAGGCAACCAGGGCGCGTTTATTTCGGCGAAGACCGCTTCGTCAGAAGCCTCTCACGACCATCAAGACCATTGTACACCATTCTGTAGCTGTGCCTGCTGTGCGGCCACAATTACAGTCGCTCCACAGTTTCATTACTCCCCGGCTTATCTCGTCGAAGTTGCCTTAGTTGCAACGACGGATTTTCAGTATACGCTTCTCCAATGGGCTGATCCACTTTCGGCGATCTGGCAGCCTCCCAAATTAGTAATCTGAACACCTCTTGCGTTTACGATTGACCCCGTATGCTTCATCAGCATATGCAGTTGATTCGTACGCAGCATCTTTTTGTATCCACTTGTTCAGATTCAATTATGCTGGATCGCATCATTCGTTTTTCTATACAGAACAAACTGATTATCGGGCTCTTTACGCTCGCACTCGTCATCTGGGGAAGTTACTCGCTGTCCAAGCTTCCTATTGATGCGCTGCCCGACATCACGAATAACCAGGTGCAGGTCATTACGCAAAGTCCAACCTTGTCGGCGCTGGATGTTGAGCGACTCATCAGTTTTCCGATTGAGCAGACGATGGCAACCCTACCCGACCTGGAGGAAGTCCGTTCAATTTCCCGCTTTGGCCTGTCGGTGATCACGATTGTCTTCTCAGATAAAGTCGATGTTTATCTAGCTCGCCAACAGGTTTTTGAGCGATTGCAGGCGGCTCGTTCGCAAATCCCGGCGGATGCGGGTGTTCCCGAATTATCGCCAGTGACTACCGGCCTCGGCGAAATTTACCAATACGTCCTACGGGCCAAACCTGGTTACGAAAAACGCTACCCGGCCATGGAACTGCGCTCCATACAGGACTGGATTGTCAGGCGGCAGTTGCTGGGCACGAAAGGCGTAGCGGATGTCAGTAGCTTTGGCGGTTACCTTAAACAGTACGAAGTAGCAATTGACCCACAGCGGCTTAGAGCCTCGGGGGTTACGATGGATGAGTTGTTTACGGCTTTGCAGCGCAATAACCAGAACGCGGGCGGAGCCTACATCGACCGCCGACCAAATGCGTACTTTATCCGTTCAGAAGGTCTTATCGGTTCGCTGGCCGACATTGGCAAAATCGAGGTACACCGAACTCCAGCGGGTATTCCTGTACTGGTGCGCGACGTGGCTCAGGTTCAGTTTGGTCATGCGGTACGCTACGGAGCCATGACTCGCAACGGCGAGGGCGAAGTGGTGGGCGCTATTGTCATGATGCTCAAAGGGGCCAACTCGTCCGAGGTAATCGGTAACGTCAAAGAGCGCATCGAGCAAATCAAAAAATCGCTGCCCGAAGGTGTAGAAATTCACGCGTTTCTGGACCGGACAAAGCTGGTTGATCGGGCTATCGGAACGGTCGAGCGTAACCTGATCGAAGGAGCGTTGATTGTCCTGTTTGTGTTGATTTTACTCCTGGGCAACTGGCGTGCCGGACTGGTTGTAGCCTCGGTGATTCCCCTGTCAATGCTGTTTGCGGTCTCGCTCATGAACTTCTTTGGTGTATCGGGCAATCTGATGAGTTTAGGCGCTATTGACTTTGGGCTGATTGTCGACGGTGCGGTGATTATCGTAGAAGCGACCTTGCACCATCTGATGCTGAAACGTTTCCGGCGTAACCTGTCGCAGGCCGAGATGGACGAAGAAGTTTTTGAATCCGCCAGCCGGATACGCTCATCGGCTGCCTTTGGCGAGATTATTATCCTGATTGTGTACCTGCCTATTCTCGCATTGGTCGGTATTGAAGGCAAAATGTTTCGCCCGATGGCCCAGACCGTCGTTTTTGCCATTGTTGGCGCTTTTATCCTCTCGCTAACGTACGTTCCTATGGTTTCGGCTCTGCTCCTGAGTAAGAAACCTGTCCGTGAAGGATCACGGACCATCTCTGACCGGATCATGGCTTTTTTCCACCGGCTCTATACACCAGCGATAACGTGGACGCTCAATCATAAAGGTATGGTCGTTGGTTCCTCACTGGTACTCTTCGCCGGTAGCCTGTTGGTTTTTAGCCGATTGGGGGGCGAATTCATTCCGCAACTAGACGAAGGTGATTTTGCCGTTGAAACGCGCGTCATGACTGGCTCTTCGCTCGCTCAGTCCAGTGAAGCATCCTTACAGGCAGGCCGTATGTTGAAAGAAACCTTTCCGGAAGTAATTGAAGTGGTTGGCAAGACCGGTGCCAGCGAAATTCCGACTGATCCGATGCCGATAGAAGCCACCGATTTGATGGTTATCCTCAAGGACCGTAGCGAATGGACTTCGGCGGACAGTCGGGAGGAATTAGCGGATAAAATGCAGGATAAGCTCAACCAGATTCCGGGCGTAAGTTTTGGTTTCCTTCAACCCATCCAGATGCGGTTTAGCGAACTGATTTCGGGCGTTAAGCAGGATGTGGCGATCAAACTTTATGGCGAAGACCTGAAATTGCTGGCCGAATATGCCGCCCGCATCGGTCGGATAGCGACTACGGTACAAGGCGTGAAAGATCTGTACGTCGAACAGGTTTCCGGTTTACCGCAGATCGTGGTTCGTTTTGACCGCGACGCACTGGCTCGCTTCGGGTTGTCGGTTGAAGAAGCCAACCGGTACCTGCAAGCTGCTTTTGCCGGTGCTTCGGCGGGTTTGGTTTACGAAGGCGAGCGACGGTACGATCTGGTGGTTCGGCTGCAACAGCAAAGCCGCCAACGACTCGAAGATGTGCAGAATCTGCTGGTGACATCCGTAGACGGTCAAGCGATTCCGCTGAGTCAACTTGCTGATGTGTCGTTTCAAAACAGCACCAACCAGGTACAGCGCGAAAATGCGCAACGGCGAATCACAGTGGCCTTCAATGTGCGCGAACGCGACGTAGAAAGCGTTGTCCGCGAATTACAACAAAAGCTAGACCAGCAACTCAAACTTTCTCCGGGCTATTATCTGACGTATGGCGGTCAATTTCAAAACCTGGAAGAAGCAAAAGATCGGCTTAGCATCGCTGTACCGGCCGCTTTGGGTTTAATTTTTACCCTGCTCTTTTTTACGTTTAGATCGATTCGTCAGAGTCTGCTAGTTTTTTCGGCCATTCCCTTGTCGGCCATTGGGGGCATCTTCGCCCTTTGGATTCGAGATATGCCGTTTAGTATTTCGGCGGGCGTCGGCTTTATTGCCCTTTTTGGCGTGGCAGTTTTAAACGGTATCGTTCTGATTGGTGAATTCAACCACCTTAAGACCGAAACTGAACTCAGTTTACGCGAGCGGATTCTCCAGGGGACCGCTACCCGACTGCGTCCGGTTATGATGACCGCACTCGTGGCTTCGTTGGGCTTTTTGCCAATGGCTTTAGCCAAAACGGCAGGCGCGGAGGTCCAACGACCTCTGGCTACGGTAGTCATTGGCGGGTTGCTGTCGGCCACGCTATTAACGCTCCTGGTGCTGCCGTGTCTTTACTGGTGGGAACAAACCACTCAACAGAGAAACAGCGCAGGCGTCAGGCATTTATCCAGCGGTACACCAACGGCGATTGGTAAAGCGCTGACCGGTTTACTTGTGCTGGGGCTACTAGGCGGTATTTACCACTCGGTGCAGGCTCAGGTTCCACAACTGACGACAACGTCACTCTCGCTTGATGCGGCTTTACAACAGGCTATTACCAACAACGGAAGTACTCGCGTCAGTACGCTCAATACGGCCATTCAGCAGACTGGTCGTCGGTCGGCCCGTGACATTGGAGCGACGAATTTATCCTGGATGGGGGGGCAATACAACGGCGTCAACTTCGATAACAACGTCACGCTTCAGCAAAGCTTGCCTAACCCTAAACTCATTAAGCAATTGGGACGTCTGGCTGATGCGGCTATCGCCAGCAGTGAAGTACAGGCCAAGTTAACGCAGAATGGTTTGAGGGCGCAGGTAAAAGCCGCTTATTACGATCTGCTTTATCTGGTAGAACGGAATAAGCTTTTACGGTCTCAGGATAGCCTGTTGATTGCATTTCGGGCGGCTACCGAACTTCGGCTGAAAACAGGTGAGGGTACAACCGTTGAAGTGGCGACGGCTAGCAATCAATTGGGTGAACTGCGAAATCTACTGGCCCAAAATGAAGCCGATCAGCAGATTGCCCAGAGCCGTTTGCAAACGTTGCTAAACACCAATCGACCGATTCAACTCTCGGAGAACAGCCTGACCCGTCGCAACTTACCGACTGTAACGGATTCGATCACGCTGGCCCAAACGCCTGAACTGGCTTTACTGCGCCAACAAACCGAAGTAGCCGCTCAGCAAACGGCGGTCGAACAAGCGCGTCTGCTCCCTTCTTTTTCGCTGGGTTATTTCAACCAATCGCTCATTGGAACGTATACGGTCGACAATCAGGAAGTTAGTTATGGTGGCGGAAAACGGTTTCAAGGCTTCATAGCGGGGGTCGCCGTGCCTTTGTTTACTCGTCCGCAACGCGCGCGCGTCGAAGCGGCCCGACTAGGCCAGCAACTAAGCGAAGCCAGTCTGAGTTTGACTCAACGGAATCTGCAAGGCGAGTTAAGCATTCTAGTTCAATCGATTCGCAAACTGCAAAGTAGCCTCAACTACTACGATCAAACCGGGCTACCTACGGCTCGCTTGTTGACCGATCAGGCAAATCGAGCGTTTCGGGCGGGCGAAATCGCGTATCTGCAACTCTCTCAGGCGCTTACCCAGGCTTACCAAACCCGCACTGGCTACGTAGACACCATTAATCAATACAATCAGGCGGTCATCGCTCTGGAGCAATTACTTGGTCTGCCTTAATCCCATCCCTATGTTGACCTTACTAAATCGCTATCTGATTGCCCTGCTAGTTGCCCTGTTCAGTCTTGCGGGCTGCAAGCAACAGGCAACCAACGAGCGTGAAACGAAAGCAGAAACAACGCATACGCACAACGAAGAACCGGCCGACATTGTCGAACTGACGGATGATCAGATCCGCATTGGTGGCATCCGTTTAGGAAAAATCGACTACCGCAATTTAAGTCAGCAGTTGACCGTCAATGGTCGATTAGCCGTTCCGGCTCAAAGTCAGGTCAATGTATCGGCGTTATTAGGTGGATTCATCCGAACGATACCGTTGTTGCCCGGTCAGCCTGTCACGAAAGGGCAGGTACTGGCCCGCATCGAAAACCCGGATCTGATTCAGCTACAGCAGGATTACGCCGAAACGTATAGCCGACTAACGTTTTTAGAAACCGAATTTGCTCGTCAGAAAGAGCTCAGCGAGCAAAATGTAAGCGCCTTGAAAGTATTTCAGCAGACCAGCGCCGACCTAAAGGCAACACGCGCCCGTTTAGCGGGAATGGCTCACCGGATGCGGCTAGTTGGCTTATCGACGCAGGCAGCCCTAGACGGTAAATTTAGCAGTATGTATGTCCTGACCGCACCCGTGGCTGGTGTTGTAACGAGTCTATCGACCACAGCCGGACAATACGTACAACCCAGCGATGTAATTGCTCAACTGACCAGCAGTCATGGGCTGTACGCTGAACTTACTGTCTTTGAAAAGGACCTGCCACAGCTTCGGGAGGGTCAGCGGGTAGTTATCCGACTGACAAACGAAAACGGGCGTGAACGCTACGGACGCATCAAACACATCAATCAATCCATTGATGCCGACCGTTCCGTTCGCGTGGTCGCCCAGCTTGACCAACCAGCCGCTCACCTGACACCTAACACCTTCCTGAAAGCAAGCCTTGATCTGGGCGACAGTCGAGTGACGGCGTTACCGGAAGGTGCTATTGTATCCGCCGAGGGAAAGGATTACATTTTTGTAGTCACCAACGAGCAAGCCCCTAAACACCATGAGCATGAAGAAAAAAGCGAAGCGAATCACCAGCCAGACGAAGCGGAACAGCATGGTACAAGCTTTAAACAGATTCAGGTTCGGCGGGGAGTAACCGAAGGTGGTTATTCGCAAATTACACTACCATCTACAATCGATCTGGCTACGACTAAAGTGGTGACCAACGGCGCTTATGCGGTACTATCACAGCTTCAGGCCGCTGGTGGGCACGAGGAAGGTCATGCTCATTGACGAAAGGAACCTTGGCTTATGCTGGTTGCTTATGTTGGAGATATGTCGCCAAACCGTTTATACTCAATTCAATGAACGCACTTATCACGGGTAGTCTAACGCTGAGCCTGCTTCACGCCCTGATCCCCAGCCATTGGTTACCCCTCGTGACCATTGGCCAGACCGAACGCTGGTCGTACCGGCAGTTAATTTTTGTTACCGTAGTTGTTGGACTGGCGCACACAATCAGTACCAGTTTGTTAGGTATACTGGTGAGTTTAGCGGGATGGCAACTGGCCGAGAACTACCACGATCTTTCGGAGCGAGCCATTCCTTTACTGCTCCTTGCGCTGGGGCTTTGGTATTTGATGCAGCACATCCAGCACCGGCACCTTCACAACCATATCGACACGAAAGCAGTCCGGCAGACACGCTCGTTCAGTGCCTTACTCCTATCGTTGGGACTGGCTATGTTTCTTTCACCCTGTCTGGAAATTGAAGCTTACTTCTTGAGCGCGGGCGCTCAGGGTTGGCAGGCCGTTGCCCTGGTCGTCCTGATCTATAATGTGATCACGTTATCGGGAATGCTGGTCATGGTTACGCTGGGGCGGCATGGGTTGCGCCGGGTCAACGCTCATTGGTTTGAACACAATGAAAATCTAATAACTAGTTTGACACTGATCGGGCTGGCTATACTTAATTTTTACATCGAATTCTAACGGACGCTATGGCACACGACCACAATCATACTCATGACGACGATCACGACCACGAGGACGTGGCCCTGATAGAAACAGGTACAACCCCGGCGGCTAATGCAGCACCGGCGAAGAAAGGTCCGGAGCAGACCTGGCGCACCTACGCACCGGCCATCAGTAGCTTGGTTTTGCTGCTAGCCGGTATTGCTCTAGACCATTACGCTGCCGACTGGTTTCAGAACCCGATTCGCTTTCTCTGGTACCTGATCGCTTATCTTCCTGTCGGATGGCCAGTCCTGCACCGCGCCTGGAGCCGGATTCTCCACCGGGATGTGTTCACAGAATTTTTTCTGATGGGTGTTGCCACGGTAGGCGCTTTTGGCATCGGCGAATATCCCGAAGGGGTTACGGTCATGCTGTTTTACACCATCGGCGAACTGTTTCAGGATGCGGCTGTGTTGCGCGCCCGTCGGTCAATCAAAGCGCTGTTGGATGTTAGACCCGATCAGGTAACGGTTATCCGGAATGGGCAAGCAATGCCGGTTCAAGCAGCCACGGTAGCCGTTGGCGACGTTGTCCAGGTAAAGCCCGGTGAGAAAGTCGGCCTCGACGGCACTATGCGATCAGAAAGCGGCAGTTTCGACACGGCGGCCTTAACCGGAGAAAGCGTTCCCCGTACCATTCGCAAGGGCGACGTTGTGCTGGCCGGAATGATTAACCGGCAATCGCTGGTCGAGATGGACGTAACAACGCCTTATCAGGATTCTAAGTTATCCCGCATTCTTAAGCTCGTTCAGCAGGCAACAGGTCGTAAAGCACAGACTCAGGAATTTATAGCCCGCTTTGCCCGAATCTACACGCCAGCCATCTGTGGGCTAGCGTTGCTGATTACGCTCGTGCCTTATTTTTTCGTGGCTGATTACCAATTTCACGACTGGCTTTACCGGGGGTTGGTCTTTCTCGTGATTGGTTGTCCATGCGCATTGGTCATCTCGATTCCGCTCGGGTATTTTGGTGGTATCGGTGCGGGGTCCAAACATGGTATTTTGTTCAAAGGCTCCGTATTTCTCGATTTGATGACCCAGCTTAAAACGGTCGTCATGGACAAAACGGGTACCCTGACAAAAGGAGTCTTTAAGGTTCAGGATGCCACATCCATAGGCATTGATGCCAATGAACTAGCCAAATTAACAGCGGCATTGGAAAGTAAATCAACGCATCCGGTAGCTACGGCACTTATTGCCTATGCCGGGAAAGGATACGAATCCGTTTCAGTAGAAGATGTCGAAGAAATTCCCGGTCACGGCTTAAAAGGCAAGGTAGCCGGTAGGACTATGCTGGCCGGAAACGCCAAGCTACTGCGAAAGTTCGGCGTAGTATTCGATGAATCATTGCTTAACATACCTTACACCATTGTTATGACGGCCCTCGACGGGCAGTTCGCTGGGTATTTTACGATTGCGGATGAACTCAAACCCGACGCAGCCGACGCGATCCAGCGTCTTAAGGAAAATGGCATTCGTACCGTGATGTTATCGGGCGATAAATCAGCGGTGGTTGACGCAGTTGCCCAACAGCTTGGCGTCGATGAATGGCACGGCGATTTACTTCCTGAAGATAAAGTCGCTCAGGTTGAGCACCTTAAAGCTGCGTATACCGGTGACAAAAAAGCAAAATTGGCCTTCGTCGGTGATGGCGTCAACGATGCCCCTGTCGTTGCGCTGGCCGACGTTGGAATAGCGATGGGCGGTCTGGGTTCAGACGCCACCATCGAGACGGCTGACGTAATCATTCAGAATGACGAACCGGCTAAAATTGCAACTGCCGTTGCTATCGGTCAAGCCACTCGTCGAATTGTCTGGCAAAACATTAGTCTATCACTCATCGTCAAAGCGATTGTACTTCTGCTGGGTGCAGGAGGTATTGCCACGATGTGGGAAGCGGTCTTCGCCGATGTTGGCGTGGCAATGCTGGCGATTCTCAATGCGGTGCGGGTACAGAATCTCAAATTTCGCTAACGCCCTGTCAGTTTACCAAGCCTTTTTCGCAAGAAGCAGATCGGCCAGAAAACACGGTACAACAAAAAGCCCTGTCAATCATAATGTTGACAGGGTTTCCTTTAACCTAACCTATATAATAAGATATCGAAACAGGACGGAATATTTGTTTTCGCACTCAGCTAGTTAGGTTGCTTTAAAGTCTTGTTCCGAAAGGTTATTTTTCGCTCGCTTTCGGTAAATGTTTCAGTATAGTTTTACGCTTCAAAAGTTTCTTTTTCCGTGCTGATATGGTATCAATATTCTTGCTCCTTTTTTTGCGTAATCTAAAGTTAGGTAGTTTGCTTCTAGTAGTAACTGCAATGATACACGGTTTTTCGCTGCGATATGAGCTATTGAGCCAGTAGCCTCATTTGTTACAGCACCACGAGCTATCATTATTATTGGCGTCTCTCCAGCGATGATTTTTTTGTCATCTATTATGTGGCTATTAAGTCGCCTCATAAGCTGAGGCTCCTGATTTGACTCGTATGCAATTTGGTTAAGTTCGTCACCCTCTTTAGCTATAATAACATAAAGCAATAAGGTAGTATTAAGCTTCTGCTGTTGATCGAGCAGTTTTGTAGCCTGCTCCAGCGATGCTTTGTTAGGCCAAAATTTATTCTTGCTTTTGTCATCCTCAAAAAACTTCTTTAACCCAGTAGGGATAGGAATAGGAGGAGTTTCTATTAGACCTATCTTAACCATAAACAAAAAGAATATGGCAGCAGTCCACAAAAACTGTTTTATAATTTTTATGACATACTTTCCATCGACAATATAAAATAGAACTTTCAGCCAGTTCGGGAGTTCAGGTTCTGTACCTGACTCCGGTACTTTTGGGCGGGGAACTTGTTGTATGGTGTCCATGTAGCAGGTTGTAAAACTGGTCTCATTGTTTATTCGATGTTTATTATAAATCTAAACAAAAATTATTAACTATTTTCTCAGTTAGCATTAATTTAATATTAACCTCCCAATAATTTTTAATATTATATTCTTTCATTTTCATAATTACTAATATATTATTATTAAATAAAAATATATATTTTATTTACTATTATTGAAATTAGTTAATAATATTATCTTTTTTCTTGTTTCATAATAACAAAAAAAGTCCTAGTTCTTTTTCCAGGACTTTTTTTGTTATTATGTTTATAAATAAACTATTTCAGTACTCTTACTACGCTGGATGACATTGATATTTATCTTCATTAATACCTACATATTACTCTTTGCGAGACAGAATTTGTTCTGTCTTATCGTCCATTGCCTCCGGCCCCAACTGGCTACGCCGTTTATACAGCACGTTGGCTTTATCAACAAAGTCCTGATTGAAGCTGGACAGATAACGCTCTGTCGTAATAATCGACTGGTGGCCTAAAGCCTGCTGCACTAAGCGAACGTTTTCCGTCATATCGAACAAATGCTCAGCGAACGTATGCCGAGCCGTGTGTAGGGTTAAATTCTTCGGTATATCAAGATGGGTAGCAACCCGTTTTAAAACCTTGTCTATGTCGCTTATTTTCGTGCTTACCGCGTTGGACAGCTGACTTTCGGTCATTATGCTGTAACGAGGGTGACGCATAAACGGAAATATGAAGTCCTGGGACTTTTTGTCTTTCGCGTGCCGAAGCATGATTGAAAGGGCCGGCTCCTCAATAACTATCGTTTTTGGTTTGTCTTTCTTATCGGATATAAACGAGAAACGCCACTGACGTACAGGTTTATCGTCCTGCAAATGCCAGACCTGTTGCAGCTGCTCGCAACGGGCCGACACCAGATCACCGCCCCGGATACCGTGAAGGTAATAGCTACATACGTACAAATCCCGCGCCCAGGACTCGACTGAATTGGTGACCTTGCGCCCTTTCTTGATGTCGCTAAAATCCGCGTCGATCAATACCTCAAGCTCGGCCTCAGTTAACCGGCTCCGGTTGACGGGGGCCGTTACTAATTTCTTTCCCCGCAGGGGGTCTGTTTCAGAGGGTAGATTATGCTTGTTAATGTAACCTGTGATGTGCTGGCGAATCCGGCGCAGGTAGTCCGTTGTCGTATTGCGCCGGGCCGCGTCGGTTGTAGGCCGTTTAATGGTGCGCGTCAGCAGGTAGGTTTCAAACTGATTGATTACGTCCGGCGTCAGCTCATAGAATGAGACTTCGCCCGTTTTCTCGTTACGGTTCAAAAAACGGCGCAGGTTAACCAGTACGGCGGAGTGATTGCGCACGTTACTATTTTGCTCCCGCTGCTGATAAACGGCTATCTGCTGCTCGATATAGCCCGAAAACGAATCCGTTTCGTTGTTGACCAAAGCCCGTTTAATGTCATCGGCAGTAAAAGGCCGGTTTGTCTGGCTCAGACGGCTGAGGCTGGAATAGGCTTTATCCTGCCAGTTTCTCAGAATCTCGTTCAGCGTCTGATAATTGTCGTGTCCCTTGCGAATCCAGTTCTGTTTTTCGTACGTGCCGTCA
Source organism: Spirosoma oryzicola (assembly GCF_021233055.1). Taxonomy (NCBI): domain Bacteria; kingdom Pseudomonadati; phylum Bacteroidota; class Cytophagia; order Cytophagales; family Cytophagaceae; genus Spirosoma; species Spirosoma oryzicola. The sequence goes on along the minus strand of NZ_CP089538.1, from coordinate 618,931 downwards.
GGGTTAAAACTCTTTTCACGAACGTACACACCCGTACCAACGTACTTTAGTTTACGTTTGTAGGTTATCCGTAGCAGGATAAGCCGCGTTCCATCTTCGCGCAGCGTTTCGTTCTGGACAAATTTGTAAGTAACCGATGACATAGCAAACTAGGCGTTCAGGCCGTAAATGATACCGGGTATTGAAAACATCAGCTGTATATCTGATTTGCGCAGTTGAACGGTTCCGCCCCGTTCGGTGGTGAAGCTACCCAGCTCAAGAACGCCAGTCGTGCGCAGGTTATTGGCAATAACCCGCTTTAGCAGAAACTCGCCGTCGCTGGTGACGATTGCGACCGATCCGTCAAACAAACGCGAGTAGTCGGCAGGTTCGAGCGCAAGCCCCAGCAGCCAGTACCCAGTAAAATATAAAGGCTCCATGCGGTCAGAGTTTCCTACCTCAATCGCATAGGCGCGTTTGTGCTGTTCTACCGATACAGCCTGTTTTGGCGCGTACATAGCCGTTTCTGGCCGCATGGACGGCATAAAGTTGCTTTGTACCTCATCCAGATATTTCGCGTCCAGCTTCGGGCGATCCGCTACACTCAGGCGCGGTACGGCAATAAGGTTCGTCGGTACGGAGGTCGCCGCAGTGCGAGCCTCGCCGAACACCTCTTCGGGCGTTACGTTACGATCCAGTAGCTTACCGAGCGCTTTCAGGATATTAATTCTAACGTTCTGACGGAAACGTTCTGTATTGTAATAGGCACCGACCTGATTGCGGGAAACGCCGATTTCCTTGCCGATCAGTTCCTGATTCAGCGTCGGCTTATGCCGTTCGACAAACCGACGCAAACGCTTTCCCTCGTGGTCATTCTGGGCGATTGGCCGTTCGTTTGTCATCGTCAGAGCCGAGGGCATCGTTTCGTCCTGATCATTCTCAAGCCATTCGATTGTAACCTCGTTGAATGTGTCGGCGATCTTTTGCAGCGTATCCTGACTAGGCTTATTTGGCGTACCTCGCTCTAACCGGGTCATGGTCGAAGGCGCTACGCCGATCAGCTGAGAAAACCGATTCTGGTTTATTCCTAGCATATCACGTAACGCGGTAATCTTTTCACTTGCATTCATCTGGTATAATTCGGCTGTTTGGCTCATTATGTAATATTATTATGCTCTTTCCTTGCGAGGAATAAATTCGATGTTAATATTTGCAAAACTTTTTATTAACATCACGCAAAATTTAGGGAAAGGTTGGAATCTTATGCAAAATATTGAAAAAGATTTTTCGGCTGTTACGCAAAAAATCGGTTTCGGTCGCATCGCAGAGCTGGCAAATGTAGCTTACCAAGTTGTTAGTAGAATGGCAAAAAACCCGCGCCCTGGCTACAAATATCATGTTCGCAGACGTATTCTGACCGCAGTTATTGAGGAATCGGAAAGGCGTATTTTTCAGCTACGTTCTGAGGCTGATCAACTGGAAACTCAAATATCTGATTTCAAGACATGGAGAGCGCAACAGTTCGACAAATAAGCCCCGATTCGGTTGTCGTGCCGCTTTCGCTGTGGCAGCGACTTGAGCGACTGGTCCCGCTAATGGATAGCGTTCTTAATCGTTTAGACACGCTGGAATCAAGTTCGGTCACGGGCAGCGAATATCTGAGCCGTTCTCAAGCCATGCAATTTTTACACGTCGGCAGTACAAAGCTCTGGGAATTAAAGAACTCCGGTACGATTGAAACGACCGAAAAAACCGGCAAAGTTTTATACAAAACGAGTTCCTGTAGGTCTTATCTACAAAGTCAGGGCTATAGCGCAGAAATGGCACAAGAGCGTTTCCGGAAAATTTTGCAGACAAAGCAAAAAAGATAACTTTTTTTATTGTGTAATGTTAATATTAATATTACTATTGCAAAGCGGTAGCAAAAAACACTGGCCTCACAGAAACCAGTGTTTCGGTACTCTAACAGATTAACACGTTAAATAACGCGCTATGGAAGCAAAGGTAAACAAGTCTGAACGACGACGCATGAACGCGCTACTGCAAATTGCGCTTGTGCGGGCTGATCAGCACAGACCGGAAACCTCGCAATGTTACAAAGTCACTCATAGTCAGGCGTTTTTTTATTTTGAAAGTAGTGAAGGCGCAGCGGTAGGGATCGACAGTAAAGAATCTATTGTAGACCTGACCGACACAAACGAAGCCATTATTGCGCAGCTCGTCCGAGCCATTGCCGCAGCAAACGGCGAGTCTGAACACCATTTCCGCAGTCAGTTACTTGATTCTGTTCGCGTAGCAGCAAAGGCTTATCCTGATCAGCTACGCACGATCCTAGAAACGGCGCGTTCTTTTAACCAGCTTAGTAATATTAATATTACCACTATGAGTTTGATGAAACTAAACGTTAAGCGTATTCCAGTCGATTGTATCGGCCTTGCCATGACCGTGTTTTTCGGACGCTGCGGCCTGAAACTGATTGAAGTAAAGCAGTACAAAGACGCGTCGGCGGTACTGGTTATCCTGCTTGTCTGGTTAGCGGCTTGCCTTGTAGCACTACGTAAACAAAACCGGCTATGACTGTCAACGAAACAATACTGCTCAGCGACGACATAGACAACCTCTTATACGTCTTTGCCAACGAAACAATACTGCTACAGCAGCTGCGCATGATCCGCCGGATTGACGCGCTCGACAGCCGGTACTACTACACGCTCGACGGTGACGAGGCAACGTTCTACATCAGTACTACCAGCTTTATCAAGAAAGTTACGCCAACGTCGGCGTACCTGATTGAGTGGTTCAAAAAGAACGGTCAGCAGGCCGACGTTCTGCGCGATCAGGCCGCAGACTTCGGAACGCTCATGCACATCTGCTTTGCCGAGTATCACGAACACGGCTACAACTTCAACACGACGGCCAAACGGGTAAAGGAATGGATTCAGCAATGCGGTCACCCGCTGGCACTGGCCGGGGAATGGACAAAGAAGCTAAACAAGGCGGTAGCATCTTACGCCAAGTTCTGCGCTGATTACGACATTGAGCCGATCCTGATCGAAGGCATGCTTGCAAGCGACGAAATGGGCATCGCCGGAACGCTTGATCTGGTCGCCTTTGCGACGATTGAGCGCAAGATCGGAAAAGGTAAAGCTGCGGATATCGTCCGCGAGCGCAAGCTGATCAACCTTGATTTCAAGTCGGGTAATATTCACAAGTCGGCACAAATGCAGCTGAGCATCAACAAAATGATTTTCGAGGAAAATTTCCCGCACCTCGAAATAGCCGAAAACTGGTCATGGTCGCCCAAAGACTTTCAGAAGGAGCCAACGTACATGCTAGTTAACCAGACTCAGACGATTTACACCCCGGCACTGATCGACAATTATCTGGCGATCTACGCAGCTGAGTACAACGGGGAGTTAGAAGCAAAAACGTTTCATCAGTTCACGGGTACGATTAAGCCAGGCGCAGAGCTTGCCCAGCACCACCGGGCCGTGGGTATCACCGAGGCAATACTACCCTACTAAACCCCTATCCCGCTATGTTCATTTACGTAGATAAAGTCAACGGAAATATTAGAACAGTACGAATCGGTGTACAGTACATCGTCATGGTAGAGCCGTACGAGTCACCTCGTGAACCCGATACACGCGCTGTTATTACGCTGCCCAATTTAGTACTGAACGTTACCCAGACCGCCGACGAAGTAAATGCAATGATTGACGCGGCCCTGAACTGCTAATTTTCACCTCTCTTAATACCCAGACAATCCATGCGACTAGTTAACAACCCGCTGCGAAAGCCGTCAACCGGCGAGCAGCCGAAACGATCATTGCCCGAAGTTGGCAGAATCTCAATTGGCGAGAAAGGTTATACCGCCAACAACCGGGCGTTCCCCAAGTCAACCGATTACTTTGTCATTCGCTCGAAGTTCGAGCAGAAAGTTATCAGCAAGTACGGCGAGAAACCGACTGAACTGCCTGTCTTTTTCTACTCAGACGACTTCAACGAAGCCTGTACAGAACGGCTTGAAATCCGGGACAAAACCGGGGCTCTATATGCCTACGGCGACGGCGAAACCTTTTTCGTCTTTCACCAGGGCGCGTACAAGCCGGTCAAACTATCTGACAAGCCTGATCTGATTGAAGCCTGCGAAAAGTACCTGAAAGACGGCGCGGGCAGCATGGCGCCGTATATCAAGTGGGCGCACGTTCTGACGATGCGGTTTTGCATCAAAGACATTCCAGTACTCGGCTACTGGCAGTTCAGCACGAAAGCTGTAGCTACGAGTATTCCCAACCTTCGGGAACGGTTTGACGGCAGTATGCAGTCGTTCGGCCTCGTCCGGTTCCTCCCCTTTTCGCTGACGATCAAGAAGGTTAAAAGCAACAAACCGGGTGTAACGGATACGTACCCCGTTGTCGATCTAGTTCCCATGTTCTCGATGGAAACCGGCTTGCAGGTTAGCAAGTACCTGAGCGAAAACCCGACCGCTAACCCGGCACGTCTTGCACTTATGGATTTATCAAAGCCGCTTGAGATTAGCGTCAACAGTTTACTACTCGACAATGTAGAATAAAAGACTAAGTATTGATCTTTGCTAAGCAAAATCTGTTTATAGCAATTAATACGAATCCTTTAGAATGAGTAAGAAACGTACGTTAACCCCGCCAACAGCCGAAGAATTAGCCGAGCAAATCCGTCAACTGAACGAGGTATTCCCGCCGAGTGAAGACCAAACCGTAAATGCCGATGCAGCTAGATTTCGCAGCTGATCAATCGACCTCCGAGCGAATGCTTCTGTTACGTCCCTACTTGAAAATAAACCTGCTGGTCGTTGTTGTCTGCGGGGGTTGTATGATCAAGCACTGGGGCACGCTTACCGACTTCAACGCAGACGGTTCTGTGCTGGCTCTGGACAATCGAACCGAACGGGAACGGATCGTTTACTCGGGTAACGATTTCGAGCAGTACAAGCGAAATTTCGACAATCTGAAAGAACGCTGGCAGTATATCCCCACGGGGTTAGTGCGGTGCGTTGTTGTTCCCGATAATTTTTTTTGTAGCAAGGATTGTAATATTAATATTACTTTTCTAGGTTGCAACGTGATTGGCAGTCACGCTTAAAATACAGCAGGTAAGGAATGACTAAAGAGTTAGCTTACAACAGGCTCTTTTGTCGGTGTGTGAACGTGTTGCCTTACCTGCGCACTCTCGGCCTGCCAAGCCGCACACCGACAAAAGAGTCTCTTTGTTTTTGTATGATCATGGTTCCCGATTCCGTTTTGCAGTCCGACCTGCTCACGCCCAGCGAGAAACTTTTATTTCCTCAGCTGGTCGTTCTGTGCGGGGCCGAGGGCATGACAAAGGCCGATAACGACGAACTGGCAGCACATCTGGGAATTTCCGAGCGTTCGGTTTCTGGCTTTATTACCAATCTGAACCGGGCCGGATTTATTACTGTCGATGTTGACCGCAAGTTAAAGACCAAGCAGCGCACAATTAGACTTAATGAGTTGACGCAAGATTTTGCGTTAAGTCCGATCCTGCTGCAAAAGTTGATGTTAGCTGACGCAGATTCTTGCGTCAAGTTGGCGCAAATTCTTGCGTCAGCTCTACCTGACGCAAAATCATGCGTCATGTTAGCGCAAAATCTTGCGTCAGCTATTAAAGACGAATGCGCTGATTCTGAGTCATTTACTAACATTGACACAAAATCTTGCGTCAACTCCGGTCAAAATTCCGGGTTTTCAGAGGAAAGAGATAATATATATAATAATATATTACTTACTACTCCAAAAGTTAATACTAATACTACTAGTAAACTTTCTGCGCAAAAACCCGAAAATGACGAGCAGACGCAAAAACCTGCGTCAACTCCTTTGATCTGGCTAGGCAGTGAACCAGTCGCACCGGCTGAGCTAGGCAAGCTAGTCAACATTCGCGGTGTCGAGGATCAGCGACTAGAGCCGTTCGTCACTGAGAACAGCGGTCGGCACTACAACGATCTGAAAGAGCTGGCCGACCTCGTACGCAAGTGGCTGCGTCGTACCAGACCTAAACCGCCCAAGAAGTCAATCGAAGAACGCCGGGAAGATTTCACCGCAAAGCTCCACGAGTACGACCGGATCAACCCGAAAATGTATCCGAAAGACTTCTACAACAATTTCTTCACCTACTGGACTACCGTTAACGATTCCAACACAACGATGCGCTACGAAAAGGACCCGTATTTCTTTTCAAGCCTCGGCAACAAACTAGCCTACTCTTACAAAAACGTCTACATCAAGAACCAGACCTATGCAAACGCAGACAAACCAACTGGCAACAGCAGAACCGTCCCAGTGCTTACTGCCGACGATCTCAGCGACGGACACGATAGCGCACCGCATTCGTTCGATGAGTCAGACGATGAAACTGGAACAAACGAGTACACCACACTTCATCTCACTTTGGAATGAGTTGACGCTGCTGCTCGAACTGAAAGTTAAAGAATCCGAATTGCAGTATCACCGGCAGAAAATGAAGGCTATGACGGCCTACATGCAGCAGGAATACCCGAAGTGGACACTCGGCGAGGTGCTGCTGGCTTATCGACTTGGCGTCAAAAGTCTGCTACCGGACAAAGACGGCCAACCGCTCGAAATGTTCGCCGAGCTAAATCCCCGCTCGATTGGCAAAGTACTGAACGCTTACGAGCAGTTCAAACGGGAAGAATTAGGCCGCAACCCGGCCCCAGCCGCGAAGCCTGCCGGATTACTACCCGAACCCACCGCACCGAGTCAGCAGCAACAGGACAGATCGAACGCCCAGCTGTTTCGGTTTGCGTGTCTGGCTCTTGAGAAAGGCCGCGAATACCGGGATCATGGCAACCTGCTTTATGACTGGCTCGACAGCAAAGGACTAATTCCTTTCGAGAAAGAGCGCAAGTGGGCTTTTATGAAACAGGCCCAGCGGCATATCTACAACGAGGAAGCCAATTACGGCGTAACGGGCAACGCTCAGGAGCATAAAGACGCCCGATCAATGGCCGAACTGCTCAAGCTGGCCGACCAGCAAAACGAGCTGTACTTACCTCAGAAAGATAGAATCATCACCAGAGCCAAGCAAATCGCCTTTGTTACGCTGCTCAAGGAAATGATCGAATTTGAAACAACACCAGACGATTTTTTACAACCTCTAAACGATAGCGAAAATGTCAACAATGAGAATGAGCAAGCCTAAAGTAAGCGCAAAAGCTCCCCGCCAAACAATTCTGTCCGGCGTTCCCGGAATGACCGCCTGGAATGATCTGAAGCATAAGAAGTACACCGGACAGATTCAGGATTTCAAAGGCCAGCTGCGTTGTCACACCGGCACACAGCACATGGGTAAGGATGTAATTATCCTGATCAGACCGGAGCAGCTGGAAGCCAAAAAGCTGAAATACCCGAATCTCAACGTAATGGAAACAGTCCAGTAGTTCACAGCCAGACAGATTAACACGGCATGGTTTTAGGATTCCGCACCCAATGGGGCAAACCGCCCCGCCCTACTCTGTTCGAGGAGAAGATCCTCGACAACCGCAAAAAGCACACCTTGCGGGAAGATTTAAAGAATCGCTGGAAGGCAGGCAACAGCATTCAGTTTGTTGTCGGCAATCGAACCAGGTTCCGCAGGCAATTTCACTCAGGCGAATGCACCGGCACGCAAACGGTGCATATCACAATCAACAAAAAGGGAACGAATCGTTTGCGCGTACTGGTAAACGGCAGCTTCCTGAAAGATGACACGCTACTACTGTTTATCCTGAACGACGGATTCGAGTCTATGACCGAGTTTATGGACTGGTTTGAACCACTCGTAGAAGCTGCGCCTAACAGACTACTCACGTTAAAACTCATTCACTGGACAGACCTACGCTACTAACATGGCCGAACAACCCGAACAACAAGCCCCCCAGCCCAAGCCTAAACAGTTCACGCTTGAGGAAGAAATAGCCGAACTGAACCGCGAGATAGGCCTCCGGCATGGCTTCTACAAAAAGAAAGTAGCAGCCGGTCAAATGTCGCAATCGGACGCTGACTACAAAATCGGTGTGCTGACCTCAGCCATGAACCGGCTGAAAGCTCTTAAATACTTAACAAGCAACATTTCAAACCCCTTTTAAAGCAATGATGAATACCGGACAAATTCCCGTAAACTTTTCCCCACTGGCTCAGCAGCAGGCCAACGTTCTGAACGCTCGCAAACCGATTGTTCGAAAAGGAGCCGTAGAACGATACACCGAAGCGATTGAATACCTGCGCGAAGAACTGAAAGCAGGCGGCTGGTCGTCAATCCGATCTGGCGAATTTTCCAGCACGTTCAAAATCACCAGCTCGTTTCTCTTTCTGGTTTGCGCTATTGGAGCCATTCAGACCATTCGGTCAAACAACGGCGTTCGGAGCTACAAAGCCACGGACAAGCTGGCAACGCTGACCGCTAAAGAGCTGATCACCTACCGGGCGTTAAACTTCCCGAACCCTGAGTATACGCCCGTTCAGCAGGAAATTACTTCTACCGTGACAACTAATTTTACCCTTGAGGATTTTGTCGATCAGGCTCTTTCTGTTGACAAGGCTAGTATAACAACTGCTAACACACCCTCCGAAGGCTCTTTTCTAGTGGGCATGATTGCCGAAGATTCTACGCTGGAAGTCGGAACGGTAGAAGGTCAACGCTTTGCCGAACTGTCAGGCGCAGAGGAGTTTCTGGAAAACAATTATCAGCACAAGATCGGCAGCAAGTTCGTCATTGTGAAGGTCATCAGCGTTTACGAGTCGAAAGCAACTTTGCAGCCAGCGACGCTATGACCGACATGCAGGAGCGTGTCAATCGGCTGCTGAGCATATCCGACTCGACACGTAGTTCAATGATGAAGTCGCGCCGGGAGTACATACAGCGCACAGAAGTCAGTTTGCAGCAGGAACGCCTACAACTCGCAGCAATCAAGTGCGCTCAGCTGCTAAGTGACTTTAGCTTAAAAATGGGCCAGCGTGTTCAGCTGGGCGAAATTGTGTATCAGCTGACGGAGGTTTCGGGCGACGGCAAGCCAGTCGGTAAACGGGTTCGCGCCGATGGCTCTTTAGAGTCGAGCAGCCGATACATATTTTTTCGGCATCGTCTTGAGCAGATAATCGTTGTTTAGCCGTACCTTCGAAAGACATATTAATATTACATTATGAGAAAAGTAATACTGGCGGTTTTAGTAGCCGCGACAAAAGAAGGAACTCAATGTTCGGTTGCGTTTAACGCATCGGGTAATCTGTTCGAAACAAGCGGTCAGCTGAGAATGCCGGAACCGACTCAGACGATACTGGAGCTTTGGCGAGGTGGCGATAAAAGCATGATCACCCTGGCGATTGACGAAAACGATATGTCGTGCGGAACCAACGACGGCAAGTACGAGATAACAATCGGCGGGGCTTGTATAACCTTTCAGGACTCATTTCAACGCGACCCGTTCACGGTAACGACGAATGCCTAGTGATCTGATCACCGCCGATCAGTTTCAAAGTCTCCTAAAAAAACATAGGCCGAAGGCAACCCCCGAACACGACCTACAATGTGAGGTCGTGTTCGACTTCGACAAAGATTACCCGACCTACGAAGGCTTGCTTTTTGCCATTCCAAACGGCGCAAAACTGCCTTATAAAACCGTAAAGGGTAAGCGGGTATGTCCCGAAGCAATCAAGCTCAAGAAAGAGGGTATGCGCCCCGGCGTTCCTGATCTGTGCCTGCCGGTCCCGAAAGGTCGCTATCACGGTTTGTTTGTCGAGATGAAATACGGCGATAACAAGCCAAGCACCGAACAAGTGTTCTGGATGCAGCGACTGACAAAGCTGGGCTACTGCTGTAAGGTCTGCTACACAAGACAGGAAGCCAGACACATTTTCAAAACCTATCTATCGCTCGAATAGCGTTATGCTTCCAATTGATTTTAAAGGTCGCAACCGAATCCTACACGGCCCCAGAGATGAACAGGGTAACCCCACGACTGACATTCTGAATTTGCCGAGCTTCACCAATGGCCGGTATTGTATATCCTGCTGGGAACTGAACGACGAAGAAAAGCGGGATTTACAGGCGTCTAAAGCACTCTGGATACATCTATGCTGTCCAATAAACGTGGAGATGCACATATCAATGCTTCACCCGATCCGGGGTTATTCGATCATTGTTGAAACCACTTTGCTCGACGTATTGTATCAGGATGAGGAGCGCAGTATTACCTGCTGGCCGCTTACCGATGACGAAATTGAGTTAGTCCAAACAACCGGCGTAATCTGGTTTACCATTCGATCCGGCCACACGCAGCCGCCCGTTGGTTTCTTTACCCGCAGTCCGTTTATCAATCAGTAGTAGCGTGAGCGTATCCTACAAAATCCCCAAGCGTTTAGCCGTAGAACGTGCCTGTTTCTACCAACTGCCCGACGATATGCCGACCAGCGACCTGACGCGGTACGAAATCATGTTCCGCATTAAGTACAACGGCACGTTCAAAATGCGCGTTCACACAATGTTTTACTTTGAGTTTAATCACGCCCTGGAACGGAACGATTTTCTGGATAGCCTCGAAGCCGAGGCCGTTATGTCCGGCCTGCGGGTTCAACGAATAACGATTAACTAATCATGCAGCCTCATTTCAGATTACAATCGCTGACCGTTAAAACGATGGTCGTAAACGGCAAGACCGTCCATCGGCATTTTTTCAAGTGGCACGAACGGCGCGACCTCGGCATATTTTTCCTGCGCCTGCTGCTGGTTCGTCAGGACGGCACAACAATCGGTAGTCAGCATAAACTTAAATTCCCGAAGATTAAGCTGCTGGGTGAGGCAGAGATCGAAGAGGAAGGCGTTAAGGTCACTATACCGCGTTATAATGCGTCTACGAACTTCTACGTTGACGCGGACGAAATCGCCGTCGGCTTTGATTACTACACGGCTACGGTTACCCGCAAGTCGGAGCCGGTGCTTGAGCTGATCAGTTTGAAGCGGGAAGACCTTCGATTGGTCGAAGAAAAACTACTACCGCAGAAAGAATAAATTTTTCTTGCGTTATGTAATATTAATATTACTTTTGTGTCGGAGGCTCATCGAAGCAAAGCGGAACGTAGTGCGTATCAGGGGAGGCTGGCGCACTGCTTCTTTTCTAAGGTCAGCGTCTTACGTGCGGGGTAGTTCAGTGGTTAGAATAGCGGACTCATAATCCGCAGGTCGCAAGTTCGAGTCTTGCCCCCGCTCCACTAGAGTTTCCATTTTTTAGGGAAACAAAGGGGTCGAACGATAAAAAGACCTCATGCCGGTTCGTCCGGCAAGTCTTGTCTGCGGTGTCTGGTAAACTAAGCGGATTGTTTTTGGTTAAAAAGAGGAAGGTTCTGCAAACGCCTGGGCAACTTGTCCGGGCGTTTCTTTTTTACGTATTTACGGGTTATGAAACAAATCTATACCTCACGCCTGATTGTGTTCACTTCTGCTGTACTCGTTTTGCTGCTGGACGGCTGTTCGAAGAAAGAAGTTGTACAGCCCTGCTATACCTGCACCTCGTTTGTTCAGTATCAATCGAACATGCCCTCGTTTAACACGCCGTCGCCCTACACCCGCGAAATGCAGGTATGCGATGAAGCCCAGAAAGTGAAGCTGGAAAAGGGCGAAACGAAGGTCGAAAGCATCGTTGGAACCTACACGCTGACGACTAAAACGAGCACCGTCTGTTACAAAAAATCTATCTGATTATCAGATGAACAAATTGCCCTGCTGTTGGTTAGGTTAGTAGTACCAATACCTATCCATCATGGTTATTTTCACCAATGCCGAACTAGACGCATTATCGGCTTTTATCCACAGACTCGAAACGGAACCTGAGTATAAAAAGGGTTTACAGGCTGCGAACCCTGGGGTTGAATATCAGCAGTACGGTTTCACGTTGCGCAAGTTTGCCACAATCGAGCATCAGCAGACAATGAGTCAGACAAGAGACAGGAATCACCCTGACTCTTACGACTCATTGTTCTATATCAAACCGCTGGGAACGGCAACAGATTATTCTAAATACAAGCAGCAGATCGCAGCGGCCAGAGATTCGATTCAGAGACTGTACAGTAAGCCACTTACCGAATTTACGGTTTCTCAGTTTGTCGAAGCAGTACCGGCAATGCTGGAATTATTTTTGCAGCATTACGCGATTGTTCCAAAGGCAGGCTTGTACGGCATGAATAAAGCCCCAATAAGCTACTTTCACGAAGGATCGTCGGGTGAGGCTACTACGCCAACGCCTTCAACGATTCCGACCCCGCCGAAGCCAACACCAACGCCGACACCTCCGCCGATCCAAACGCCAACCTCTCCGGCTGGCCCATCGTCGGTTGATGACATGCGGAATGCTGTTGATCCAATGAAGTAAGCGCAAGTCATAAAAGAAGCCCCGGCAGTCGTGCCGGGGCTTCTTTGTTTTATCGGTTGCGTATCGCAGCTCTGACTGTCTCGAACACTAAATAACCCGCGAGTCCGCGCCAGAACCAGTTTTCCGTTTTAGGCCAGTTGATACTGACCAGAGGTTTTGGCCCGGTCGATGTTTTGACGACCGACCGGGCCGACGCTCCGGGCTGTACTGGCAGCTTACTGACTACGTCTGGGGGTCTGATCGACAGCACGCGTACACTTTCAGCCAGGCGTTTATTGATCGAATCCTTTTCGTGAATGATCGCTTTCAGATCCGCCACGTCCTTTGTCAGCTTATCGACGCGGAACCGATTTAGCAGAGCTTCCCGGGCTCCATCCGGCGTTAGCGTCAAACTTCGGGGCTGTAAGGTTTCGACCGGATAAGAGCGGGGCAATGCCTGCGGTTTCGGCAGGCTGTCCGAGCCTGATACCCATTCCGTAGTTAGCGTGTCGCCCGTAGACGCTATCAAGGGCAACCTGCAAAGCAGCATCGTCAGCACTGCGAAGCTGAGAATAAAAAAGTACTTCCTGTTTTTCACGATTATCCAAGCGGTTATACATTTCACGAATTTGAAAGTGTGCTTCGAGCGTATCCGCCCGGAGCTGCCAGAGTTCGGTATCCTGCGCAGCGATAACTGAATCCTGCGACGCAAGCGTTTCCCGAACCAGCTGGTTATAGTTCTGACACGATTTCAGGCCAAAGCCAACGATCAGCAGCCAGATGACAATCGGCAACGCTGCCGGATACCAAAGGGCTTTCCAGAGCCACTTTAGGCCGATTTCGAGTTTACCCCAAACCGGGAGCGCAGCAACACGTAGTAAAGACAAAACCTTAGTCCACATTTAAAACCAGACCACTGAGGGCGTTTTAGGGTTGATAACAAGACTAGACAAGGCCGGGTGAAGATCGCCCGACAGCAGGCGTAGATTCGCGTGAAAACCGGGTCGGACAACCTGAGCCGTTAGCTCGTTCCCTTCCTGATCGTAGGTAGCTGAATGAACAACCGTTCCGATTACCGTCATTCCATGCGTCAGGCTGGCGAGCTGATACCCCTCAGCAGTGAACAGTCCAGCCAGTTGCAGAGCCGTTTTCAGCGCAGACTCATCAGCTGCTCGCAGATAGTAATCCGTCATTGCGTTAAGGATTGAATGAGTGGATTGCTCAGCCGACGCGGGTAGTAGGTAAATCGTTGCAGATAGCCATTCAGTGAACGCGCCCCGTTCAGGCTGTTGTTGCCTAATACCAGTGACGCAAACTGAGGCATCGAACCCGGAGAGCCGACCCCTACGACGGACCCGTTTACGGCGAACGCGCAGTCGCCAGCACGCAGAGCCGCAGCGGTTCGCATTACCGAACCTGTGTTCAGCGTATTGGGCGAAGTACCAGAAAACAACGTACTGCCCGATTCGTCGGCCAGCGTGACCGTGACCCGGTTTAACGTGGCATCGTTCGCTAAATACCATTGCGGGTTTGCGCCAGTAGCAGGCAGGAAATTGTAATACCGACTAACGACACCCTGCGGAACGGCCTTGAGCGCGTTCATTACAAGCGTACCTTCACTCTGATTATACCAGCTCCCCAGGTTGATATTGCAAACATCCATCGACCGGGTTACTGCCGCCGTTGTAGTAGGAATGTATGACGTAGCGAATGAGCCAACTTCGAGCTGAGCGCCGTACACGTATATTGATTTTCCCGCCGACGCACCAAAGCCATTGTCCGCATCTGTTATTTTAACATCGACAATATTATTGCCTATTGTCGCCTGTGTAGTCGCTGTAATCGTACACCTGTACCAGCCGCCCGCCAGCGCAACAATCGAGCTTGAGGCTATGTTCGACTGCTTTACTCCTACACTGCCTGTCGCTAAGTTAAACCAAGCACCGTCGTTCCCTGTCGTGCTTGTTGCGATGTTGCGCATAAAAAGTATAGTCCCTGTGTTTGCCTTCGCGTACACAGAAAGAGTGTAGGTCGTGCTAGGGGTCATCCCTGCATTAGTCGTTCTTAAACCCGAATCACTGCCTGCGGTAGTGATACTTAATAAGGTTGCATTGTTGGTCGCATCTGGAGAAGTTGTTGCGTTTAGTGTCTTAGCTGGAATACCGTTGCCGTTCGTAGCGAAAGCGTTTAACGAATTGCTTTGTAAAAGCATGTTCGTGCGCTGCTCCTCAATCAGTAAACCAAGCAACTTTCCAGAGATCGGATCGTACTCGAATCGCGGTTCATTGACAGCAGCCGTACGAAGTGTGCCCGTACTGTCGAAGTACGTGCCTGCCGATGCGCGGGAATAGCTCAAGGCCGGGTGCATCACACCTTGCATGAAATCCAGATTCAGAGAGGGCACAATCCCGCCCCCTCTGAAATTGTTGGTGCGCAGCATTCGCATTAGCTTTCCCAACGGGCTTTTACCGTCACAGACGTACTGGCTGTATCGACGCGCCGGACGCTCAGCTGACTGGCGTTTGTCAGGCCGAAAAACGTGTAGACCGTATTCATAAACACCGGGAACGACACGCCGCTACCGCCCTGCAAAACCTCAACGTCAACGCCTGAGTTATTGGCTATCGTCAGCTGCTTGCAGGCTTGCGAAGCAAACGCTACGTAGTTTGTGCCGGTCGTAGCATGCGTAGCGAGGGCCAGATGTCCGCCGTTCGCCATTTGTGGCAGTGACGGAATCGGGTTGCCCGAATCGTTCTTGAACTCGATCTCGGCTACGGCATTGCCGATTGACACGCTTTGCATGTACGTGGCCTGAATCGCCATGATCTGCGCAGCAACGTCGGCCAGCGTTGCGGCTGGATTGGCTCCATCAATCTTGCTGATCTCGGCCATACCCATGCGTACGCTCGATGCGCCTGCTATGATCGTGATCAGGTTCGTGCGTATCTCCGGCGAAGGCAGCGTTGTGCTGGTAGACACCATCAGACTACCCAGCGCCATAAACCGCACTGCGCCACTCGTCGTGTCGGCTATCTTGAGCGATGTACCGGATTTTGTCAGTTCGTAAGGCATTTTACTGAGGGGTTTCAGGTAAGTTTCCCGGTTTAACGCGCCGGTTTGCCACGGCTTCAGCAATCGGCGGTTTGCTCGGCTCTGGGGTGTCGCCCGAATCGGTGGGGGCTTTGTCCGGCGTAACCAGATGAACCGTGTTGTGCTGAATGGCGTCCTGTTCGGCGAGTGGATTGACCGGCTGATTTGTCGGCTCCGGTACGTCGCCTTTGTTGTGAGCTGGTTTGCTAAGCGAAACCCAGTTGCAGGTTTTACAGGGCTTTACCTGTCCGCTGCTTTGCTTGCGATAGGCAACGGCAAACGCGCAGGTATCACAGCGGTAGATCGCCGTACTATCCACGGCGAGCGTTAGCTTCAAGCTATCTACCTGCTCAACGGCCTGCGGCTTCTGTTCGACTTTTACGCAGCCCTGAGCGATAGCGGCCAAAAGTCCAATGCTAAGAACGGTATGGACGGACCACGCAAAAAATGTCATTCTTATTCCTGATTTTTTCATCGTAAACGCCCTCAATTCCTTTGGGCTTTTTAATGCCGTTGACGCCCCGATCACTCGTATTGCCTTCGACCGTTTTACAGTAGTTATTACCTTCCTGCCAATCTTCCAGCAGGCCCACATGCCAACGTCCGTAATAGTAAAAGACAACTACGTCGTTGCGCTGCGGAAGCGTTTTCCGCCCGTTTCGGGTCATCGGCCCACTGGCCCGACTCCAAACGATGTACTGCTTTTTTAGTGACCAGTTCCGCGCTATCGGCGCATACTCAATCAGCAGTTCCCAGCCCGCTTGCTTGATCGCCCACTCAACCGACGTACCGCAATACGGGCTATTCTTTGCCAGCTTGTGATACGTCGTGTTGTAGATCGTGATGCGCGGGTGATCGTTCCGGTTCGTCTGTTCCCGTACCGTGTTCTCTTTTTTGAGGATCGCTACAGGGTCAGCTCCTGCGGGCTGCTGTGCAGCAGCACCCAGAGCGAGACAAGCAAGAGCAAGCCAAACAGCGAGACAAACACCAGAACGCGACGGTAAGACTCTGGACGTTCCAGGTGTCGCAAGTCGGTGTAGAAATCGTAATCCGTTGGAAACCATCCGTTGAGGTAGATATAATAGCGTGGGTTAATCATAAACAGGAGGCCCAGCGCAGCACCTACGGCGGAGATTAAGGGCAGAATCGCCCCGATCGTTTTTTTGAGATAAAGAATGCGAAAGTCGCCTAGCTCATCGCCACTCGGCGGCATGTAGTGGCTCAGGTTATCGTACCAAGCCGCAAATCCAAACCAGACCGCAACGATACTCAGCGCAAACATGGCTAGTTTGATGTGCGGCAGCGACCGGCTCAGCAGCGACGACTCATCTGCTTTACTGATCGTTTTTACCGGCTCCGGTTCGGGTTCCGGCGTTGGCTCAGGCGTTGCTATTGGCTGTACCGTTTCGAATACTTTTGGCTTTTTCAGCCAATCGAGCGGGTCCGTTTCGGGCATTTGCGGCTGCGGTATGTTGTGCAGCCAGTTATGCAGCTCCTGCTCCTGGGGCGAGACAACAACGGGCTGATCGCCAAACGAGCCGGTCATCGTCTGTACCTGCGTCCGGGTTGCCGGTTTCGCGCTTCTGCGCAGCCGATCCTGCGGGTGCATATCCTGCGGACGCAATCCTTTTGCCTGCTCGCGCAGCTTGTCATTGCGGCCCCATAAACGAAGCACAGCCCATGTAGCAATAAGAAGTAAGCCGAGTAGACAGCCTTCGACATTCGTAAGAAAACAAAGCATAAATAACGAGTTGGAGAAAAGCCAGTTCAGTAAGTTTCTGAACTGGCTTGCTTGACTTAGGGAAGCGGTTAGACGGTTGGCTCGGTCAGGACGAGCTTAGCGCCGATAATGCCCGTGTAGGTGTCCCAGCCGTCGTACGACTTGGCGTAACCAGCCGGACGGGTGAACATGCCGTACAGACCAGACGACGGCGTTACGATCTCGTACGGATACTTCGTCGTATCGTACTCGCGAACGCGCAGGTCGATGTTCATCACGAACGGGTTTGGCCGACCGAACTTATCGACGTTGTACTGCGCAAGGTTGATTTTCGCCCCGCCGAAGGTTGTGTTCGCAGCCTTCGTTTTCTTGACGATAACCTCATGCTCCATGATCTGTTGCCAAGCCGCAGAACCCGGCTCGATGATCAGGATTTTATTCATACCGTAAAGCGAGTCGATCTTTGGATCGTAGTACCATTCAATCGGCAGATCATCGTACATCTGCTGAGCGTCCAGACCGACATTATTCATGCCCCGGATTTTCTTGCGGCCCATAAAGTTTACCCACGTCAGGCCACCGATAATGATCCACTTGCTCGACACGCCATGAAGGGTACTCAGTGAGTTTAGATACTCCCAGAAATCTTCCCGCAGATCGCCGTTCGACTTGTACAGGTAGATGTCTTTCGGGACAGCCGTGTTGGTGACTTTGTTCGTACCGACTGCGGTAGTCAGAGCCGTCAGAGCCGCCGTGTTCAGCGGTTCGAGCATATCCTTTTCCACCGTCAGGTAGAACTCAAGCGCAACCTCCGTCAGCTTTGCCGACTCGCCAGCGTCCAGCTGAACACCGCCACCAATGACGCTATCATAGTACTTCTGAGCCGTTTCTTCGAGCGACATAATATCAATCGTACGGAACTCAAGATTGTACTGCTTATAGCCTGCGTAGGTAATGTCCATCTCGTTTACCGAGCCGGGGCGATTGCCGCTTGTGTCTACCGTCCGGGTTGAGGTCGTCGTGCCGGTACTGTACTGCTTGCGGTAGTTGAGCCGCACCTTCGGGATGATGTCATCAGCCGTTGCGCCCTGCTCAAAGCTCAGGCGTTTTTCTTCGCCCGCAACCTTTGCGCTCATGGCCTCGGTCAGACCCGCCAGCTGCGGAGAGCGCATTGCCTGCAACGTCCCGATGTTGTTGAACTTCGGAGCGTTCTCCGTTGTGTGCATGATTGCCGCCCGAACGATACGGGCAGGCGACAGACTTACATTGTTTGCCATTGTCGGCGATATTGGAATTAGTGAAACACATACTTTAAAAAGGCCACAAAGCCACGGAAACGCCGGGTTACTTTACAGCTGCTTCCTCGGCCAGCATCTGAGCCAGCGCAGCATTGCTGCCCTTCTGAGTCTGGGGGCCAGCTGGAACCTCTACCCGGCCCTGCTGGGTCTGATCCGACTTTTTCTCGTAGCCATAGGCCGTAATTGTGAGATCAGCCAGGTCGGAAATCAGCACCGGCTTATTATCGACAAGTAGCGGCTGTTCGGGCGAATCCAAGCGCATAACCTTGCCGGTTGTTGCGTCGATAAACCCTTTGACTTTCTTTTCGCCAATGCCCGTATTGAGCAGTTCTTCGGCGTCTGAAATGAAGTTGCGCTCAAAATGCCGATCACTCGAAACGTCCTTCAACCGACCCGAACGAATGGCGGAATTAAGAATCTTGACGCCTAGAATCTCTTTCTCGCGAGCCGTTAGCTGACCGGCCACGATGTCGTGATCAGCTTTCTTGATGTACTCGTTCGCAAGCGACGTTTTCAGATTGTCGAAATCCGTTTTCAGGTCGTCGTAATTCTTGTCGCCGGTCTTGGTATCGGCATCAGCAAACGCCTTGAGAATGAACTGATACTTTTTGTCGGTATCCGTCGCGCCGAATTTGGCGTACTCGGTTTTCTGCTCAGCCGTCAGCTTTGGCTCGTACTGTTTCAGCAGCGTATCAATCGCGCCCAGGGCTTCGCCCTTCGTACGTTTCTTGACATCTTTGAAAATCTCGTCGTTGCCCTTCGCTTCGTCGGCAGTCATCAGCGAGGCCAGTGCTTTCGTAGCTTCCTCGTCGCTGTAGTCATCATCGAGTTTTTCAATAAAATCCTTCACCTGATCGTCGGTGAAGCCAAACTTTTTTAACGCCTTTTCGAGAAATGCTCTCCGTTTCATGCTGTTGATTTAGGCTACTGGCCCGGTATTAGATTGGTGTTACTAGCGAACTGTCGAACGGAATTAGGCTTCGTCGCCTTCCTCCTCCTCGGCTTCTGGCTTTTCCGGGCCAGCACCGTCAGCGAAATACAGCACTACGATGTCTTTACGCGTACCATCCGGCGTGTTGAAATCCTGCACCGTTTTGTACTCAGGGATGCCCAGCACTTCGGTGGCGATGTGGATCGTTTCGCCTTCTTCATTGCGATCCATTGCCTCGTACCCGGCTTTAGTCATCACGACGTTTCTAGCGGCTTCCACCGTCACCGGCTTGTTACCCTTCATCTTGATTCGGGGGCCAACTTCAACGACGATTTCCGCCACCGGAGAAAGCGACTTGTAGGTCTTGTCCGTGGTTTTCTTTTCCACAGGTTCGGCAGCTGTTTCGGCTGTCGGATCAGCGGATTTAGCCGCTGCTTTGGGTTGCGTCTTTGCCATGATTACAGTTTACAAAAGTGAAATAGTAATATTAATATTACTTGCCGAAATATATAGCAATATTACTGCTTATCCAAAATCTGTTCGACTTGCTGAACATCAACCGGGGGTTTTAAACTAAGCGGCTCAAGAACGGGGAAGCTGCCACCGGCCCCGGTCGCCATTGGCCCCACGGCTTTCGGCCCAACCAGCAGCACATTTCTGCGCTGGATTTCGGTATACTGTTTCTGGGTGTCCAGCTGCCAGAAGTCCGGGTCTTCCCGCAAAGCGTCCGCGACCAGTCCGTCGAAGTTGATCGAGAAATACAACCGTTCGATAGCCGTTTTCTGCTGGGGCGATTCGGGGTTTCTGTATTCCATACCCAACAGATACGCTTTCATCTCGTCGGTGTTATCCTTGTAGGGGTCGCAGACTGTCCGCAGCACGTAACGCCGGTATTCGTCCGAATGCTCGCCGGTCGTATACAGCAGCATCTTTTTCTCGTAGGCTTCTACCAGCGTCGGATCGTACTTTTTATCCTTCGCGTTGTTCAGCTCCTCACGGGTCAGTTCTGCGTTTTCCAGGTCAATACGAACCGGGGCCAGCACTTCGGGAACCTGCTCACCGGCCCGACCGGAGGGGCCAAACCGCTGCGCGTCGATACACTCAAAGGCAAAACTTGCCAGATCAACCAGGTGAACACCCTGAACGATCAGATCGCGCAGCATTTCCTGCCGGTCGTAGCGTTTCGAGGTTCCCGACTGATCGTAGGGCGTCGTACGGATGAACTGCATGTTGATGGTCGAATAGGCTTCCTCGGTGTTGCGCTTAAACTCCTCCACAAAGGTTTTCAGAGCCTCAATAGGCCGGGGAATGAATCCCCCAGGCGCACCGCCCGAAGTGTTGTTGCCCTGATCGGTCGGCGTTTTGGCCTCTCCGCCATCGACGTACATAATACCCAGCCCTCCGCCAGCGTCGTAAAAGCCCGAACCTTTACACTGCTGACATTCGCGCACGTCGATAATCGCGCCCGGCTCGCCTGACTTGGAGCCTTTTGCGTCATCGCGAATGTGAATAATACCGCCGATGCAGCCGGGAGCCTTACACTTGCCGTTGCTTTTCCGCCACTCCTTCGAGGCAACGTGAAAGTTTGTTTCAACCGTGATGTCGCTCTGATTGCGCTGGCCTAGCCGAATGTGCGGAAGCGCGTCAGCGACCAGACTTTCGTAGTACTCCTCACCTTTGCCGTTCTTTTTGACCCGGCGCAGGCCCAGCTTTCGGGCGGGTATCGTTGCGCAGTAGTGCAGGGGTGGGTTAAACGTCTGTCCTAGCGGGTTGCCTTCCAGATCGTAATACGACTCAATACCAAGAATGTCCCAGCCAGCCATTAGCTGCCCGTTTTCGTTGGTACTCATGCCGGTCTGACGCGCTATTGTGTAGCTGTCCTGATCAACAAAGATCAAGACGTTACCCGTTGGACTGTCCGGCAGATCGTTCGGCAGCAAGGTTTTTTCGGACGATACCAGAACGGCGAATTTGCCACGCCGAAACATCCACACGTCAGACGACGGAATGATCAACGCCTGCGGACGTGGGTAATCGACATCGGAGAACGTCGGTTCAAGCGGCAGGATCAGCAGCACCGCGTTCGGATCGTCTACGTAGTCGCTTTTTACGTTGGTAAAAAACCACTCGACAAGATTCCCCTCGGGCGAAAAATTCTTACCTGTGTAGGTGCGCAGTGAATCCTCCTCTGGTACGTCCGTCGTCGGGTACTGTACGTCGAAGTCGTCGGCCTGCCGGATATAATCCAGCGCACCGATGATCCGGTTTTTGAATCCCCGATAAACGTTCTCGTAGACTTCCCTGCGGTACTTTTTATGCTCAGGCTGCTCACGCGGTCGATCCTTATCCAGATACTTCGGGTATTCATCGCCGAATACTTCCTCAATCTGGTTACGGTGCTGGATGCTTTTTCCGTAAAAGCTGTGCATCAGCTTTGCACCGGGTCGGGTTCGCCCTGCGCCCTGCTGCAAATAAGGCAGTATAGTGTTGAATGTAAGCATGATGTGAGCGAAAGAAAAAACGGCGGCAGCCAGTGAGGGCAGACCGCCGTTTTTTATAAAAACAGGTATGACGAACGATTACTTGACGACGATCTCAATCTGATACGAGCCGTAAACGCCGACCGTATTCTCAGCCGCAACCGTGTAGAAGTACCGACCAACTGGCATACCAGCCGCAAGCGTAACTTCGCCCGTATCGCTGTCAATCGTTACCAGTTCGGTAGCTGGAATATCTTCGTTCGTATTCTTGTAGATCGAATAGCGAACGGCCCCGGCTTCGACAACGGCACGCTTGATTTTAGCGGCTGTGCCGGTCGTCATCGTGTAGCGGTTCGACGTACCGGCTACCAGCGTCAGGTTCGTCGGCGCAGGCGTAGCGGCTGCGAACGAGTAACGCAGTAATTCAAAGTTCAGGTCGAACTCCTTAACGCCTTTCAGCGGTGACAGCTGGCCGCGCTCGCACGTCCATGCAACCGAGAAGCCGCCTGGAATATCCTGATTGTAGTCACCGGGCATTTCGTAACCGATACCGTCGAAGGTCGGCATTTCGGACGCGTACCGTACAACCTGAACCGTACGGTTCGTAAACAGATATACATCCAATGGACCCAGCAAACCAGCACGAAGCGAGTTCCAGAAGTCGGTATTCAGGAACGTATCCTTTACGGTAAAATCTACCTTTTCGGCCACTTCGCCCGTTGTCCGGGGTGCTGTCCGGGAGCCGTAGCCGGTAGAGTTTTTCATCTCAGTAGGCTTACCCGCCTTACCGTTGACCAGACCGTCGCCCAGAAACCAGCACATGCCTTTATAGGCCAAATCTTTCAGGGCTGCTACGATGTTCGAACCCGTAATCTGCGCAGCAGCTGCCTGTCCGATAGTGTACGTTGTCGTATAGGGTTCGGGTAGCATTCCGGCTACTACGAACGCAACAGCGAGATAATTACCCTTCGGCTGAGCCGAACCGAAATCAGCGACGCGGTGCTGTAAGGTTGCGTTCGCTACGGGGTCGGCCATGAATGCCTGCAATTTTGCCATGTGTACGAAATAATTATGTTTGAAGCAAAAGTAAATAAGTAATATTAATATTACTATATCGACCCAAATTAGTTTGTCTTGATGACAACCGATTTCCAACGGCTCGAATCGGTATCCCCGGCCACGCGAACGATAGCGGTGTAGGTTCCCAGCGGAACCGGGTTAAAGGTCGCTTCCTGATAGTCGGTTCCGTAGAAAGCGCACGCCTGCCAGTTCGAACTGAATCCGTCCAGTTTACACTCGCAGCCTTTCAAGCTGTTGAGGTTAATCCGAACGTAGTTATTGTCATTGAACAGCCGGTAGCTGACCGGAATATCGTTGGCCCCGCCCGGTGTTGTCGTGGCTGGTGCGAAAACGGGAACGTTCACCGTTCGGCTAACGGGCGTCGTATCGTTCTCGCCTTTTACCTCAATCGTAACGGTTGATGACTGCGTGAAGCTGCGCGACATCGCATTTCCGTAGCTTTCCGTCGAGGCCCAGCGAACGAGCGCGTTACCCAGCTGGTTCAATACGTTGCTGATCGTTACCGTCGTGCTGCCTACCTGCTGGATAACGCTCAGATCAAACAGAATAGCCGCAACAACTACCGTCGTGGTCTGGATCGTTTCGGGGTCCGGCGCAACAATGCCCACCACCAGAGCCGGGTTATAGGTCGCAGCCGGACGCTCTCCGAACCGGGCTTCGTACTCCGCCGCCGTGATCGTTTCCGTGTCCGATAACTTCACTGTTTGCGGAGTACGCCAGCCGGTCAAGCGGTCGCTACTTTCACTGACCAGCACCGGCAAACCGGCCTGATTGCCGCGCTCAGTTACGCTTGCCTGAATGATGTCACCCTTTGCCAGCGGAGCGACGGCCAGCACGACCGCGCCATTCGCCAGCGTGCCCTGAGCGATCAGGTTATCGCCCCGGTAAAGAACGATTGTCAACCCGTTCGCCAGGGCGCAGGTAACGGTCACGGATTGGGAGCTATGAAAAGCCCCGGCTGTAATCGTGGCAAGAATCATTAGGCAGTCAGCAGTTTAGGATTAAGCGGGTGAACGGTAAGCGTCAGCGAGTGCTGTTCAGCAAGCGGCTGACCGATGACAAACGCCTGACCTGCGGCGACCTTGCCACTTCCCCACACCTCGCGGCTTGCGTTCAGGTGTACATCGACCTGCGTGCCGTCCACAACGTCGGGAGCTTCAACAATAACGCGTCCGCCAATGATGTCAACCGTTCCGATCCTGATTCTGTCTTTCTTCATTTTCTTTTTCATTTTGATTAAGCTCTCTAAATTTTTCCCAGTTATACCAGCCAAAAACGCGCACAGCCGCGTAGTAAAGCCGATTGCGCCAGCCTTTCGGGTGAAATTGATCCATTAAACTCAGGTATATTCCATCAGCATACCATCTTGCAGCGGGGCCGTCACCGATGATCTGATAATCATGGGGGTATTGATCCTGAGCGAACTCCTCCCAATGCATATACAGGTAATCGTGTACGACAGCGGCAATATTAGTCCGGTTGTCGTATTCAGGTAGCAGCGAAGCCAGCAGCCGGGGTGTACTGTGGCAGTCGGTCACGAAGCCAGCAGGCAGCACGACCTCTTTGCCGTTGAACAGCTCAACGATGACCGGCGCGGTAAGCCGCATCTGATCCGACTTGCTTAACCGGGAGTCGATAGCGACGCGCAACGTGTAGGCCGTGTCGCTGCGGCCAATACGGGCGATTGTGTGACGATACATTATAAATCCCCCCGCTTGTCTATGTTGCTGATTTCGTTTCCGATCATCGCGTACAGCAGCGTCGAGAATGGCGTATCGTCGGTAATCTCAATCCCCATTGCCCTGATCTGACCGATTGTGATTGCCTGAAAGTAATCACGCTGCGGGATTGCTCCCTCGGTTCCAGCCTCAACGATCTTGCCCGTTTTGGGGTCGATAAACGCCCCTTCCGTCGTCTTGTCGATTAGCTTATCGCCGTATCGTTCCAGCGCGTCTTTTCGCTGCTGAGCCGTCAAGGTCGGATCGTTTACAATCCGGTTAACGAGTGGTTGGCCGTCGCCGTCGAGAATAATGACACGCACCTGCTGAATCATATTCAGGTTAGGGGTCACGACAAAGTTTTCGTGCAGAGCAATGCGCTGGAACCCCGTTATTTTTTCGGGGGTCACTGGCGCAGCTAGTGTGTGAAGCATAAAAAGTAGACTAGTGAACGATTGGAATTAGAAGCCGTACAGGTTTGCCCTGCGCCAGCCGTATTGCGTTTTGCAGTAGAGGTATTCGCCGTCCCACGTAATATTTCCGGGCTGACCGTTGGCGTCACCTGATCCGTTCGGCGTGTAGCGCGTTTCGAGCCGAAGCTGATCAACGCCCGTGTCACTCTTGAGGTGCATCCGTGACGTTGGCGACTGTGTGCCGATCCCGACGTTGCCGTTTGCGTCGATACGCATCCGTTCCGGGTAAGCACCGCCCGCCCAGCCATTAATCACGAACGCGTCAACGCCGGGAGGCTGACCGAACCGCCAGATTGCTACGCCGGTCTGGTGGATCTGAAGCATGACCCCACTCGTACCGGAAGCGCCGTGGTTATTCTGAAATTCAGCGATAATGCCCGCTGTTGGATTGTCAGCAGCAACGTGAAAAACATTGCTGGGTGAGTCCATTCCAATGCCGACCTTGCCGTCACCCTGAATAACCATCAGCGTTTTGCTGGTCGCGGGCGTTAGTCCCGCGCTGAACAGGTGTTTCGACGTGGCTGCGTCAACCTGATAGCGTAGCGTTGAAGCTGCAATACCAAATCCGTAAAACTGGTGATCGTTGTTACTACCCGGATGCAGTGCAATTTTGCGCAATCCAACAGCAGCAGCAAACTTCAAGATGCCCGATATGTAGGCATTCCCTTCAACGTGAAACTTCTCGGCGGGTGTGGCCGTACCTATCGCAAAGTCACCGTTCGCATTCAGGTACGCAAGCAGCCGCTTAGTTGTCGCCGTTACCATTTGCCAGAACGATATTCCGTTACTGGCTAGGTTCGAGCTAATCACGGCCAGATCACTTGCACCGGCTACGTAGTTTGCGCCTAGCGACAGCTGCGCAGAACCCAGATCACTGATTACAGCAGGGAAAAGACCGTCCGAGTTCAGGCTGGCAAAGCTGCTGAACCGCGTACGGGTAATCGACAGCGGCTTGTAGGTTTTCGGGTCCAGCGTGCTAACCATGAGCGTACTGTTTCCGGGCGCGCCCGCCTGATAGACCAGTTCGCCGTAAACCGTCGCGAGCAGATGATTAGTAACCCGTACCGCAAAGGCGCGAAAGCTATTATCCGTCTTTATGTAGACAATGGCTCTGCCGTCCGCAACGCGGTACACTTCCAGCCCTACGCCGTCAACGAAACCCTGTAGCGTGTACTCGTAGGTGAATGACCCCCGGTTAGCGATGTACAGACGCGTGTGCGTATGCGTCCCGTTCCCGGCATCCCACGGTTTGCTAACGAGTTCGATGTCGGCAAAGTCGTACGTCCCCTGCGTTGCCGCTGGTAGCTCCATAACCGGGTAGTACTGCGTTCCGGCCTTTCCGTCAGCAGGTGTAGTTACCCCGCTAAGTACACCGTTACCGGGCAGTCCCTGCGGCCCCTGCGCACCGCGAATATTAACAGCCAGGTTAATGTCGGTCACGTACGCACCGTTTGTACCCAGATACACATTAACCGGGGGTTTTACGCCCTGACCGCCCTGCCAGTCGGTGATTTTGACAACCAGATACGGACCGTTGGTTGCCAACGCAAAAAACGGTGTCCAGTTTGTACTGGCTTCAATGCGTTCGCAAAGCTCAAGCAGCGCGGTTTTCATTTCGCTGCCGTCGATTCCCTGCTCACCGTTGGGGCCTATATTCTTATTAATATAGGCCCGTAATTCGCTTAGATTCATGCTATTGATTGATTGTAAAATCCGTATTGAAATCTGCGTTGAAATCGCCGGTACGTCGTGTTTCCGGGCTGTCACTCACGACCGCAACCGGCTCGACCGGCGCAGGCAGGCGGTTTTTCGCGCTGTCTACCGTGAAGGCTACCGGCTCAGCCCGTAGGATGATGCGGTCGCTTGGCTCGATGCGGATTCGCTCGGTTCGGTTCAGCAGGCCAGCCGTCAGCAGCGCAGTCGTTGCTAGTCGCTCATTGACGTAGACGCTTATCCTATACGGCTCATGCGGACACAAAACGCGCAGGTCGTACTCGGCGGGTTGTAGTTCCAGATCGACCCGCAGCGGCCACAAACCGCCGTTACCCTGTAGCCAGATACCGCCAAAGACTTCGGTTCCTTCCAGCGCGTCAACGTGCGCCGTTGACAGCGTATCAAGCTCGTTGAACTGGCCGGGCCGGTAGCTGTTGAAAGCAAGCTGCGTCAGATCAGCCTGCGCCTGATAAAGCTGTCGAACCGGCGTAGGCTCGGTTTCTCGGTAATCGCTCTGACAGCGAAACGCTTTGTTGTCAATGCTCAGGCGCGGGTGTTTCAGGGCCATCAGCAACGCTTTATGAAAGGCTGCGGGCTGCATGGAAGTCGTCAGCGGAAACTGATACGTTACCCGCAGGTCGGTACGGATTACGTTACCCCGCTGCGTATCGTACTGGCTTTCCTGCGTTAGCTGCCGCATGACACCAACCCAGACCGGCAAACGCAGCTGCTGCGTGAGTCCGGGTTCGGTATACTGGTAGGCAAAGACGCGTTCCTGATCTTGGAGACTGCCCCAGCGAACAACAGCCGTTTCCTGCGTGACGCGTTGCAAACTGAGCCGGTTTGATTGGGCAACGATTTTCCCTTTCTGCTTGTCGAACAGGCCCAGCGCGTAAAGACCCGGCGCGACGTTCCCGATTATTGCCTGGGCAACCGCCTGATCAGGACGCACGCAACGGGGCTTTGCCGTGATTCTGACCGGCGCAATGTCGTCCGGCTCGCTGTAGCGGGGGCCGCGTCGGGCGTAGGCACTCAGCGTCTGGCCTGCCGGTACTTCAACCGTAAACGGGTTTGTCGAGTAGCCCAGCTTACCGGCGATGCTGGCCGGGGTGTCGGTCGCGGTCGCAACGACGGTTTTTGTCGTCAGCCCGGTTTGCTCGATGACAAACGCGTTATTGCGCTGAATGCTGCTACCGACGAATAACCGCCAGCGCGTAACCGTCGCAGCCTGCGTAATCTTCTTGTCAGTCAGGTAAATACTTGGCAGGTTTGTGTTATCGACCTGTAGACTACCTGAATCGGTCGTAGCGGTTGGGTTCTGCCCCTGCGGGATCAGCATAAAACCCGCCGAGGTGTTGAACAGCGCGGCAATCGTTGCGCTGGTGTCAACGCTTCCGGCCTTAACGGTTTTCGTCGTCATGCCCGGCGCACTAACCTGAAAGATGTTGCCCGGTTTGACATCCTGCCCGATGATCACTTTGTACCGATCCTGTCCTGCTCCGTTGTTGCTGTCGTACAGCAGCTGCAAGGTTGGTGTATTGCGGTTCTCAGACCGATACGCACCGACCTGCGCGTTGATCGTTACGACGGTTCCGCTTTGCACCGTCAGGTAATTACTGCCAACGCCAAGCGCAGTAAGCACCGAGGCCGGGGTATCGGTCGCCGTCGCGGTGTGGCTGATACCCTGCAACTGGAAAATATTACCGGCCTCAATGTCATCAGCAACGACAACCTTGTACGAATCGGTAGCCGGTTGGTTTACTGTGCCGAGCGATTGGGCCAGCAGCGCGGGGCTGTTGGTGTTGTAGGCATTGGCCGGAACTTTACCTAAACCGACCCGCCACGTTAGCAGGTCGGCGTCCGTTGGTCGAAACCGGCTTGTGTGATACATGCGGACGGCGAGCCGGTTCTGACGCCGGATTGTAAGAACCGGCGCGTGCGGGTAGGCTTCAAATTTTTTCTGAATGGCCGTTATGTACGCATCCAGATTAGCAAACGAACCCCGAACGGTTCCCATGATCGAAACCTCACCGCTGGCCGCTGTACGCGTAATAGCAAACTGCTCTCCCGGCTGCGGTAGCGCGTCGATTGTCAGCTCGAACTGAACGTAGTGTTCGCTGTCCTGTAGTCGCACAATACCCGTTTTGCCCAGATTAACATTCGCCTGCGACAGCAGTACGATTTCGGAAAGGTGAGCCGGACAGCCTCCTAAATCCGCTTTGGGGATCAGCCAGCGCAGCACATCCCCCGGCACAATCGGCAACAAGGGGTGTGCTGTATCTGGCGTTATGGCATTACCCGGAACCGGGCGTGTATCGTCATTCAGTGGAAAGAAGCGAAGGAAATGCGCAAACTGACTCATGCGGAAAAGTAATATTAATATTACAAATTAACGAAAAAATTTTTCACATGAACAGCATCAGCTGCGCGACTTCCCCCAGATCGTTGGTCGTGCGCCAGACGGCATCCATCAGCAAACCTGTCACCTCCTTCCCTTCATCGTAAAACGTAATCCAGTCGCCCAGGCTGTTAAACTCCTGCTGCGTCATGGGAATAGCAACCTCAACCTGTTCATCGCCCAGCAGCGGATTATTATTCGACTCGAACAGCGAATCGTTTTCCCGAACGAAATCGCCGTCGTCGTAACGACTGACAAACTCGGTATTGCCTTCCGACGATTCGAGTATCAGTCTGTTCAGTGGCAGAATCGTTGCCCAGCGTCGCAGACTGCGAGCCGGGGATAAGCGAACGTTGTACGGGGTTTCTGTATCGACGGTATTGCTGATGTAGCCCGTACGCTGCCGGGTTTCCCCTATCAGCTGGCCGCTGCGGTCGGTAGCCACGCAAAGCACAAACAGCCGTTCGTCGTCACCATCGGCGGAGGTGCTTGCCGTCTTGTCGCTAAACTGCTTGCGTCGCTGCTGCTCGATGAGTGAGCCGGACGCAATCAGTTTACTGCGCAGATCAAGCGGCTGTCGGGCGGTTTTGTAGGGACTTACGTACCGATGAAACCCGTTGAACTCGTCACCCGCCAGTGGACCATCACCGCGCCACGATTCAAAGCCGGTCAGGATTTCCGACGCAATGTAGCTCGCGTTTGGCCTGTACGTCGCACTGATAATTTCAGCGTCGAACGTTGTCCGGGTCGCGTGCTGTTGCAGATACTCGGCCAGCGGCTCACAGCGAACGGTCAGGCCGTCGAGCCACAGGGCCAGCGGCTCAAACGACGTTATTCCCTCGAAAATATCCTGTAGCGTTGCCGTCAGCGATTTGTCCAGACCGCGCAGGTTTGCCCCGTTGGTAATAAACAGCGTCGAGCCGTCGCCGGTCGAGAAATAACGACTGGCAAACTGCATTGCGCCGTCCGTTGCTTTCTCGACCAGCTGCGCCAGCAGATCACCCGCCAGCAGGCCACGACAGCGGCTTTCCGGGGCCTGATTGGTTGACTCAAGCGTTACGGCGGTGTCGGCTCCGTAGGTGAAGCTAAACCGCTGCACAGCATCGCCCCGGAAGCCGACAACAATCCAGCCCCCAGGCTGAACCAGCGCGTTACCCCGCAGCAGCAGCGTATGGCTGTTGGTGCTCGTTGTGAGTAGCAGCGTTCCCTGCGGAATCTCCTCAACTTCGCCGTTTGGCGAGTACACAAACACGCTAAGGTAAGCCGAAACCGTTGCGCTTGCACTAAACGACATCACGGCTTTACCGGACAGCTGCAACGACTGCACTTCGTTGGTTGTGTTGCGATACATCGGCGTGCTACCGAGCGGCGTTTCGACGGTTAACAGCTGTCCGGGTAGCGTCGTATCTTCTTTTTCGGGCTTGACCAGCGGTAAGGCGTGATTCAGTGGCTGCGCTCCGGGTGTTGACCGCTGAACGGTTGCCGCTAGGCTGTTTATCGTGTGCGTAGACGGCCCCGTAACGCGTTTCGGGCGCAAAACGATAGTTGTCTGTGTCGGTACGCCGAACGAAGCTACAGCCTGACTTTCCAGCGTCGTAACGGCCTGCTCATCCCGAAAGGCGCAGGTTACACGATCCCGGTTATAGGAGAAGCTGAGGAAATCGACAAACGCATCAAATTCCGTTTGCCCGTTATACTCGGATCGGAACCGGACATTGGCCGCTACTTTCGACTCCCGGTAAGGAGTCAAAAGTAGATTGCGGCTCAGCGTATCCAGAAACGAAACGTTACCGACGCCGGACGCGTAACCGACGTTTCGGTACAGTACGGAGAAATAACGGCGTGAGCGCGTTTTCTGACGCGTCAGCGCCGCAATACCCTGCGGGGCTACGACTTCGGTATCATCTAAAAAATATAGTTCCATTCTACCAATATATACAATATTAATATTACTAAAAACCAAAAATATATAAGATTGATATAATCTATAATATTTATTAAATTTGATTACTCAAATGCAATTCTCACTTAAAACTTAAGTTAATGGAACCATTAACAATCGCTGCTGTCGTTGGGTATTTAGCAAAAACCCTAAAGGAAAATAAAGCATTTAAAGACTTCACATCTGATTTTACAGAGGCCACAGTAAACTGGATACGCCCCGTTTTTTTAGAGAATGACAATACACCAAATGACCTTCTAAAGAAACTAGAACAAAATCCTGACAGTGAGGCAAGAAAAAAAGCAGCGGAAGCGGCAATAGCGGTCGAAGTAGAAGACAATCCACAATTGATTAAATTGTTAGAGGAAATGTATTCTGTGATAAAGAGTAAACAAAGTACCGGGTCAACGACAACAGTTACTAACAGTAAAAATGTCAATACAGGTACTGTCACAGCGGGTACAAGCGTTACTTTCGGCGATACAAAATGAGCAATATAGAAAACAGTAAAAATATCAATACAGGTACTGTTAATGCAGGTTCGGTACGTTTTGGGGATGAAATACATGTTCATCCCCAAAACGTTGCTCCTAAATATTTGACCAGTAAACCATTTAGCGCAGAAGTTATTCTAGGACGTGATGATGATTTGGATAAAATAAAAGAATGCCTTTGGAATAATAACCATTTGCTACTTTTAGTAAATGGTGAAGGCGGGATTGGTAAAACAACCTTAGCATCGCATTACTGGCATTCAAATGAAGCTAATTATAAGCATCTAGGATGGATATTCGCTGGAGATGGTATTCTTCGTGGTCTCCTATCAATGGCAGATAAACTTAAAATTGAATTTCAATCTAGTATGAATGTAGAAGATAGATTAGAAGTCTTCCTTCAATATTTATCCAACTTAGAAGATCCATCTCTGCTAGTACTAGACAATGCTAATGATATAGAAGACCTACAAAAATATTATAAGAATCTAAAGAGCCTGACAAACTTTCACATATTAGTAACAAGTAGAGTAAATGAACTATCTAATATAACTACGTTTCCTGTAGGGAGTTTAGATTTAGAAACTTCGATTGAACTTTTCAAGACATATTACAAAAATATTATTAAAGAAGAAGAGACTCTATTAGAAAGTATTTTTATAGCTGTAGGATTTAACACACTAGTTATAGAACTACTTGCAAAAAACCTAAGACAGTTAAATAAATTTACAAGCAATTATTCTTTACAGGATTTGTTAAAATCATTACAGGAAAATGGTTTATTACAAATTAAGACCAAATCGGTACAAACTACATACGGCAGTAATGAACTTCAAACAGCTAAGCCAGAAGATATAATCAAGGCTATGTATAACTTAGCTCCGTTAAGTTACAGTCAAATTAATTTATTGTGTGTTCTTAGTATACTTCCTCCGGAAAGTATTGATTACAAAATTCTGATTTCTCTTTATAACCCAATCAATAAGGACCAATTTGAAGATGACTTGTATAATTTATATCAGAAAGGCTGGTTAGATTTAAATGAAGAAAATAATTTTATCAAATGTAGCCCTGTTATACAAGCTATTATTAAGGATGCGAACAAAGAACGCCTATTAGAGCACACTCATAATTTTGTTGCAAATTTAAATAATTCATTTACAATAATAGATTTTAAAGAATTATCTACTCACGTTGCTTTTGCTTCTAGCGTATCTCGTTCCCTTAAGGAGCGAACACAGTTACTAGCGCTGATAAATTATAATATAAGCGGATATTATCACACTAAAGGTAACATACCTTTAGCTATGGAGTTCATACAAGAGAGCAAGAACATCTTTGAGTATTTAGGGGATAAAAAGGCTTTAGCTGAATGCATTCGGCAGATAGGTAGACTT
This sequence comes from Spirosoma oryzicola, assembly GCF_021233055.1. NCBI lineage: Bacteria > Pseudomonadati > Bacteroidota > Cytophagia > Cytophagales > Cytophagaceae > Spirosoma > Spirosoma oryzicola. The sequence continues at coordinate 585,818 of NZ_CP089538.1, read as the reverse complement.
TATAACGATCAGGGAAAGCAAAGAGAAGCAATCGAAAGCTTTGATGAAAGTCTCGGCCTTTACGGTGATGAAAACTCGCTAGAAACTATCTCTGTTAATATAAATAAAATTAACTTATTAAATAGCCAAGGAAGATCAGAAGAAGCTCTAAAACTAGCACAGCAAGAATTAAATAATATAAAGAAACTAAATAATGATTTCCCAAATAATCAAAACATAATTACAGTATTAGCCTCTGTACACGAATCAATTGCTGAAATAAAGCAAAAAATAAGACCTTTACATGAAGCACTAGAAGAGTTCGTAAAAATGCATGATTGCTTTGTCCATTTGATGAACTTAAGCAATGACAATTACTATAGAACAGGAATTGGCTTATCACTTTCTAAAATTGGAATTATATATAGAGAGATGGGTGATATACCTAGAGCCCTTTCTCTGTTTGTTAATAGTAATAGAATAATGGAAGAAGTGTATATTAAAAACCCTGATTCAGAATTTAATCAACAGAACTACGCACGTTCCACAGACTTACTAGCAAGAATGTATGAAAATACTGATAGTTTAAAGGCAGAGAAATTACTTAAAAAATTTAACTCTTTATGTAAAACAACACACGAAAATAACCCTATTTCTGAGCTTTCAAAATTTGGCTATGCTATCTCTTTTGACAGACTTGGAAATTTTTATATGCATAAAAATCAATTAGAAGAGGCAACGACAAATTTTTTACGTTACAATCAACTAAACTCTGAAATGTTTTCTAATAATAGCAGTTCTGAATTGTTGAAACTTGCAGTTGCAATTTCCAACAATAGATTAGGAGAAGTTAATAGTAGAAAACACGAGTATGCAACTGCACTAGATTATTATAAAGAGTACAACAAGATAGCCTTAGAGTTAATAGTCAAAAACCCATCTTCTATTGAAATAGAAGATCATATTGCTAACTCTTATGCCCAAATAGGATATCAGTGTAAAAAGCTCGGTTTATATGAAGAGGCCCGTACTCATTACATAAAATCCTTAGAGATATGGGGACACCTTTGCAAAAAAACAGGACAGCCAAGATATTGCGAGAACCTTGCCAACGTCAAAAGAGATATTTCTTCTATTTAAAATATGAAGTTCAGAATTAATATCTTCCTTTGATCATCGGCTTTTGATCAGCGATATTTATTAACGATCTAAAATATTCCCCCAATAGTTCGTAATACTCTGCTTGCCGATTTCAGACTCAGCGAAGCCCTGACGGTCGATACTCACGCGCAGCAGTTTCTGATTTTCGATTGCCTGACGCGTCTTTTGCATCTCTCCGGTCAATTCGGCAAAATCAAGCATCTGCTTGCCGTCGCTCGATAGGATGCCGTTTGGCAGTCTGAGTTTAGCACTACCGATGTCGGCCCACGTCCCTCGCAGATCAGGCAGGCTCAGCTGTAGTTTTTCGAAAAACGTTGACCGGGCGACTAGCTCCTCGTTACTGATACCGTTCAGCGATTTGTTCTTGCTGGCGTCAATAACGCGTTCGCCCTTTGTGAGCCAGGACGGAACTGTATCAATGCCGTCAGGATAGCCCCGACCTTCGACGTACTCCGTACCCTGGGCGAACTGTTCCCCGGTCTTGGGAACGTAGCCGTAGGCAAAGGCCACGATCACCGGCTTTCCGTTCGCATCGTTGACAAAAATGCGGTGTCCATCGGGTGCGTACCGGAGCGTAATCGGGTTTCCATCCTTGTACAGGCCGACCTCCTGCCCTTCGGGTAACAGCGACAGGTTATCCTCGCGAACCGGCGAGCTTGGTCCCGTTACCGCACCGTCGCGCAGTGAGATTTTATCCCGGCCCCCGGCCTTGTTCATATCGACGATGTATTGCAGTTCGCCCTGATCAAGATTGAAATGGTACGTACCGTTACCCGGATCGAAGGAATGCCCGCCGTCAACAGCAACCTCCTGACCGCCAGCACTCAGCCCCTGAATCGAAGAAATAGCCTGTTGCAGCTGCCCGATCGCTTCATTGATTTTGCCGTTACCGATCCCTGTCCAGCTTTTCTGGGCGTTGAGGATTGCAATTTCGGTTTGGATTTCGGCTATTTTCATGGCCTTGTTTGCTTCGAACAACTGCCGGTTCATACCAATGACGGCGTTTGTATACTCGGCATTAGCGATCTTCTTTTTTAAAGCAGCCTCCGCTTCGTTCTGTGCGACCTGATTCTGTAAGGAAACCGTTTTGGCTTTCAGCTCATTCTGAATGGCTTCAATGGCCGTTTTTGAATCCTCCTCAATCTTTTTGATCTGCGCCTTGAGTTCGGTTTCGCGTGTCTCGCTGTCAGCTTTCAGCTTCTCCAACCGGGCGTCTTTCTGATCAGACAGCTGCTCGAATAAGGTCTGAAAGTTTTGTTCCAGAATCGCAAGCGCCGTCTTTTCCTCCTGCTTGAGCCGTTCCGCCGTGTCCTTTTCTTCGTTGCGCAGTTGGGTCGTTGCCAGACTGACACCCTTCGTTTTGTCGAGCTTCGCATCTTCGACATCTTTATGCACCTGACCGATCCGCTGCGCGTACTCATTGGTAACGCGTTCGCGCTCGCCTTCATCGGTCAACGTCGCGAGAATCCGGTCGCGGGTTGCCGTCAGCCGGGCAACTTCGTCAATCCGGTAGCGTTCCAGTGCTTCATTCCGGGCGCGGTCAATGATGCCAATTTTCTCGATTTCGTCCAGCGTAGACTGTTCGAGTAATTGCTGTCTCAGGTCGAATGTCGCTTGAAGCTCTGCTTTCTTGGCGGACTCCTGCGCACGCAGTAGTTTTAGTTCGTTATCGAAAAACTCATTCGCTAACCGGACATTCTCATCGTAGGTGCTTTTTACTTCGCTCAGCTGTTCTTCGAGCGCACTTTTCTTCTTGTCGGACGCCCGGTTTATGGCGTCGATTTCAGCGTCAGCAACTTCGTTCAGCTTATCAATCGTTTCGTCAACGGTTTGCTTGAAACGGTCGTTATATTCATCCAGCGCGTCAATTTTAGCGTCGCGAATCTCGGCGGCTTTCTCCTTCTGTAGCTCAATCTGATTGATCTCCATCTGGATAATGCGCTGCGCTTTGTCGGCATTGATCTCAATCTCAGCCCGCGCCATTGTTTCAGTGTAGTTCTTATGATTCCACACCGTATCTCGACCCGCTTCCAGAATCGCATCAGCGTACGCCTTGTTTGAGGCCAGCATGTCGTTCATAAAGTCGCGGTTGCTAACCAGCTCCTTCTGACGGTCGTAGAACTGCTCAATTACACGAATGCGCTCATCGTAAGAGCCTTTCGTAAATTGCAGCTGCTCACTGTAGTTTTCCTTTTCGATCTCGATCAGCTTATCGTAAGCCGCATTCGTGGCTTCTATCGTTACGCCGATAGCCTTTGAAATCGCCCGGAATGTCTCGGCGTGCATTTCATTGAGCGCAGCAAACAGCTTCTGAGCAACTGACACCAGCATACCGACCAGACCAAGCGCGGTGGTTGCCTGAGCCGCCGAAATCTCGGTCATATCCTGCGTAGCCTGGGCTTTGGTCACCTTCATTCGTGCGGCCATGCCTTCGGCTTCCTTATCGCCTTGCAGATACATATTCATGTACCGGGCGTACTCGGTTTCGGCGGATTGCAGACGACTGGCGGCTTCGGCTTTGGATTTACCCGAAATCATATCCCAATCGTCGTACACCTTTTTAACCGTACCCGACATTTCGGTAATAATCCCGCCCTGTTGCCCCAGCAGACTAAACAACAGATTCGTCTGTTCTTTATAGGCTCTCGTCTGAATTTTGTGGGTTTCAGCCTGAATTTTCTGAGTTTCCGCTTCGGCATCCTGAACCTCTTTGGCGATCTCTTTGGCGTCCTTAATTTGCTCTTTTTTAGCCTCTTTATTCTCTTTGTCGATTTCCTTTTTCGACTTCTGATTGGCCGCAACAATCGCTTCCTGCGCCTGACGATCCGTTTCGACAATATCCTGCGTATCGCTCAGCAGCGTCTGGACAGTTTCATCGCGCAAATCCTGAATTTTCTTTTCAGTAGCTGCGTGAATTTCCTTGATCTTATCCATCGACTGCGCACGAACAGCGGCCAGCTTATCCCCGCTCGCTTTGCTGTTGACAAGTACCCGGTTGACCGATTCGATCTGTGCGTCCTCCTCCGCCTTGAGCAGCTTTACTTTCTCAAAATAAGAGTCCGAATCGTACCGCAGTTTTTCGACTTTGATCTGTGCCGCAGTATTGGCGGTGATCGTTTTCATCTTACCGCCGTGTTCGTTTTCGGCCTGCTCCTCCTTTTTACGGGCCTGCTGCTTGACCTCACCCAGATTCGTAGCGTGCAGCTTTTCCTCAGCCTGTGCCTTGCGGTTATACTCGGCCTGATCCTTCGCACTACCGTCGTTTGCTGCTTTCAGCTGAGCCAGTACGGTTTTATGCCGTTCGTTTTCCAGCGTGATCAGAGCCGTATTATTGTCAGCCTTGATTTTCTTGATTCGTTCGTCCGACGCTTTAACCTCTGTCTCGTACTCTTTCAGACCCGCCGTGATCTGCTTAAGCGCAATTGTGGGGTTAATGCCACCGAACAGCCGCCCGACATCGTCGCCAACCTGAGTCATCCAGTCGCCTTTCAGCATTTCAGCGTACTTGGGAACCTCCTGAATTACTTTCAGCAGCTGCGAAGCATCCCCGCCCACTTTCAGCATGACCTCAGCCGGTAAACGCTGAGCCGCTACCTTCATCAGCTGTTCCTGCTGTTCGATAAGCGACTTTAGTTTACCCTCGTTAAGCTCCGTCCGATAGGCTTCTTTAGCGAGTGCAATCCGGGTCGTGTACGATTCATTGACTTTATCAAGAATCTTCTTTAGCTGGGCATTATTGGTATGCTCAGCGTCCAGCCCCGCAAAGTAGTCCGGGTATTTATTAATCAGCGACTGAATGGCAGCGGCTCGCTCCTTCGTGCCTTCTTTCAGGTTCATCGCCTGCTCAATCGACACCTTGAGCGAACGCTGCTCTTTCTCAAGCTGTGCCTGCTGCTCACCGATTGATTCAATAACGATCACGTTTGCCGCCTGCCAAGCCAGATACGCCGTTGTCAGTGCGCCAACCGTCAGAATAATAGCCCCCAGCGGATTGCTCAGGAAAGCCGCCCACGTCGCCCGCGCTGCGGCTGCGGATCGAACCTGAGCCGCCGAAAACAGATCCGTGTAGCCGGTCGCCGAAATCATTAGGAGATTGAGCGTACCCATCGCCAGCGAGCCAGCACCGACAACGACGTTTTTAGCCGTTATTGCCGCAGCCATTGCGCGTTCGGCAATCATGGCCGAATTAACGTAGCCGTGATAGGTCAGCCACGCAGCACCCGCAGCCTCAACGATCTTGACGTTTCGGTCAATCGCTTTGTCAGAACCAGCCAGCCACTCCACTAACGAGGATAACCCGCTGACAACTTTTTGCAGGCCGTTCTCGAAGTAATCCCCCAGCTTGGCTTTAGCGAGGAAAAACTTATCAGCCAGGTTAGATACCTGACCGCCCAGCGTCTGCGCCTGAATAGACATCAGGTTATAATACCTGCCGCCTGCCGAACTAGCGTCGAACAACGCTTCCTTTACCTGAGCGAATGAAATCTTGTGATCTTCGGCCAGCTTCACAACCTCATCTCGGGTTTTACCCATCGACTCGGCCAGCAGGTCGTACAACGGAACGCCGTTTTCAGCGAACTGGTTAAGCTCCTGTTTCATCAGCTTACCCTTGTTCTGAACGTCGTTGAAGGCTTTGGCAATGAGTCCCAGCTTCTGCTCACCGACGACAGCGGCCATGTTGCCCAGCACTTCGAGCGTAGGAATCAGGTCTTTTGTGGCCGTACCCATCGCTTTCAGCTGGAACGCCGTTTCCATCAGGTTCTCCACCTGGAAAGGCGTCGTTTTCGCCATTTCCAGAAGTCGCGCAAACAGTTCGTCGGCTTCGCGCTTGCTGCCAATCATTTGCTGCAAACCCGTACGAAAAACGTCAATCTTTGATTTGGCATCAATAACACCCCGGCCAAACTCAATGATTTCGTAAACGCCAAAGGCACTGGCAATGAAGTTGCGAAGCTCGGAATACGCGTTACCCTGCTGCTTGAGTTCGGCACGCTGTTCGGCCAGCTCATTGCGCAGGATCATTGTCTGACGCTGCTGTTCAGCCCGGATAGCTGCCGTCTGCTGGTCGGCTTCGGCTTTTACCGCAATCGTGCGTTCGTTAAGCTCCGCTTTTAGCTCAAGCGTGGTCTGGTCATTCAGACGCTGCGCAGCCTGAGCCTGCTCAATGAGCGAAGCCCGGTAAGCGGCGGTCTGACGCTCGGTCGATGCCTGTAGTTCGATCTCACGACGGCGTAGCTCAGCGTTCTGTTCGTTGGTTGTCTGCTGGGCAATCTGCTTGGTAATCGCAGCCCGTTCCTGTTCACTGGCTTTAACGAAAGCGGTGTTCTGGGCTTCGCTGGCTTTTAGCTGGGCGGTCTGCTGATCAAGTTGCGCTTTACGCTCAAGCGTGGTCTGTCGGGCGATCTCTTTGGCAATGGCTAGGGATTCGTCCGCCGTGGCTTTTGTGTCGTTGCGCTGTTGGAGGAGTGAAGTCTTAACCGCGTCGGCACTGGCCGACGCGACTTTAGACTGCTTTTCAATTAGATCGTTAACTGTCTCTAATTGAGAAATAACTTGGGGAAATTCGGAGGCTACTTTGAAGTTAAAACGGATGTTTTGCTCACGCGCAGACATGGGTTAAATCCTCGCCTGATGTGCTGGCCGAGGGTGGGACCTGATTGGTTTCATTTTTAATGCCCTTCATTAGCTTTTGGGCAAACTGACAGAATCTACCGGAGCGTAGACAGTATTCGGCTTCATCGCTACTCACCTCGCGCAGTTCCAGCATTTTGTAAACTTCCTGCTGAAAGTGCTTATACATGGCTTCCAGCGAGTAAGAATTAAACAGAAACACGTAGTACTGTCGAAAACAGTATTCGACTAAATCCTCAACCTCTGAATCATACAGACGCTTAGGATCGTTGTAAACTTTTTCAAATAAGAAATCTTGGAGTAATTGAAGGTCTTGTTGCGCTTGTTTTGTCGGAAAAGTAGAAGATTGCATTTTAGGGATTGGTGTTCTGGAATAATTTGAAAAGTACTACGGTGTTGTTATTTCTTCGTTGAGTTGTTACGCTTGGCTAGTTCAGCGAGTCGTTCGCGCTCACTGGCTTCGAACTGCTGTTTTCGGACGCTTGCGGCCATGTAGTCGTGAGATTCTTCCACAGTTGAACGTAACAGGAATCGTAAACGCGCAGGGTCGCCGTCAGCGACTCTAAAAATCGGGTCGTAGTGGGATTTACTCCATTGATTTTGTAGTTCAACAGGGTTTGCGTGAAGAGGAGCAGCCCCTCGAAGTTGCTGTCCTCTATCGCCTTCATACACCTCAGGGTATTTTCGGCGGAGTGCGCTGCTAAGGGAGCGAATTGGTTCAACCGCAGCCTTAAAAAAAAATCATAGAGGTCGGGCCGCTTTAACATTAGTTTGACGTTGCGCTCACCCTTTGCCGGGTCATAGCCTGCCGGGTCTTCGTCGGACAGAAAAAACCAGATCGACGATAGTTCATAAATACGCGCCGTGTTGCTACCGATACCCAGCTCGGCAACATCTTCGTACAGATCAAGACGCTGCTTGCCGTGTCCGGCCAGCGTCATAATCTCGCTCAGATAGCGTAACGCCTGCTCTGGGTCGTTATTCATCAGCTTCATAGCCTGCGTTGCGTTCTCGCTTACAGTGAGAAAGAAAGCGCGAATTGTCGCTTCATCGAGCTTTAGCCGGTCGTGCTTCTCAATTACGTCCGTAAACGACATCGCACGCCCCTGATACATGCTTGTGCCGTCGTTTGCCGCCTGATAGAACTGGTGTCCGTCAATGATAAACGGCTCGCCGTTGGGCAGGGCTACCGGCTCAACATGGCCTAACTCAAACGCCTTTTTAAACTCCGGGTGAAAAGTACTAGTATTCATATTAACTAAAAGAGTTACAAAGGCTAGAGAACACTTCTTCCGAAATGTTCAACATTCGGTACTGAATAGAAAAACACTGTAATTGTGGATCGTAGGGCGTTTTTCCGTCTGGTGAGAATAGGAAATCGCGCTTTAGGATGCTTAGCGTATCGGTGCTGAACTCGCTAACTTCGAGGTCGTTCATGTGCGAGAAAGCAAGCAGAAACTGCGTAATGATGCCGGGGCGTTTTGTGGCGCAGATCAGCGTCCAGTACAAATCGAAAGCAATCTGCTGACGCGATCCCCAGCGCGTGGGGCTTTTAACCGGCTGTCCACCAGTCAGACGGTGCGCAACCTGCAAATCAAAGTTGACGGTATCAATCGTGTAGCGACTCGGCGCAAGCGTTGTACTATCAAAACGCATCAGTCCCGGCCTGCGCAGCTGCGGGTCGTAGAACTGTTCGACGCGACCGGCAAACTGCGTACGAACGCCCGGCTGCGTTGCTTTCAGGTGTTCGTCAATGGGCTGTAATAGCAGACTGTCATTCATGGGCTAAAACGTTACGGTCATTAAATCGGTAAGTGCATTGTTGAAGTAATCCGCAGCGGCATCTTCTTCGTCTGCTGACAGCTGAAACACTTCCCCGAACTCCTCTTCCAGAAAGTCGGCGCGTTCGCTCATCGCGTTTTCATTGAAGCCTGCGCCGTAACTATCGTCGCTGTCCTGAATGGCCGTCCAGCTATCGCCGTTGAGCAATTCACCCGAAAACGTGAGGTTGATCAGATCAGTACGTAATCCCTCTTCCTGACGAACCTTGCCGTGTGAAGCCGAATAGCGACCCAGCCGTTTAGGACTTTTACTGATCATCGGGTCGCCCTGGGTGTTGCGCCCCGTTAGCTGAATCCGGTCGCGTACCTGATTGGCCCCAAACTGAGCCGTCATTCGTACTAATGTTAGCTGACGCTGCTGAACAAGCTGGAGCTTTTTCTGAATCGCCAGCAGGTCAGCCAGTGACGTACCCGAATCAATTCTAAACATACGAGCCGTAGATAATCGTCGTTTCGTTGGGCGTGGCAAGGGGGATCGTCAATGACTGCTGCTGCTGTAGCTCGTTTGATAGCAGTCTAACAGTAGGGCGCAGAGCGCGTTTAAAGTCATCAAACAGCTTGCTTTCGAGTCGCTCAGTCATTTGCACGTTAGACAGCGTAAACGCGCTCAGGTTCGGCGTTGCCAGCTTCTCAGTCATCAGCAGCGAGCCGCATAGATACCGATAGGCGTTTGCCATTTCCTTAGCGTAGCGCGTCAGCATCGGCTCAATCGAGCGTACAACCTCAATATCGAGCGATACGTAGGTTTTTTCCGCATCAATGGTAGCGACTGTGTTCAGCATTCTAGCCCCCTCAAGCAGGTAATCCCCTTCGCATTTGCCCCAATCAAGCCGCAGTTCACTGAGCCACATCTGAGACACATCAACAAATACACCCAGACGCAACGGCTCAAGAAACAGCGTTCTATAGGGCTGGTTCAACTGAATCGTATTTGCACCGAACCGAAACTCGTGCGGGGCCGAATAGAACATGGCTTGTGAATCCATGTCGTAAACGCGTACTGAAGCCATTGCCGTTTGGTTTGGCGAACCTGAGCCGGTAGGCACAACGAACACCGTCAGCGCATTGAGGTTTATCGTTGCGTTTTCCAAGTACGGAATAGTCGCAATTGAGCCGACCAGAAACGGCCCCGCTACAGTTTCAGACGGCTTTGCCCGTTGAGGCTGCGCTGTACGCACAATAACCGGGGCGAAATCGTAGTTCTCACTGAGCTGCAACTTGATTTCTGTAACCAGCTTTTCGTAGGCTTCGCGGTGAACACCTTCCCATACAGCAGTGGTTGGGTCTGCGATTTGCGATATACTGCCGAAAATATCAGAAGGCTGCGCCAGATCAGAAACCAATTCGGTACTAATACCAGTTATGTCGTTTACCCAAGCGTGCGTTACTGTATCGACGCCCCGCAGACCAACCAGCGAACGAAAAGGATTGTTACTCTCACTTGTCATAAGTACGCCTAAGTATTTCGGTTGCAAAACACAAATGAAAAAAGTAATAGTTTCAAACAATAATTGTAATGTTACTATTACTCAACTACTTACAAAAAAAGAGGGCGTTTGCCTCTGAATTACAGCCCCTAAGCTATACCTTTTTTTGCAATCCCCAGCGATAAGTACGTATCATATTCAAAATTATGCAGAGCGTAACGGAAACAGTCGCCAATGTGACCGTAGTTATTCTTATTTGCATCGTGCTTATCCAGCGAACCCTCGGACGTTGCCCGCATACGTTCAATGTCATCGGTTAGTATACCGCACTCCACAAGATCAACAGTCATCCGTTCCATGTAGTAGACCAGCAGCGCGTTACAGATGTGCCGTGATGAAGCCGTCGAAGGGTTTGACTTCGGAACCATTTCGTAATCGCAGAAGGTTGCACCGAACTGAGCCATGTACTGCTCAATCAGCGTCCAGGCGGATACGTTACCCGTTGTGTAGGCACTGCCTGCGTTACCCGACGCGTCACCCGTAAACCGAATGTGATTACGCCCGTACTTGATAGCCAGGTATCGGCACATTTCGAGCAGATCACCCTCGCCGTGTTTGGCTTCCAGAAACTGAATACGCTTGCCGTCGTAGTGCTGACTGACAACGAACGAGTTTTTGATGTTGAAGTCGAACGATACACAAACCGGGTGCGCAGGGTTGTACTTGGTTTTGCCTTTCTGCTTGGTTGGCTTCCAGCTGGTGAAGTATGGATTCTCCGGGCGAATGATACCGAACTGTCCTAGTCCATAGACGCGGTAGTGATCAGGGTCGTGATCCTGATAATACGCCATTTCGTCAATGTACTTCTGACCGACGAACGGGTTTTCCAGATACGTGCTGAATATAACCGTCGTGCGGTCGTCAATCCCTTTGTGTGGATCGTCGGGGTTATGAAACCGTTCGCGTAGCCAGTGCCGTTCCGAGATCGGGTTGTACGTCAGGAAGATTTGTACTTTCTTCTTACCCCTTATCCGGTCATTGACAATCTTGAACTCGTTCTTTTCTATCTCGGTCGCTTCCTCGATCCAGACCAGCGACACGCCCACGATACTCTTAAACTTCTCGGCATCGTCCAGCCCCTTGAAAATGATCGTAGAGCCGTTGGCAAAGGTTATTTGCTTGCGACTCCCGTTGTATTTCCAGTGGACATTTTCACGCAGCCCGAAGAAAGGCAGAGCAACCTCTTTGAACTGCGCAATAACTGAATCATTCAGCGACGTTCCGAACTTGCGTATAACAAGTAGCTTATGCTTCTTGGTCAGCAGACGGCGAACGAAGTACTGCGCTTGCGCAAACGACTTACCAGAACCGCCACCGCCGTAATTGATGGTGTAGTCAGTAGCAGCCTTTACTAGTTTCTGATAGACTGGCAGCAGCTTATGCCGCATCTGGCTCATATCTATGATCGGGTTCGGGCGAACCTGTTCATACATCTTTTTGCCTACTTTTACTTTCTTGGGCAGACCAGAGGCCGACCGTTCGGGGTGATCACTTCGGGGAGGTAACGGAGCTTCGCGTTTACGCGGTCTGCTCATTCTTCGGTTTCGTCGTCGTCTGTTTCTTCCTCGTCATCGTCGGTATCGCCAACGATAACAAAATCGGGTATTTCGAGCGTTACGTCCTGTTTCTCTTTCTGATTCAGGTACTGAACACCCAGCCACTTGAGCATAGTATCGGACGGCTCATAGTGCCTTACTACCGGCATGAATATAACCCCCTGAGCAGTATTGAACGGCGTATCCTCAAGACGCTTGTAGCCCACTGCCTTGTTAATCTGTTGTTCGCGCAGCATCTGGCGCGTGCTGGCGTACATACTGGCCGCATAGTCCTGAAATGCTATTTTATGTTCCTTTTTACAGGCGCGGTACAACGTATCGGGATGAACACCCACACGGGCGGCAATCTCCGGGCCGTCGCACATGCTGCGTAGCATCTTTTCTACCAGCTTCCAGTCGATTACTATTGCCTTTCTTGCCATAGTTTGTGCTATTTAGGCGCGTAACGCCATGACGTTGTGATTCTGCTTTCAGAATGTCTTTTCATTGTGCCGTTCTTGCCCGCTGGACTTACCCGGCCTTTGTGCGTACACGTCCAGTCCGGGGATTTGCTCAGCTGCTTGATTCGGGCCGGGTGCGTTGTTGTCGTGAATATCTTTGTACCGTTGCGATGGTACATTTTGACAACGTGCGACGTAAGTACATTGCCCAGCCCGATACCCTGAAAGGCAGGTAAGACAACCGTTCGATGCAAACGAATAGCGTTCTTTACTTTCGGGTGCGGGAAGTTCAGCACCGCCAGAAAGCCAGCTAACTGACCGTTCACGGTAGCGACGTACACCCACGCTGAGGCATTGAACGTATGGGCTAGATAGTGATGCTTGCTAAAAGCCTTCCATAGCTCACGTTTACGTAATGGCCCTTCACTAGCATATATGTCGATATTGAAGAGGCCGGGGGCGTTCCCGGCTCCGGCTTTCCCGGCTCAGTAACCTCCTGTACTCTAAACGTCATTGTGTTGGTGTCGAACACCCAATCGGGTTTCAGGTATTGCTCCACGTCGTAATGACAGGTAACGGCAATGAATTGCTTTGTGCTGCGTCGGATCGCCTTCTGAACGGCATAGCTGCCAATCTGAGCGACGGTGCGGTCTACTACGCTGGTGAACTCATCGAATACGATTAGCTGCTCATCGCGTAGCAATGCGTTAGCCAGGTCAACCCGCATCTTTTCCCCGTTACTCAGTACGTCGTACGGCTTGAGCCACGAAGGAGGCGAACTAAAGCCAACAGCATTGAACATACTGGTAATATCGCTGCAAGTACAACCGGCAGGCATATCGTCCAGTATACTCGGCTTGTTGTAGGCAAAGTTGGTTATGTACGAATCAGGGAACAGGTGTTTGGCTATCGTTGTCTTACCCGTACCCGATGCACCGACAATCAGCCCTACCTGCCAGTTTTCGGGCGGGTCAACATAGCCCGTGAATCGCTCCTCAATTGTGTCTGACTGCAAATCAAACGTACCCATAACAGACGCAACCCGGAACGATTTCGGGGGCTTTGACTTCCTTACAATATTAAATGTAATCATAACACAATAGTAATATTAATATTACTAAAATGCATCGTCTGATAGAGTTTTATCTGTCGCCCTATTATTTTGATAAGAGTTGTTTGGACATGTTGTAATCAACTTGTTATTTGCTTCATGTATAGATCTTTTTAAGTTAATAGCTATCAACTAAGTTGCAGATAGGATACAAAAAAGCAATTACAGTTTTTGGACAACTACTGCAAGTGCATTTTATAATTGATGGAAGTAACTTGATGTATATAATTATATATTCCAATCCACATGAAAGATAAGAGTTCTGATAAAGCTGATTCAGGTTTTGACATAGTAGGTTTAGGGAAAACCGCGGAGGCGATTCCCAAAGAAGTATACATAGAGGCTAGCAGAGGCCTAATTGATACATTTAGTAAAATAGTTGCTCCGATAACAGAAACGACGAGCGGCATTGGAAGATATATAAGACAGAAATTTGACAATATGGTTGAAGTAGAAAAAGCACTAGCTGCTTTTACTATTCAAAATGCAGTCGAAAAGGCCAAGCGGAGTGGTAATATATTGATTCCGAAGCATACAAAAAGCTTTATTACTTCCTTTGAAGAAGCTTCGAAGGAGACAAATCCAATCTTGCACGAGATGTGGGAGAATATTATAGCAAATCAAATAACTGACTCAAATTTTCATCCCCGCTATGTGAATATTTTATCAACTCTTAGTGCAGATGAAGCTGATTTGCTAATGCAACTAAATACTGTAGATAACCTAGGTGAGGGCTTCAGCGTTTATTTTGGTTCACCTCGTGATGGTTTTGATTATTTCCTCCTGAAATGCCGTGATAAAATCCTACACAAATGGAGTTACTCTTGCAATATTCTTCTAGATTCTGGTTTAGCCGAAGTATTAGCTCCAACTGATGAGATCTATGAAAAGCAGAATAATGTGACAATTATATATTTAACCAGTTCGGGCAAACGGTTTTTAGATGCAGTTACAATAAACTCACATTCAGCTAGCAATAGTATTGGTAATTAGTCCATTTGTAGGCGTAGTATATCGAAAGCTTTTTAAGTTACTACTCAATATTTCTTGTGAATAAGTAACTTATAGAGATAGAACTTTGCATGGGAATCCGCGTTCGGTTAGTTCATTGAATAATTGTTCCTGCTCCCGTTCAGATACACAAACGGCCTCGACCCGGTACGTTGGCGTATCAGCATCAGCAACACCCGAATCTGTGTTCGAACTGGCGTCGTCTACCTTGCTCGCGTCGTCGTCATCGGTGCTTACATTCCAGTTCTCATCCAGAAAGCCGCTGAACGTGGTCATGTTGCTCACGAATGACGTATCGGAGAACTCCGCTATAAATTCATCCCAACCGTCCTTTGTGACTTCCCCGTAATTCGAGTTAAACAGCAGTAGCTTTTTCTTGGCGTCCTCCCGGTCGCTGGCTTCAACGCGAACGTAAGGCAACATTATTCCCCCTGGAATTTCGCGCTGAATGAGCCGTAAGCGTTGATGACCGTCAAACGAATACTTTTCCCCGGTATTCGGGTCCTCCCAGACAAACAGGGGAAAAATGAAGCCTTCGGTTTCTAATGAGTTCTTGAGCCGTTTGTAGTTCTTTTCGGTCAAGTCTTTGAGGTTGCCCTGCAAGTCCTCCAAGTCGTTAGAATTGACTCGCGGCAGACCCGAAAGAACGGGGCTAATCTGTAGTTCCATTGTGTACGTTAATGACCAAGGCGAAAGTAGTATTAATATTACATAAAAAGTAGAGGGGGGAGGGGAGAAAGTTTGACTATAGATGAATAAAGGCAGCAGAAAAGATTTAATACCCGTAAAAATATCCCTGATTATAACCCTGCTGAGGCTGAACGGGTGGCGAATTATCCCGCATTTTTCGGTGGGAATCCCATGAATACCCTTGACATGATAGTAATATTAGTATTACCTTTACAACGAGTAAACAGAGAAACAAACCGCTGAATTGCTGACATACTTTCACCTTATACAGATTAACACTATGAAAACCGCTTACATCATTAACGCTCGTCAGTTTAACACAGTAGCAGAATACGCAAAGGCAGTAGGTTTACATGAGTTCGAAGGGCAGTGGATGGATTTAGCCAAGTTCCTAGAAGTTCCTATTGATGCTAAAGGCGGACGTCGTTCTATCTCGAATGCTTACAAAGCACTGAACGACGGAATAACGAACGAAGAAGCTCCAGCAAAGAAATCAGTAGCCTCTAAGGTTACAGTTAAATCGACAAACGTACAGGTTCCAGTCGTACCGTCTGAGCCAGCAGCTGAAACAATAGTAGCCGAAACAGCAGAAGCAGACGTACAGCCTGAGCCAGCAGTTGCAGAAGTTAAGCCAACGAAAGCACCGCGCCGTATGGATTTTACGAGCGAGGAAGAATTTGACGCTGCCATGACTAAGTGGGTTATCGCAAACCCTCGTCCAGCGAAAGCAGAAAACACAACTGCGCCAACGGTTGAAAAGAAAGCTGAACCAGCGCCAGCAGTAGTAAAGACTGAAACAGTAGTAGCCCCTGAATCTGCGCCGGTAATTGTTGAGGACATTTCACAGGTTTCTGATTCAGACAACATAGAAGAAACCGCGCGTCAACTTGCCCAGCTGCTTGCCGGTATAAAGCCAAAGACGACAACAACAGCTCAGCCAGCAGACGCCGAAGCGATAGCCGAACAAGTCCGGGTAGCGGTAGCAAACGAGACAATGCCGTTTAAGCAAAGCCTTTTCGAGCTTAACGAGCTACTGGAAGAACTATCTATGGCGACGAAATCAGGCGTTACTACGATACAGGTAAAAGTAAATGATAAAGCCGCCGTAAAAGTTGAGGGTCTGGTGCATGAGCGTTTCGAAGATATTTTGAGCCACGTTGCCGTACGGGATCACGTTATGCTAGTAGGCCCAGCAGGTTCGGGCAAAACAACCGTCTGCGAAAACGTTGCCCAAGCGTTACAGCTAGATTTCTACTGCAAATCGGTTTGCTCGCAAACGTCGAAGTCTGAACTACTCGGCTACATGGACGCGAACGGTAACTTTGTCAGTACTGAGTTCCGGGTAGCGTACGAAAAGGGCGGGGTTTTTGTTCTTGACGAAATAGACGCCGGTAATCCTAACGTTATCGCAGTCCTCAACAGCGCACTAGCCAATAATTACTGCGCCTTTGCTGACGGCATGATCCGCAAGCACGAAGATTTTGTTCTGATTGCCTGCGCTAATACGTTCGGGACCGGCGCAACCCGCCAGTACGTAGGACGTAGCCAGCTGGACGACGCAACCCTCGACCGCTTTTCTGTTATTGAGTTCGGTTATGATGAGAAACTGGAAATGTCGCTTGCCCCAGACAAAAAGTTCTGCCAGTTCGTCCAAGCCGTTCGGAAAGAGTTTGTAAACGAACGCATTGTTATTAGCCCCCGCGCATCCATTCAAGGCGGTAAGTTGCTGGCCGCTGGCAAATCCCCAGCATACGCGATGCAAACGCGGGTAATCAAAGGAATGAACCCGATATTAACCGAACGCGTAAAAAAGGTTTATACCCGGTTCTACTAGTCAAGTCCAGCCCGGACAGAAAAAACTGTCCGGGTTTTCTATGATTTGCCCTTGACAAAGGTAATATTAATATTACCTTTGCTCTTACTCTAACAGACCAGACAATTCGTAATTATGGCAACCGTCACCTCAATAATTCGCGCCCTCAACAAAGCAACTGTTGACGATCTTGGCGAACTAACCCTTACTCAACTTACTGAACGTTCGCTCTGCGTTCAATCACTGGCAGACCTCGCTCTAATTGGCGACGACTACACACTGGAACGCTTTCTCGCCATTCGTAAAGAGGCTAAACTAGTACTGCCCGATCAGCTACTGCCCAGCTACGAACTTGCTGGCGACTTTGTAGACGTTGGCCAGTTTCTGAGTGGCGAACCTGAATGCATGTTCAGTTTCGAGGGTCAATACGAACAAGCCCAGTTCATTGATGTAAATATTCGCATGGGCAGACCTTGCAGCACACCAGACAGCCGGGTTTTCCACTACTACAAAAACGTTTTGCAGGCGATTGACATTCTGGAAGCTAAAGGATTACGCTGCCGTATAACTGCTAGTTTCGACGGCATTCACAAGGGTGAAAGACGGCGGATTGTGTTTAAAACCCCAATCAAAGAATACCACGAGCCGATTAATATGGCTGTATTCGCCGGGACAATTCTAAACAATGAATTTTTTACCCGCGTCGTTTGCCCGTTTATCAACAACCACTACAAACGGTTTTTAACATCTGATTTGTACTGTTGTGATATAGCCGATCTGGAGGTTTTGCAATTCGAAAACCTTATTACGTTCCCATCGCTCTATTTCAATGCCTATTCCGAACGGGTGAACGTTCAATTCGAAGATTACATGAAAGTAATAGGCTTGGAATACCTACTTGAAAACAAGTAACCCCCTCCCCTCCTGACGGGTATCACTTCGCCCGGCAGTATCATATTAACATTACCTTTTTCACTTTCTAACAGATTAACATTATGTTTACAGTAACATTCTCTTTTGACCTGGGCGATTGCAAAGCCATTTACACCGGGCGCATTGTCGGCCTGACGGACGAGTACTACAAAGTCACCTATTTCGAGCCTCGCGTCCGGGAACTGCTGAGCATCGACCTGCGCAAAGATCAGGTTCTAAGCCGGGGCCACTCGAAAGAACGTATGCTGCCGCTATCGCCTACAGTTGTCGAAACCCCAGTCCCAGAAACGTTTTACCACCCTGTCCAACCTCTACTCTATCAAGCGTAAGACAATGAACGCAAACCAGACAACTGCTGGCTAGTCAGAAAGCTACTAGCGAATACCTCCCAACATTCGGGAGGTACACAAAAAACCGTTAATCAAGTCAACATATCAATCAAGCCGGGTTTCGTCCTAACATTAGTACTATATACCAATCATTATCTAAACAAATTATAAGTCCTCATGAACTTTAAGTTCTATTTTATGGAGTGGAATATCTAAATTAGCTAAACTCAAAATAACTCTAGGGGAGTGGTTAGTAAAATCCAAATACAGATTTTTATCATCAATCGTAAAATCTGTGTTCTTTATATATTTTGCATAATGAGGTAAATTTTCCCTTTGCTCCTTGTCTCCAAACCTAGAAATCATACTCTTAACAAACGTTGTTAAATTTTTATACACCACTACGTCATTTAAGTAAACTTTCCTATCAGGCTTGAAGGCTATGTTGATGTTGTGTGTCTGAGTGTTTGGATGCGCTCCTCCGAGAAATGAGTTAATAATAATTTTAATACTTAGCATTTCTTCAGACAATTCATAAATCGAAAAATTTATTTCCATGTCAAGTTCGCTAAACCTTTTTAAATGATCGTCAACTTCAATGTCACCTATCCAACCCCTGTAGTCATTTATTATCTCTAAAGTATCATGCTGTATTACTGTGTTAACGTATTGTGAGTCAAAAAAGCGATTAGGGTAAAACTGTGGTATTTCACAATGATATTTCAGTTTACCACCTATATCTCTGTTAAGAGGAATTGATATTTTCGTATATTGATTCAATTCTATACTTCCCTGCGGCAGAGATTTTATGTATCTGTCACGTTGAATGTTAAGAGATTCTAGAACATCAGCCATGAAATTCTCTTTATTGATTTCTATCCATTGATACTTAGACAGTCCTTCTGGCACTGCACATTCATCTATAAGGATTGGTAGTATGTAATAATCATCCTCTAGTTTGGTTTCTGCGTACTCCAAAGCTAGTTTGAACTCTCTTTGAACATACCCCCTTTTACTCACTGAGATAGAAGACAGCAACACTATAACAAAATCGCTTCTCTTCAATGCTTGTCTGATTTCATAATCCCAGTTCGCTCCAGGTCTTAATTTACGTTTATCAAGCCATGGACTATACCCCTCTGATTCCAAGTAATCATATATTTGTTCTGCAATTTCTGAATCTTCCCTAGCGTGGCTTATAAATACGTCTCTAAACATCTCTTCTATTTGTTTAGTCTTATTCACAAAAATAGAATTCTTAAGTTGTCTTTTTACCTACTTAAGAGTATTACGACTCAGGGAGTATATATACTGAATTTTAGAGCAGAAGGAATAATGTTCCAGTATTGTTTCAGCAATAAAAACAAATAACCCTGCTATTCAATATGTTAGCAGGGTTATCTTAACCTAACCTATGAGATGAGAAATAACGTCGCCTGGTTGCCCATCAGCTACGATACAAAGGTAACGGGTCAACACCCGACTGCGTAAGAGCAAAAACCCTGATTTTTTATCAGCACTTACAATTAAGGAGAAGCCCCTAATTCACTACGTAGAACTACCTGATTCAGCAGACCTAAAGGCAGTATTCGCGTCAAAACGCGTACCTTCGATTGAAAAGTCTACGGTTTACTAATAGCTTTCCACCCATCACTATTCTTTATAAACGCACATGACTACTCCGTTTAGTGAAAACGCCGGACGTTTTTTAAATTCTTCTGAAACCAAATCAATGAAAGAAGCTTATCGTGATCGTAAGCTAGCCGTTGGTCTGTCGACAGATGATTATGTTCGTTCCGAGTATTTTGGAATTAATCAGATAAAAGAACTTCTCAACCATCCAGATTGCGTCGGGCTTCGGGTACACCATGCCAAGCGTTGGGAGGATACCGATGGAAATCCTACCGAAGTTGGAGTCGGACAGCTTAAGCCACGCGTTTTGTTGACTGCCGTTAATGCAAAAGGCAAGAACATAGGCGTCAACAGTGGCAGTGCCGGCTTGAAAGACATGAACCAAAGCGCAGCTACACTTGGCGATGGCCTGCCATGCCCAAGACACTGTGGTGGAGATGAAGATAACTAAAAACGGTTGAACGTATGCTGGAAAGATTACTGCTATTATCAGGCAAATATCCGTTAGATTTTATCTCAGATATTAGCAGTATTTTCCCTATTCTGATAGGGCTCGCTAACTATAAAGTTTTAAGCAAATCATCTAAACTAATTCTGTTATTTTTTGGCATGTATCTCCTTGGTGATACATGGATGATTTGGCTCGGTCTGGAATCAAAAAATAATCTTTTTATCTTAAATCTATATCCCTTAGGCGGCATTTTACTCCTGACTACTGTTTATTTTTCAGCTTTCGACAGCGTATTGACCAAACGTATAATCACGGGGCTAGCTGTACTTTCTTTTCTTATCTGTCTGGTCAATATCAAACGTCTCGAAGCTGATCCTGTAGGCTCAATAACGTACAGACTATACATAATCATTCTGGCGCTGCTTTATTTCAATAAAATCTTATCAGACATGCGCATTCGGAATATTCTCATTCACAATTTATTCTGGATAAGCTCAGGCATAATTATTTACGCGACGGGTACTTTCTTTATTTCAATTTTCAGCAAAATCATTTTCAACCCATCGCTGGTTAGCGATGAATTATTTGATACGTACTGGAATATAAACAATATCCTCTTTCTTTTTTTGGTTACGTTTTCATCAATTGGGATTTGGTTTAGTAAGTACGAAAAGGGAAATCTGCTATAACTAATTGCCGCTAATACCTTACCGCTGCTAATGCTAATCAGCCTATTACGTCTTCTACCACTCACTCAATCGTAATTTCATTTTTTTGACGTTCAGATCAAATTGGCCAACTTTACTTTATTTGGCTTTGGTCATAATTGATTTCATCAATGGATTCTGGTTTTGTTATTGCCGTTGGTACAGTTGTGTTGCTGATGATGGCGGTGTTCATCATCATCTTCGTGGCTTATTACCAACAAAAACAGGCAAAGCAGCAACTAGCCCTTAAAGAATTACAGGAGCAGCACCGACGCGAACTGATGACGGCTACCTTTCGGGGGCAGGAAGAAGAGCGAAGACGGCTGGCCGAAGATTTGCACGACGGTATTGGCACCATGCTCTCCGTGACCAAAATGAGCCTGAATCAACTGGAGCGCCAACTTAACGAAGATAACATCCGGGCCAGTTTACAGATCGAAAAAACCCGCTCCATCATTGACGATATGATGACCAATGTCCGTCGTATCAGCCGTGATCTGGTTCCGACAACCCTCGACCGGTTTGGTTTGCTGCCCGCGCTGGAAGAACTGGCCGACCGCGCCAGTGACAGTGAACTGGATGTGCAGCTGGACTATCCTGAAACAATCAATCAGTTATCATCAGCCATTGACCTGATGCTGTACCGCATCGCGCAGGAGCTTGTCAACAATGCCATCCGTCATGCGCGGGCCAAGCATATTGTTATTCAGTTGCAATGCCTTTCCGACATCGTGCGTTTGTCCGTACTGGACGACGGCATAGGCTTTGACTTCGACGCTGTCACGGAAAGCAAACAAGGTGGTCTGGGTCTACGAAATATTGAAAGCCGCCTGAGCGTAGTTGACGGCCATGCCACCTTCGATGTTGCTCCCGGTCGCGGCTCGCAAATTCATGTCCAAATACGCTTGCAAGTTGCCCAACCCGCCCCATTACTAGGTTGATTTGCTTGTCTGTTTAGTTGTTCGTTTGTTTGCTTACTTTTTTGTGTCAAGCTGTTTTCCCGGCAGATGACAAATACGACCAACAAATTACTAATAGAACCTTACCTCTACGCTCATGCGAAAAATTAAACTGGCACTCTGCGACGACCACACGCTATTCCGAGTCGGTATGGCTACTATCCTGGGCCAGATTCATGACTTCGAACTTATTCTCGAAGCAGGAAACGGACAAGATCTCATCGATAAAATTCCCCGCAAAACGCCGGATGTCGTTCTGCTGGACCTGCAAATGCCGGTGCTGGACGGTACAGCAACGGCTGATTATCTCCGTGAGAATTACCCCCTGGTCAAGATTGTCGTGCTCACTATGCACGATGAAGACCGGATGGTGCTGCACCTGCTCGAAAAAGGAGTTAGCGGGTATCTGCTGAAAGATGCCGAAGCGGGTGAAGTGGAAAAGGCGATTCGGAAGGTTATGGACGAAGGCGTTTATTTGAACGAATTCGTTTCCAGAGCGATGCTTCGCAAAATGACTAATAAAACCACGGTTAACAAACCAGCCAACTCATTTTATAACAGTAAAATTCTCCTTTCCGAACGGGAGAAGGAAGTACTAACGCTGATTTGCGAAGGGCTGTCAACGAATGAAATCAGCGAAAAAATCTTTCTCAGCCCGCGTACCGTTGAAGGACACCGGCTACGCATTCTGGAAAAAACGGGCACCAAAAATACGGCAGGTATGGTAGCCTACGCGTTTAAAAACAGCCTGGTGTAACGTATGGTCATTGTGGTGCCGGGTATGAGTATCCGGCACCACAATGACCAGCGACTCGTTTATAAGCTTCCCGTCTTACCGCCATCCACCGGAACGTTGATCCCATTGATCGACGCGGCTGCGGGCGTACACAAAAACGCGACGGCGGCTGCTACCTCTTCAGCGGTTGAAAACCGACCCGTAGGAATTTCGCTTTCCATCTGAGCCGACACTTCGTCTTCCGTCTTACCCGATGCTTTGGCGCGCATGGCCAACACGGAGTCCAGACGGGCCGTACGCGTATAACCGGGCAAGACGTTATTCACCGTAATGCCAAAACGCGCGATCTCCAGCGACAACGTTTTAGCCCACTGAGCCACCGCTCCCCGGATGGTATTCGACACGCCCAGCCCCACAATGGGTTGTTTGACTGATGTAGAAATGATATTCACGATCCGGCCATAACCGGCTTGCTTCATAGCGGGCACCACCGCCTGAACTAAGGACTGATTATTGAGCAAATGGTTGTGAAATGTATGCGTAAACTCTTCCGGTGTGGCGTCGATGATGGGTCCACCTGCCGGACCGCCCGTATTGTTAACGAGGATGTGTACGTCTGGAAACTGGGCCAAATGATTCGCGACCGCTGTTGCAACGGCTCCCGGCTGGCTAAAATCAATGACCAGGTATCGATGTAGTTGCCCTTTTGTCGTGTCCAAGTCAGCCAGTGTGGTCTTGAGCGTTTCTTCATTCCGGGCCATAAGCACAATGTTAGCACCCAATAGCGCTAATTCAATGGCCGAAGCACGGCCAATCCCTTGGGTGCTCCCCCCAACAAGAGCGGTTTTTCCAGTTAAATCAAGATTCATTGCGTTCGATTCGTTACGTCAGCCAAACGGCTGAGGTTTCAGTTTTTGACGCTTATTTGCGCCCATAATCGTAAACAAACAAATTTTAATGACACCTTCCTTGCTAAAAATAGCAATCACCGGCATTGTCAGCTGTCTGTTCATAAGTCTGACGGCCTTTGTTATACCTTTCTCAGTAGGGGTCACTACACCAACAAATGCCTCCACAACGGGTGTTCCAGTTAACCATACTCTCTACGACAGGTTGCTAAAAAAGTACGTCAACGAAAAGGGTCTTGTCAATTACAGAGGTTTTAAACATGACCAGAAAGAGCTGACAAAGTATCTGGACATGCTTAGTAACAATCCACCAGCGGATAAGTGGTCCAGAAATGAGCAGATGGCTTACTGGATCAATGCGTATAATGCCTATACCATCCAGTTGATTTTGAATCATTACCCGGTCGCGAGTATTAAAGACATCGGTTCTAAAGTTCAGATACCGTTTGTAACAACGCCCTGGGCGAGCAAATTCTTTAAAATCGGGGGTAAAGACATGAGCCTTGACCATATCGAGCGCAGTGTGCTGCGTAAGCAATTCAACGAACCCCGAATCCACTTCGCGTTGGTACCCGCAGCCACGTTAGGTCCTCGCCTACGGAATGAAGCGTACCAACCCGACAAACTTATCGATCAGTTAGACGAGCAAGGCAGCGACTTTCTAAACAATCCGGCCAAAAATGCCATTAGTCCACAAAGAGCGAGTCTTTCGAAAATTTTTGACTGGTACAAAAGCGATTGGCAGAAAAGTAACAAATCGGTTGATTACTGGGTAAACCGCTACTCGTCAGCAAAAATCAATCGGGATACGCCAATCTCTTATCTGGATTACAACTGGGGGTTGAACGAGCAATAACCAGACGCTAACAAGGCCAGATGGAACTGTAGCCTTTCGATATTGTTTCTGCTTACTGCAAACTCGGTTACTGTACACAATTATGCCTAAACGAATTTTATACTGGTTCCGAAACGATCTGCGCCTTCACGATAACGAAGGGTTCGCCCGCGCCGTCGAAATGGCGGACGAGGTTCTTCCGGTGTATGTTTTCGAACCGCGCTGGTTCGACGAATTACCTGAGCTTGGTTTTCGCCGAACCGGGATTTACCGCGCCAAGTTCATGATTGAAGCGGTAGCGGACCTGCGTAGATCACTCCAGGCCAAAGGCGCTGATCTAATCATACGCGTCGGTCACTCGGCCAAAATACTGGCTCAGCTAGCGGAAGAAATTGACGCGGAAGCCATCTACGCCAGCAAAGAAGTTGCCGAAGAAGAGACGGATACGGAATCGGATCTAAGCAAGCTGCTCAAGCCAATCAACATTGACATTGATCTGTTCTGGGTATCGACGCTGTACCACGTTCGCGATTTACCGTTCTGGGTTTCACGACTGCCCAAAAGCTTTACGGAATTCCATAACTCCGTTGAACCCTATACCGCCGTACGGAAACCAATCGCCGAGCCCCAAACGGTCCGGCTCGTTCCGGGAATTCCAACGCAGGAACTACCTTCACTAGCTTCGTTTGGTTTTTCGGACGTGGATGAGGCATACCAAATCAACGAAAATACAACCAGTCGGTACGCGGGCGGAGAGACGACGGGAGTTCAGCGGCTGCATCAGTACATCTGGGAAAATGAACTCGTTAAAACGTACGAGGACGCCAGAAACGGACTACCCAGCGACGATTATCCATCGAAGTTTTCGGCATGGCTAGCGCTGGGTTGTTTGTCTCCTCGATTGATTTATCAGGAGGTTATGCGCTATCAGGCAGACCGCGCCAAAAACGACTCGACCGAGCGTATTCTATCGGACCTGATTTGGCGCGACTTCTTTCGGTTTACCGCTCTCCGGTACGGATCAAGACTTTTCAAACCAAGCGGAATACAGCAAAATTTGAATAAGCCATGGCTTCGTGACAAAACTCTCTTCGAACAGTGGGCTGAGGGGAAAACGGGAATTCCGTTTATCGACGCAAACATGCGGGAGTTAAACGCGACAGGCTTTATGTCTAACCGGGGGCGGCAGACCGTCAGCCGTTTTCTCGCTAACGACCTGGGCGTTATCTGGACATGGGGTGCCTCTTATTTCGAAAGCCTGCTTGTCGATTACGATCCTTGTACCAACTGGGGTAGCTGGAACTACGTCGCCGATGTAAGCAATGATCCCCACGAAAACCGCACAATCAACGTGTATGATCAGGCGGTGCGTTTCGACGAAGCGGGAGAATACGTTAAGCGCTGGCTTCCGGAATTAGCGGCTGTTCCGGCAGAAAAAATTCATTCTGTTTACAACTTATCGGTTGCCGATCAGGCACAATATAGGGTTACGCTGGGCGACACGTATCCCCTACCAATCATCAACCCAAACCGGTGGGCAACAGCGGAAAAAAACCGTTGACCCAGTTTTAAGTTTACATCCTAACAAGTTTTGTTCAACTTTGACTCAATAACACAGTACCATCCTAAAAAACCATGTCAAGAACATTAATTATTGTGATCGTTGTCGCCCTGATTTTGGGCATGTACGGTTGTAGCTCCTATAACGGCCTTGTCCAGAGTGATACCGAGGTACAGGAAAAATGGTCGCTTGTACAAACGCAATATCAACGTCGGGCCGACCTTATTCCGAACCTCGTACGAACGGTACAGGGAGCCGCTACCTTTGAGAAAAGTACACTGACGGCTGTAATACAGGCCCGAGCTAACGCAACTGGGATCAATCTGAACGCGGATCAACTGACACCGGAAAACATCCAGAAATTTCAGGCTGCTCAGGATCAGCTTAGTGGTTCTTTATCGCGGTTGTTAGCAGTAGCGGAGAACTATCCAAACCTGAAAGCAAATCAGAATTTCTCGGAGTTGCAAGCCCAGTTGGAAGGAACCGAAAACCGTATCGCTGTGGCACGTAACGACTTCAATGGATCGGTTAAAACCTACAATCAGTCCGTGCGGTCATTCCCGAACAATATTTTCGCCGGTATTTTTGGCTTCCCCGTAAAAGGCTTCTTTGAAGCGTCGCAGGCAGCGCAAAGCGCACCGACCGTGCAGTTCTAAACCAGTTTCCGCACCCGTGAGCTATGCACAACAGGCTCACGGGTGCGCAGATTGTTGCCCCGGCCATGAACAATCCATTTACTCCCGAAGATCAGCAACGCATTGTAGATGCCATTCGACAGGCCGAGAAAGCCACGTCTGGAGAAATTCGGGTGCATGTTGAGCAACATTGCCCGACTTCAGATCCTGTCCAACGCGCTATCGCCGTATTCGATCAGCTCGGTATGCGCCAGACAAAAGCACAGAACGGTGTGCTGTTTTATCTGGCGCATGTTGACCGCAAGTTTGCTTTAGTCGGCGATAAAGGTATCAACTCGAAAGTACCCGCCGATTTTTGGGCAAGCACAAAAGAGCTGATGCGCAGCCACTTTGCAGCGGGTCAATACACCGAAGGATTAAGCCGAGGCATCGAAAAAGCCGGACAACAACTGCGGCATTATTTCCCGTATGATGGCGAAACCGATACCAACGAACTCGCCGATGAAATTTCGTTTGATTGATAACTTCGTGAACGTATCCACCTTCCTATACCGAACCGCCCACACGATTAGTCTGGTCATGCTGTTGTTTTTTATGGCATTACCAAACCATCTGCTGGCGCAGGATTCATCAACGGGCACTCCTGACGCTGTCATCCCTGACAAACCGAATCCACCGCGTTTGGTGAACGACTTTGCGGGTATTCTGAGCGGTAGCGAGCGCAATCAGTTGGAGCAAAAACTCCGTGCCTACAACGATTCCACATCGACACAGATCACTGTTGTTATCGTAAAAACCACGGAGCCTTACCCTATCGGCGATTTTGCCTTTCAAGTCGGTAGAAAGTGGGGGGTTGGACAGCAGGGCAAGAACAACGGCTTAGTCCTTGCCTGGGCAACGCAGACGCGGAAAGTTTTTATTGCTACTGGCTACGGCCTCGAGGGAGCCATTCCCGACGCCATTGCCAAACGCATTATCAGCAACACCATTGTACCAGCATTCAAGCAGGAGCAGTACTATCAAGGCTTAGACAAGGCAACTACTGAAATTATTCAGCGTGCCAGTGGTGAGTACAAAGCGGATCCGAAAGACCAGTCAGATGGCGACGGAGCAGGTTTCCTGATCTGGGTTGTCATCATCTTCGTTATCATCTTCATCATCTCCCGGCGCAACCGAGGGGGAGGCAATGGAAGCAACCGGGGTGGAGGTTTCTTTCCGCCCGTCTTTTTCCCTACCTCGACGTATTCCGGCTGGGGCGGTTCACGCGGAGGTGGCTGGAGCGGTGGCGGTGGTGGCAGCGACTTTGGCGGCTTTGGCGGTGGGAGCTTCGGCGGTGGTGGCGCGGGTGGTGATTATTAAACGCCGTTACGACCGGAATTACGATTTTGGGTTAGTGGTGCCGCTAGATACGTTGCGCCAACTAAGGACGCCAATAGCAAAATACCAACGATCTCAAACGGGACGACGTATTCGGTCATCAGTTGCTTGCCAATAGTACCGACCGTTGTTTTCCAGCCGACTGGACGAGTCAAAAGCGAAAAATTAGCCCGCGCCAACAACGTATACAAAGCAACAAACAATCCACCTGCTACGCACAAAGCGAGCAACCAGGAGTACGTTCCGGCACGGTTCAAGGCAGGAATGCGGTTAGGCGACTGACTATCTGCGTTTGATGATGCGTTCTTTTGAGTAAGCATCACGCCGAAAATAACCAGCACCAGCACCCCGCCAACGTAGATCATGATTTGGGCCACTGCCAGAAAATCAGCGCTCGCCAGCACGAACAGTCCTGCCACACCAAGCAGCGTCAACAACAGGAAAAAGGCCGCATACAGTACGTTTCGGGTTAGTAACACGGCTAGTGCTCCGCCTATCGTCAGGGCAGCAAATCCATAAAAAGCGAGTTGAACCACAGATCTTCCGTTTGTCTAGTTATTCTGATGCCGTTTCGTCATCCGACGCCGGTTTTGGAGGAGCTACTTTGGGCTTCATCGTTGGCCGAAAAGTGGCTTTAGGCTTGGGCGCTTCCTCCGGCTGGGTTGCTGAGCTCTGGGCAACAGTACCTTCCGACGACGGCCCTTTTTCGGGTTCAGAAACCGGTGTACCCTTCGGCTTCATCGTCGGGCGAAAAACCGGTTTAGGCTTATCACTTTCCTCTTCTGGTTTTTCTGAGATTACGTTATCCGTTTCGCTGCTTTGTGGTTCAGCTGGCGTTGGCAGAGGTTCACTTGCCTTCGGCTTCATCGTTGGCCGAAAGGCGGGTTTTGGCTTAGGCTCTTCAATAGCTGCCTCTTCTGCATCCTGACCAATCGACTTTTCCGATGATACATCGTTCGCTGGTTCACTGGGAGGTGCAGCTACTTTTGGCTTCATGGTCGGCCTGAACCCACCCGCAGGCTTCGGCTTGGCATTCTCATCTTCGGATGCCGATGAGCTTTCCTTGCTTACGTTCTCAATAGCCTCTGTTTTTTCATCCTCACTACGGAGCGCAGGTTCGTCTATTTGAGCCGATTTCGGTTTCATGGTGGGCCGGAACGCCGGACGCGCTTTCGGCTCTGGTTTACTTTCTTCGTTGGTCAGCTGTGCTTCTGAATCCGCTGGTAGGTCGTTAGCGACCGGCTTAGGTGGCTTCATCGTTGGCCGAAAGGCCGGTTTCGGCGTGGGCGTTTCTTCCGCTGCTGAAGGATCAGGTTGCTCAGCTGGTTTTTCGTCAGCTGGTTTTGGCGGTTTCATCGTTGGCCGGAATCCACCTGGCGCTTTCGGTTTTGGTGGGGCTTCAGCAGGCTTCTCCCCTGTCACCAGTTCATTAGTAACATCGTCAGTTTTCGCTTCGTTTGGAACCTCAGTAGGCGGATTTGCTGTTTTTTTCGTTGGGCGGAATACAGGCCGTTTCGTCGTTTCCAGACCGCCCTGGGCAATCTGCTGCATTTCGTCCGGCGTAGCGTCCGTTAACGGGTGCTCAATAGATGAACCCTCCGAGTTGGCAGGTTCAGCAGGTGGCGGAGTTGCGGCTGGCTTGGCGGTGGGCCGGAATGCCGGTTTGGGCTTGGCAACAGGTGCGCTTTCAGCGGTTGGTTGGGCTGCGGCTTTGGCGGCTACCTGAGCGGCTTTCTGCTCTTCTTTTTCGCGAAGAAATTGCTCGTACAGGGATCGTTTTTCGTCCGCTTGTTCAGCCGTCAGGTTCGAGAACTCATACGTTAATTTTCCAAGCTCGAACTCGCTGTAGTCGAACTTTTTGTCCATCGTCAGACACTCAGTTGGACAAACGGCGGTGCACAGACCGCAATAGCAGCACTTAGCCATATCGATGTCGAACTTGGCCGCGTACAATCGAATTGGAGACCCATCAGAAGCCCGTCCGACTTCTTCTGTGGCTTTAATAGCGTCGATAGTAATGCAATCGACCGGGCATACTTTAGCGCATTTATCGCAAACGATGCAATCCTCAATTTCATTACGAAGCCGATAACGACCATTGTCAGGAATAGGAAGCTGCTCGTGCGGGTATTGAAGCGTGACCAGCCCATTTTGCTGATCAAAATAATTGGCGTCGGCAATTCCTTCGGGCGTCCGGCGATGCGTTGCATTGCGTATGTGTTGCAACGTCAGACTTAATCCCTTGAGTGTAGTCCGAATACCGGACTGTATATCGTCAAAGTAAGACATGGCAAAAGAGGACCGATTGATTGAATGCCGTTCGACTTTTCAATCGATCAGTGATTATATAGCGGGAAATCGGTCGGGTTCGCACTCACTCATCAGTGAGTACACCGTGTCGATCACATCATCAACGCTTGGCTTCGAAAAATAATCCCCGTCTGATCCATACGGTGGACGATGGGCCTTAGCCGAGATTGTTTTAGGAACGGAGTCCAGGTAGCGATAGGCATTTTGACCTTCTACTACCTGCTGCATCATGTACGCCGACGCACCACCGGGGACATCTTCGTCGGCGAAGATAACGCGATTTGTTTTTTTTATAGACTCAACAATGGAATGATGGACGTCAAACGGCAACAACGACTGAACATCGATAACCTCGACGCTTATACCCAGATCGGCCAGCTGGCTAGCGGCCTCCATAACAAATCGGCACATTGATCCATACGTGACAACCGTTACGTCTGAACCGCTCCGCAGTATTTCAGGCACCCCAAGCGGAACACAAAACTCGGCTAGGTTGTCGGGAAGCTTTTCTTTAAGCCGGTAGCCATTCAAGGATTCGATCAGCAAGGCCGGATCGTCTCCTTTGATCAGCGTATTGTAAAAGCCAGCAGCCTGGGTCATGTTACGCGGTACCAGTACGTGCAGCCCGCGCAAGCTACCGAGCATCGCACTCAGCGGTGATCCTGAATGCCATATTCCTTCCAGTCGATGGCCACGCGTCCGAATGATGACAGGCGCTTTTTGCCCACCTTTGGTACGGTAAAGCAACGTTGCCAGATCGTCGGTAAGCGTCGCTAACGCGTAATAGACATAGTCGAAGTACTGGATTTCAACGATCGGCCGCAAGCCCCGCATCGCCAGCCCAATGCCCTGTCCAATGATGGTTGTTTCACGAATACCCGTATCAGTAATTCGGATTTCGCCGTACTTTTCCTGCAAACCAGCAAACCCCTGGTTTACATCGCCAATCATACCCACGTCTTCTCCCAGCGCAACGACCCGAGCATCTCGGGCAAATAAGCTATCAAAATATCGCTGCATCAGCACATAGCCGTCTACCTGTACAGCGTCGTCGGCGTAATGCGCGGGCATAGCCTCTACCAGCATCGGCGATTCGGGCGAATGGCTATAAAGGTGTGAGTTGTACCGATCAGCATTCGCTTCGTTGGTTCGTTCCAGCCATGCTTTCAGCTTTTGCCGGGCAGTCCCTGGGTCGTTCCGAAGTATTCGCAACGCTTTCCGAACAGTGGAAACAGCATCTCGGCGCAAGGGATTGACCGTTGTACGTAATTCCTCCCGAAGTGCCATTAGCACAGCCGATTTTGAATTATGCCTTGCGGTCTGCTGAAGTAAAGCCAGCGCAGTCTCAAGATCTTCTCTCATCGACGCTTCGGATGCATGCCATGCATCAAGCCGAGCCTTCTTAGCGACTTGTTTGGATTCCGCTTCGATAGCTTCTAACTCATCGCTTGTGGCGTAGCCATTCTCGAGAATCCATTGGCGAAATATCCGGTTACAGTCTCGGTCCGCTTCCCAAGCAAGTCGTTCTTTCGACTTATAGCGTTCGTGCGAACCAGACGTCGAATGGCCCTGTGGCTGCGTGAGTTCTTGTACGTGAACCAGCACGGGCACATGTTCTTCCCGGCAGATACGAGCGGCTTGCTGATACGTTTCCAGCAACGCTGCGTAGTCCCAGCCTTTGACGGTAAAAATTTCGATTCCTTTTTCCTCTTGTCCCTCGCGTTGAAAACCGGCCAACGCCTTTGAGATACTCCCTTTCGTTGTCTGGTACTCAACGGGCACCGAAATACCATAGCCATCATCCCAGATCGACATCAGCAGTGGTACCTGTAAGACCCCGACGGCATTCATTGCCTCCCAGAACATGCCTTGTGACGTAGACGCATCGCCAATGGTAGCAAACACGATCTCGTTCCCGTTGTGAGAGAAGCTGGTCATCTCACGCAATGCTTCGTTGTTTCGAAAAAGCTTCGATGCATACGCTAGTCCAACCGCTCTCGGGATTTGCCCGGCTGTCGGTGATATGTCGCAGACAGAATTAAACAGTTCTGTTTGATTAAGCCACAGCCCCTGGTCATCGAGCCAGCGAGTAGCGTAGTGTCCATTCATGGACCGCCCCCCCGTATTAGGCTCGGCCACTAGATCGGTATGGGCATACAGCTGGGCAAAAAATTCCTGCCAGCTAAGTTCACCCAAAGCAGCTACGAACGTTTGGTCGCGGTAATACCCCGAACGAAAATCGCCCCGACGAAAAGCGCTGGCTGCTGCAATCTGCGCCAATTCTTTGCCATCGCCGAAGATTCCGAATTTCGCGCGTCCGCCCATAACGTCGCGCCGACCTAATAAACTTACCTGTCGGCTTTCGCAGGCCATTCGGTAATCAGATAGGATTTTTTCGCGAGTTAAAATATCAGTCGAGCGGAGTTGTTCGTTTGCTATCACAGCGGAGCTACGGGTTGAAAGCGTCCAACATTTAATTTCTCATAGGGTGCGAATGATACCCGCTTTCGAGCGTCATGCGAAAGTAAATTTAAGGCAAAACAACCCAGCTTTCAAAAAAACGATTTTTTCTGTTTCTTTGTTAGGTCAACAGCAGGCAGTTAGCATTTGGCAGACTCTTTGCTCTACAATCGATTTACTGAGTATACTAGTAAAACAACCAAACCATAATTCCGTTTAGTCCAATGAAAAAGTTTTTTTCACTTTTCGTAGCTTTATTTGTGTTTGTCGCAGTAGGCTACGCACAGAAGGGAGTCCTGAAGTTTGCTAAAGAGACTCACGACTTCGGTAAAGTTGAGCAAGGCAAGCCAGTAACGTACGTGTTCGAATTTAAGAACTCGGGTACTGATCCTATTGTCATCAATGATGCTACGGCTTCTTGCGGCTGCACCAAACCAAATTGGACGCGCGAACCAGTAATGCCGGGCAAAACGGGTACGGTATCAGCTACATTCAATGCTGCTGCGGCTGGTCCATTCAATAAATCGGTTACGGTAACAAGCAATGCCGAGGCCGGTCAAACTGTTCTTTACCTGAAAGGTGAAGTCGTTGCTCAAAAAGATGCTCAAACGGCGGCTAGCCCTGCTGCAGCTCCTGCTGGCAAAGACAAAAAGAAATCACGCTAACACGCTGAAGGGTTAATAGTGTGGTCACGAAAGGCATCTGGTTGTTTACCGGATGCTTTTTTTTGCTTCTTACTAGCGAGATACTCTTCTGCCACTACCAGCCATAATGCCCGTTTCCGCTGCCAATAAACCGTAGATTATCGGTTTATTGGCAGCGGAAACGGGCATCTTTCGCCAAAAGCGACTTACTAATTTTGCTTTGCAGCGGTCAAGGCAGTCAACCACGCTTTACAGGCCGCGGGCCAAGTATTCAACGAGCCAAATTTTGCCGTACGAAGTCCATATCCATGCCCACCAGTTGGATAAAGATGCATCTCGACAGGTATGTTATTTTTTAAACAGGCCAGATAATAGTTAATGCTGTTTTCAACGGGTACCGCTTTGTCGTCCTCCGAGTGAACAAGAAATGTCGGTGGCGTTTGATTGGAGACTTGTAGCTCGTTGGAATAGTACGCCAGCATCTCGGCGGATGTATTTAGCTTTCCCAATAATTTATCCCTTGAACCCGTATGGGCTTTCTCTCCCAAGGTTATCACGGGGTACATCAAAATCGCGAAGTTTGGTTTAGCCACTTCATTCGCTTTAGGGCCACGGTGGTAGTGCGTTGCCAGCGTAGAAGCTAGGTGCCCCCCCGCAGAGAAGCCCATAACCCCTATCTTGTTTGGATCAATATTGTATTTGGT
Organism: Spirosoma oryzicola; assembly: GCF_021233055.1. Taxonomy (NCBI): domain Bacteria; kingdom Pseudomonadati; phylum Bacteroidota; class Cytophagia; order Cytophagales; family Cytophagaceae; genus Spirosoma; species Spirosoma oryzicola. The sequence continues at coordinate 551,917 of NZ_CP089538.1, read as the reverse complement.
TGCGTTTTGCCGAATCAGGGTCATTCCCTGCATGGCGTCCAGAAGCGGCACCTCCTGTTGATTGGTCATGATCGCTTCGTTGGGCAGCCGATATTTCAGTACAAAAGCCGTTATGCCCATCTCATTAAACCACTTGGCAATATCAACGCCTTCGTGGCCTGATGCAAGAATCGAATACCCGCCACCTGGGCAGATCATCACAGCAGTCCCCGTTGCGTTGTTCTTGGCGGGCAGGTAAGCCGTAAGCGTCGGTACGGATACGTTACTGATCCGCATGATTCCGTCATTCCCAGGATCTGATTTCTCTTCGATCTGTGCCCCAGCAATAGCATTGGGAATGGCTCCATCAGGCCATAACTTTATTACTTCCTGCGAATGGGCCGTTTGCGTTAGGAGCATGGTTAAAAGTGTAGTAGCGAATAGATTGCGCATATAAAGGCGTAAGGTTAGCAACAGGGCCGATGATAATTGCATGAAAAAGCCGACACTCAGGTCGGCTCTACTCATATTTCTGCCTCCGTTTCTTCCGCAGTGTCTGTACTTTTTGAATCACTTCGGAGAACATCGATGAGCTCTTTTACCCGATATACCGTTTTGTTGTATTTATTGCCTAGCATTATGATGACGTACTCATCTTTTGGACTAAACCAGAACATGGTGTTGTACCCTTTCCACCAGCCTGAATGGTAAATAAATTCAGGTTGATTATCGTCGCCGAGCATCATTCGGAAGCCGTAGCCGTAATTCTTTGCTCCTTTTTTCTCAAAACTCCGCGGCACAAAGGCTTCCTGCAATGTCTTTTTCTGTAAGACACAATCGCCATTGAGCGCTCGATACCATCGAAATAGATCGCCGATGGTTGAGTAAATACCTTTATCACCGACGACATCATCATAGTAATCTTTCGGTATTCGTCGGTTCCATTGATAACCTGCCGTTTTATGCTGATTGAACAACTCATTTTTTGTCGTCGCCACAAAGGTCTGATGCATTCCCAGCGGTTCGAAAATTGTAGCGTGTATGTACTCTTCGTAGCTTTTACCCGACACTTTTTCGATGATTGACGCCAGCACCATGTAATTGGTATTACTGTAGCTAAAACCACGACCAGGAATGTTGTAGGCTCTGGGAGTAGGCTTCACCGTGGCGAACCAATGCATAATGGTTGCATTGGACGGGTAAGGCTTTTCTTTTTTATAGAAATTAACCTTCATGCTATCATCGAAGGCATACTGATAGTTCGGCAACCCGCTTCGGTGGCTCAGCAATTCGCGAATCGTAATACCGTGATAAGGAAAATCAGGATAGAATTTTTGAATAGTATCTTCAAATTTCAACTTACCCAGCTCGATAAGCTTGAGTGTACCGACAGCCGTGAACGTTTTTGACAGCGATGCCAGTTGAAACTTTGAATCATCGACTAGTGTATCCCGTTGCCCCCGCTCGAAATGGCCCAAGCCGAAGCAATGCTTGTAAAGGACCATTCCCTTCTGTGCTACCAGAACGTTACCGTTTAGACCTTCACGTACTTTCTGCTGAAAGATGTGTTCAATCTGCTGAGCTTTCTGGTCAGCATGGATTTCCTGTCGAACAGCCGCTTGTTGTTCAGGTGTGAGAACCTGCTCGTCGGCACAGTTGCGCAATTCTTTTGCTGACTTATCTAACTGTTTTTGCGTGCTTTGCCCGCAAGAAAAAATAAGGTTTAGAAAGACTAATACGCTTATTACACTTACTATCCTGTTCATCCTCGCCATCCTACCCCTTACTTGACTAATCTCTGTACGCACAAAAATAAAAACCTTCGTCAAATGCCAAGGATAGGTTTGCCCAAAAAATAAAACTGAGTTTAAAAACTTATTCAGCGCACTTACCAACGATGGTTAGCCTTTTGAAAATCCGAACGCTTGTCTGCTCCGGAAGATAGCTTCTTGTTGGCTGGTTTCCGGCCTAAAAATCCAACTTTACGTATTCCCAGGTAAGCACCAACGCTTCTCGGCAACAATTCACCTACATCAGCAGCGACGGAAGCATTTATTGTAGAGCCGCCTAGAATGCCTATGGGAACGGCCAGCGATATTAATCCTGAAAACTGACGAGGCAAGCTAATGAATGGAATATCATACGTTCCAGCATTAATACTATAGGACAATCGCGTTGTCAAATCGATCTTATCGACTATCAGGGCACTAAGACCGACATGAAAGGCGCTAACCCGATTATTAGCAATAGCGGGACTAAATCTAGTCAAATTCGGGTTGACTTCAGCTCTTGATGTTAGAAAGGGGGTTCCTATTGTACGTCCGAAGTACGTCCATCCATCTACAAACTGGCTATGGTTAAAATAATTATCTCGACCTCTACGCTCCGGGTCATCAATAACAAATTCTGCCCCCCCCTGGCTACCAGTAAAAAGATACTCGAACGTAAACTGCCGGAGAAAAAAGGCAGACCCAGTTGGCTGATTCATGTTCTTAATACGAATACCGTTTAACCCATCCTGCAAGTTGGTGCCGTAAAACAGAGAGCCATCGTCGTATAAGAATTGCCGATAAGCATACACATTCCAGTTAGCCAGATCAACATCAGCGGCTATGTCGACAGAGCCCAAATGGTTACCGATTCGGTTATCTTCAAAGGATGTAAGATTACCATCATTGATAAAATCGTTTCCCTGTGTTCCAAGAACTACATTTGGATAATAGCGAATATTGGATGGTAACTTCCCATTGACAGCAATATTTGGTGGTAAGACGCCAGGATCTGCTTGCCCGGCCCAAATGACTTGGTGATTGAAACCTCCGTATAAACGAATCTTCCAGGATGGCTTTCCTAATCGTAGATACAGATATTTTTGATGTAAGTAAGAGCCCTTTATTAAACGATCTGAGTTTTCGAACCATCCGTGCGACCAAGCGCCCAGCACAGATACGACACCTTTTGTGAACGGGATTGATGTGAATGCAGGTAAACCGATCTGAATTTTGGGTATGGGAAGCGCATTTCCTGACCAAGCATAAGCTCCGGTGGTTAGCAGCGTATCAACTAACCCAATAATTTCTTTCCGGCGACCCGCATAAAGCTCAAAAGCGCCTACCCTCCCCTTAATATATGCTTCGGCCAAAAGTAATTGACTCGTTTGACCTGCGTTCGATACTACATTCAGGCCGTATCCCCAATCAGCTTTTGGCCGATGCCCCGTACTGTCCACGGATAAGTAATCGGCGCGGAGACTTACATTCAGGCGGAGCAAGGGCGTTTGTAAAGGGACTGTACCATATTGATTCGCTCTTAACCAGAATGGAGTATGATTAGAAGAAATCATTCCTCCTGCTTCTACATCATATTGGTTAATGCGTTGGCTATAAGAGGCAGATACAGGGAAAAGCAACAGCCATAGACAACAAAAGCAGCAAAGGACAAATCTCATAAAGTGAAGGAATAGATCAACTGCCCCGACTGGCACCAAGGTCATTTTCCACGGCCCTGCATCATTACCCGGACTGTTTGGGCGATAATCCACATATCAAACAAAAAAGACCGGCGTTCAGGATACAACAAGTCGTATCGCAACCGCTGTACCATTTCTTCAATATTAGCCGCATAACCAAATTTAATTTGGCCAATCGACGTGATACCTGGTTTGACTTTGAGTAAAGTTTTATATTCTGGAGCAACCTCGATGATTTGGTCAATAAAAAACTGACGTTCGGGGCGAGGGCCAACAACAGACATATCTCCTCGTAAAACATTATAGAACTGAGGTAATTCATCTAAGCGAGTCTGGCGCATAAACCATCCCCAAGGAGTGATTCGGCTATCTCGGTACCCTGCTGACAACACGGGACCGCCCTGCTCCGCATTGACATACATACTCCGAAACTTATAAATCAAGAAGGGCTTACCACCTCGTCCAATACGTTCCTGAGCATAAAAGACGGGTCCTTTTGACGTTACTCGCGTAATTAACGCTACTAAAAGAAAGAAGGGAGCCCCAAGTACGATGACTCCTAACGAAAAAGCAATATCGAATCCTCGCTTAAGTGTATTAACTTGGAAGTCAGCCAACATTTGCGAGGACAGATTTAGCACAGGCAGGAAATCATGGTATTCAACCGACGCGCCACGAGCTAGGAATCCTCGGAAATCGACCAGTAATTTAACCTGATAATCAACAGCTTCCGCATCATCTACAATTCCTTTCAGACGACTATTGTCAATATAGGGCATACAGCAGTATACACAGTCAATCTGATTAACACGAACATAATCAACCAGTTGATCGTAATTACCTTTCAATTGATCCGCAGTTTCGGGAGTAGGATCATCGAAATAACCTTTAAAATGAAATCCCATTTCGGGATGAGCCTCATAAAAACCTCGGATTGTAGTTGCTAGCTTTCCATATCCTACAATAATATACCGCCTATTATTATACCCTCTGGATCTGTATTCCTTCAAAAATAGTAACCCTCCTATTCGAAAAGCAATACCCAGAGTAGCAAACAATCCATATGTGATCGCAATATGTCCGCGCGAGTAGTAATAACCTTTAACAGCTACCCAATATATTGCAATGATGGCCACGTGTACAGCCATCAAAATAAGCATTTTTTTGATTAAATGATCCGCTTTGAATAGTTGCCGGGGAAATATGTAAGGCTTGGATACCAGAATTTCAGCTAACCAGATCAGATTAAAAACCCACCATAACGTCACATAGGGTGGTTCAAAAACAGGAGATATCGTTCCAAACTTTATTCCGTATGCTCCAACAAAGGCTACATTAAGACTCAAAAAATCAACAATAATGTGGAGCGGAAAGAGTAATATGGAATAGCGATGCCTCATAATCTACTTATTTACCGTGCAAGTCCATTACAACACTTACTCTCTGTTTAGACAACGAAGATAGTATTCAAGGTGTAGCAGCACTTCTTAAAATTATCCTACGGTTTATGTACTTTGCCTGCAATGTAGCAATTTTTATCCAATTTGTTAATATGTAACCGTACGTGTAGTAATAGATTAGATAGCGCATTATCGCGTTAACCAATTTTTCTTTAAACTAATATACCCCCCTACGCTGTTTTGATAAAACGTTCCGGCATCAACGGCAATACTTCCAGTAAGTTGGATGCCACCTAAAATTGCTACTGGAGCAATGAAACTAGCAAGACCAGAAAATTGGTCACGAATCGAGCGAAACGGATAATCGTATGTACCTAAATTGCGGCTGTAAGATAACTTTAATTGGTACGATATGGGTCCTTCAAATGCACTTCCCCTAATTGGTAAACTTCCAGCGATTCCTGTATGGAAAACATAGACTCGATTATTTGCTGTGAATGTGCCGTACGGATATTGATCTTGCGGTCCAAGCGCGGGTGCGATAAATGGCGTGCCGATTGTGTGTTTGCGGTAAGCCCAACCATCTCGGTATTGCTGATGATTAAAGTAATCATCTTTACCTCTTCGATCAGGATCGTCAATGACGAACTCAGGGCCACCCTGACTTGTCGTATTCAAGAACTCAAATAAAATGTCCCGAACTATAGCTCCTGGATCATTACGTCGAATTCGTATCCCATTCAGGCCGTCAGCAATGTTGATTAAGTAGAATAGTGACCCATCTTCATATATGTTCTGCCGATATAGGTAAAGTGTATGACGAACCAGATCTATCTCAGTAGCTATATCTACGGAGCCAAGATGGTTTCCCACTCGGTTTGTCAAGTCGAAGAACGTATATTGCTGTGTATCAGTACGGCCTGAATTTAATGTGCTAACCACATAGAAGTAATTCGTCAGACCACTTGGCAATTTTCCGCCAGCAGGAATCGTGCCCGGTATACCTGTTGTATCGGTTGCACGCCCACCCCAAACAGCTTGGTGGTTAATTCCTGCATACACCCGTATCACATCGCGCTCTCGCCCAAAACGTAGATACAATGATTTTTGATGTAGCATTGTGTTTTGGATATACCCTTTACCATCTAAGTAACCATGCGCAAACGTTCCCTGGACGGACACCCATCCTTTTGTAAAGCCAATGGGCGTAAAAACGGGAATAGCTATTTGTATCTTAGGGACAGGCATCGCATTACCCGACCAAGCATACGACCCTGTCGATAAAGTAGAGTCGGCTAAGCCGAATTTTTCGCGCTGCCGCCCGATATACGCTTCAAAAATTCCCCGCCTTACTTTAATATACGCTTCTGGCAGTAACACGTTTCGCTCGTAAGGCAATTGGCTCTGCGGAGTGTTTACAATGACGTTTAGACCATAAGCAAAATCATATTTTTTACTACGTTTACGCTCAGTGTCGTAACGGCTGGTGTCATAATCGCTGTAAATTCCAGCTCGATATGTCACTACAGGCGACTGATTCGGAACAACCCCGTATTGATTAGCTCTTAGCCAAAATGGTGTTTGGGTAGAGGAAGAAAAATAGGTTCCAACTTCAGCGGTGTACCGATTAGGCAAATGAATTGACTGTGCTTGCAAAGAAGAAGCAATGACGTAAACACCAAGTAGTAGAGAACCTGACTTTAAGCAATTAAGCATTGATTGTCGGGTAGAGTAGAAAATGAATTTGCAATTATAATGCCTTAAGTCCACGTTTATTGCAGCCCGCTTACTTTTTGAGGCTGCGTACGATAAAGACAATCGAAAAAAGAAAGACCTACACGCTGTGCAGGTCTTTCTTTTAAAGTTCATGCCTAAATAGTCAAGGCTATTTTTTTATAATGCGATTTGTTGCCTTTTGCTGATTGGCTTCTACGATAGGAATGTATACGCCAGCATCTAAGTTAGACGGTTTCCATTCTACATGATGTTTGCCCGCTGATTGGCTCTCATCTTTCACTAGTTGACCAACAACTTTACCCTGAGCGTCTATAACCCATAGATTCACGTTACCGTCGGCTGGTAGATAATATTCAATCCGTGTAGAATGCTCAAAAGGGCTGGGGTAAGCATCTAACTTTAACGCAACATCCCCTTCAACGCTTACGGGTCGGATATCGGCAGTAAATGTACTGCCGGTCTTCGCTTCAAATCCTGCTAGCAATATAACAGATCGCCCCGCCTTATAATCAACCACGCTAGCTGTTCCTACAGTGTTTGTGGCTTCAATCGTTTCGACTGCCTGCTGTGTATATTTTCCACCCCGTTCATAACTAAGCTGAATACGAAGATTTTTAGGAGGGACCTGCGCGAAGCTATTCAATGCCAGACCGCAACTTACTACTATGGTTAGTAATTTCATGTTATTTACGAGTCTTGGTTTGCATTCTATTGATACGGTTTTCCAGTCGGCTGCTTTTCTGTTTCAACGCGTCATTTTGCTTTTTCAACTCAATAACGTACAAAGTCAACTCTTCCACTTTCTCAAGAAGCTTGGCCTGCATCTGACCCACGTCCACTCCTTCCTTGACCACCTCCTCGGCAGACGGAACACCTGGCAAGTGCTTCTCCCGGTTGATGAAGGCCTCAACCTCTTTCAAACCACGCAACCTGTAACCCCTCTCGAACACCCGGTCCGACCAGTCGTTAGTGCTCTTCACCGCTACCTTCACTTTCTCCGTCAACACGCCATCGGCCACATACAACCGGTAGCCAGCGGGTGTATTGCTCACGCCGGGCCCAATGACTACACCACCAGCATTGGTGTTCACCAGATTGTCACCTTCCGACTTCCAAGAGCCAGCGCCTTCCGCCCCCTCCCGCAACGGGCTACTGGTAGTGCTGCCAAGCACTACGTCGCCCTGGTCATTGACGGTTAGAAACTTGGTCTGGCCTACGTAAGCAGCTTGGCTGGAACGAGTCAGGTTAGTAAAGCGCAACCCGCTGTTGCCCGCAGTGCCCTGAGTGATCTCCAGCTTGGCGCTGGGTGTTGATGTGCCGATGCCAACGTTTACATTGTTGCCTAACACCATGCTGTTGCTCGCACTGACAACCGCGTTTGCCCCGATAGCGGTCGCGTTGACCAAGTTGGTGGGGTTGTTGTTGCCCGCCTTAGCGCCGAAGCCGATGAAGACGTTGTCAGTACCCGTCTGGTTGTTGAGCCCCGCATACTGGCCGATGGCCGTGTTGCGCTGACCCGTGGTGTTGTGCAGGGCCGACCCGTCGCCGATGGCCGTATTGCCCCCACCGGTTGAGGTGTTGCTGCCCGAGCTGTTGCCCATGAACAGGTTGTAGTTGCCGCTGGTGTTGTTGATACCAGCCTGCTGTCCCAGGAACAGGTTGCCTAGCCCCGTGGTGTTGTTGGACCCCGCCAAGAGACCCAGAAACACGTTGTAGCCCCCCGACTGGTTGTTGCGTCCGGCACCAAAGCCCAGGAAGGTATTGCCCGTACCCGTATTATTAATACCGGCATTTGCTCCTACAAATGTGTTCGAAGAGGCATCCCCATTCGTAGAACCAGATAACGATCCCAAAAATGTATTTCCACTGCCAGTGATGTTACCGCTTCCAGCATCTGCACCCAAAAACGTATTGTCATTGCCAACCGTGTTCGAATATCCCGCACCTGATCCGACAAAAGCGTTATTATTACCTTGTGAGTTAAAATAGCCTGTTCGTTGCCCTGTGAATACATTGTTATATCCTACGCTATTCGAATATCCGGCTTCGCTACCCAAAAATGTATTGTTGTTACCTGTGGTATTATTAAGACCTGAGCTATACCCTAGAAATGAGTTTTTCTGACCAGACGTATTTTTTGCTCCAGATGATGCACCTAGAAACGCGTTTTGCGTTCCTGCCATATTTTGAATGCCAGTACCACGACCAATAAAAAGATTACTGGCTCCACTCATATTTAGATTGCCCGCCCCAACACCCACTAGTGTGTTGTCAGAACCTGGAGTGGCAGATGATGGGCTCGTTGATACATAGTTTGTTTGAGCATACCCCCAAGAAACTACCATGAACGGTGAGATAACAAAGAAAAATAAATTTCTTTTCATAGTTAATATAAGCTTATTTCCTGTTCTATTTTTCTAATTGGAAAAGTACATGTCAAATTTAGGTTATAGCACATACTTGTTAAAATTCAGATCAAAAATCTTTGATAAAAGGACTAATGTTTGTCAAAAGAGGCTTTATTTTTTTTCTGGACTACTGAATTAAGCTGCTTCTTTAATTGATTTATTTCACGCTGCTGTTTCTGACTAATTTTAGCAAGCCTGATATTATACAAAGTCAACTCTTCCACTTTCTCAAGAAGCTTGGCCTGCATCTGACCCACGTCCACTCCTTCCTTGACCACCTCCTCGGCAGACGGAACACCTGGCAAGTGCTTCTCCCGGTTGATGAAGGCCTCAACCTCTTTCAAACCACGCAACCTGTAACCCCTCTCGAACACCCGGTCCGACCAGTCGTTAGTGCTCTTCACCGCTACCTTCACTTTCTCCGTCAACACGCCATCGGCCACATACAACCGGTAGCCAGCGGGTGTATTGCTCACGCCGGGCCCAATGACTACACCACCAGCATTGGTGTTCACCAGATTGTCACCTTCCGACTTCCAAGAGCCAGCGCCTTCCGCCCCCTCCCGCAACGGGCTACTGGTAGTGCTGCCAAGCACTACGTCGCCCTGGTCATTGACGGTTAGAAACTTGGTCTGGCCTACGTAAGCAGCTTGGCTGGAACGAGTCAGGTTAGTAAAGCGCAACCCGCTGTTGCCCGCAGTGCCCTGAGTGATCTCCAGCTTGGCGCTGGGTGTTGATGTGCCGATGCCAACGTTTACATTGTTGCCTAACACCATGCTGTTGCTCGCACTGACAACCGCGTTTGCCCCGATAGCGGTCGCGTTGACCAAGTTGGTGGGGTTGTTGTTGCCCGCCTTAGCGCCGAAGCCGATGAAGACGTTGTCAGTACCCGTCTGGTTGTTGAGCCCCGCATACTGGCCGATGGCCGTGTTGCGCTGACCCGTGGTGTTGTGCAGGGCCGACCCGTCGCCGATGGCCGTATTGCCCCCACCGGTTGAGGTGTTGCTGCCCGAGCTGTTGCCCATGAACAGGTTGTAGTTGCCGCTGGTGTTGTTGATACCAGCCTGCTGTCCCAGGAACAGGTTGCCTAGCCCCGTGGTGTTGTTGGACCCCGCCAAGAGACCCAGAAACACGTTGTAGCCCCCCGACTGGTTGTTGCGTCCGGCACCAAAGCCCAGGAAGGTATTGCCCGTACCCGTATTAGCTTGACCGGCTTGGTAACCAAGATATGTATTTGATGCTCCCCCATTAGTAACGTTGGTATTCAACCCAACAAATAGAGTAACATTGTTGGCATCGGTCCTCAGGTTTAATGGTTGAGAATCAGGCGTGGTGATTTGCTGAGACCAAACCCTAGCCGATACAAATAGGGCGGCCATGATCGACAGAGTAAATTTTGTTATCATTGTTTATCCTAACAGTTAAATACAGTCTTATACCTTTTCAAAAGCTTATTTACCCACTAAACTATGATATTTGTTCAGGATTATAAGTGTATAGCCATAAGTTAGTATGTGTGAACATTGCTAACTAGCTTTTTTTTACTTACTTTTTTATCAGATACCGCTTTTGAAACTCCTAGAATCTCGTGTATATGCTGAACCTGAACAGATAGTTGCTTGTAAGCCGTTTTACTTTCTTCAAGCTGAGCCTTTAATTGTTCGACTTCGCTATGAAGATCTTTAACAGCTTGTACTAATGGTACAACAAACGTAGAATATCCTAAAGTGTAATATTTCCCACCTTCTTCCTGACGTACTCCTTCGAAATTATAGCCTATCTCTTTAGCGACTATTTCGACATCCTGAGCTAAAAACCCGCTGTGAAGTATTGTATCTTTTTGAACATGTGCTAAAGGGTAACCTAGTATTTTAGCTTCTTTGCTTTTATTTATGTAGTAAGTAACGGGTTTTAATCGAGTAATAAAACTTAGACCTGGTACATTGGCAGTTACATCATCTTTTATCCTCTTGTCAGATAAGGTTGAAATGCTTTGAACGTTGCATCGCAAAGAGCTTATATTTGCATCGCCTAACACGATTGTGTTGCTACTATTTACTATTGAGCGAGCTCCTATTGCTGTAGAATTACTGACGTTAGCGCCCACTGACGAAAGCGCCCCAATCGCTGTTGATAGCCCATTAGCACTGCTATTTATCGTTACATCAGCTCCAATCGCTATTGAGTATATAGCATTCGGCACAGCTGCAGCTCCAATCGCTATAGCATGATGCACTGACCCATTACCACTGGAAGGACCTGCATTGAAGCCAAGGCTAGAATTCAAGTACCCAGTTACATTGTTTTGCAGAGCATAGTTACCTACTCCTACATTATTATAGCCAGTTGTGTTAGAAAATAGAGCAAGAGCTCCTGCCGCGGTGTTTGAGTAACCAGTTGTTGTATTGTATTGCGCCGACGCACCTAATGCAGTGTTATCATAACTGGTAGTAGCTTCATTCATGGCATCAGCTCCTAAAGCTGTATTTGAGAAGCCACTGGTATTGTTACGCAGAGCACTTTGACCTACCGCCGTATTTTCTCTTCCATCGACATTACCGATAAGAGCGTCGTGGCCTACACCTGTGTTTGCTGTACCAGATGTATTAGTAGTCAACGCTCCAGCTCCTACAGCAGTATTTGCAATACCAGTAGTATTGTTCCGTAACGTGTAACTACCAACTGCCGTGTTATACGTTCCTGTCGTATTAGGATTAATGGAAAAAAACCCTAGACCTAAATTAAAAAGAATATGATCTATCCGACCTGCAGGCTGGTTGAAAACTTTAAAAGTTATAGGGACATTATCCGGCGTACCAAAGTAATTAACTTTATCAACGGTCCCAGCATTTCCTGTCAAACTCCATGCTCCGCCACTATTAGAGGATCCCCCCGTAGTCCAGACAGGTGAGGAAGCTGTACCACTATTTACTTCTATCTGGTTAGTAGTTGTATTAAATATCAACAATCCAGTCGCTGGGCTTTGTATCTGATTACGTTGTTGAGTAGTAAGTTTTGGAGTTACCAACCCTCTATACTGATTCCCTGTTGGATAAGGTCCCGACCTAACATCTAGGGATGCAGACCCATCTATTGCTCCTGATGGTGTTCCCACAAGCACTTGTGCACTGATTTCGCTTGCTAGTGCTATGCATAATACGATATATATAGCTCTATGAACCTTGGTAAACGAATTTTTCATGTTGTCAAGTGATTAAATAGGTAGTGAAATAAGCTAACTTTCGAATAAGCCCCCTTATTTACATCATAAGTGACTTAAAAACAGCGGTTTAACTTATAAATGTATAGTATTTTGCGACATTTAAGTACAAATTAAAGCAAAAAACAATACTACCAAACAAACAAACATATTTTTTTAGTAACAAAATGATTCTAAGCGAGTAATTATTTACTGTGAGCCAATCTTGCCATTTCTGTAGAGCACTACCATAAAGCATATTTAATAACTATCCCATATGATAAAATTTTTGCTGCTAGCGACTACTTCGTATCTGATGCTCGTATACAAAAACGAGGTTCCAAGTAGCTGTTTGATGAAATCAAGAGAAACAATTACTTTTCTCGAACAAGTTGTCCGGTCCAGTAACATCAAAAATCAACGTACAACTGCTGCTTCCCAACCTAAACATCTAACGTTGAGATATTTTGGGGCAAAAGGCGATGGAAAAACTGACGACACACAAGCGATTGTGAAAGCTTTAAACTCATCATTTCCTATCATATATGCAGAAAAAACAGAAGCTTTTTACAAGGTTTCTACACTAATTATTGTTAATAATATATCAAAAAAGAAATTAATAGCAACTGGTGCTAAAATCCTTAACAGTGACCTCACAAAAGCGACATTTCTTTTCCAAAACTGCAAAAATTTAAACATAGAAGGTGGTGAATATGGATATACAGAAATGCCAACAAAGAATGGGGGAAATAGCCAACATGTTTTTCAGTTTGAAAGCTGTCAGTTAGTAACTGTCAACAAAGTACATATACTGAATTCACCAGAAATGGGTGTAGCAATTACAAACAGTAATAATGTAACTATAAGAAATAGTGTGATTGAGCATACGTTTCGTGATGGCACGTATTCCCATTATTCAGCTAATATTAAATATCTAAACAACATATATAAAGAAATTAAAGATGATGCAATGTCTTTTCATGATTATGGCATTGCATCGCAAAAAAAAACCTTACTTAAATATGGCTATAAACAAGCCACAAATCTAACGGCAACTAACAATACAATCGAAAATGTATATCAAGGGTTCGGCTCAATTGGGTCATCAAATATTAAGGTCATTGGTAACCGTATAAAAAACACTGTCATTGCCGGTATAGCCGTTTTCAATTCCAAAGAACTGTACCCTGGTAGCACATCAACCGTAACTAACGCACAGATTTTAAACAATAGAATTGAAAATTCGTGCAGCACGGTTACGATAAACAATTCATCTTATGATAATAACGGGCAAGCCTCTACAGGAAGAGCCGCTATTTTTATAGGTTCACTTGGCTCCAATAATCAGGTTAACGCTGGGGAAAGTAAGCGTTTAAAGAATATAATAATTAAAGGCAACAAAATCATCAGCAGTAAAGCAAATGGTTTTTGGGGAAATCGTGTCGATCAACTTCAATTTCTAAGTAACACCTTCTTAAACTGTAGCGGTCCAGTACCATCACAGAGTCTATCCGGTGATGTGATCGAGATAGGTAACGTAACTCGCTTATACTGCGAAAACAACTCAGTGATCGACAATAGGGCTAAAATTATGCACCAGCACGCTTATGCACTAAACAATGTATCCGGCGAGATCCGAAGTTGGAATATAAAAGGTACAGCAGTAAGTGAGAAACTTTTGACAAACACACCATCACTACGTTTTGCACAAAAGAAGAAACCATAATTAGTGAAAAACCTTTGACATAATATACACACGAGCAAAACTAATTTCAAGCTAATACAGATACGTATAGTATCGATCAGAAATAACTTTGTAGAGTACGTACAGTAACATAGACATACAAATCCTCGGTTACGAACTAAGCATAGCCATTTAATTATTATTGTTAGTTTACATTTACCCTTTTCAGCAACGATAATGCAATAATTTCCTAATCTGTATCAGTTTATAAAATTAACATAAATTAGGAAGCATGAAGCAGCCACACCCCTTTCCTTAATGTAATTATCTACACTAAAACATGCATAATGAGGAGCAAAAAAAAGATTTTATAACAATTTGAAAAGGTGAATTTCATTTCAGACGCAAGCAAAAACTAATTTATAGCTATATAAATTAGTTTAAGTGCATGTGCTATTTATAAGAATTAAATGATGACAAGCAGATTATTTTATACAATTTTAAACCAGTGTATGATTTGGGTATACTTACCAGAAAAAATGATATTGACTACCAAGCGAAACTTCTATTCTTATCCACATTTTAAAAAATGAGAGAATAACAAAGGCTATTTTGTTTGCTTAGGGGTAGGCTTTATTTTTAGAATTATTGAATTTATTGACTGTATCTTCGCAACTAAGAAACATCGTATCGAGTTTTATTCTAAAACAAAGATTGTATCCACTTTTTTCAATCGTTTATAATTATATTTTAACTTATAAAAGTTAAAATAACAGCTAAAACAGATAGTTTTACAATAATGAATTTGCCAGCATAAGTATGGTTTAGGCTCCATACGTGTTAAATACTTTAGAAAGGATATACCGAAAACTGCACTTTCAATATATACAATATAATTATCAATTAGCAAAATTGGTAGAAGCGTACTTTATTACTGTTGGGCTACATTACGAATTATACAGTATATTTAGGCACTCAAATTGACAATCAGTGTCTTCTAGCCGCCTTTTACATATAAAATTTTATTCTTACAATTGATTTGACATAATTGTTATTTTATGAAGAGAGTGAGTGTTTGCATGGCTTCTTACAACGGCGAAGCACATATAAAAAACCAGCTATTAAGTATTTTGCCACAACTCAGCACAGAAGATGAGATAATTATATCAGATGATAATTCTCTTGATAAGACATTGTATATTGTATCTCAACTTAAAGATGATAGAATAAAAATTGTTTACAACATAAGTACTCCTGGTCCAGTAGGTAATTTTCAGAACTCTTTGAGGCACGCAACAGGTGATTATATAATACTTGCAGACCAAGACGATCTTTGGCTGGATAATAAAGTTAAAGTTATTAAAGAATTATTGAATACTCACGATTTGATATTGTCTGATTGTCAAGTTGTAAACGAAAAAGGTCAAATATTGCATTCATCCTTTTTCAAGTACAGAAACAGTAGATCAGGGTTTTGGCTCAACCTATACAAAAACTCCTACATAGGATGCTGCATGGCTTTTCGAAGAGAGGTTTTAGCATATGCCTTGCCTATTCCTACGCAAGTACATATGCATGACTGGTGGATTGGACTATTAGTTGAAATAAAGGGTAAAGTTTGTTTCTACCCTCAGCCGCTTATAAGCTATGTAAGACATGGAAGCAACGCTTCCCCTACTGGTGAAAGTAGTGATTATAGCCTCATACAGAGGTTAAGAAACAGATTTTTTCTACTATTACACGTCATTAGACGGCTGAGTTCTAATTTTTCATCGTAACACTGTTACTCATTATGGTATCCGTTATCATACCCACTTATAATGCTGCCGTATATTTACCGATGTTATTCGAGCAACTCAAATCACAGACCTTGCCACATGAATTAATTATAATAGATTCAGGCTCCACAGACAACACTCGGGAAATAATCGTCAATGAAGAAGGTATTACACTGATAAAAATAGATAAGACTGAGTTCAATCACGGAGCAACACGTAATCTTGGATTAAGTATAGCGAGGTCAGAGATAGCCATTTTTTTGACGCAGGATGCATTACCTGTCTCTCCTAATACGCTCGAAAATTTAATTTCTATGCTAACTAGCAGTACAGATATAGCAATGGCATATGGAAGACAATTACCGTATCCAGATACAAAAATATTTGGTCGTTTTGCTCGTCTTACTAATTATCCTCCAACTAGCATCGTAAAGACTAAAGACTTGATTCCGCAGATGGGTATCAAAACTTGCTCATGTTCTAATTCTTTTGCTGCCTATTACAAAAAGGATTTACAGTTAATAGGAGGATTTCCTACAAATACTATTTTAGGTGAAGATGTGTCAGCCGCAGCTCGGTTTATCTTACAAGGAAAAGGAGTTGCTTATTGTGCAGAAGCAGAAGTATTACATTCCCACGACTATAGCATCCTAGAGGAGTTTAAACGCTATTTCGACATTGGTGTATTCCATAATGAACAGCGAAATGTTTTACGAGAATTTTCCAATGCAGAATCTGAGGGCTTGAAATATGTGATTCAAGAATGGCAATACCTGAAAGATAATGGCCATACAGGATTAATTCCGTCACAAATATTTCGTACAATTGCTAAATACGCGGGATACCGCCTAGGAAATTGGGAGGAGCACTTGCCAATTGCTTTAAAGAGGAAAATCAGTATGCATAGATCATTCTGGAAATAGGCTAAAAACGATTTACTGGAACTATAAAAATAGCTATCAAGCTATAAGAAATGTGTACTAATGAGCTAAAAATTTTATCTTTTTCCTTAAAAAAACTAAATTTATCGTTTTTAGATTAGAAAAAGTAACTTTTACTTTTTCTAATCTACTTAGCAAAATGGGAAATATTAGCTGAACACTTAAACCAGAGAAGTTTATCATATTCTCAAAAATGTTGAAAATGGAAATTACACATAGTATCGCTACAGATGTTATAAAATATTTACTGTCTGTTGGGAATAATTTTATGTATGAAAAAACTATGGCAGTATAAAATAAGAATACAATTATTGGTCCATACCAACCCATGCGAATAAAAGGCTCAAAGTATATAGACCCAACGGTTAATGTTGGATGGATAGAGTAATCTAATCTATTTTTCCCTTCCAGATCTTCATCAATTGGTACTATTCTTTTAGATATGAAATCTGGTAATAACTCCCATGTTACAAATGTTAGAACATCATATTTATGTTTAACGCTTGTTATAGTAGCATTTTGAAAATTAGCAAACGGAGAGGATGCATATATATAGAACCAATAATATTCATTTGGAATAAAGCCATCGGTAAAATCATCGCTAACTTTTGTAACTTTTAAAAGCGCTGTTGAGTCTCCATTAAAAGACCTTGCGTTACCAAGAAATCCAAATCCATAAAAAAAGATACAAGCACCAATAAATAGTATTAATAGCCTTTTCACAACAACTCTACCAATAGACAATAAATATATTATCAGACAGGCGGTCAAAGTCATAATTAAGGCCCCTCTGTTCACAATTAAGATATTAGGTATCAACAGTAAGAATAATAAAATTAATAGTTTATTATTCCTGTTGCTAATATACTGGTGGTATATATATACCGTATAAAAACTAGTGAATGTATGTAACAACACATGGAAAGTAGGAATACCAAAATCCATATATGCGATATCATTACCCTTGAATAAAAGATATACAGGAATACCCCCATTGTATATAAATTCTAAAATATATCCTAACAATATAAAGACTATGATCTTCCAGTTTGCTTCGTCTATGCCAATAGTTTTGAATTTTATCCTATTACCCACACGCCTTCCCGCTATAATTGCTATAAGAAAAGAAGTCAAAAGGAATATCACAATTTCAACTGTCAAAGCTGGGTATAGCTCTGACCAACCCCAAGAATATATCAATAGTGACAATCCAAAGCTAAAAATGTAGCAGAAAAATGGATTAGCTATAATTTTTGTTCTCATTTCGAAAGTATATATCTGTTGAAAAAAACTTTTAAGAAATTCAATTTCTTAAACCTATAACTCATCAGAACACTTCGCAATCCAACCATCACTCCGTTCACAATATAAGCTCCTATACTTTCGTAACTCGCACTAGCAGCCCGAGCCCCCTGGCAGTAATAATCAAACCTTTTTATTGCAAATGTATAGTTTGTGTAATCAGAACTAGATAACTCATGCTGTAAATCGCAATCAACTACGAAAAACTTTTTATACTTAGCCTTTATTCTGTTGAAAAAGACAAAGTCACTAAAATAGAGCCAGACATGCTCATCGTAACCACCAACCTCTTGATAAGAGGACACATTAATTAACAAGCCACTATTAATAACATTTTTACTTTTTAAGTTATGTACGCCAGAATTTATAGATACTAATGGTGAACCTCTATACAGCGCAAAATGACAGGGAGAAATTAGTAAACCATTATAGTAAACTTTTGGCGCGAAAATAGGAACACTAGCGCCTGCTTTCAAAGCATTTATATACTGTTCCAATGCATTAATAGGTAATATTGTATCTTGATCTAAAACAAAGAGCCATTGTTTTCCTTTTACACCAGCGAACTCTGCTGCCTTGTTATAAGAAGCACTTATCCCCGGGTTTGCAGAATCGTGTAAGTAGAAAAGGTTAAAATAATTATTACTATATGTAATTATATCTAAGGAATTCGGACTATTATCACAAATCAGAACATCTACTTTTTCACCAATCGATAAAAACTCAACTGCATTTCTTATTGTGTTAAAAGAATTAGATCTACTTATATCTTCTTTATATATAACTATCACAAATAAAATATCGGCTAAAATCTCTGAATACGAAAGAGAACAATAACTCTCTTTTATTTTCAACTCTTCCATATTCATTATTTAAATAAGTAATTTCTGATTTTTTTTTGACTGTAATATAGCCATAGGCTAAATGATAATGTTTTCCGCAGAAAAATATTAGTTACGTGTTTAGACCTTATAAGATTAGTCTCCTCAAGTGACTTATCTAAATGACTACTTGCCCCTCCTTCTTTGCATATTGCTATTACTACTGGTATTTCTCTAACAGGTAATTTGTTTTTGTGTACAATTAGGTTAAGTTCGTAATCAGATAGTATTTTCTGACTAGTGTCATATCGAAAGTCTTTAAAAAGTTTTCGGTTATAAAAAGCTCCTTGATGATGTACTGTATTTTGTAAGAACGTTCGTAGATTAAGAAAAGATCTAACCAATCGTCCATTGTCAAAGAGTATATTTCCGAAAATCATGCTATCATCATTCGACAGGTAAGGAACGATTTTTTCTAACACATTATTTTCTAAAGTATCATCTGCCCCTAAAAAATACAGCCAATTGCCGTTCGCTCTGTTGATTCCTTTATTCATAGCATCATAAATACCATTATCAGGCTCGCTAACCCAGCCTGTTAACTCTTTTTCGTATTTACGTATTATATCTATTGATCCATCGGTGCTATTACCATCAATGATCCAATACTCATATAAACCTTTCTTCTGTTGAAGAACACTTATAATAGTGGCCTCTAGTGTTGACTGAGTGTTATAAACTACTGTTATAATTGTAAAATGTGGTCTACTCACGATGTTGGATTTAAGAGCTACTGGTACTTAGGCAATAGCTCGGTACAAGTCAAGAGTGTCAGAGACAGTATTTTCCCAAGAAAAGAGAGAAAGTTGTTCGTACCCTTTGTCTATCATTTCTTGGCGTAAATAAGTATCAGTGATCACTTTTTCGACGGCAGAGACTATTGTTTCTGGTAACAGAGGGTCAATATATATTGCGGCTTTACCTGCAACCTCTGGAAGCGAACTGTTGTTGCTTACGATACAAGGGCATCCACATGCAAATGCTTCTAGAACTGGTATTCCAAAACCTTCATACATAGATGGAAAAACGAAAGCAACGGCTCCCTGATAAAGCTGCTGCAATTTTTGATCGTCAATGGAACACTGCTGAACAAATGAACTTGCACCCAAAGAGTTAATAAAGAAGCGCTCCTCATTGGTGAACTGGCCACCACCAGCACATAGTAACTTCAACTTATATTTTTTTAATAATGGGTAAACTGCAGATAATAGCCCGTCGAAGTTCTTATATCTTTCACGTCTACCCACAAATAAAAGATATGGTTCTAATGCTAATTGTTCATCTATTGTTTCGATTCTCGATGGCTTTAGTGAACTACCTAGATATATGACTTTTACTTTATCGGGATCAACTTCTAATAAGGAAACAACATCTCGCTTAGTGCTTTCGGATATTGCTATAATTTTATCTGCCTTGCCTGCTATAATTTTTTTTTGTTTAAAAATGACACCCCCATCATCTAAACCTGGAAATTTAGCTACGAATTTCTCGTGAATCATGTCCAAAAACGTGACAACGAATGGACGTCCTTTAAGATGTGGTATGAAATAAGGATCGTAATAGGTAGCATGAAAAATATCAAACTGCTTTTGGTATAATTTTGCGATGGTATATAATTGATTAGAGCGATAAATTATTTGAATTTTCTTGTAGAAATCTTTATTAGGCATCATTTGCCTAACACCTAATCCGCTTTCTTGTAAATGAACATTGTTAGAGAAAAGCAATGGTAAGTAAGCATTGTTATTACGGGTTTCGTTTATACCTTTGATAAGTTCAGCGTAGTATCTTGATATACCACCAAATGTCTGAAGGGAAAAAGTTTGATAATCAAAAAATATATTCATATTAGTAAAACAAATGAGATTCACATCTAATCCCTATCAGTTACTCTTTCCAGTCTGAATTTAATACAAACACTTTCTGTCAAGTACAAATATAATTTTAAACATATATTTAGCAAAATTTACTGTCCTATATTTGAGCAAAATTCTGATTGGGACACTATGTGGTTTTGAGTTTTATAAATACTTTTGATTTACGTGAGCATATCTCTCCACTATGCACTATTTTAAAAATAAATCACAAAATAATCTTTTGTCTATAGCCATTACCACAATCTATATAGCAACCTGTATTAAATTCAATCAATATTATTCTTTATTAGGATGATACACAGTTATTGCTCCGTGAATTATCTTATAATATTCGTAACTTGTTCAGCTTATGGCAAGTTATAAACACTCCGATTACGAAGTACTCCGCCGACGTTGCGTCGAACTCGATCAGGCGGGATGGAAACAAAAACCTATTGCCCAGGCATTAGGCTTGACTCAGGGGTGGGTCAGTCAAACTTTGAAGAAATATCGGCAGCAAGGGCCAGCAGCTTTGCAGTGGCGGAAGCCTCCGGGTGCTCAGACCCGTTTAACAAACGCCCAGTTGCTTCAATTGGTAGAAGAACTTAACAAGGGAGCTGAACAACAGGGCTTTGTTGGTTCTGTTTGGACACGGCTTCGCGTTAATGAGATTATTAAAAAACTGTTTGGTATTAGTTATGACCCTTCTCAAGTTGGGCGTTTGTTGAAGAAAGTTGGATGGACCGCTCCGGCGGCCCGGTCGTCAGAAACCGCAGGCTAAAGCACGTCAACAAGATATGCGCGCTGTAACTCAGTGGCGACAAGAGCGCTTACCCGAACTTAAAAAAAGCGCAGAATGAGCAGCGGACCATCTTATACGTAGATGAATCGGCTTGCTACTTACTGCCTTTATTAGCCCATACCTGGGCTCCTTGTGGTCAGCCACCTACAGTGGTTGAGCAAGCAGGCCGAACCCATCTTAGCTTGATTGCTGCCATCGCGCCCAATGGCCGACTCTATGTCGGGGGGCAAGATCAAGCCTTTACTAGCGAGGATATAGTATGGTTTCTAGACAAACTCTGCGGTCGATACCGTAAACGAGACTTATTAGTAATTTGGGATGGAGCAGCCATTCACCGGAGTGAAGCAGTCAAGACCTTTTTACGAAACAGACCAGGTCGGATACATTTAGAACGTTTGCCTGCTTACAGCCGCGCCACGGTGGCCCTGAACTGAATCCAGTCGAATTGGTTTGGAGCCAGCTAAAACGAAGCCTAAAGAATCAAGTCTTTACTAACTTAGATGAACTTGCCACAGCGGTTCTCGAACAAATCCGATATCTGACGGAAGACCCGAAGCTGATAAAAGCCTTCTTTCGCAAGAAAGAGATCGGCTTCGTTACGAGTTAATTCAACGGCTGTGAAACAGATAGTGACTTCTAAGAGAGCGCTACAGACCATGGAAAATGAAAACGATACGCTCATCAACGAGCGATATTATGAAGCCGTCAGCGGCCTGACTGAAGCTATCTTACATGACTATGAAAGGTGGTACAGGTATATTATTGACTTACCGCGAGATCTTCAAGTTGTCTACACGATTGGTATCCTCAACTATCAAGTATTAAATGGCGGCTTACATCAGTATTTTTTTAACTCCTATGGTCAGTTCGCTTATTTGACCATTGACCATTTAAAGCGCATCAAAGCGCTAAAGGCAGCATCGATTCTGGGAAGAGCAATCCATGAAGTCAATAAAGACCAATACAGTGTTGATGAGTTTAGAATGAGAATCTCCGAAAGGAAATTAGATCGTATAGTGGATTTTGATGAAGAGCTAGCTGATGAACTAGAAAAGCTCACAGATGAATATTACGCTTTAGAAGGTAGTGAAGATGACTTACTGGATCAGCTTGGGTCTTATCTCGCTCATTTCAAATAAACACGAATATTATAAGGTAATTCGCGGAGCAATAAGTAAAAACATTTTTTAGATTTAATTCAGTATTAGATAGTGTATGTATTGATCAATTTTTTGTCAATACATACACTATCTATTTTGTTTACAGTATTAAGTGTTATATTACCATCCAAAAAAGCTTTGTTATATTAATTGATTCAGTATTGACAAAAAAATAGCTAAATATATTCATTCATATAGTTATAAATACTTGCTACAAAAAAGGATATCTCACAAAGACAATAATCTGTTCTATGATAGTATGGCCCCTTAATATTTAGCAATTAGCTAAAATACAAACTGTCTCTTCTCTTCCACAATTGTTGAAAAATAACTGGCTAGAGTACTCTACTTCTTATAAAATTTGTGCAATCATTGAAATGTTGAATACAATAGAGTATAGTAACTCTTGTTTTCTGTACTAACTCGTCAGATAGAGGGCATATTCGAAGCAACTGTGCTGGTAGAGAGAAATGTTTTTTTTTACGATCAGTAAATTAAAAATGAACAATTTTACTTTTAGTATTATTATTTAGCAACTAATTAGAATAACTAGTTATTCTATACTTACTTAGCTAGCTTTTCTATCGTTCCATACATGTAGATGTTTACTATTTTGAAGTAATAAAAACTTTTATCATAGAAGATAGTTACGATGTGGAACAGAAAAATCCTATAAATACCCATGCATTACAAAAAGATTATTTATTCCAAATTCCTTTGGCCTTTC
Organism: Spirosoma oryzicola; assembly: GCF_021233055.1. NCBI lineage: Bacteria > Pseudomonadati > Bacteroidota > Cytophagia > Cytophagales > Cytophagaceae > Spirosoma > Spirosoma oryzicola. Next base: position 528,594 of record NZ_CP089538.1, on the reverse strand, counting down.
CTGAAATAAGTTTTTTTGCTTGTATACCTCCGAAAACTGAACCAATCAACAAAGATAATCCAGTCGCTAATATTACACCTGCGCTACCCATGTTCATAGATTTACCTAATATTATTCCAAGCGGAATGTTAATAAATGCCGAAAAGCTAGAATAATATAATTGCAGCCTTACTTTCCCCAGTCCATTTATTACTGCTACAGTTACATTGTTCCAACAACTGATTACAACGAATAGTCCAATACAAATATTAAGTTGCGTTGGTATTGTCACTCTATCGCCAACCCATATGTAATATATATAATTTGATGCTATAATCATCATAACTACAGCTAGAAACAAACCCATCCATATTTTTTGTAAATAGTTATATGTTTTTTTCATCCAAGCCATATCGCCTTTAACGTACGCTTCAGTAAAAGCTGACCAGTAAGGCGCTATTGCAATCGCGAATATTGTGTTGATGGAATTGAAATACCGAAAAGCAACATTGTATACAGTTACCTCAGCAGGACCGAATAATTGTGTTATAATGAGATTGTCTGTATAGAAAATAACAATAACTGCTATCTGAATTACAAAGAATTTGTATCCTATAGACAGCAGACTACTAGCATGCTTTAAATCAACCAGTTGCCATGAAGGACGATATTTTTTCAGCTCTCCTCTGAATAGTACGATGCTACTCAGCATTAAGACGATTACAGGAGTAAAAGCTGATATTGCAGCTAGATAAGTCAGCTCACCATTAGTGAAATACTTTAGTATATACGTACCAAGTAGTATTATAATGTTGGATAACAATGTGATAAAGCCTGCTTTAGCTGTCTCTTGTAACGCGAACAGTATATAAGACACTATATCGAGCACAAGTTTTATTGAAAGTGCAATAACTGTAAGTACTATTACTAATTGTAAACTATGTATATCAATTTTTGTGTTAAATACTTTTGACCAGGGTACGAAAGAACACACGCATAAAAATACAGTTATTAATAACAGTTGTATGGCGCTAAAAATAGAGTACGAAGTGCTAACGTAAGCCCGAGCAAGAATAGTGTCTTTATTAGCTACTGCTTCTGAGAACTTATTGCGTAGACCGTTACCTATACCTATGTCCAAAAATGACATCATTGTTACGACGGAACTGATTGTAAGCCATGTGCCATAAGTTTCCTTCGACAGATAATCGATTGTTAGCGGAACTAAAAGTAGAGATATTAGCATACCTCCTCCTTTTATTAGAAGGCCTGCTACGGTATTAAGTTGTACTTTTTTAGTGCGAGGGTGTATACTACGAAATTTATCATGTAAGTAAGCGAATGTTATTGCTTTCATAAATGTCAAACACTTCTTTCTAATCGCTCTTCAACCATTAAGCGAGCAACATCTTCCACATTTCGAGTAGCTTTCCAGCCTAGTTTGAATTGTGCTTTGGCCGGATTTGCATGCCCCTCAGCAATATCCGTCGGCCTGAACAATAGTGAATCTATATGGACATGATCTTGCCAATTTAATCCAACTGTTTTGAATACAATATCTATAAAATGTCTTAGCTTATGTGTTTGGCCTGTAGCAATAACATAGTCGTCTGCATGGTTACGTTGTAGCATTAACCACATAGCTTCCACGTAATCTGGTGCCCATCCCCAGTCCCGAGCAATATCAAGATTGCCTAATGTCAGTAGCTCTTTGCTCCCTTGAGCAATACGACAAGCAGCTGATACGATTTTTTGGGTAACAAAGCGCTCCGGTCGTAATGGAGACTCATGATTGAAAAGTATACCAGTGCTAGCGTGCAGATGGTATGCTTCTCGATAATTTGCAACCTGCCAAAAAGCAGCAGCTTTTGCCACTCCATACGGGCTACGTGGTCTGAACGGAGTTTTTTCGTCTGCTAACGCTGCCCCCGTATCACCAAAGCACTCGCTAGATCCGGCATTATAAAATCTAATCGGTAAATCACTAAAACGTATCGCTTCAAGCAGATTTAGCGTGCCCATACTTATACTTTCGAGTGTTTCGACAGGCTGTTCAAATGATAAACCGACTGAGCTTTGTCCCGCTAGGTTATAAACTTCATCGGGCTTTGTACGTTTCAAAGTTTGCAGTACAGATCGGAAATCATTAATGCTTATAGAGATGGTTTCTATTTCATGCCTTATACTTAGCTGATTTAATCCACTAAATGATGACATTTGAGCATCACGAGATCCACCATATACTTTATAGCCTTTTTTTAGCAATAGCTCAGCAAGATAAGCGCCATCTTGCCCTGAAATTCCACAGATTAATGCTGTTTTCACCAAAAGTTCGTTGGAATGTTAATAACGTTCTCTTATTCAATTCTAACGTTATATAACGTTATATACCGCCTAGCTCAAAAGCATTTTAAGCCGTCTTACTGTCATAATTATTAGGCCAATAAGTCCCCCGACGAAAGCAAACCCAACTGTTATTAAAGTTCGTTGAGGACCGCTCTTTTTCAGAGGAATTTGAGCGGGTTCCAATATTTTAAAGACTGGAGCTTGCTCCTCTACTTTGATCTTTGCCTGTTCCAATTGTTTTGAAAGATCGTTGAAGACGTTTTGAGCGAGTAGAAAGTCAGCTTCTAATCGTTGCTCTTCTATTTTTGCCGTTTGAAGAAAAAGATTCCTATTTTTATCTCTGTAGGTAGAAAGTGTATATTCAGCTATTTGGTAACGGTGCTTAGCTTCAGCTACTTGCTTGGTCAAGAAAGTAACTTGGTTCCTAACTTTTTCAGTGCGGTAGCTTGCAACATAGCTAGTGAGATATTGTAAAGACAAACGAGCAAGAGTAGCTGCAACAACGGGATCAGTAAAAACTGTTTCCACCTTTATAATCCCTGTCTTTTTATCGAACGTAGCTGTTATTGATTTATGAACTTGTTTAATAAGGGCCTCCTGCTTTTTCGTAATTTGCAAGGTCTTGCTTCGATTATTTGGATCAAGTAACGGAGTCTCGTCGCTACTTGCATTCACCATACTACTGAACCAAGATTGGCTGTCCTGCTGATCAAGAAATTCTTGTAAACTCGTCTCTTTGGCTAGTCGTTGCGAATAAACCCTCTGCTGTAGGATGTGCAGAGCAAAAGGCACACTTTGTAAAATATCGGGATATATATCAGGCCTAACCGCATCCGTAGAACCAGTAGCACCACTAATATCAAGCCCAGCTAATCCAGCTAAGGAACCTAGTCCGCTCAAACTACCCGTCTTTGACTGGATTTCTGGCATTACTGTAGCTTGAGCACTATATTGATTTGGTTTATTAAATGCGTATAAAGCACCAATCACAAATCCAATGGAGACTCCCAACAGTATCTGCCGACGACTATCTTTAAAAAACTGGATAATATCGCTTACACGAATTTCTATTTCGTCTTCGTCAACCGTTTCTTTTTCTTTATTTTCTGTTACAGACATATGGAAAGAACTAACGAACTAAGACATTAATAAGTGCGATGGACACAGTTGCTAGTAACGAAAATATACCGATTCGCTCCGCTGCAGTTAGCCGATTCGTATCTAAAGGCTTAAATGGCACAACTACTGTTGAACCCGGCTCTACTTGGGGCCTTGAAGTAAAAAAAAGGAACTTGTGCGTTCTATCTTTACGACCATTTGGATAAATCACGTATGCCTTCTTCTTCCTCGCGTTCTCAGTAAATCCTCCAGCTTCACTAATGTAATCGTTAAAGCTGTATTCAGATTTAAAGCTAACAGATGATGGATTTAGGACTCCACCCTGTACCGTGACAATTTCAGACCGACGAGGAATAAGTAAAGTATCACCATTTTGAATCAATAGATTTTCTTCAGCACTAGGATCATTTAATACGTTCCTTAGGTCGTTACCTATAAGTTGCCCTTGACGCCGAAGCTGGGCCCCAGGAATATAAGCTTCCGGCTTTATTCCCCCCGCTCGTTTAATTAAATCGCTGATACGCTCTTCTCGGCTATAAATAGCATAATTCCCAGGCTGCATGATTTCGCCTAAAATAGCTACTTGCTTCTGAGCTTCATAATTAATTGAAGTCCTTACATAAACTATATCAAAAGGCTGAAGCCGAAACTCGGGTGAATTACTTTCTAAAGGAGTTATCTGAAGATTTCGATCTATCGAAAAACGATACGTTTCAAGTATCGTTGTGCGTACTCCCGATGAGTCCTGGCGAATGCGACGGGCCACTTCGACCAGATTTGGCTTAGCCCCTTCTTGAAATCCACCTGCCTGAGCAATTAAATCAGCTACTGTCATATTGTTTACATAATCGACAGTATCAGGATTGTTAACAGCTCCTTCGATAGTCACATAGTACCGCTCACGTAAATCCCGTATCGACAACACCGTCAAGCTGTCTTGGCGCTGAAGAGGTATATCGGCAATTTCTCCCCGCATGAGTTTACCTAGATCAAATGAAAGGTTCTCTTGATCCATATCGGTCCGTTCTCTCAGAATGGTGGCCCGATTGGTAAACGCATCTTTGCGTAGCCCATCCGCTCGTGCTATGAGTTGTTTGACAGTTTCCAGACCAGGCTCAAGAGCATAATCACCTGGGCGCATAACAGCGCCTGCTATTTGTATCCGGTTTTCGTAACGCTCTAAGATTTTTCCAACGATAAATTTGTCACCACGTTGCGGTACAAAGCTAGCTACTTGCTCTTCCGTAATGGTAACAATCCGCCGTTCACGAGTTGTGTTACGTCGAAGCGTAATAGAAGCCCGATAGGCATCATCACCAAATCCACCGGCAAACGAAAGAACATTCTTGAGCGTTTCACCCGGCAACACCTCAAAGATGGCTGGCCTTCTAACTTGCCCAGTCAACTCAACCCGTGTCTCGTAATCAGCGACCCGAATAACATCCTGATCCTGCAGACGAATGTTATCGCGCTGATCAGCACGTAAAATAAAGTCGTACAGGTCAATCGTACGTATAATGCGATTACCACGTATGATATTGATTTTTCGAAACGACCCTGTTTCGGGGTTTGGTCCACCAGCCAGATAAAGAGCGTTGAAAGCAGTGCCTAATGACGATATCGTATACGTGCCTGGATGAACCACTTCCCCAACTAAAGTAACGCGGATACTACGGATATTGGTCAATGTGACATTAGCGGTAGTACCACTACCTGCTTGGCCAAGCCCCTGATAGCCGCCCTGACGCAAACGAGCGATAATGCGTTGCTCTGCTTGCTCAATTGTAAGTCCTGCAACAAAAATGGGTGGTAGGCTGGGTACTTTTACGGTACCATCAGGTGTTACTTTTAACTGAAACTCGCCAGTTGATGCTCCAGAAATATCAATTCTTATTTCGTCGTCAGGCCCAACAACGTAGTTACGAGGAGTGGCTATACGTAAGTTTGGCTCAAACGAGAGATTGGCGTTTTCAAAAAGAGAAGCGCCAAAAACAGGTAAGCCACGGCTTGTGTCTTTCCGAACATTTCTTCCTGGTACTGAATCCATTCGACTTGAAAGATCATAGGGAAGCGTGCGTCCTGTTGCATTCGCCGTTTGATTTTGCGGTAACGATGTCAATGAGCGTATTTCATTAATACGTTTCCGCATCTTAGCTATATCATCTAATGTATAGCCTTGTGACATAGCCGCTTGCTCAATTTGGGCTTCACTGAGACCGCTGGCCTGAGCTCTTCGATAAAAGTTCTGTACATCCTCGTCACTTAATTGATCAACGCGAGAACGTGGTCTCTGAGCTGAAGCTTGCTGTATTCCCGTTAGCAACAATAGCACCAAACCAAGGTAAAACGGGTTTATTAGATGACTATAATGTGACAATTTGTCGGTGGTACGCATGAACAGTGGCTTTGGGCCAATATTTGATTCGCAAAAGTAATAGAATACTCTTAAAACATTGTTCCCACATAGTAAGCTGAGCCTAACATAGGTAATACTTACCTTGTAGTCCCATCCTAATGCACTAAATTTGTAGAAAAATAAGTCGTTCGTCATCAGTAATTAGTTCCTAAAGAGCGGAATTGATTTAGACAGCGGACGAGTAACGACTAAACGAAATGATTAATCTGATAGCAAAGTTCTTCGGCACTAAGTCGCAACGAGATATCAAGGAGTTGCTTCCTTACGTTGAGAAGGTGAATGCCGAATTTGCCCGGTTAAAAGACCTGTCCAACGATGAATTGCGTCGGGTGTCAGCTGAATTGAAAGCCCAGATCGCGGATGAACTTGGCGGTATCGATAACCAGCTTGCGGAACTCAATGAGTCGGTAAACCATCCCGAAGTAGACGTTAATGAAAAAGAGCGTCTATTCAACCAGATCGATAAACTGGAAGCAGAGCGAAACATTGAACTGGAACGGGTGCTGATGGACATTCTTCCCCGCGCCTTTGCGGTGGTTAAGGAAACAGCCCGGCGGTTTACCGAAAATGATCAATTAACGGTTACAGTTACCGATTTCGATCGTGAAATTGCTTCCCGCAAAAAGAACGTTACCATCGATGGCGAAAAAGCTCACTGGGCTAATCGCTGGGACGCGGCTGGGTCACCCATTAAGTGGGATATGGTCCACTACAACGTTCAGATTATCGGTGGTGTTGTGCTTCACCAGGGGAAAATCGCGGAGATGGCTACTGGTGAAGGTAAAACGCTTGTAGCAACGTTCCCCGCTTTCCTGAACGGATTGGCCGGTCGCGGTGTACACATCGTAACCGTCAATGATTACCTGGCGAAGCGTGACTCGGAGTGGATGGCTCCTCTTTTTGAATTCCATGGAATGCGGGTGGATTGCATCGATAAGCACCAGCCTAACTCCCCCGCCCGTAAGCAGGCTTATCTGGCCGACATTACGTACGGAACAAATAACGAATTTGGCTTCGATTACCTGCGTGACAATATGGCCCGTGAAACGGGTGAACTGGTTCAGCGGAAGCACCACTACGCAATGGTGGATGAAGTCGACTCTGTATTGATTGACGATGCCCGGACTCCGCTGATCATTAGCGGACCTGTACCCCGTGGTGATGAGCAGGATTATATTGAGTTAAAGCCTCGGGTATCTCGGGTAGTTGAAGCCCAACGGAAACTGGTCTACGATTACCTCAACGACGCCAAAAAGAAAATTGCGGCTGGCGACGAAAAGGAAGGCGGTTTGTCGCTGTTCCGTGCCTACCGTGGTTTGCCAAAGCATAAACCGCTCATCAAGTTCTTGAGTGAAACAGGGAACAAAGCCTTGTTACAAAGAACGGAGTCTATTTATCTGGCCGAGAACCAGAAATTGATGCCAGAAGCGGACGCACCGTTGTATTTCACAATCGACGAGCGGCACAATAGCATCGATCTAACCGAAAAAGGTATTGATTTTATCACCGGATCGGGCGAAGATCCAAACTTCTTTATCCTGCCGGATCTGTCGATCGATCTGAATGCGATTGATAAAGACAGTGATTTCTCGGAGCCGGAAAAAATTCTGCATAAAGAAGCTGTAGTACGCGACTACGCCGTCAAAACGCAGCGCATCAACACGGTTAATCAGTTACTGAAAGCGTATTGCTTGTTCGAAAAAGATACCGAATACGTCATTATGGACGGCAAGGTAAAAATCGTGGATGAGCAGACGGGTCGTATCATGGAAGGCCGCCGGTGGTCGGATGGGCTGCACCAGGCGGTGGAAGCGAAAGAAAACGTGAAAGTTGAAGACGCTACCCAAACCTACGCTACGGTTACGCTACAGAATTACTTCCGGATGTACCACAAGCGGGCGGGTATGACAGGTACCGCTGAAACGGAGGCCTCTGAATTCTGGCAAATTTACAAAATGGACGTCGTGGTTATTCCAACCAACCGTTCTATCAGCCGGAAAGATGAGGAAGATAAAGTTTATCGTTCGGTACGCGAGAAGTACAACGCCGTTGTCGATGAGATTACGAGTCTGGTCGAAAAAGGTCGTCCTGTTCTGGTTGGTACAACTTCGGTTGAAAACTCTGAGCTGCTGAGCCGTTTGCTCACGCTTCGTAAGATTCAACACCAGGTTCTGAACGCGAAGTATCACCAGCGCGAAGCTGAGATTGTTGCGACTGCGGGTCTGCCGGGTACGGTGACGATTGCTACTAACATGGCTGGTCGTGGTACTGACATTAAACTGACGCCCGAATCGCGGTCGGCTGGTGGTCTGGCCATCATTGGTACCGAGCGTCACGAATCGCGCCGGGTTGACCGGCAGTTACGCGGTCGTTCGGGTCGTCAGGGTGACCCCGGTACGTCGCAGTTCTTTGTATCGCTCGAAGATAGCCTGATGCGTTTATTCGGTTCTGAGCGAATCGCCAAAGTGATGGACCGTATGGGTCTGGAAGAAGGTGAAGTCATTCAGCATTCCATGATCACCAAGTCGATCGAACGCGCGCAGAAGAAAGTCGAAGAAAACAACTTCGGCATTCGGAAACGGCTGCTGGAATACGATGACGTGATGAACTACCAGCGGGAAGCGATTTACAAACGGCGTCGGAACGCGCTCTTCGGCGACCGCTTACCACTCGATATTGCCAATACGATGTATGACGTTGTCGAAGAAACCGTCAACAATGCGGAGGGCAATTTTGAGGAGGTAAAACTTCAGCTGCTTACAACGCTCGGCTTTACGCCAGAAGTGACAAACGAAGAGTTTAACCGGTTGAAGAAACCTGAGTTGACCCGGCGTTTGTACGACGAGGCAGAAGCCCATTATCAGGCGAAAAACGAAGCTATTGCCGAGAAAGCATTGCCGGTATTAACCCAGGTCTGGAACGAGCAGGGGCATCAGATCAAAAATATTGTCGTGCCTTTCTCCGATGGACTTCACGAATTGACGGTCGTTGCCGATTTGCAGAAATCGGTTGAGTCGAACAGCCGTGAAATCGTGACCGAGATGGAAAAAGCGGTTACGCTGTCAGTCATTGACCAGGAGTGGAAGGAACACCTTCGCGAAATGGACGATCTGAAGCAATCGGTGCAAAATGCCGTTTTCGAGCAGAAAGACCCCTTATTGGTGTACAAGTTTGAGTCGGTAGAGTTATTTAAGCGATTCCTGACCAAAGTAAACTTCGACACAATCAGCTTCCTGACCAAAGCAGATATTCCAGCCCAGGAAGCCGAAGAAGTACAGCAGGAAATTCGGCAGGCACCAGCCCAGCGTCGGCCAGAACCGCAGCCGGAATTGCACACAAACATAGAGGACTTTGATGACGACCATCTGGCGACCGGTCCTGAAGAATACGCTCGTCGGATGGCTGAAAATAACGCGATGGGAGCAGGCGCTCCGCCAATGCCTCCCCAGCTACCAGCACGGGTGGCTAAGATGGACCGGAATGCCCGTGTTAACGTTCAGTATGCCGATGGCTCGATCAAACGCGACGTTAAATTCAAGACGGTTGAAAATGATGTCGTAAGTGGAAAAGCGATGCTCATCGAATAACCTGAGCTTACTTGTCAAAACGCCCCCCGATTTGTATATTCGGGGGGCTTTTTTGTTGATATACGAAACGTCTATTACCAATACTGAGCCCTTTCAAGGCAAATGAACAACGTATTCTTTGGATTGATTTTAGTTGGGCTGCTCTCGTTTGCCCCCCCGGCTACCCCTATCCGACTTAGTTCTCAATCGCTGCCCTTTACGCCTAAAGAATTCTACATAGCGACCGTTACTGATCAGCGGCCCGAACGAGGTCCCGTTGCCCGCCTGGCGCTAGTGCTTAACCAGCCTGTGCAACCTGTTGATTTGGAGGACGGCGTTGCTACGCACATACGGCAATTTATTAATCAGAACATGAAGCAGAATCGGTCGTTACGGCCGATTGCGATGCGTATCCGCCAGTGCAAAATAACGGAGACAGCCAGTGGCAGTCGAGTAACCGGTCATTTTACGTTTAGCGCTGCTTTTGAATTATTGGGCAAAGATGATACGGGAACTGAGACGAGCACCCGATTGACCGAGTATCAGGGCAGCGCGAACTACACCCGACCGCTCGGCCAGACTGCTGTTGTTGAGCCAACCATTCGGCAAGCGCTTGTGGCTTCATTGCGTAATTTGAACGATTATATGAATCGGGAAAGTGGTAAAAATGAAAGGCTGGCGAAAGATCTTAAGGTTACGATCATTGATGACAATCGCATTACTGACGATGACACGGTACACTACAATCCAGCTCGCAAATTAACCTGGGCCGATTTTCGGGCCGAACCACGCCGGGGTAGTCATTATGCCGCGGAAGTATTCACCAGTTTCGCCTACGAGGGCAAGAGCAGCGTAAAAGATGGCATTATTAATGTCAACCTGACAGTAAAAGGATACATGCTTAAAAATTCCTCCTGGGGAAGACCCGAGGCCAAAAACGACTACGCCTTAAACCACGAACAGCGCCATTTTGACGTTGCCAAAATAATTGTCGAGCGGTTCAAGCGTAAAATTCAGCCGGACAGCCTGACGCTGGAGGATTACAACAGCATTATTCAGTACAAATTCATCGAATCTTTTCGCGAGATGAACCACATGCAGGAGCAGTACGACAGTGAAACCAATCACGGAATCAATCAGGCAGCGCAGGAACGCTGGAACCAAAAATTAGATGCAGAACTGCGCGCTTTTGGTGTAAAGAAATAAATCGGCTGCCAACCTGCCTCCGGCGACCTGATAGGCACATCCATCTAGCTCTCACTCTTTAGGATGAACAAAGTCCGTATTCTGCACGTTAGCACAGCCCACCCATGCCAAGACCCGCGATTAGCCTACCGGGTAATTCCGAGTCTGGCACCGCACTACGACCTAACGGCAGCCTTACCTCATGTGTCAACAGGCTACAGAAACGGAGTCGATTACCGCTGGCTTCCCAAATTTAGGCGTCTGTTGTTCCGCGTTCTGGTCAGCCAACCCTTCGTGCTTTGGTATGCCTTTCGACTGCGTCCTCAACTGCTTCACATATACGATCCTGAACTTCTCCCGTTAGCCCGTCTTATTCAGTTGGCGCTAAGTATCCCGGTCTTGTACGAAGTTCACGAGAATCTGTACAAAAAGAAGCACGAGAAAGCGACCAATCAGGGGGCTGTTTTCATGTGGCTGTTCTTTTTGTTCGACGCGATGGCACAACGCCGGTTTCACCTCATTTTTACGGAACACCGCTACCTTGACACCTATACAAACCTGGCGAAACCATACACCATCATTTATAATTATCCGCGGTTGTCTTTTCTGGATGTTTTTCGTAGTCCCTACACACCCAATCAGCAAGAGCCAATCTTTTTTTACATCGGCTGGATAAGTTTTGAGCGCGCTATCGACACGTTAGTTGCAGGCCTGGTTCTTTTGAAAAAACGCCACCCTCTTTTCCAGGTTCATTTATTCGGGGAACGGACTTGTACAGATGAGCAGCTCAAGGAGCTACCCGGTTTTGCGTCTGTTCAAAATAATCTGCATTTTCACGGCTATGCAGATCAAAAGAAAGCGCTCTCGTATACATCCCAATGTACAGCTGGCCTGGCTTTGCTCAAAGCCGTTGGTGACTACCCAGACTCCTACACAACCAAGATGTTTGAATACATGGCCTTAGGTTTACCGGTCATAACCTCAAATTTTCCTCTTTACCGCCACGTTGTAGAGCGTCACCAATGTGGCTTGTGTGTTGATCCTACCGATCCGGTACAACTGGCTGATGCGTTGACCTTTCTTATCGAGAACCCAGGGCAAAGCTACGACATGAGCCAGAGGGGACGCCGGGCGGTAGAAACAGAATATAACTGGAAAAGCGAAGCCTATAAGCTGTTACGCTTTTATGAACTTGTTTTTCGAGAAGGCCAGCAAACAAGGATTCAGGTATAAATAATTATACATTTCCACTTATTTATAGTATTGTTCCAATGTTTGATACTACGCTTTCACGGAAGGATTTAACTTTCGGCGTTAATTCAGGTTTTACTCGGATTAGCCTTACTTTATTGACCTGATGTATATTCATGCAGTAAGTCATTATCTCCCTACAGAGATAGTCGGCAATGAACACTTTACGAGGCTAAACGGCCTATCCAGTGATTGGATAATTGAGCGTACCGGCATCCGGGAGCGACGCAAAGCCTCTCCCGGCGAGAATACAAATACGATGACCGTTGAGGTGGTTCGTCGGCTTATGCCCAAGGCAGACCTATCAACGGTTGACCTGATTGTTGGCGCAACGTATACGCCCTACGACACAATTGTCTCACTTGCCCACGAGGCTCAGCATTTTCTTGGTATCGCTGACATACCCGTGGTTTCCATTTCAACGGCCTGCTCTTCGTTGCTGAATGCCATCGAGGTTGTAGAAGGTTACTTTGCGCTTAACAAAGCCAGCCGTGCACTTGTCATCGTTTCGGAGCACAATACGGCGTATAATAACGACAAAGACACCGTTTCGGGTCATTTGTGGGGCGACGGTGCTGCTGCGCTCCTGATCACAAAAGAGCGTCAGCAGGAAAGCGATTTTTCCATCAAAGCACTGCTGACGGGTGGGGCGGCCCATACGCCAAAAGCAACCACGGGTGTTATGCTGAAACCTGTCGACGGTGGCGTCAGTATGCCCTTCGGTCGTGATGTGTTTATTAACGCTTGCCAGTACATGCCCAAAGCATCGCTACAGGTGCTCGAACGGTGTGGCCTAACACTCGCCGATGTAGACTACGTGCTTCCACACCAGGCTAATCTGCGTATCTCGCGCAATGTGATGAATACGCTTGGCCTGCCCGAGGAGAAATTGATTTCAAATATTCAGATGTACGGCAATACCGGCTGTGCAGGCTGCGCTATAGCGCTTTCCGAGCAGTGGGATACCTTCCAGAAAGGTCAGCACATCGTCATAACCGTCTTCGGGGGTGGCTACTCGTATGGTGCCATGTTAATCGAAGCATAAAAAAGAAATAGCCTGTACTTAATTGCCGCTTTGGCGACTAAGTACAGGCTATTTACTTGCTACGTTACCTTATTGAGCATCGGCCCGCCAGGTATTGTTTTTTTCGTTGATATCCGGCAGTTTTTCGTCCGGGTCCACAACAACCGTCTTCAACGGTGAAGTCGAATTGTACTTAAACGTCCAGGAGCCGCCCCGCTGCCAAACTTCTATAGGCAAATTCACCCGTCCTTTTTTACCATTGCTTTCAGTAACTTCGATAGTCACCGGCATGGCAAATTTTTCGAGGTTTTCGATGGAAATCAGTGATCCTTTCTCAGCGGAGCCATCTACATATTTTACTTCTTTAACGGCCTGATCGAGTTTCCAGGTTTCGTAGAAGAAGCCGCGCCAGAACCAGCCTAAATCCTCGCCGGCACCATCTTCCATGCTTCGGAAGAAATCGTATGGTGTCGGGTGTTTAAACGCCCAGCGATTCACGTAATTTTTAAAGGCAAAATCGAAGCGCTCAGGACCTAACACCGATTCACGCAGCATTTTCAATCCCATGCCCGGTTTGTAATAAGCCAGGATGCCTAAGTCGCGTGGCTGTTGCACATCAGGAATCGTCATGACCGGCTCGGTTGGGTAGAACAACGCGGGCGCAAGGTCGTGCATGGTACCGCGCTCGCGATCATATTCCCCCTTGTTGAAGTTAGCCGTAGAAAGCGTGTTGATAAAGGTGTTAAATCCTTCATCCATCCACGGAAACTTACGCTCGTTGTTGCCAACGATCATAGGGAACCAGTTGTGGCCAAATTCGTGGTCCGTCACCCCCCACAATCCATCTTTACGGCTTTTATGATCGCAGAACACAATACCGGGGTATTCCATACCGCCTACAATACCCGCTACGTTGGTAGCCACGGGGTACGAAAACTCGTACAGGTATTTTGAGTAAAATTCAATACATCCCTTTACGTACTCCGTTGATCGGTTCCAGGCATCATTGGTCGCGCTTTCAACCGGATAAACGGACTGAGCCAAAGACGGTTTACCGCTTGGCAGATTCATTTTAGCAGCATCCCACACAAACGCCTTTGACGAAGCCCAGGCGACATCGCGGGTGTTTTGGCAACGGAATTTCCAGGTCAGCGTACCCGTTCTCTTCGGACGGGAATCCGGATTGTTTACTTCGTCCTTGCTGCGAATGATAACCGTTTTGTCACTTTGGCGGGCCTGTGCCAGCCGTTTGATCTGTTCAGTGGTCAGAACGTCGTTTGGATTCAGCAGTTCGCCCGATCCGACAACGATATGATCCCAGGGTACGGTAACATTATACTCGAAGTCGCCGTAATCGAGGTAAAACTCGCCCGCGCCCAGATAAGGCAATACGTTCCACCCTTCGATGTCGTCGTAGACACACATCCGTGGATACCATTGAGCCAGTTCGTAAATGACCCCATCCTTACGCTTCAACTGCCCCATGCGGTCGGAGCCGTACTCAGGAATTTTAAACGAATAGGCTATTTTCACTTTTATCACATCCCCATTCGGTTTTACAGGCTCTGCCAGACGTATCTGCATCCGGGTATCCGTAACTTCGTAAGGGGCGTTCGCAAATTTGCTCTTGCCATGATCAACCGTTACACTCGTGATCGATAGCCCACCCGCAAAACCCAGGTTACCGAACCGTCCACCGGTTACGGGTGTCGTTTTCGAAGCCCGCGAGGTATCGCTGAACGCATTTTGGTCCAACTGAAGCCATAAGTAAGCCAACGATTCGGGCGAATTATTTTTGTACGTAATCGTTACCTCACCCGTGATCGTGTTTTGCTGATCGTCAAGGGCAACGTTAATCTGGTAGTCCGAGCGGTTTTGCCAGTAGCGCGGTCCAGGAGCACCACTACCCGTTCGGTAGTCGTTACCCGGCTGCATGTTAAAAAGAGGATGAAACAAGGCAAGCGGATCATATTTCGATCCCGTCGTTGATGACGGTGCGTTTTGGGCGAACGAGAGGATACTTAACGCCCATAGACACGCTCCGAGAACAATTTTTTTCATGAAGCAATAATAAAACAAGATTGATATACAAATAACGCGATAAAGCCCTAAAACTAGGTGTTGGCCTGAACGAATAGTTAAAAGGGCAAGCGTAAATCAAGGCCGTGATGAACCAGCAGGAAGATAAATAGAGCGATCCACAAAACATCAACAAAATGCCAGTAGAGCGTTATCAGGCGAATTTTAAGTTGATTGGGCGGATTAACACTATAAACAAACGAATCGACGTAGGGACGACGGCGAAGAGCTTCGACCAAAGCAATGATGATAAAAATTAATCCGATCAAAATGTGAAGTAAGTGGACTCCGGAGATAATATAGACGAACCCACCCGCCGGATTACCTTCTAGTTTGATACCAGCCTGAATCATTTGCCGCCAACCCCAACCCTGTAAAAGAATAAAAAGGGTTCCTAGCACCAGCGTTGTCGCCATGTTGCTGCGGTAACTTCCAAACCGTTCATGCCGGAAAGCCTGATTGGCGTTGTTCAGCGTGAGGCTGCTTAGAACGATGACTACGGTACTGATTAAAAAGACATTCGGTAGCTTAACGCTGGCCCAGCCCGGCCCCGTTCGGCGGATCACATAGGCGGCCAGCAGAATGGTAAACAGCATGACGCTGCTAGCGATTCCAAGCCAGACCATGAAGCGGAACGGCTCCCGCCGTTTCGTGATGAAGTTACTCATTCGTAAGGATTCGTAGCTTGTGGCTTCTAATTACGCTATAGCCAGACGATCCTGAACCACAAACTTATATTAAAAACCGGGTTAAAGCTTTCCTTGCCAAACGTTGTAATCCTCAAATTGGTTTGAGATAACCGGTGGCGCATCAAAAATCCCGTACACCGTTGAGCCTGAACCACTCATACTAGCGTAGACCGCCCCTAATTCGTACAGCTGCTGCTTAATTTTGGGTAAAACAGGATAGTTAGGAAATAGGCTGTCTTCGAAATCGTTACGGACAGTTTGTCGCCAGGTTTTAATCGGTTGTTGCAGGTAGTCCCGTAGCGGTCGCTGAGGTTTTGTTGGTCGAATATTTGCGTAAGCCTCGGCAGTCGAGATCGCCAGGTTTGGATAAATCAGCAGGATGGAATAGCCACTTAAATCAACCCCGATTTCTTCAAAGATGTCTCCTTTCTCAACGCAGTAGACCGGCTTGTTCTGGATAAAAAAAGCACAGTCGCTACCTAGGCGACGGGCGTAGTCCTGCAACTGCGCAACGCTTAAGCCAAGCGCAAACTGTTCGTTGATGAGCTTCAACGCGAAAGCCGCATCAGCAGAGCCGCCCCCTAGCCCGGCACCGATAGGCACTATTTTGTGCAGATGCATCTGAATCGAAGGTAGCGCAAAGTCCTTCTTTAGTAACTCATACGCCCGTACGCAAAGGTTGGTTGCGGCCTCTCCCGGAATAGGTAATCCACTACTACTAAACGCAAACGGTTCGGCAGGAATCAGTTCAAGTGCGTCACTCCATCCAATCGGATAAAAGCAGGATTGCAGATTATGAAAGCCGTCGGCTCGTTTTTCTGTGATAAACAAGCCGAGGTTAATTTTTGCGTTTGGAAAAGAAATCATTGAAACCGACGAATAGTAGCACAAATGTAAGCGCAGAAACTCCTAAAGAAGTTAATCCTGCTGCAATACGTTTGTTGCTTATTTGATCGCAATTACTTTGAATTCCGTTCGGCGGTTGCGCTGGTGTTCGGCATCGGTGCAGATGACCCCATCGGTACAGTTATTCACTAGCTCCGACTCGCCCATGCCGATTGCCACCATCCGTTTGCGACTGATTCCTTTTGAGCTGAGGTAGTTGGTGACTGCTTTTGCCCGCTCCGTTGATAAGGCCTTGTTGTGGCCCGCGTCGCCACGACTGTCGGTATGCGAACGAATTTCGATGACCAGCGAGGGATATTTTTGCATGGTAGCAACCAGCCGATCCAATTCACGCGCAGCGTTCGGACGGAGGCTAAACTGATCCAGATCGTAATAAATGTTGTCAATAGCGACAATATCGCCGACACCCAGCATACGTAAGTCCGCCGATAGCTCTTTTGGCTTTTCTTTTTTGGCCAGTCGCTTGATACGGCTCGTGTTGGTTCCAAACTTGGGCTTAGAAGCAATAAGCGTGTAATCACAACCCGGATCAAGTTCGAAGCTGTAGCGCCCATCTGGTCCTGTTACGTATTCACGCAGTGACCGGTCGCACTCTTTTCGGAGTCGCACCGTAACGCCAGCAATCGGCCGACGATCCCGTTCGCTCATGATCACACCCCGAATCCGGGAACGTGACAAGGAGGTTGGCCTTACCGGAGCCTCCGCAATGGTATCCATAATGACCGTGGGCTTCATCATCGACATTTCAAGCCGGGTTGGCTGGTCATCCGTCAGTAAGCGTGTTGTAAATCCAATGGTGCTGTTGATGTATCCATCCCGGCTGGCCTGAAACATAAAGTCGTTGTTGCCTTCCAGACAGAGTTGCACTAGTCCGTTGCGGTCGGTGGTAAGCGTTTGATCAGGACGGCCTTCGCCTTTGGTTTTGACCAGCACGCTGACGCTATCCAACGCGGCATCCGTATCCATATCATAGAGCCGAATGGTCAGATCACGGCATCCGTACAACGAACTCTCACGAACAAATCGGTAGATGTCGTCACTGCCTTCACGTCGATTGCTACTAAAATAGCCACCCCGTCGGCTAGCATCGGTGATCAACCCAAAATCGTCTTCGGCCGAGTTGATTGGCGCGTTCAGGTGTTCAACGGATTGTACGGTTGTCGCGTTGGACAACGCAGCAAAGAAAATGTCCAGTGCGCCCAGTCCACCCCGACCATCGGATGAGAAGTAAAGATTTCCAGCGTCATCAACAAAGGGAAACAATTCATTGCCTTTCGTATTGACTGTCTGACCAAGGTTGACCGGTCGTCCCCATTTTCCGTTTTGGAAGCGGCTTACGTAGAGATCCGTTCCGCCAAAACCGCCCGGCATATCCGACGCGAAATACAGCAGTTGTTCGTCACGGCTCAAGGTTGGATGGCCGACGGAATATTCATCGCTGTTGAAGGGCAGTTCTTCCACATCAACCCACATACCGTTCTCCTGGCGAGCCGAATACAGTTTTAGTTTATTGACGCCTTCACTGCTTTTTGCAGAACGCCCTTCGTTGTAGTTATTCCGCGTGAAGATAATCCGCGAACCATCCCGCGAAAAAGTGGCAGGTCCCTCGTGGTACTTAGTATTCAACGTTTTGCTGAATCGCTTTGGAGCACCTGAGGAGCGAGCGTCATAGCCAAGTCCTTCCGTAATGTTGATACTTCCGCTGAAATTTGGTACCGTGCGTGAATCGTTAGCCGTTGCACGAGTATATTGATCGCTACCGACCTGACGCTCCGTTTTGGTCCGCTGGTTAACAGCCTTACTGACGCTTCCATCCGCATTGATAATGCTGGCAACTTTCAGGCTATTGCGGTTGGGCGCATAAAACAAGTCAAGGTAACCGGCTCCCCCACCCTTCCCAGTTGTCTCGATCGTTGCTCCGCCTTTTTTCCCCGATACATACACCAACCCATCTTGATAAAACGATGGACTAAACTCCTCACCCGCTGTATTCAAGTCTAAATATTCCAGCCGGTAGCGTATTGTTTCTTTTTTACTGCCACCGGGTGAAGCCGCATTTTCTGGTATCGCGACAGACCGACGAGCGGGCATTTTCTCTTTCAATTGCAGGTACCGTTCGTATTGTTTCTGCGATTCCTGAAACTTGCCGTTGGCCGCTAACGCCTTAGCAAACTGCAACACTTGCTGAGGATCTTCATCCGCACCGTTGCTCAGGGCATCCCGATAAAAACGTTCGGCCTTTGTGCCATCACCTACCTGCTGGTATGCGTAAGCTAATTTTCCCTGAGCCAGTGCTTTCTGGGTTGTTGTCAGCTGATCGTTCGCCAATAACTGCGCGTAGGCGTCAATAGCACGCCCATACGCTTTGTAACTAAGCAGACGTTCGGCCTGCCGCAACAGCGAGTCTGTCTGTGACCAAGCCGTTATAGAACAGCTTATCCACAGCCATACGCTTAAAAAATGCTTTATCCAACCTATCCTCATTGGCATAGTTTACGCCCAATAAATCCGTGACTTTTCGTTCGACAGGTCACAAGTTCGGCTATTAACCGCTACGCGATAATCAACGTGCCAACGTCAAGAATCGTACGAACTCACGACCGTCGCTTAATTTAATCTGGTAATAATACGCACCATCGGGTAGTCCCTGGCTTTTATCAGCGGCTCTAACACCTTGATTTGCGGTACCGTCCCAGTCGTTTTTGTAATCGTTATTCTGGTAAACCAGACTTCCCCAACGGTTATAGATTGCCAACTGTATAGTGATACCTGACGGCACTCCCTGAATGACAAAACGGTCATTGATTCCATCATCGTTTGGCGAGAAACCTTCTGGAATGAATACCGTTTGCGCTCCTTCGGGCAGTACTGCGTGTACCGTTACGCTTGTTGGTTCATTGTTATCCGTTGGATCACCGTTCTGATCAGGATCAGCGCTGGTACCATTGGCTGACCAATCACGACAGACGTTATTGGCAGCATCAACAGCTTGCCCAAGCGCGGTGTTTGTAAACGTTAAATCCGTAGCCTGGTTAACATCTACCCGAACTGTCAGCCAGATATGCGCCTGTCGATTTGTAGGCAGTTGACTACCCGCCAGCAACAACGTTGTGTCAGCACCCTGTCCTGTGTACGCAGCATTGGCAATCAATCCGTTATCGGCCCGGACAGCCACCGAGTGAACCCTGGCTCCTTTTCTGGTAAACACCGCATCGAGATTATCCGAAACCTGAAGCTGCGTTAGTGTGTGTTCTCCCAAATTAGTAGCCGTTAGCTGATAGGTTAACGCAACCAACCGCGCGGCTCCTTCCACGACCCAGACCGGTTCGCTTACTTTTTTGCTGATACCCAGCAGTTCGCGCGCTACGGATGGAGCCCCAACAACTACTTGCGTCAATGCGCCAACGCACGGACCCTTTCCATCAGGATCGGCTGTTGTCAGCGTGAATGTCGTCCTGCCCAGTCGTTGGTCCGTTTCGGACAATAAATAACGTGCGTTCAAACCTGTATTTGTGAATAACCCTTTACCGCTGCTTTCCCAGGTTACGCCAGTTGCTGATCCACCGAGTTTTCCTTGCAGACACACAACCCCTTTCGCCCAATCCAACGTGTCTACTCGAACCGCTACCGTAGCGGGATTACTTATACACGGGGGTATGGCATTTGGACAGTCTGCAATACGAACCGTCACGGCCATTGGCTCAGTATAGCATCCATTATCGTCTCGCCCAAACACGTAATACGTCCCTGACAAGGCAGCGCCCGGCGATTGAACCAACGGTGCATTCAACGATGGAGCGGTTCTAAACTCATAATGAACCGCTGAATTTTGGTTTGTCGTCCCGATAGCGTTAGACAAATCGGCGGTCTGGAACGGACAGCTATTTGTCACTGTAGCGCTGGAAGCTATTTGTTTGCCGCCCCCCCGTACCGTTATCAACTGACCAGCCGAACTGTCGCTTTGACACGAACCAATCTGGCAAACAGCGCGAAACGTAGTCGTGCTATACGGGCTCACAGCTCGTACCAGCCCTTCTCTTCCATCTGACCAACGCACGCGGCCAACGCAGCCCGAGGCAGTCAACTGACTAGTTTGCCCGGCACAAATGTCGCTTACGCTTGCCGAAATAATAGGTGTTGTTGGTTCAGCAACCGACACGTTAATCCCCGCCGACGGTCCACTAACGCAATTTTCTCCTTCGCAGGTTGCGCTGAACGTTGTTGTCTGTATGAGTTGGCCTGTCCAGGTTGAGCCGGTTGTCTGATCAGGCCAGCGAACAATGCCCGCGCAATTTGTGGCCGTCAACGTAACGCTATTTCCAGGACAGATGGTGATGGCAGAAGCCGTCAGAACAGGCGGTTCAGGCGTGTTTACAGTTACTTTCCACACGTCCGCGAAGCAGCTAATACAACCTTGCCGAGCGCGACAGATAGCCGTATATTTTGTTGTTCGTTGCGGCTGAACAGTTAGCTGGTTGCCCGTCTCTCCGTTTGACCATACGATAGTGCCTATGCAGCCAGTAGCGGTCAATGTAACGCTTTCATTGCGACATATTACTTTCGCGGAACCTCTGATAATGGGAGGTTCCGGATTTCGGCACGAATCGGCCACTGAAAATACGCTCGCTGTCACGTTGCTTGTTACTAATACTAGTACAAAAAAACACGAAAAATTCCTCAGTAAATTAGTTAGTAACATGCTTATCGAATGGTGTATGGTCTATTACTACACTAGACGAATATCATGCCAAGCGCTGCGGAAGTAGCATGCAGTACAAGCGAACAACCATCCGATTTAGTTACAAATTGGGCAGTAGGCTAGAATCAAGCATACTATGTTCAGCTGGTACATGCTTAAAATTATCACAAACCATGCCAGCCTTGTAAGTCGTTAAGTTACCAGTTAAGTAAAAGTGATAATAGTTACCGAGCGGTAGGGTACGCCAACACGCTCGACCAATTATTCGTTGCTTAGCCTAGTTCAAAAAGACGGTTAATGCTACTAGGTAATTCGCGCCGATCGTGGGTCACGAACAGAATTGTCTTATCCGACAAGGAGTTCAGCAATTGCTGCGCTAGCTGAACATGAAGGGCATCGATAGCCTGAAAGGGTTCGTCAAGGATTAGCACTGGCGCGTTTTTGAGTAAAGCTCTTACCAGCAACGTAAGCCGCTGCTCGCCAATGGACAACGTACCAAACGGACGGTCTTTAAGGTGTGTCAAACCAAAGTATGCCAGAAGGGACTGCAAATCGGCTTCAGCGCTGGCCGGAACGCGGGCGGGGACAGTGAGCGTATCCGTCAAACCCGTAAACGCCACCTGTGCCGCCGTCAGAAGCTGCGGAAAGTACAGATGCAACTCCGGCGAAACGAAACCGATCCGACGTTTGACATCCCAGATGCTTCCGCCTTTACCTCGTTTGTGGTCAAACACGCGTACATCATTGGCATAAGCCTGCGGATGATCGCCGTAAAGCAGGCTCAACAAAACAGATTTCCCGGCTCCGTTCCGGCCCATCAGCGCCCAGCGTTCGTTGACGGCGACAGTCCAGTTGATGGCATCCAAAATAATTCGGTCTCCATACTTTACACTGACATCCGTAAGACGAAATGCCTCTGAGAAATCAGCCGCTTTGGGGGGCGTTTCCAGAGTGGGCAGTTCGGAACTCGCCAGCGAACCACTTTGCCAACGAACCTCTTTTTTGGGGCCTAGCTGGACAATACGCCCGCGCTCCAATACAAGGACATGGGTAATAAAGCCGGGTATATTTTCGGGTTCAACGACAATGATCAGCGTAAGTCCGTGGTGAATAAGATCGCCTAACCACTGATTCAGTTCCTGACGAAATATAGCGTCTAATCCAACAAACGGATTGTCGAGAAGAAGCAGCTCAGGATGTTGTAGTAATGCCTTGCCGATACGAGCTTTCCGGGTTTGACCATTCGACAACTTGAGAAAGGCCGAATCAAGAAGGGGTTCAAGGCCAAGGCGTTGTACAAGAGCCATATCTTCCGCTGACCCGGAAAAACGCAGGTAATCGCGTACTGTCAAAGCGGGCTTGCCGTCATGAGAATCACTAAGCGTAGCGTGATAACGTTGCTGATAAAAATGACCCGTGTACGAGAACTGGTGCGATTCTTCCTTGAAGGAAACAAACGCAGCCGACTTCTTTCGTAGAAGCGTACCGGGTTTTGCCGGTAACTGCCCGGCTAATGCCTGTAAGAGTGTAGTTTTACCACTGCCAGTCGGTCCAACTACGGCCCAGCTCTCACCTGAATGAACAGTCCACGTTAGATCGGACAAGACGAGCTGACTACCGCGACGTATGGAAAAATTATGTAATGCTATTATATCATTATGACTGGACATAAAAAAAGCTGGATGGACAACTTCGCAAAGTTATCCATCCAGCTTACTTCTTCTCGTATTGCGCTCGATTAATACGTGGTTGAAGAAGGGCTTGTCGTCGTTGATGATGAAGAACGACGGCTGTTTCTGCGGGTTGGAGGGTTGCCCGTCGAACCGTTGTTCATACGGTCAGAAGTACCCATCGTTCCGGTACCGGTAGTTCCTGTTCCGGTCGTTGTTCCATTATTCATGGTGCCCGTGCCAGTTGAATAAGTACCCGTGCCGGTTGTGCCGGTAGTACCCGTTCCTGTGGTACCATTGTTCATCGTACCGGTATTAGTGCCCGTTGGTGGTTGGGTTTGGTAGGTACCTGTGTTGGTGCCTGTCGTTCCCATCGTACCGCCGTTCATCGTGCCAGTACCCGTATTCGTCGGTGGCTGCGTCTGATACGTGCCCGAATTCGTTCCCGTATTCTGGCCGTTATTCATCGTGCCTGTGTTAGTACCCATCGTTCCGGTACCGGTAGTTCCTGTTGTTCCTACACCAGTCGTTCCCGTACCCGTGGTTCCGGTCGAACCTGAGTTCGTTGTCTGTGCTTGCGTATTGAGGGTCAGGCCGGCTGCCAGCATGAAACCCATTATCAGTATTTTTTTCATAGTTGAGTAATGGTTATATCGTTTTTACCCGATATTCTATAGTATAACTCAACTAATATTAGTTTGTTTAATCAAACTTTAACTTTTCAGCAGAATTCTAAAAAAATTCTTCCGCAGCCTCGTACGCTCTCACCGTTTATAAATGATTCATTCTTAGCAACTAATAAATTTCAGTTTTGATCTTGCGGCAATGCATGGATTGCGAAGGCGTCGTAGAAGCACAAAAAGGGGTAGTGAATCCAGATTGGCTCACTACCCCTTTTTGTGCACTTTGCTGATTACAAATTACCCTTTTTCATTTCTTTCACGGCAAAATCAGCAGCGCGTGCTGTTAAAGCCATGTAGGTCAGCGAAGGGTTTACGCAGGATGCCGACGTCATGCAGGCTCCATCCGTATTAAATACGTTCTTAACCGCGTGCACTTGGTTGTGTGCGTTCAGAACCGACGTTTTGGGATCACGGCCCATGCGTGCGGTACCCATTTCGTGAATACCGATACCGGGGTGTTTCGACTCGTCGTTGTAAGGCGTTACGTTCTTCAGACCAGCGGCTTCGAGCATTTCAGCGGCATCGTTCATCATGTCAATGCGCATCTTCTTCTCGTTCTCACCATAGGCCGCGTCAAATACGATCAATGGCAGGCCCCACTTATCTTTCTGATCAGGCGACAGCGTCATGCGGTTGTTCGGGTCAGCAATCATCTCGCCGAAGCCGCCCAGGCTCATTGTCCACGGACCCGGTGTCGTCAGGCTGTCTTTGAACTCGGCCCCAAAACCTTCCATGCCATTCCCCCGGTTCCAACCGCCCCGGCCAGCGCCACCCTGATAGCCAAAGCCACGTACATAATCGCGTTTGTCACCCGCCCAGTTGCGGTAGCGTGGAATGTACACACCATTGGCCCGACGGCCGTAATAGTATTGGTCTTCCATGCCTTCAAACGAACCAGCAGCACCCGCAGCCAGGTGATGGTCCATAATGTTTCGGCCAAGCTGGTCAGAATCGTTACCCATTCCGTTCGGGAACCGGTGCGACTTCGAGTTCATCAGGATCGACGTACTCGCAAAAGCCGACGCGTTCAGGAAGATAACTTTAGCGTAGTACTCCCGAACTTCTTTCGTATTCTGGTCAACAACCCGAACACCGGTTGCTTTTCCTTTTTTCTCGTCGTAAAGAACTTCCGACACGATTGAATCAGGACGAAGCGTTAACCGACCGGTTTTCATGGCCGCTGGCAACGTAGCCGATTGCGTACTGAAATAAGCACCGTAAGGGCATCCTCGCATACACTGATTCCGGAACTGACAAGCCGCCCGGCCCAGATCGTAGTGAAGCTGCTTAGGTGCCGTCAGGTGCGCTGTGCGTCCCATCGTAACCATACGCGCCGGGAACGCTTTTTCGATTTTCTTTTTCGCTTCCTTCTCCAGACAGTTCATCTGCATCGCGGGCAGAAAGTTACCATCGGGCAGTACGTCCAGTCCGTCTTTGCTACCAGAAACGCCGACAAACGTTTCGGCGTACGTATACCAGGGAGCCAGATCTTCGTAGCGGATTGGCCAGTCAACGCCGATTCCTTCTTTGCCGTTGGCCATGAAGTCTTCTTTGTTCCAGCGGTAACTTTGGCGTCCCCACATCAGCGACCGACCGCCCACGTGATAACCCCGAATCCAGTCTACCTTGCGTTTTTCGAGGTACGGGTTTTCTTTATCATTCTCGAAAAAGTGGCGCCACTCTTCGTTAGCCGTGTAACCGGTGCGCATGTTTGCCCAGTACTCCTCGGCAGCCATCGTTGTGATGCGTCCCCGGTGCGGAAAATCCCACGGGTTGTTGGTAGCAGTTGGGTAGCCTTCGATGTGTTTCACGTCGCGGCCCCGCTCCAGCATTAATACTTTCAGACCTTTTTGTGTCAATTCTTTAGCAGCCCAGCCGCCCGATATTCCTGATCCTACAACGATAGCGTCGTAGATCATATCTTTTTTTGCGTCAATATTGAGATTCATCTTTGAAGAAATTTTCGGTA
Source organism: Spirosoma oryzicola (assembly GCF_021233055.1). Lineage (NCBI taxonomy): Bacteria > Pseudomonadati > Bacteroidota > Cytophagia > Cytophagales > Cytophagaceae > Spirosoma > Spirosoma oryzicola. Next base: position 503,013 of record NZ_CP089538.1, on the reverse strand, counting down.
TAAAGTATTCAGTTCAACGGTTTTGATTACTTCTGCAAGCAATCAGATTCATCTATTGACCCTTTATACCTAGTTACGGCAAGCGTTTAGATAGCCCAAGCCTTCTGGCCTTTTTTGAGTGGAACACAACCATCGTAACGGCCCGGTACAGCCACGTATTCAAGCGCCTGTGTACAGCCAATTTCCGACGTAAAATAGCCAGTCAGCGTTAAATCTTTCAGGATCGTGTAGAACGGCGTATACCGTTTCTTAGCGTCGGGCATCTGCAAATCGGCCTGCGAGTTTTCCACTTTGGCGGCAGCTTTTGCATTGCTCATCTGCGCCAGCTGTTGCTTGGCATCGGCTTCCAGCTTTTTCACAATCTCAATCCGTTGCGTTGGGTCGAGTTGGACAAACGCTTTGCCATACGCATCCTGACTTAATTTGTTTGTTTGCGTAAGGCCATCCAGGAACCGTTGCTGATCGTCTGCCTTGTAGCAGTCTTTTAGCAGAATATCAATGACCTCGTTCACTTTAGCGGCTTTGGCACCGGGAGTACTAGTCGTTGGTATTATTGTATCAGCCAGTTCAGCGACGGTAGCGTCCTGATCAGCTGTAAAAAAGAGCGGCTTGCCCGTCAAGGCGCGTCGGGTGGCCGAAGCTTCAAGCGTATCGGCTAAAGCGGGCAAAGACATGGTTACACCAGCCAATGCAGCCACCCGCATAAGGGCGTCTCTTCTGTTCATGTGCTTAGAGCGAGTTAAACTTTCAAATAGAACGATGTAAGGAATTACAAATGTATAAAAATCAAGGATTTGATTGTGCAATTTAGAGATGCAGTTTTAAAGGATCATATCAACCCTATATCAACTATCTGATACCCTGCAAAACACAAAAATCTAGAGCGCTGTCAGCTCCTGCACGGCCAGCCAGCTCATCAGTCCGGCACCGATTTCCAGCGACGATTCATCGATGTCAAACGTGGGCGTGTGCACTCCTGAAATGATGCCGCGTGCTTCGTTGCGCGTTCCGAGCCGGTAGAAGCAGGAATCAACCACTTGCGAATAAAAAGCAAAATCTTCACCCGCCATCCACAGGTCGAGATCGACCACATTGTCCGCACCCATGTAGGCTACCGCCTGCGACCGCACGCGCCGGGTCAGCTCAGGATTATTCTTCAGGTAAGGATACCCGTTAACAATGGTAAACTCGCATGAGCCGCCCATCGCTTCGGCAATACCTTCGGCTAATTTTACCATCCGGCGCTTTCCTTCAGCCCGCCATTCTTCGTTCATGCAGCGGAAGGTCCCTTCAATCTTGACTTCGTTCGGAATTACGTTCGTAACGCCATCAGCAATAAACCGCCCGAACGACAACACCGACGGACTGGCGGGCGGACGGTTGCGGCTAATGATCTGCTGCAAAGCCACGATGATATGCGATGCAATCAATACCGGATCGACCAGATTGTCGGGCATAGCCGCGTGGCCACCCTTACCGCGCACCGTTATATAAATCTCGTCGGTACTGGCCATGTACATGCCTTCGCGGAAGCCAATCTTACCCACTGGAATGTTTGGCGCAACGTGCTGACCAATCATGCTCATCGGGGTCGGATTTTCCAGAACACCTTCTTTGATCATCAGCGACGCGCCACCCGGCGCTTTCTCCTCACCAGGCTGGAACACCAACTTTACCGTTCCATCGAACTGATCGCGTAAGACGTGCAGAATACGCGCGACACCGAGCAGGCTAGCCGTATGCGCATCATGCCCACAGGCGTGCATGACCCCATCGACGGTGGATTTATACGAAACGTCGTTCGCTTCATGAATGGGTAACGCGTCCATGTCGGCCCGCAACCCAACCACTCGGGAAGACATATTGGAGCCGTTGCTTTTAGTACCGTCAATAAGCGCCACCAGACCTGTATCAGCAACTCCTTCCTGCGGAGTAATGCCAATCGCTTTCAGTTGATCGGCAACGAATTGAGCCGTGTTATGCTCACGAAACGAAAGTTCGGGATGCGCGTGCAGATGTCTACGGGTCTGAACGATATCAGCCGCATACTGCCGGGCGAGCGATTTGATTGATTCAAGCATAGTAGTCTGACCAACAGAACGATGGTCGTTAAATAAATCACAGGTAAGCCGCCAGCCAAACCAACGTTTACTGCGACGTTATGAATTGATAATCACTGATAACCGTTTGCAGAAAGTCGCGATCAGGCATCGTGCTCTGAATACCGGTTACGTCTTTAACTTTATTGGCGGTGCGTGTCAGCAATTCGTTGTCACTTCTGTACAGAGCCTCTCGGATAATACTGATATCGCGGTCATTTAATAAACGAACATCGGGAAACTGTGCGGTATAATTTTCATCGACCGGTTGAATAAGAATGTGGTCTAACGAAACAGCGGGCTTAAGCTTAACAACTGTCGTACCGGCGGCAATATCGCCCAGACGCTGGCCTTTTCCATTCATTGCCACGGTGATAATCGGAACAATACCGCCCAGAAACGCTGCTGACTCCACAATCCGCAATACCCACCGGATCAGGTAAGCACCCAAACCCGGCGACGAACCATCGAGCATGACCACGCGGATGTCCATCGCTATTTTGCCAGGACTTCGACCATTAAGAAACCACTCCGACAGCAAATCGTAAGCCACCACCGGAAACATAACGAGAACCGTGTAGAAGCTGCTCGTGCGAATACCAAACCGGGACGGCAAGGCTACGACCAGCAATACCCACCCGAATATAACCAGATAGTCGATGATTGCCGCCAGGATGCGTTCACCAACGCTGGCGGGTTCGTATTCCAATAACACATTCTGGGAGGTGCGAATCGCAACAGACATTGTCGGTGAGTTGTCAGCAATAAATAAGTTGTTGACGGTAGTTTCCGTCAGGCATAGCCAGTCATCAAAATTAACAACCTTTCTTTTGTTCTTAATAAACAAATAACCAATTTTCACTATCAGCGTCAGCAGCCCAAATTCTTACCCCATGCGTGAAGCCTTATTCGTTAAACGAAACACCGATAAGTGGCGTACCATTGAGCAAGCCACGACCCGCAACCCGGACGAACTGACCGAGCGCTACGTAGAGCTGACGGATGATTTATCGTACGCCCGTACGTTTTACCCAGACTCAAATGTAACCCGTTACCTTAATGGGCTGGCGGCCCAAATGCACCGGGGGCTGATGCAGAATCGGCGCGACGACCGAAGCCGGTTCATCACCTTCTGGAAGTACGAGTTGCCGTTGTTGTTTCGGCAATCACACCGGTTGCTTGCCGTGTCGGCAGCGGTCTTTTTGGCGGCCGGTATCTTGGGCTGGTTATCGGCGGCTCACGATAACACGTTTGTGCGGTTGATCCTTGGTGATCAGTACGTAAACATGACGCTCGAAAACATCAAGAAAGGCGATCCGCTAGGGGTGTACAACAGCAGAGATCAGGCTAGTATGTTTGTTCAGATTACGCTAAACAATATCTACGTAGCCTTCCGAACCTTTATTTTTGGTTTGTTTGCCTCATTCGGTACGATGGCGATGCTGTTCTACAACGGAGTGATGCTTGGCTCTTTCCAGTACTTCTTCTACGAGCGCGGCTTGCTACTCGACTCGGTTCTGAAAATCTGGATTCACGGCACGCTCGAAATTTCGGCTATCGTCATTGCGGGCTGCGCGGGCCTGACGGTAGGCAACAGCCTGCTCTTTCCGGGTACTTACTCGCGGCTGGAATCGTTTAAACGAGGAGTGAAGCAAGGGCTTAAAATTGCCATCGGGCTGGTTCCTATATTTATCATGGCGGGCTTTCTCGAAAGCTTCGTCACCCGGTTGACCTTACCGCCGGTCGCGAGCGGAGCCATCATCCTGGTATCAGCTACGTTTATCGTTTGGTATTTCATCCTATACCCTATCTCACTTAACCGCACAGTTCAACCATGATTCAGCTGTTTCAACAACGCGATTTTGGCAATAAAATCAACGCCACGTTTCAGTACATCGGCGAAAATTTCCGGAGCCTGGGCACGGCTTTACTCTACATCGTCGGGCCGATCGCTTTGGTAGTGGGCGTTTTAAGTGGACTACTCCAATCCAAAGTGATACGAATTGCGTCGACAATTGACGGAGGGGCCGACTCACGCCAGACAGCTATGTTTCAGATGATGACTCAATTTGCCTCACCTACCTTTTGGCTAACGGTATTACTGAGCATTCTAGCGAACGTGGCGGTCATTGTGGTGACCTACGGCCATATGAAGGTATATAACCGCACCAATGGTGGTCCTATCAGCGTTGCCGATATTTGGGAGGAAGTGCAGCCAACCATTGGCCGGGCCGTCATCATTTCGGTTCTTGGATCGATTGTTACGTTCGTCGGGTTTATGTTTTTCTTTATTCCGGGCGTTTACGTAGCGGTTGTTCTATCGCTCTCGTTAGCGGTTACCTCGTTTGAAGACACCGATTTCGGCGCGACCTGGGAGCGCTGTTTTAAACTGATTCGGGACAAGTGGTGGTCTACCTTCGGGCTGATTGTCGTCATGGGAATCATCGTTGGGCTTGTCGGGCTTATCTTTCAGATTCCAAGCGCGGTTATTGGTTTTATGATCGGTGGAAAGCTGTTGCCCGACGTGTCATCGGCCTGGCTAATGCTGGCGAGCGTTATCAATTTAGTAGGCAAAACCCTCCTGAATACAGTGCTTTACACCGCCATCGGGTTTCAGTATACCAACCTGGTAGAACGTCAGGAAGGACGGGGTTTACTGTCGGCAATCGATTCTATCGGGACAAGCCCTAGCCAACCCCGCTCAACCGATGAAGGTAGTTTTTAACGCAATGAAGCGGGGTAAACAACGTATGAGTAGCTTGATAGACTGTTCTTTTGTCAAGATTTTGGTGAAAAGCCGCCAAGGCGTTTGGGCAATGCTTATCCTGGTTATAAGCGTTCATGCGCCTGTGTTGGCCCAAACGACTAAGCCTCAAACCCAGTCGGTAGTTGCGTCCGATGACCGGTCGGCAATCCGGGTACGGTATCCAATGCCCGAAAAGCTAAGCGAGTTTCAGACAGATCGTGATTACCAATATAACCATGAAGCCCCGCCCCCCGAAAATCCGGTAGCGCGCTTTTTTTATTGGCTATACACGAAACTAATGCGTTTTCTACGAAGCGACGCTTATCAAAACGTCTGGCAGTATGTTATCCTGGCGGGTGTTGCGGGCTTCGTTGTCTACTTGTTGATGAAGGCTGAAGTACTTGGTTTTCTTTTCCCCAAGAAAGCACAGACGAGCACTTTGGCCTACGAGAACCTGTCAGAGAATATTCATGCCATAAATTTTGATGCGGCTATTGACGAAGCAGTCGGTCAGCGCAATTTTCGGCAGGCGGTTCGACTGCTGTATCTACAAACGCTTAAACGACTAACCGATCCGGGACTCATCCATTATAAGCCGGACAAAACCAACCAGCATTACATTAACGAGCTCGCAAAAACACCTTTACAGACCGATTTCGAACGTTTGACCCGCCAGTTCGAATTTATCTGGTACGGCGATTTTCCGATTGATGAGCATCAATTTACCCTATTGCGTAAAGCGTTTGGGGACTTTTCAAAGACTCAACTGCAAACCGTCCGGTGATCCGGCACTAACTGGTAATCAAGCATTTGAAGCCCAATAAATACGTTCTTATTTTACTGGCCACTATTACGGCATACGTACTCGTTGAGTATTACCGCCCGAAGCCGCTGGACTGGACACCTACCTACGAAAACGACGATAAGATTCCCTTCGGTACAAAGGTGCTGTATGAACTCTTGCCTGATGTCATGCAGCAGGCAAACGTCAGCACTGTGCGGCTGCCTGTCTACAATTTCTTGACCGAAACCAAATCGGCGGTTCGCAGTAACTACGTCTTTATCTGCCGGGATTTCAACGCCGATGGTAATGACCTGAAGCAGCTACGGGCGTACGCTAATCGCGGTAATAACGTCTTTATCTCGGCGTATAGCTTTCCGGACTCATTAGGATCGGTACTCGGTTTTAAAGCAGATGTGAAAGAACCGAACAAAGCGGACACAACCCTTCGCCAGAACCTCGTCAATCCGAAAGTAGCCAAATCGGGCGGTTATAATTTCTTCCACGATGATGGCCGGAATTTCTTGACGATCACGAACAGCCAGCGAACAACCGTCCTGGGTCGTAATGCGCGAAAAGAGCCGGTTTTCATTCGGGTTCAATACGGAAAAGGATACTTTTTCATTCACAATCTGCCCCTGGCTTTCACGAACTATTACGTGCTTTCGCCCAGAACGTCGGATTATACGTTTAAAGCGCTCTCTTACTTGCCAGCCTTACCCACTTATTGGGATGAGTACCAGAAGCAGGGCCGCTTCGACGAGGAACAACAATCCATTTTCCGCTACATCTGGAGCCAGCCTGCTTTGAACTGGGCGTATTATCTGGTAGTCTTCGGTTTGCTCTTCTACGCTATTTTTGCGGGCAAGCGCACCCAACGCATCATTCCGGTAGTTGAACCGCCCCGAAATACTTCGCTGGATTTTGTAAAAACCGTAGGACGGTTGTATTTTCAGCAAGGCGACCACGACAATCTGGCCCGTAAGCGCATTCAGTATTTTCTAAGCGACCTGCGTGAACAATACAGCCTGAACACAACTGTTCTCGACAAAGAGTTTACGGAAACACTGGCTCAAAAAAGCGGAACCTCGTTGACAGAAACAGAAGAGTTGGTTCGATTACTGCGTGATGCGCAAAAAAGTATTTCCTTGTCAGAGTATGACTTGCTGACGCTCAATGCCGCCATCGAACGATTTAAACACCAAACCGTCTGAACCACGATTTATGTGATTACACCATTTGACTATGCTTATTGCTTGCCTGCAAGAAAAAATCGTAGTCATTGAATGAATCTCACAAACGCTGGTTCTGACACCTTTTATGGAAAATAGACAAACGCGCATAGACCTAACCTCTCTCAAAAGCACAATTGATGCAATTCGGTCGGAAGTCGGTAAAATTATCGTGGGTCAGCATCAGACTGTCGATTTATTATTGACGGCCCTACTAGCCGACGGCCACGTTCTGATTGAAGGCGTTCCGGGTGTCGCTAAAACGCTGACCGCCAAATTACTGGCAAAAACCATGTCGGTGGGGTTCAGCCGCATTCAATTTACGCCCGATCTGATGCCGTCGGATGTATTGGGCACTTCGGTTTTTATGCCGAAAACAGGTGATTTCGAGTTCAGGAAAGGCCCTATCTTTTCAAACCTTGTGCTCATTGATGAGATCAACCGCGCTCCCGCCAAAACGCAGGCCGCGCTTTTTGAAGTTATGGAAGAACGTCAGGTAACGAACGACGGCACGACGTATCATCTCGAAGAGCCGTTTATGGTCCTGGCTACGCAAAACCCCATCGAACAGGAAGGTACGTATCGACTTCCCGAAGCCCAGCTGGATCGTTTTTTGTTTAAAATCGTCGTGGGTTATCCCGATGCAGCCGCCGAAGTTGACATTCTGCGTGGTCACCATCAGCGACGAAACCTCAACGATGCGCTTGATGCAGTTGAGCCTGTAATTACCGCTGAGCTATTGGCAACGCTGCGTGGTCAGGTTCACCAGGTTCATGTTGAAGACAACCTGTTCGATTACATCGCGCAGATCGTTCAGGCGACTCGCGCGAACAAGTCGCTGTATCTTGGAGCATCCCCTCGGGCATCGGTTGCCTTGCTCAATAGTGCCAAAGCTCTGGCTACACTACGAGGCCGCGACTTTATTACACCCGAAGACGTTCAGGAGCTAGCCGCTGCGGTCCTACGCCACCGAGTACTACTCACGCCCGAACGTGAGATGGAAGGAGGTACACCCGACGAAGTAATTGCGCAGCTGGTACAGAAGATCGAAGTACCCCGCTAATCACCCACCGATGCCGCATGACTACTGTACATTGCCAATCCGCTCGCTTTTTATCTGGTCTATTCTGGGTAAAGTGGTCGTATTTGCTTTGTACATGCTTCATGGCTAGCTATTCGTACGGACAGAACCCAACAAAAGAACAACTCGCAGGAACCTGGATCGGCGTCCGTACAGAATGGGACTCAAATGCTTTTTGCCCGTTACCGGTCTACATTCAGCTAGAAGCTGACGGTACATACCGGCTTGGCACGATAGACGGTTCAGTCGAGACTGTTTCTTCGACATGGGCAGTTGATAGCCTGGTGCGTTTAGACACCGTTCATTTTGCGCCGAAGTTGGTTACGCTGGAAAACGATTTGTTACGAATCGGGACGAACTACCCACTGGTTTTTCGGCGCTTCACGGCCATTCCGCTCGACTCCGCTACTGCCCATCAGCAGTTGAGCGGTCGGGTCTGGCAGTCCGATAGCCTGTCTTTGTTTATTCACGCCAACGGTCAGCTGATGGTCGAGGATCGGAAGTCCAGCCAACGCACCGCTCATTTTTGGCAACTGGCGCGGTTTGGAACCTCTTTGTTCCTGATCATTGGCGGTAATCAGTACCGTTTTCGCGAGGGCAACTATAAATTTATTTGGCAACTTGGTAGCTTTTCGCCTACGCTTATTCAAGCCATTGGCTCACATGGTCGTTCTTCCGTAACACAACCGTTTCGGCTCGTGCGCCGTTTGTCACCTGGTGATTCGTGCCGTCCGTCGGGTTTTCAGCCCTGCGCGAATTGTCTTAGTCGGATGATGGCAGGTTCAGGACTTGGTCAATCACACAAGCGTTACGATCTAAACCAGCTTTTAGCAACGTATTACAAACCCATTATCAGACAAGGCCAATCGGGAATAATTCGCTTACAGTTCGTAATCAATTGCGAAGGTGCCCAAGGCATGTACCACGTGAGCGGCTTCGATGCGGATTACTGCCCTAAAACCTTCTCTACTCAGGTAACCAGTCAGTTACTCGATATTTGCCGAAACTACTTAACCGCCGACCGCTTGTTATCAGCGGATGAACGTTCTTCAATGGACGTTCCGGTATCGTTTACGATCCGCCTTAAAGACGGTCAGATCACCGATATTCTACCATGAAGCACTTTCTTCTCTTACTACTATTCTGGCCGATTCTAGCTTCTGCCCAAACGAGTAAGACGATACTAACTTCGTATCAGCATATGCTAGCCATTAATCGTACCACCCAGCCAACGTTTCTCGGTTCTCCAAGGCGCGGCCAGTCTGCGCCTGCTAACCCGCAGAACTACCGTTTTCAGGCGATGAACTATTTGTGGGAAGGAAACTACGAACAGGCGGTTGTCGCGCTGGAGAACGTCGCTTTGTTGCCGAAAGGACAGGGATTTGCGGGTGAAATGTATCTGACTCAATTACACGATTACGACCGAGCGCTGTGTCACCTAACGGCTTACGACGCTTCAACGCCGACCTTCGACGATATGATCGGTAACAATCCGGTGAGTTATCTGCTTGGCCTCACGTACCGGAGTTTGGGAAATCATGCGGAAGCGATCAGCCAGTTTTCGAGAGGAATCGATTCGCTGGCTATCAAACATGGATCAAAATGGGTTAATTACCGGCATTTTGTCAGTAGAGCCGTGAGCTATCTAGCGATCAACCAGCCACAAAAAGCACTGGACGATTTAGAAAAAGCCTCCCAAAATTACAGCCGTAGCGCACTGGCTCAGTACCATCGAGGACAGGCCCTGAAACAACTGGGCCGGAAGGAGGAAGCCCGAACCGCTTTTCAGAATGCGTCATTCCTCTTCAAAGCTTTACGCGTTGAACGAACGGCTAATTATCAGGAAGACGAATCAAACCCACTCTACGAGCCTGAAATAGACCAAGCGCTCGCCAACCTTAAACCGTAAGTTTTGAAAGCTATCCGCCCTCTTTTCGTCGCTACTCGCCTGTGGTTTGTCCTGATTGCCTTTGTCGTGCTGTTTGTGGCGGCCTACGCGTTCCCGCTGCTGTTTCCGCTGGTACAGATCGCTTTTGTCATTTTCGTTATTCTGATCGGACTAGATGGCTGGTTGCTGTTTCGAACGAAAAACCAGTCTGTAGGATCGGCCTTTTTTGCGCGTCGCGAGGTGCCTGACCGACTGTCCAACGGCGACGAAAATCCGTTGACGATCTATTTGGAAAACCGGTATTCATTCCGAGCCGATGTCGACGTAATTGATGAAATCCCATTCCAGTTCCAGCGACGCGATGTGCTGTTTCGGGCACGACTAAACCCGCGCGAAACGCAGGCGATCCGCTATGAACTTCGACCAACTCGTCGGGGCGAGTATAGCTTCGGAGCGGTTAACGTATTTGTCAAAACTCCCCTCGGCTTGCTGAAACGACGCTACCAGTTTGAACAAGGCAAGATGGTAGCCGTTTACCCATCGTTTCTACAAATGCGTCAGTACGAACTGCTGGCCGCAACCAATCGCCTGAACGAAGTTGGTATAAAACGGATTCGGCGCATTGGTCATAGCATGGAATTCGAGCAGGTACGCCCCTACGCTACTGGTGACGATGTGCGAACAGTTAACTGGAAAGCCACCGCCCGACGCACCGATGCACAAGGAACTTCACTGATGATCAACGCTTATCAGGATGAACGCTCTCAGCCGGTTTACTGCCTGATTGACAAGGGACGCGTGATGCAATCACCGTTTGAGGGGCTTACGTTGCTCGACTATGCCATCAATGCCAGTCTGGTGCTGAGCAACATTGCCTTGTTGAAACAAGACCGTGCGGGTATCCTAACCTTCTCCGACCATGTCGGCCAGCTTCTTCCCGCCGACCGTCGAACAGGGCACATGCTCAAGATTCTGGAGTTGCTCTACCGACAGAAAACGCGCTTTCTCGAAACGGATTACGAAAGTCTGTACGCCAGCGTTCGCAACCACATCCGTCAACGCAGTCTACTTCTGCTGTTCACTAACTTCGAAACGGTTAGCGCCATGCACAGACAATTGCCGTACCTGCGTCGGCTAGCTAAAGATCACCTGTTATTGATCATTTTTTTCGAGAACACCGAACTCAGGAGCCTATTAGATCAACCAGCGAGCGACACCGAACAGATTTACCTGAAAACGATCGCGGAGAAGTTTGCTTCTGAAAAAAAGCAGATTATAAAAGAGTTAAGCCAATACGGTATTCAGACCATATTGACCGCCCCGCAAAACCTGACGGCTAATACGGTCAACAAATACCTTGAATTAAAAGCCAGAGGAATGATTTGACAAGTAGATCTTGGCTCTTTGTGGTGTCAGGTTTTCGAAGCGTTATTGCCAAAACACGTAAAAATGATTGTGGTGTCGGCGGGGCCGCCCGCGCGGTTCGCAAAACCGACACCACGAGAATATAAGGCTTGTTACTCGTTAGTTGTCGCCTAGATTGCCCTTTACCGATTCGTAATTCGATTTCAAACGTCCCATTTCCTGCGCAAGAAACGTTTGTAACTGACGATTGAAATCTTCCTTTTCATCGTCGGGTAGCGATGTGTAGAGGTCCTTCAACTCTTGGTTGATTGCAGCTCGTTCGGCATCATCAGTGGCATTGATCGAGCGGTAATGGTATTTTTTGAAATCGTACTGCATAGTCTATAAAAAGACTGGACGTTAAATACGGAATAAGTCCAGTACCTAACGTCCAGTTATGGATTGCTTGAAGAATTACTTAGTTAGCTCCCGCAGTTCTTTCAGACGAGCCCGCTCCACAGAACCGGAGACGATAATGCTGACCTCATACAAAGCGGCCAACGGTAGCGCAACCAGCACCTGACTGTAAATATCAGGCGAAGGGGTTATGATACCCGCCACCACCAGAATCACAATCCAGGCGTGTTTGCGGTACTCTTTCATAAACGAAGGTGTCAGCACACCTACTTTCGAGAGCACAAACGCGACAATCGGCATTTGGAACATTAACGCACAACCTAACGAAAGCGTCACCAGAATACCGATATACGATGTGATGTCAAACTGGTTTTTAATCTCAGGGGTAATTTGATAATTCGCTAAGAAATTGATAGCCAGTGGCGATACAATAAAGTAACCAAACATCAGTCCTAACAAGAACAGCATCGATACGTAAAACACGGCTCCCCGAGCAGCATTTTTCTCCGACGAGCGCAAGCCGGGCTTGATAAACCGCCATAATTCCCAGAAGGCATACGGAAACGCAAAGCACAGACCAATAATTAACGACGACGTAAGCGCCATTGTGAACTGGTCAGATACTCCCAACGCCTGCAACTCAAAGTTCAACTTCTTGACGCACAAGTCGGCATAACCCGTCATATCTGACAGCTTACACATCATCCGGTAAGTCCAGAAATCAGGGTTTTTAGGCCCCATAATAACGACCCTGAATATATCCTCAATGAAAATAAAGGCAATTAGGGCGAACACAAAGATGGACCCAACGGCCCGGATAATGTGCCAGCGAAGCTCCTCCAGATGGTCCAGAAAGGACATCTCTTTACCTTCGGCGTCGATCTCTTCGTCGGTCAGTTGATCTAGTGGCATTGTATTAATTAGCGAATGAGTAAATAAGCGAATGAGTTGGTAAAAACCAGCGAGACTTACGGCCTAACCCACTCATTCGCTCACTCACGATTAACTTTTATAGAGTGGAAATGCTTTCATCCACTCATTGATTTCTTCTTTAACGGTCGCTAAAGTTGCTTCGTCGTCGTGGTTCATCAACACCTTATCGATATATACGACAATTTGCTCCATGTCCGATTCCTTTAAACCACGGGTCGTCATGGCCGCTGTACCCACGCGGATACCCGACGTGATCATTGGCGACTTATCATCGAACGGAACCATGTTTTTATTGATCGTGATGTCGGCTTTGATCAACGTGTTCTCGGCCAGTTTACCGGTCAAGCCTTTCGAGCGCAGGTCGATCAGCATCAGATGGTTGTCTGTTCCACCCGAAATGATCTCGTAACCCCGGCTCAAGAAAGCGTTGGCCATAGCTTGCGCATTGGCTTTTACCTGTACGGCGTAATCGTAGAAATCGTCGGTCAGCGCTTCGCCGAAGGCAATCGCTTTAGCCGCGATGATGTGCTCAAGCGGTCCGCCCTGCGTTCCGGGGAACACACCCGAATCGAGCAGCGACGACATCAGCCGCAATTCACCTTTCGGGGTTTTGATACCAAACGGATTTTCGAAGTCGTTCCGCATCATGATCATACCGCCCCGTGTACCGCGCAGTGTTTTGTGCGTGGTGGTCGTGACGATGTGTGCATGCGCTAGGGGGTCATTCAGTAATCCTTTGGCGATCAGACCCGCCGGGTGCGATACGTCGGCCAGCAGTAACGCTCCGACTTCATCGGCAATGGCCCGTAACCGAGCATAATCCCAGTCGCGGCTGTAGGCTGACGCGCCACAGATCAGCATTTTCGGCATTTCGCGCTTGGCCGTTTCTTCTACGATGTCGTAGTTGATAACACCCGTTTCTTTTTCCACGCCATAGAATGTAGGCCGGAAATATTTACCCGAAATGTTGACCGGCGAACCGTGCGTCAGGTGACCACCGTGCGACAAATCAAAGCCCAGGATGGTATCGCCGGGTTTCAGCGCAGCCAGGAAGACAGCTGTGTTAGCCTGCGCTCCGGAATGCGGCTGTACATTGACCCACGTAGCCCCGAAAAGTTCTTTGGCACGATCAATGGCAATCTGCTCAATCTGGTCGACTACCTCACAGCCACCATAATACCGCTTGCCGGGCAGTCCTTCCGCATACTTGTTAGTCAGTACGCTTCCAGCCGCTTCCATAACGGCGGGTGAAACAAAATTTTCAGATGCAATCAGTTCAATACCCGACTCCTGCCGGTGTTGTTCTTTGGCAATCAGGTCAAATACCTGCGTATCGCGGGTGGTGGTGACGGTAGTCATGCTTCGAGCGTTTTGTGCATTCGATTAGTCAACGTCTGGTTGAAAAAAAAGATACTAGTGAACAACCAAACAAGCAATTAGACACAAAGGTACAGCGGAAAACGGTAGAATAAGCAGGATCTCCTCAAGATCAGTCCTTCGAATTTAGCGGAATTACAGACCGAAAGCAATCTTTATTCAATCCTATGCACGGCATATGCGACAAGCGTCCGAATTCACCAGATTATTTTGCTTTTTGCACCGTTTGGTAGTGTAGTGGAGTCATACCGGTATGTAGCTTAAACTGCCGATGAAAATGTGAACTGTTGTTAAATCCACATTCAAGGCCCACTTGCCCAATGCTGATATCGACCTGAGTGAGTAGTTTACGAGCGTGACCGATCCGTAACTCGTTTAAGTACTCGACAAACGATTTTCGGGTCCGTTTTTTAAAGTAACGACAGAAAGCGGCTGGTGCCATGCCCGCTACGGAGGCAATTTGCTCAACCCGTATCTCTTCCCGAAAATTTGTTAGCATGAAATCGAGTACACGCTTCATTCGCTCGGTTTCAGCAGCACCGGGAGCGAGTTGGTAGCCATCGCTGGCCAGAAGTGCGGCCTCTGAATCAGCGGCTAGTTCATCCAAAATTTCCAGCAAACCGAGCAGTTGCAGAAACCCTGTTCGTTCGGGCAGTTGATTTAGCTGCGTTCGAACCGCCAGGCCAGCGGCTGGACTAAAGCGTAGCCCGTAACGCGAACGCTCCAGCAATCGCTGTATTGCGCTGGCTTCTGGTAAAGTTGTTAAACCCTGTTGCGAAAACTCACTTGGAAACTGGATAACAATTGATTCCACCTCTTGCGTTGATCCAGGCTGGTAAAAATCTTCGTCACTGCGCCAGAAATGAGGTAAGTCAGGACCAATCAATACCAGGTCTCCGGCAGTAAATGGCTCAATATGATCGCCCACAAAGCGACGCCCGTATCCTTCTACGATGTACGTTAGTTCGTATTCCGGGTGATAATGCCAGGGAGCATCGAAGTAAGGCATCTTAAATCGACGGACCAGCAGCGAGCTTTGACCAGCAAAAGGTACCTTCTCAAACAATGCCTTCATCTATACGCTATCTTAACCTAATTATGCAAATCACTTTACATCAATGATCAAAATTAGACATAAATCTGAAAATACTGGCTTTACTTGCAATGAAGTAGCAAATTAACTTTGTTAAGCATTCGGCTGTTCCTAAACCCATTAAATCATAGAACTGTATGGAGGCTACCCGCTCTAAAGAATCGCTACTCGATGAGTTAGATGCGCCTTACACGCTTGACCCAGCAGCTATCGATTTTTACCGACAGCGCGGGTATGTCAAACTAAAACACGTACTGAGTCCCACCCTTCTCGACTACTACGACAACATTATTACGGAGTTAGTCTTTCGGCTCAATACACTTAGTAAACCGATGGAGGAACGGAGCACCTACGAACGGGCATTTCTCCAAATTATGAATCTCTGGCGGGAGGACGAACAGGCCAAAGCGTTTGTTTTTTCTAAACGACTAGCCAAAATTGCGGCTGATCTGATGGGCGTTCAGGGTGTTCGGCTTTACCACGATCAGGCGCTTTATAAGGAACCGTCGGGAGGAATTACACCCTGGCATGCCGACCAGTTTTACTGGCCGCTGGCGTCACCAAACACAGTTACGGTCTGGATTCCTCTCCAGGAAACGCCCATGCAAATGGGACCATTGGCTTTTGCCGAAGGTAGTCAACACGTTGAGATTGGCCGCGATCTGGAAATTAGCGACGAAAGCGAGAATATTCTGGCGGATGAACTACAAAAACAGAAGTTTACCGTTCATGACACGCCGTTCGATCTGGGTGAAGTCAGCTACCATGCGGGTTGGACATTTCACCGCGCTGGCCCCAATACGTCAACTCAACCGCGTAAGGTTATGACCATGATTTACATGGACAAGGAGCAGATCATTAGTCAACCTCGCAACGAGTTTCAGGTTGCTGATCTTACGAAATGGCTAAATAACGCGCCCATTGGCAGCCACCCCCAGTCGGATTTGAATCCCGTATTGTTCAGTTATTAGCTAATCCATAGCGGCTAGGGAGCTATCTGTGATGATTTACCGCTATTAACTAACGACTATTGCCGTTTTATGGAAGTATTTTTGCAGTATTTCTGTTACACCTGCAAACCATTACTTACCCAAGGCGGTATGAAATCATTTTTCGCACTTTTTGTGGGGCTACTTATTAGTCTTGCAACAACAGCGCAGATTCGTAAAGACCCTACCAATTGGTCGGCCCAGGTCGATAAGCAGCCGGCTAAAGTGGGCGATGTAGTCAGCATCAAGATTCAGGTCAGCATTGGCGACGGCTGGCACATGTACTCAAACGATCTTGACCCGAATGTTGGCCCCGTTCCAACATCGTTCAAATTTGCCAACTCGGACGCGTTCGCGCTCGTCGGCAAAACGACCCCTGTCGGCGTCGAAGAAATTTTCGAAGAAGTGTGGGGAGCCAAAGTTCGTCAGTTCAAGAATAAGGCAGTCTTTATTCAGAAAGTTAAAGTTCTGAAGCCAACGGCCACTTTCTCGGGAACGGCCGAATACCAGGTTTGTTCGGACAAAGACGGTGTATGCCTCCCCCCCACCGAAATTGAATTTTCGGCAGCAATTAAAGCTTCGGAACAAGCGACCACGCCAGCGGCTACTACAGCAACTGTAGCGTCTACTTCGAAAGCGACCACGGCGGTTACGTCCTCGGCGTCTGATACGGCGGTAGCGGCTACTGCACCCGTTTTGCCAGACACGGCTGACGCAACGGCATCAACGACACCCATCGTCAAAGAGGTATTGAAACAGCCCGTTCAGTCCATGAACGAATCAGCCACAACGTCGGGGGGATCGTTATGGGGCTTTATGCTGGCCGCTTTCTTGTCCGGATTGGTTGCGCTGCTTACGCCCTGCGTTTTCCCAATCATTCCCGCAACGGTTAGCTTTTTCACGAATCAGCAGGGTGGGCAGTGGAAAGCCTTGTTATACGGAGCCTTTATCATTGGTATTTATGTGCTGGTAGGCACGGTCGTTTCGCGAATCAACGGCCCAGCTTTTGCAAATTTTGTCAGTACACACTGGATACCCAATATCCTATTCTTCGCCATATTTTTTGTTTTTGGTTTATCGTTTCTGGGCTTGTTCGAGATCGTACTGCCGAACTCGCTGATTAACCAGGCAGATTCCCGTTCCGAAAAAGGCGGTATCCTCGGTATTTTTTTCATGGCCTTCACGCTGGTTCTTGTTTCCTTCTCCTGCACAGGCCCTATCGTTGGTAGCTTGCTGGTAGCCTCGGCGGGTGGTGAAGTCGTGAAACCAATTCTGGGTATGGCTGCTTTCTCGTCTGCTTTTGCCGTACCGTTTACTTTGTTCGCGGCTTTTCCGCAATGGCTTAAAAATCTACCCCGTTCCGGCGGATGGCTCAACTCGGTAAAAGTTGTCCTCGGCTTTCTGGAACTGGCGTTGGCCCTGAAATTCCTGAGCGTTGCTGATCAGGTATACCACTGGCATCTGCTGGACCGCGAAGTATTCCTCTCGCTGTGGATTGTTATTTTCGCCCTGCTCGGCTTTTACTTTCTAGGAAAAATTCGGTTGCCGCACGATAGCGAAACCAAGTATGTGAGCGTTCAGAAGCTGTTATTGGCCATAGCTACGTTCTCATTCGTGACCTACATGATTCCCGGCTTATGGGGAGCGCCGTTGAAAGCTCTGTCGGGCTATTTACCGCCTGAAACGTCACAGGATTTCAACATGAACCAGCCAGCGGCTATAGGTAGTCAGCAACCAGCAGGTAACTCTATAGCGGAACCAATCAAATACGCTAATCTTTTCGATCTGCCCCGTGGCCTGCAAGGTTTCTTCGACTACAAGCAGGGACTGGCATACGCGAAAAAAGTAAACAAGCCCGTCTTTATTGACTTTACTGGTCACGGTTGCGTGAACTGCCGCGAGATGGAAGCCCGCGTTTGGTCGGACCCCGCCGTAAAGTCACGGCTGCAAAATGATTTCGTGTTAATTGCCCTCTACGTCGACGATAAGACCGAACTACCCGAATCGGAATGGTATACCTCTACGTATGACCAGAAGGTTAAGAAAACGATTGGTGCCCAGAACGCCGATTTACAAATCACGAAATACAACAACAATGCTCAGCCGCACTATTGCCTTGTCAACAGCAACGGCGAGCTGCTGGTAGCTCCCAAAAACTACGATCGAAGCGTTGAGAACTTCGTTGCTTTCCTTGAATCAGGTAAGAATAAGTTTTAAGAACTGACTTTGAACTACAAACGAAAGCCCCGCCAGTGTTGGCGGGGCTTTCGTTTGTAGAATATGGCGACTTTTGACTTTTGCTTAGGCCGTAACCTTGGCAGGAGCCTCGTTAGCCTGGATAAACTCGATATCCGGTTTTGATTGATCAGCGATGGTTACCCGACCACGTTCTTTGCGAACAATGCGCGAGTACAGCGAAATCTCCTGATCGAATAAGAAGCGGAAAAACAACCGAACGTACGACGTATGGTATTTCAACGTATCATAATACTCAGGTGCCGATTTCTTGAGATCAGGCAGCTTGTTCCAAGGAATTGATGGAAAATCGTGGTGTTCGTTGTGAAAACCTACATTCAGGTTTACGCCGTTCAACTGACCGTAGTAGCTATAAGTCTCTTGCTCCGGGTCGAGGGTTAGGTAATGTTCCTGAATCCAGCGAGCGCCCAGCGGATGAAGCCCAACCGAGAAGAACAAGCACAACACCAAGAAGATTAAAGCTTTCCAGCCAAACAAGGCAACGATCAGCACATCGAACGCAACCTGAACAATCATATTCGTGGCTACCCATTTGTCAATCACAGCCAGTTCGCGGCAACGAATCGTCCGGATACCCTGAAAGATAGGGAAGAAAAGCAGCCAAAGCGCCTTACCAATTGCGTAGTTGTTGATAAGCTTGGCTTCATACCAGTCGGGTAAGTCAGCATCTAGCTCGTGCACGCCTTGGAATGCATGGTGTTTGATGTGAAAGTTTTTAAAGGATAGCGCTGTTGGGAATACCGTTGGCAGATTGGCAAAAATGGCCGCCCACATATTGGCAGCAGGCTTACGAAAAATCAGGTTGTGCGCAGCTTCGTGAATGCAGACAAACAGCGTATGCGCCGGGAAAGCGCCGATAAACCAGGCAGCCGCGACAACGACCCACCACGATTGGTCACGAACCAGATAAGCGATACCTGTCATCAGGGTAACGCAACCCAGAATGATCCAAAACGTTGTTGGATTCTTTTGGCCGATAAGCTTCTTAACTTCTGGATGAGATTTTAAGATCTGCCGAGTGCGAATGCGGTGGGGTTCGGTGGTATTCGAGTTGACAAAATTGGTGAACGTTGCCATAAGTAAGTGTTGCCGGTACAATTCGGTGAAAAACGAACGGTAAATTTAATAACTTTTCCGATTGTATTGGCTACCTATGCCCTTGTATTTATATAGTCTTTATAGTAGATTTTTTCTGAATCGTAACGCGTACAACTAACCGCTGCATGATGGTTGTAAACTAGCACTTCGCAGTTAGGTTCCGAACAGATCACTGTCAATGTAGCAAGTCTTTAAATTATGTCTGCTAGTCTAATGGGCGTATCAAACGTAGATATATTCCATCAATCCATCGATGGTTGTGTTTCGTTTTGTGGTAAGATATCCGCCTTTATCTGTTCGATTACGCGCTCAGCCATTTGTGCTGCGCCCCGTAACGCACCAAAAATGATGCAAAGCGGTAAAATAATGGGCAGGAAAAAGACCCATTGAAAGAGCATATACAAGCGGAAATTTCTCATCGGTCGGTTAGTAATTTATAAGATTAAGTTAACACCTTTTCTCTACAGTAAAAAGAAGTTGATCGTTATCTTTATCCCATTCCAAGCATAATCAAAGTTAAACTATTATAAATGCAAAAACAAGCCCTTTCCGAAAAGGTTCGTTGAAAGAGTAAATAGTAAGGAAACGAGCAGAACAGCCCTAGTGTTAGAATACGTATAACTAATTGATTGACAAGATATAAAGACTAAAATTAAATAGCAATAGTAGTTACCTGATTCAAAAGTATAAAACTACTTTTTTATTAAAATAACGTTAAAAATTACTAATTTGTTTACATACAAGGATGATCTAATTACTTAACTACAAGAAAAATAGCACAAACTAGGTCTGTGCTATTGTACTATATCCAGAGTTTGGTCTGATTACTTCAATTTTGATACAGCTTCTTTGATGCGCTCAACAGCTTCAACAAGCGATTCATCAGCGGCAGCTGTCGAAATCCGCAGGCAATTGGGAGCACCGAACCCTGATCCGGCAACCGTTGCTACGTACGCTGTATTTAATAACCAAGCGGCAAAATCGTCCGAATTTTCAATTGTCGTCGTACCGTCTGATTTGCCGTAGTACGAGCTGATATCCGGGAAGGCGTAAAAAGCTCCTTCTGGAACATTCGTACGGAAGCCAGGCACTTCTTTCAATAATTTAACGACCAGATCACGGCGACGATGGTATGCTTTGGTCATTTCCATTGAAGGCTCTAACGGTCCCGTTAAGGCCGCAACGGTCGCTTTTTGCGCAATCGAGTTAGTACCCGACGTTACCTGACCCTGCAACTTTTCTACACCTTCAGCGATCCATTTTGCCGCACCGATGTAACCAATCCGCCAGCCAGTCATTGCAAATCCTTTGGCAACACCATTTACGGTGATCACGCGCTCTGCAATTTCGGGAATAGACCCGATGCTGAAATGTCCTTCCGGCGTAAAGTTGATGTATTCGTAAATTTCATCCGCCAGCACGTACACATTTTCGTGACGGGCAACCACGTCGGCAATGGCACGAAGCTCCGCTTCCGAGTAGATAGAACCGGTTGGATTGTTCGGCGACGCGTACATCACAATCTTCGTACGGTCGGTGATAGCCGCTTCAAATTGCTCGGGCGTTACTTTGAAATTATTCTCGAACGATCCGTCAACGACAACCGCTTTCCCCTCGGCTAGCTTCACCATCTCGGAATAGCTAACCCAGTAAGGTGAGAAAATGACCACTTCATCACCCGGATTGATCAGAACCTGAATAACGTTAGCCAGCGAGTGTTTAGCCCCGGTCGAAACAACGATATTCTCGGGTTTCCAGTCGATGTTGTTATCGCGCTTGAACTTATCAGCAATCGCTTTGCGAAGATCTGGATACCCCGCAACTGGCGAGTAGCCATGAAAGCCGTCGTCGATGGCTTTTTTGGCGGCCTCACAGATGTGTTGAGGAGTTTTAAAATCCGGCTCTCCGACGCTCAGGCTGATTACTTTGTGGCCCTGAGCGGCCAATTCACGAGCTTTCTTGGTCATCGCCAGCGTGGACGACTCCTCCAGCGCGTTGATGCGGTCGGCTAACAAACTCACGGTGTCAAGCGTGGCAGACATAATCGGTGTTTCTTTTTGAGAAAATTATAACAAACTGACTACAAAGGTACTATCTTTTCAGCGTAGCGACGATATTTTTCAGAAATTAAAAATCGCAACATCGCTGGTATCCGGGCATTCATTAAGCAATTCTTGGGTTGTTTTCTGCAAAACAGGATGTCTGTAGTGGGGCGCGATCTCCGTCAATGGCATCAGCGTGAACCGGCGAAGATGCAGATAAGGGTGTGGAATACTAAGTGTTTCTGTCCTTATCGCTTGCTGCTCGTAGTACAGAATATCAATGTCGATCAGGCGAGCCCCCCACTTATCAAGCCGAACACGCCCCAACTCGTACTCAATAGCCTGGGTGTGTTCAAGTAGCGGCTGCGGAGCCAGGGCTGTCTCGACAAGCAATACCTGATTCAGATACGACGGTTGCTCAGTAACGCCCCAGGGAGCCGTTTCGTACAAACTCGACTGTCGAATGATCTTCCCAACCTGTTGGGCAATCAGTTCGACAGCCCGGCTCATGGTTGTGACCCGGTCGCCAAGATTGGCCCCTAAAAGAAGGAATGTTTCCAAGGCGTGAAGTTGCTGGTTTACTGTCAGGTTAGAAAACTAGTATTGTCCGAAATTCATGAAAACGCGTGATAGGGTCTGGGCCCGTGGTGTCGGTTTCTTAAAACTGACACGAATTGCTGACGCCAAAGGTCGGTTTTGAGAAACCGACACCACGGGCTCGCCGACACCACTCACTCAACACTACATCATGTGTTTTACGAATTCCACATAATACGGGTTTGGGAACCCAACTTCAACTAAAAATTGACACTTACTACGAAATCAATAATCTTTGATTGGTTTGATGCCGTAGTAGGCGTCAATCTCTTCCTGACTAGGGGTTTTGGCGGGCCGTACGATCCGAAAGCCAACGAACGAAGCCGACGTAAGCCACCAGTCTGACTTAGGACTTTGCGGATCGAGTACTTTCCAGGCTGGAGCCGAAGGCGTACGAGCCGCTGAGCGTAGGACCGTCGGATCATCATCCCAGGAGCCACCCCGTACCGAGTTCGGATACAGTGTAGTCGTTGGTGCATATGACTCCTTGACCTTTCCACTGGCTACCTGTTTGTAATAATCCTCGATGTACTGATCCTTGGTCCACTCCATGACGTTACCGTGTATATCGTAGAGACCGAACGAATTTGGTTTCTTCGTCCCGACCTTTTTATAACCACCATCGCTGTTTCCCTTGAACACCGCGTATTCGCCCAGTTTTTTCACATCGTTACCGAAAGAATAAGCCAGCGTCGCATTTTTGTCGTTGCCCCGGCAAGCGTATTCCCATTCAGCTTCGGTCGGCAACCGGTAAAACACCCCCGTTTTAGCGTACAGCCAGGCGCAGAATTTGATGGCCGCGTACTGGGTCATGTTGATTGCTGGATAACCTGCCCGACCCATACCGAACGACATATCGACATACGGCGGACTAGGCCGGGTGGTAGCGTCCGTTTTAGACAGCTTGGCGTCGGTGTCGGTATATTTCGCGGCCATTTCCTTTTCCATATTGGTAAAGGCGAACAGGTCATAAAGATCCCACGTTACCTCGTATTTCCCCATGTAGAATGGCTCGATTGTTACACCATGCTGCGGACTTTCATCGGGTTTGTGTCCTTTTTCAGAGGGAGTGCTACCCATCAGGTACTTACCGCCTGGGATAGCAGCCATTGCATACGTCTGGTTACTACCGGGAATAACCTGCGTGTAGGAAGTAAAACTAGTCGTCGTTTGGGCATTCACGCTCACGACTGAACTTAGGGCAACTATACTCGCTACACTGAGATATTTCAGAAACATTGTTGGTTATAAGGAAAAGGCAAGGATCATGTTGGTCCGTAAAAATACGAACGATTTTCTTTATTGTACCTTTGTAACCAGAGAGAAGTCCAGTTGACCGAATGTACCCGCAAGCAACGAAGCAGAACGATTCCCCTGGACCATCAAATTGATTCAAAATTAGCTAATGAATTACCTTTCAGCGGAAAATTTAACGAAGTCATACGGCGACCGGATGCTGTTCCAAAATCTGACGTTTGGCGTCAATCGGGGCGATAAGGTGGCTATCGTCGGGGCCAACGGCTCGGGCAAAACAACACTGCTTTCCATCCTAGCCGGAGCAGCGCCCCCCGACGCCGGTATTGTTAGCCACCGGAAAGATATTAGTATCGGCTACCTCGATCAACAACCCGACCTCAACGATGCCCTGACTGTGATGAATGTCGTACTGGCGGGCGATAGCGCCCAACTCGATGCGGTACGTGCCTACGAACATGCGTTGGCCAACGACGATCACGCAGCGCTCGAACAAGCTATGTCGGACATGGAAAAGCTAGAAGCCTGGGATTACGAGTCCCAGATTCGGCAAATCCTCGGGGAGTTGGGCATTCAGAATGTCGAACAGCCGGTAGGGTCGCTGTCGGGTGGGCAACGCAAGCGGGTTGCGCTGGCACGGGTACTGATCCAGAACCCTGATTTGCTTATTCTGGACGAGCCAACCAACCACCTCGACCTGGAAGCGATTGAATACCTCGAAAACTTCCTCAACACGAACAACGGTACGTTGCTGATGGTCTCCCACGACCGTTATTTCCTGGATCGGGTCTGCAATCAGATCGCGGAACTCGACAATGGCCAGCTATACACCTACAAAGGCAACTACGCGTATTTTCTGGAAAAGAAAGACGAGCGCGAACAAGCCGCAGCGTCGGAACTGGCGAAAGACCGAAACACCTTCCGGCGCGAACTGGAGTGGATGCGTCGGCAGCCCAAAGCGCGGGGTACCAAAGCCCAGTACCGGATCGACGCGTTTGAGGACCTGAAAGAAAAAACAAGCGGTCGTCGCAGCGACGGCGATCTGGATTTAAACCTGCGTACCGCCCGGCTTGGCACCAAGATTCTGGAAGTCGAAAATCTAAGCAAACGATTCGATGAAAAAGTCCTGCTCGATCATTTTACGTACACGTTCAAACGGTTCGACCGCGTCGGGCTGATCGGCAAAAACGGCATGGGTAAAACCACACTGATGAATATGCTGACGGGTCAGTTGCGGCCCGATTCGGGAAAGATCACAACGGGCGGCACAGTTAAGTTTGGGTATTACACACAGAGTGAACTAGACATTCCCGAAAATCAACGCGTTATCGATGTTGTACAGGATGTTGCCGAGGTGATGAAACTAGCCAATGGCGACACCGTTTCGGCTAGTCAGTTGCTAAGCCGGTTCCTGTTCGACCGCGCGAAGCAGTACGATTACGTGGCGAAGCTAAGCGGTGGCGAAAAACGGCGGTTGCAGTTGCTACTGGTGTTGGTGCAGAATCCGAACTTCTTGATTCTCGATGAGCCAACGAACGACCTGGACATCACGACGCTCAACGTACTGGAAGACTTTTTGCTTAGTTTCTCCGGTTGTGTTCTGATCGTTACCCACGACCGTTACTTTATGGATCGGCTCGTTGAGCACGTTTTTGTATTGGAGGGTGCCGGTAAAGTTCGCGACTATCCGGGTAATTACACGGATTACCGCGAATGGCGCGACTCGCAGCCCAAGAACGTACCGCAAGTCGATAAGTCAGTGCAGCCCACGGCTAAGAACCAAACCGCCAGCGAGGTAGTTTCACCGGCGACGGCGGTTAGCACTACGACGGCCAAAAAGAAATTGTCGTTCAAGGAAATTCGTGAGTACGAAACACTCGAAAAAGAAATCGAGTCGCTGGAGCAACGGAAAACCGAGGTAATTGGTCTACTGAATACGGGCGGCCACCACGAACAGTTAACGGCGTGGTCGCGAGAAATCGAAGAGATTGATCAAAGTATTGCTACAAAATCAGACCGTTGGCTGGAGCTGGCGGAATATATTTAGAGCGTGAATGAGCGAATGGGTGAACGAAGCAACCGCCAGTACTTCACTCTTTCACTCATTGACTCTTTCACTCTTTACGTATGCACCAGATTGTCGACTTTTTTCAGTACCTGTTAAATTCGGAAGAGATTATCCGAACGGGTGGTTTAGTCCTGATCACGCTTATTATTTTCGTCGAGAACGGAATCATCTTCGGGTTTTTCCTGCCGGGCGATTACCTGCTGTTTTTGTCAGGCGTGTTTGCAGGGACAAAGATTTTGAACGTACCGCTCTGGCTGCTATTGAGCTGCATTTTCGGAGCAGCCGTGTTAGGTTCGCTGACGGGTTATTTGACGGGTTATTACTTCGGTGCCCGCATTAAGAACCGCCCTGACTCCCTGTTTTTCAAGCAGAAATACATTGACGACACACGGGATGCGTTTGTTCGTTACGGAAACGGCGCCCTGATTATTTCCCGTTTTCTGCCGGTCGTACGGACCTTCGCTCCTATCCTGGCCGGACTGATTCACATGCCGAGCCGCTTCTTTATGCTGTATAATATTGTCGGCGGAGCGATTTGGGTCTTAACGCTCGTCGGGGGTGGGTTTTACTTCGGAGAGCGCTTTCCGTGGATCATTAACTATGTGCACTGGATTATTATTTTCTTCCTGGCAGTCACAACATTTACGGTGGTTAAAGGATATCTGAACGCCCGCAAAGAACGACGAACGGAGAAGGTGTAACAGCCAAACCGGTTGATTGAATGGGGGCATACGCCATATCTCCAAGATATGGCGTATGCCCCCATTCAATCAACCGGTTTACTAATCAGATTTTCTAATTCCGCAGCGGCTTACCGCCCGTCAGCAGGCTTTGAATACGTTCCAGCGTTTTCTTTTCGCCCGATAGCGACAGGAAGGCTTCCCGCTCCAGATCGAGTAAGTACTGCTCCGATACGTTTTGCGGAACGCTTAAATCACCACCACAGATTACGTACGCCAGCTTGTCAACGATCTTACGGTCGTGGTCCGAAATGTAGCGGCCCATGTGCATAGCCGTGATACCCGCTTTAAACAAGGCAATACCGGTTTTTCCCTGTACTTTGATGTCCATACGCGGTTTTGGCTGGGTGTATCCGTTCTCTGCCAGTTCGATAGCCGCCTGCTTGGCTTCGGCCAGTAGCCGACTGCGGTTTAGAACGATCTGATCCGTCGAGCGGAGGTAGTTCATGTCGCGGGCTTCCTGCGCTGAGGTTGACACTTTCGCCGTGGCGATGTTCATGAACACATTTTGCAGAATGTTCAATTCGGGATCGCCAGTTTGGTAGAGATCCGACGCGCGAGCCGCCATTTCTTTCGTACCACCACCGGCGGGAATCAACCCGACACCCACTTCGACCAGCCCAATGTAGCTTTCGGCATGGGCAACCGCCCGGTCGGCATGCAGCACCGCTTCGCAGCCGCCCCCCAGCGTAAGCGTATGCGGAGCCACAATAACGGGTATCGATGAATAGCGTAACCGCGTGATCAACTTCTGAAACTGCGCAATCATCAGGTTTACTTCGTCGAACTCCTGCTCAACGGCATACATAAACAGCGTTCCGAGGTTGGCCCCGGCAGAAAACGCGTCGGTCGAATCGTTCCCGACAACCAGCCCCCGAAAATCTTTCTCGGCCAGCGAAATTCCTTTTAATAACGCTTCCGACACTTCCTGACCGAAGGTGTTCATTTTGCTGCGGAACTCTACGTTCAGAATGCCGTCGCCCAGATCGACAACGTTAGCACCGGAATTTTTCCAGACGATGTTGTTACTCAAGTTTTCCAGAATGGTAAATGCCTCCGTACCTGGAATTACTTTGTAGCTCTTCGTTGGAATATCATAGTATTTCCGCTTGCCGTTTTCCAGCTTATAGAAACTGTCAAAACCAGCGTCGAGCATATCGTATACCCACGGCGCGGGCTTCTGACCAGATGATTCGATCAGTTCGACACCTTTGCGGACGCCAATCGCATCCCAGGTTTCAAACAGCCCCAGCTGCCAGCCAAAACCAGCCGTGATAGCCGCGTCGATCCGGTACAGTTCATCGGAGATTTCGGGAATGCGATACGTTGCGTAACGGAACCCATCGGCAAAAGTCCGACGGTAAAACTCACCTGCCTTGTCTTTACCAGCGATCAGCACCGGAAACCGTTTTTTCAGGTTGTCAATCGCTTTGGTACTCTCCAGCGTTCCGAATTTTACTTTTTGTGACGGCTTATACTCAAACGTTTTCAGGTCCAGCGCCAGGATCAGCGTCTGCCCTTTCTCGTCTTTTGTTTTCTTGTAATAGCCCTGACCGGTCTTGTCGCCCAGCCACTTGTTCTCCATCAGTTTCTGCACCGATGACGGCAACTCGAACGACGACCGCGACTCGTCGTGCTCCATCCTGACGAGGTTGCTGGCTACGTTGACCGTCGTGTCCAGACCGACCACATCCGACAACCGGAACGTTCCCGACTTAGGACGGCCCACGACGGGTCCGGTTAGTTTATCGACTTCCTCGACCGTCAGACCCAGTTCTTCGGCTACGCGAATGGTTTGAATCAACGATTGAATACCGAGTCGATTGGCAATAAAGCCGGGTGTATCTTTACACAGAACGGTCGTTTTACCGAGGTACAAATCCCCGTAGTTCACCAGAAAATCGATAACCGCCGGGTCGGTGTCGGGACCGGGAATGATTTCGAGCAAACGCAGGTAGCGGGGCGGATTAAAGAAGTGCGTTCCGCAGAAGTTACGCCGGAAATCCTCACTGCGGCCTTCCGTCAACAGGTGCATCGGAATACCCGACGTGTTTGACGTGATCAGCGTTCCCGGTTTGCGGAACTGCTCGACGCGCTCGTATACCGAACGCTTGACATCGAGCCGTTCAACGACTACCTCGATCACCCAATCGTAGGTGGCTATATCCTTTAGATTATCATCGAAATTACCCAGCTTGACCCGGTCGGCAAATTTTGGTGCGTACAACGAAGCGGGACTTGCTTTTAGCATCGTCTGGAACGCGTCGTTGACGATCCGGTTACGGACGGCTGGACTATCGACGGTTAGCCCTTTTACTTTTTCGGCATCGTTCGGCTCTTTCGGGACAATGTCCAACAGCAGTACATCTACACCGATATTGGCGAAATGAGCCGCAATCCGCGATCCCATAATCCCCGAACCTAATACGGCTACGCGCCGGATGGTCCGATTTTTTACTTGTGGTTTGGGTTTCTCCAGGGTTGCTTCCATGGGGTTTGTGGTAAAAGAGACACCGATAAAGCTACCCGTTGATTCGTAGACTTTATCGGTGTTCCTGGCTTTATGGTTAATCTAAGGGTAATTCTTCGGGTTCGCCGGTTTTGATTTTCGCATTTTCATCTTCGACCATCCGATTGATTTCTTTGATCACATCGAAGAAAACGACCAGTTTGTCGAGCGGAATTCGTTCGCGAATCATGTTATTGAACTGAATAACGCCTTCACGAGCCATCTCCCGTTTCTCTTTACCTTCTTCGGTCAGGTAGATGCGCACAAACCGTTTGTCGTTTCCGTCTACCTCCCGGCGAATCAGTCCCCGCTCTTCGAGACTTTTCAGCATCCGCACCAGCGATCGCGGCTCCATTCCCAGCAACGGACCAATTTTGGTAGCGGGCGTACCGTTATCGAGGTCGATGTTGAGCAGCACGTAGCCAATCGCCATCGTGATGTCGAAGCGGCCTGCGTGGGCGTTGTACATCCGCGAAATGGCATGCCAGGCCCATTTGATGTGAAAATCTACTGTTTTCTCTTTCTTCATAGCAGGTGTCGTACTGTCCAATTTATGGATGTAAATCTACTATTTTTTCTGAAAACAGTATGCATGCATAATAGTTTCAACCGGGATTTATATGATTTGACCGATTACATTGATTCTAGGTTGGCTTTGTCGGTAACGGATGAATACGACAGAACCATGATTGATCAGATTCTATAAGTCCCGCCAAGACACCAGACCGTTTAAATCTTCTCTGCCAGCAGCTTGTCGATTAGCCGGTTGAATTCGTCTACGTATTGATCGTAGTATTTACCAGTTCCGGGGCCGGAGAAGCCGGTATGAATAGAGCGCACCTGCCCTTTTTTATCGATGATAATGGTTGTAGGGAAAGCGACTACAGCATTCAGATCAGGCAATGCTTTCGAGGCCTGCGCCTTATCGTTGGTGCCTGCCAATACAACCGGATAATCGATCTTGAACCGCTGCTTCATCCGTTCGATTTTTGGACCCGATTCGGTCATTTCAGGCGACCGTTCAAACGCGAGACCCAGCACCTCGACGCCCCGCTGTTTGTTGCGCTTGTACCAGGGACTCAGGAAATTGGTTTCGTCCATGCAGTTTGGGCACCAGGAGCCTAGAATCTGCACAATCGTCACTTTGTTTTTAAAGCGCGGATCAGCCAGCGAAACGACCTTGCCGTTTGGTTCTGGAAACGATACATTTAGTGTTTTCGAACCGGGTTTCAGGAAAGTCAGCTTGGCGGGATCAGGCAATTCGGCTTTGGGATCAAACCGAGCTACCCACGACTCGTACCCAGAAACCCCCGCCCAGAAACCACCCGTGAGCGTTTTCGTGGCCGGATCATGTTTAGCTTTGAACAGAAACAAATGTGATCCATCGAAGCAGGATAAAAACAGACTATCACCCACAACGTTGCCATCGAGGTAGCGATAGTCTCCCGTCGGTGTCAGGAAGGTTCCCGTTACCTGATTACCTTTCTGATTAAACACCCCCACGGCGTTTACGGTATCCACCTTTCCAGTTTTGCTGCCAAAGTCGGTCGCCCATTTACCAGCCAGATTCGCAGCTGTTCCTTTGGCTTCTTTGACAAACCGGTAATTCTGGCCGTGCTGCGCTTCAAACGGTAATGTCTGATACTGTTGCGCAGTCCGACGCCGACGCCAGACGCCACGGAGCGTATTATCCTCTATCTTTGCAATCAATTCCGACTCAAACAACGCCATCGGTATACGAATGGAGTCACCCTGAACGGTAGCGGGGTCCATCGGCAGCCGTTCGTTACCGTTGAGCGCAAAGACTGTGTACGTTTTAGAAGAACCCGCTGTTGGCTGAATGTCCAATCCGAACGGTAAGTCGCCACCTTTGGTTTTCAGAACAGCGCGGTACGTTCCGGGCTTCACCGTTGACGAAGAAGACTGGCCGGAGCAGGCTGTGGTCGCTAATAAATAGATGCTATAAATAATCACTCTTTTCATAAAAATCACTCGTTAATGTACTGTAAATAGCTTACGAATAGACGCCTGTAATTTGAAGTTTGTAATGCGTAAGTAAATAAACAAATTAACTCCACCCACCTTCACTATTGTTCATGCGGTCACTTTTTACTTTCCTCATACTATTACTACCAATTTCTTTATTAGCACAATATCAAGTCCGGTCAGCCACGCTGATAGATGACAACGAGAAAACAATTACTGGATTTGTTAAATTCTACGATTGGGACAGAAGTCCTAAAAATATAGAATTTGGAGAAGACACGGTGGGATCGATGACCTCCTTTTCATTAAGAAGTATGCGAAAACTCTTTATCCAAGGCGGTCCCACGTACGAGAGCTTGTATTTAAAAGTTCCTTATTACGCAACATCTCCTGTATCGATTGGAGGAAATATCATCGATCATATAGATTCAACTTATTGCCTGGCTGAGTTATTACTCGATAGTGAATCCGTAAAACTTTATCGATTTTTCGATCAGGATGCATCAGTACGTTTTGTTATTAGTAAAAACGACACGCTGACCTTATTGAATGATATTCATGTCCAGGTGTATCGGCGAGAGGGTAGGTTTGATATAACGGATCATGAATACAGAAGGCAATTACGAACCTTACTTCAGGAATGTCCTACCCTGAAAATAGACAATACTACTTACTCAGAGAAAAGTATACTTCAACTTCTTAAGGAATACCTTTCGTTTTGTAAGATAGATTCTAAGATATACTCAGAGCAGAAAAAATTAGGAACGGCAACTTTCTTACTTGGCACATTTGCTTCGTTGTGGCCTACCGATCAGAGAACTGTAATAGGTTATGGATTAATGTGTCAGGTTCTGCTTCCCAGGAGACTCAATAATACATTCCTATGTCTTGATCTTGGGCGGTCTAGCCGGAATTCCTCAGTAGGAGTCGAAACGACACTTCAGCTTGGGTTCTATGCCGGGAAGTACTTTGGACAACATGCTATTCAAGGTAAGTTATATACTGGGTTTTCGACTGGTTTTGGTTTCTTAGATACCAGTATTGGTTTGAGCTATCGAAAAATGATATCTATTGAGACACGATACCCCATCTTTTCGGGTTTACTTTTTGGTTTTAAAGAAGATGGCTCCAATAGTCATATTCGTCCAGCTCTTATGCTTCGAGCTACATTGCCGCTCTCGTCATTAACCAGAAAACGAGTACCTCAATGATGATCGGAATGAATATAGTTCATCAAACAATTATGCCAACTACATACCACGAACCTGTTTTATTACAAGCCTGCATCGACGGTTTGAATTTACAACCCGGCGGCACCTACGTCGATATTACGTTTGGCGGGGGCGGGCACAGCCGCGAAATCCTTCATCAACTGGAAGGCGGACGCTTGTTCGGTTTTGATCAGGATGCCGATGCCCGCGCCAATGCCCAGGCCATCAATGACCCGCGATTGACATTCGTTGCCGCTAATTTCCGCAACATGAAACGCTACCTGCGTTTGTATAAAGCGAATCAGGTAGACGGTATTCTGGCCGATCTAGGTATCTCATCGCACCAGATCGATACACCAGAGCGCGGCTTCTCGACCCGCTTTGACGCTGACCTCGACATGCGCATGAACCAACAGGCCGACCGCACAGCCCGGCAGGTGATTAATGACTATTCGGAAGCGGATTTGCACCGAATTTTGGGTATGTACGGCGAAATCACTAACGCCCGAACCGCTGCCAGCGCCATCGTGTCGGCCCGCTCAAACCGGCCGCTTAAAACGGTCAACGATCTGAAAGCCGCCTTGCAACGATACGCGCCACGCGGTAAAGAAAATAAATATTTTGCCCAGGTTTTTCAGGCGCTTCGCATCGAAGTGAACGAAGAATTACAGGCCCTGGAAGAATTTCTGGAGCAGGTGCCGGAGGTACTAAAGCCGGGCGGGCGTCTTGTGGTGATGTCGTATCATTCGCTGGAAGACCGACTGGTCAAGAACTTTATCAACAAGGGTAAATTTCAGGGCGAGGTCGAGAAAGATTTGTTTGGCAACGACCTGAAACCACTCCAATCCGTTACCCGCAAACCCATCGAAGCGACACCCGACGAAATTGCCCGGAATCCCCGCGCCCGTAGTGCCAAGCTTCGTATTGCCGAGAAACCATTGGTTGATTAACTTCTGAGTGTCAGTATGATTGGTGGTGTCGGGCGGGTGGAGTCGGCGGGGCCGCCCGCGCGGTTCTCAAAACCGACCCTTGGCGTCAGCAATTCGTGTCGGTTTCTCAAAACCGATACCACCCTAGAAGGACATCGGATTGAGGCAAAGCTAACATTTCGGACAATAATGATTTGAGAATCTGGCACCACGAGCATACTGACACCGAAATCTACTTTGTTATTGACCGACAGCAATGTAGATTTGAAACCTATTTATTTAATTTGTTTACTTCTTTCTTCTATGCTAGCTAAAACCTTCGGCGCGGCTGTGTATGGCGTCAATGCCAGTTTGATTACGATCGAAGTGGTCGTTGCGCAGGGTTTGCATTTTCATCTCGTCGGTTTGCCCGATAGTGCCGTTAAGGAAAGTGAACACCGGGTGGAAGCATCTCTGAAATTTTTCGGTTACCGAATGCCCCGGCAGAAAGTCGTGGTTAACTTGGCCCCCGCCGATATCCGCAAGGAAGGTTCCGCGTACGATCTGCCGATTGCGCTTTGTATCCTCCAGGCATCCGAACAGATTACGACTAAACGCAATCTGGAAGACTACGTGATTATGGGCGAACTGGCGCTTGACGGAAAACTCAGGCCCATCAAAGGCGTATTGCCCATTGCGATTGAAGCCCGAAAACAGGGTTACAAAGGATTTATTCTTCCCGTCGAAAACGCCCAGGAAGCGGCTATCGTCAACAATCTGGACGTTATTGGTGTGACAACCATACAGGAAGCGGTTGATTACTTCGAAGGTAAGAAAGAGATCGAGCCGTTGGTCAGCGACACGCGCGATTTGTTTATGAGTCAGATCAACGCGTATGAAGTTGATTTCTCACACGTACAGGGCCAGGAAAACATTAAACGGGCATTGGAGATTGCTGCGGCCGGTGGGCACAACGCCATCATGATTGGTCCGCCGGGTGCGGGTAAAACGATGCTGGCAAAGCGCTTGCCTACCATCCTACCCCCACTTACGTTGCAGGAAGCGCTCGAAACAACCAAAATTCACTCCGTAGCGGGTAAGCTCGGCAGCCGCGCCACGCTCATTGCGACCCGCCCCTACCGCGCCCCACACCACTCGATTTCCGACGCGGCTCTGGTTGGTGGTGGTAGTTTTCCGCAGCCGGGTGAAATCTCGCTGGCCCACAACGGCGTTTTGTTTCTGGATGAGTTGCCAGAGTTCAAACGCTCGGCGCTGGAAGTCATGCGGCAGCCGCTGGAAGATCGAAAAGTAAGCATCTCACGGGCCAAGTGGGCGGTAGAGTTTCCGGCTAGTTTCATGCTTATTGCCAGTATGAACCCCTGCCCTTGCGGCTACTACAATCACCCTGACAAAGAATGTGTATGCGGACCGGGTGTGGTGCAGAAATACCTGGCTAAAATCAGTGGCCCTCTCCTCGACCGGATCGATTTGCACGTTGAAGTAACACCCGTTTCGTTCGATCAAATGACGGCGAACCGTCCTGCTGAATCCAGTGAAGTGATTCGGGAGCGGGTAATCAAAGCCCGCGATATACAAACGGAGCGGTTCAATGATCAGCCGGGCATTTATTCCAATGCCATGATGCCTTCGCAAATGGTGAAGGAAATCTGCGTCATCAGCGATGCTGGGCGGGCTTTGCTTCGAACGGCGATGGAACGGCTCGGCTTGTCGGCCCGCGCGTATGACCGCATTCTGAAAGTGTCGCGCACAATTGCCGACCTGGCCGCCAGCGAAGAAATCCGCATCGAGCACCTCGCCGAAGCGATTCAGTACCGGAGCCTGGACCGGGAGAGTTGGGCGGGATAAAACAACAGTGGTGTCGGTTTTGAGAAACCGACACCACCGCAGAAGGACATCAGATTACAGCAAATCCAACATTTCGGACAATACTATTTTGAGAAATCGACACCACACGAGTAATACCATACAGAATAATTATTGATTATTCTGCTCGTTGAACTGAATGCTGTTCAACTGAATAATGTCGTTGTTCGGCTTATCTCGCTTGACCACAACAATGTAAACATCGTGCTTACCGGTCACGGGCTTATCAAAAGTACCCGTTACTTCGCTGTTCTTTTTCCAGTCGCCGGTTGCTTTGTAGGCTGTTCGGCTGACGACGGGCGCAGCGTAAGAATCGAGCCGTACTTCGATTTCGCCATCTTTGCTGACTGATGAGTAATCGTACGTGAGCGACTTGATATTCGTCAGATCGATGTCTTTCATCAAAATATACGCTTTGTGACTTCCGGCACCCAGCCGACTGCCCCAGCGCGGAAACCCAACGTAAGCATCAGCGTTGAGCGTTTTTACTTTCGCATTGCGCAACGTGACGATGTCGGTACCCGTAAGCGGTCCAACCACTTTCCCGCCGTTGTCGGTGTACGAAGCTACCAACGTGTATTGCCCTCGCGCTTCCTCCGGCTTATGCTCATTCAACGCCAGCGTTCCTTGCAGCGGAACCGTTTTCTGTTTGCGCTCGTCGGTCAGCGAGAAGATGTATTTCACCATTTCCTGAGCATCCTGCACCGGAATCTGCGGGTGAGCACTCATCAGATGGTCTTTGCTCCAGTTACCGCCCCCCCCTTCGATAATCTTCTTTGCCAGTCGCTCGACCGATCCGGTCTGCCCTTTGTAACGGGTAGCAACCGCCAGGAAGGTTGGACCCACCGATGGCTTATCGATGGTATGACACGCTTTACAATCGCTATTGGCAACCAGCGTTTTACCCAGTGACCCATTACCGATAGCGGCTAAGTCCTGATGGCCCTGCTGAGGACCCGCCGTTGGGGCTCCCCCCGGTTGTGCGCTGTAGGCGTAGACTACTTTTATCTTTTTGGGATCAATCTTTTTGTCCTCCTTATCCGTCACTTTTACGGCGTATGCAAACGGCTTATTTTCCCAGTAGAAAGATTTGTTGCCGGGTGTTGTAATAGCCACTTCAGGGCTAGCATTGCCGACTTTGACAACAATGGTGTCCATGCCAACCTGTCCGGTCTGGTCACTTACTTTGAAAATAGCCTTATAAACACCGGGTTGACTGTAGGTATACGTCGCGTTGGGTTGCGTTGCACCAACCGTTTTTCCGTCAAAGAGCCATTGATACGTCAGTTGGTCTTCATCGTCCAGATCGGTACCGCGACCGCTGAATTTTACCCGCAACGGAGCCTGACCGATGGCCTCCCGGATGGCGGGGGCGTTGCGTCCGTCAGACGTCAGGTACGAACGGGCATTCCGCTGCGCTACGGCTACCGAGTCAACAACACCTGCTTTGGCAATGGGTGGCCGGTTGCCCGTGTTGTATTCGATTTTCACCAAACGCGCATCGTCGTTGTCAGCGCCATAAACGGAACCATATTCCAGCATGTACATAATTCCATCTTTACCGAACGCGAGGTCGATAGGTCGCCGGAAGTCGCCACCAGCGGCCATGAACGGCTCGTTGCGCACGTAGTTTTCGTCTTTATCAAACCGCGCGGCTACAACCCAGTTGCGCATCCAGTCGAAGATAAACAAGGCTCCGTCGTAGTATTCCGGGAATTTCGTTTTCGACGACGAGTTCTTGTCGTAGGTATAAAACTCGCCCGCCATGGCACTGCGTCCGCCCAAGCCTAGTTCGGGAAACTCTTTTGAAGCGGCATACGGATACCAGATCATGGCCGAATTGGTCGGCGGCAGATTTTTCATGCCCGTATTGTTCGGGGAACTGTTAACCGGTGCCTTCGGATCAAATTTCGGACCGGCCTCGTTGGTCGCAAAATTCAGATCGGGATAGGGCTGGCTGTTACCGATGAACAGGGGCCAGCCGTAGTTACCGGGCTTTTTCGCCTGGTTGAATTCGTCATAACCCCGTGGTCCGATGGTACTGTCTTTTCCGGCATCAGGACCGATTTCGCCCCAGTACAGGACCGACGTTTTCGGGTTGACGGCAATGCGGTACGGATTCCGTAGCCCCATCGTGTAGATCTCAGGCAGCGTTTGAGCAGTACCTTTCGGAAATAGGTTACCGTCAGGAATCGTGTAGGTACCATCGGCCTGAGGATGAATACGAAGGACTTTACCGCGTAAATCGTTGGTGTTGGCGGCTGACCGCTGGGCATCGAGTGTTAGATGATCGGGACGTTCATCGATGGGCGCGTAGCCGTTCGATGGAAACGGGTTGGTGTTATCGCCCGTTGAAAGAAACAGGTTTCCGTCTTTATCCCAGGCCAGCGAGCCGCCGTGGTGGGCACTAGCTTCAAACTCACCGGGCACTTTCAGGATTACTTTCTCCGAAGCCAGATCAAGCGTATTGTTGGCATTGACCACGAAGCGCGACAGATGATAGGTCGGATCTTTGTCGGTATCGGGCGAATAATACACGTACAGGTAATGGTTCGTTGCAAAATTTGGATCAACCGTAACGCCCTGTACACCGAAGCCCTGCTTGGTCGTTACCGCAAACTTGTGCATGATTTTATGCTCGTTGGTGCGGCTGTTGTAAACCGACAGGTTACCGCTGCGTTCGGTAAAGAAAACACGACCGTCGTTGGCCACGGCTAACTCCATCGGCTCGTTGAGGTCATTAACCAGGACCGTTTTTACGAATCGGTTTTCTTCGGGCATTACCACTGCATACGATTTGCTGTAGTTCAGGGCCTTGCCGTCGCCCATGGCCCATTTCAGACCACCGAGTACGTGCTGCACAAACAACGGTTCGCTAAAGCTGGCATCTTCGTGGCCACCGCCCGTGTAAAAAGCGCGTCCACCGTCAAACTCATGATACCAGGCAATCGGGTGATTGCTACCGTTTGTTCCTCCGTCGTAGGTGTTCTCGTCCAGATTAGCCAGTACGGTCAGATCGGTGTAGAACGAGCGGTAGTTGTACCACTCATCCGTGCGTTCCCAATGGTCGGGCAGGTGCGCCGTTGACGGATGGTTTTTGTCGGTCACGTCAACCGTCGCTTTCCGAACGTTTGAATTACTCGGATGGCTCGCGAAATACCCACCCACCAGTTTGTTGTACCACGGCCAATCGTATTCGGTATCGGCAGCGGCATGAATACCCATGTAGCCACCCCCGGCCTGAATGTACCGCTCAAAAGCCGCTTGTTGGATTTGATTTAATATGTTGCCCGTAGTACTCAGAAAGACAACGGCCTGATACTTTTTCAGGCTATCGTCGTTGAAGTAATTCGCGTTTTTGGTCGTATCGACCAGAAAGTTGTTTTCCCGACCCAGCTTCTGAATAGCCGCAATGCCAAACGGAATGGACGTGTGTTTCCAGCCTTTTGTTTTAGAAAAAACCAACACCCGGCCAGGTGTGGCCCGGCCTAACGTGGCCCGGCCCGGTTCAGGAACGGCAGACGTAGGTGTTACCGAAGCGTCGGTGGCCGAAACCGAGTTGGCTCCCGTTTGATTGGTAACTTTTTGCGTACTCAGGCACGCGTACAAACTTATGGAAACCCCGGCCGCTCCGAGCAGATGAAGCCAGTGTTTACCAGATGTCGATAAAAAAGACATAACGATTACAGTTAAGCAGCGCTTAGGAAATAGATTGACTACTAGGTTATAGCCATAAGACCGAAACCGGCCTAAACTACCTAACCAAATAGGTAGCATAGCACAGCTTATGGAATAAATTGCCTGCGTAGACTACCGTAAAATAATAGGGGCTCTTCTAAAGCTACCGTTTGCTATAAAAAACAACGATATCCTTTCAAGCTCTTTTATTTTGGCCCCGTAATCATACTGATTGCTAGTCATCTATCTACGTTTCAATTCCTCATTACTCGTTCATGAAAACTAAACTGCTTAGCGTTTTTTCTCTGTGCGCTCTTCTGGCAGCAACCAGTTGTCAGGATCACCGGGAGCCACCTGCTTCGGGTCAGTTACCAACTCCTACCACGTTGGCTAGTGGCCTGGGCGCGCCCATCGGTCTGGCGCGTGACGCTAAAGGACAGATCTGGGTTACCGAAGCCGGAGCGGGTCGCGTATCGGTCATCACACCGGACGGCAATAAGTACCCGGTCATCACCGGTTTTTCGGTGACCGTTAGCCCCGAAAACACGCCCGACGGTCTTAACCATCTGGCTTATAAAGACGGTATGCTGTACATTCTGCACGGCGTCGATGACAAGTTGTACAAAGCCGATGTTTCTAATTTTAAGCCGGGCGATCCGGCTATGACGGTTAGCCAACTCAGCAGCGAGCCAATAGGTCAGTTTGTCTTGAATTATAAGTTTAAGGAAGATACCGACGATTCAAACCTGTATAACCTTACGTTCGCGCCCAACGGCGATTTGTACATCACTGACGCAGCAGCCAACGCCATCATTCGGCGGACCCCCAATGGAGCGTTGAGTGTGTTCACAGAACTGGCAAACATTGACAATCCAACCACGGTGGGCCCGCCTAAAATCAACGTTGTACCAACCAGCATTACGTTTGATGGCGATAAGTTTCTGGTAACTACGTTGATTGGTTTTCCTTTCCCTGTGGGCAAGGCTCGAATCTATAAAATCAGTCAGGACGGTAGCGTGGATACGTTCCAGGAAGGCTATACGACAATGGTAGATTTACTGCTAGCACCTGACAAGCGCATTATCACGCTTAGTGTTGGAGAGTTCGGTCCGCAAGGTTTCGCCCAAAATTCAGGAAACATAAAGCAAACCGTCAATGGACAAACGACAACATTACTAACGGGTCTTAATTACCCAACATCGATCATTGCAGGTACTGCCGCTAACACCTACTACGTCAGCAGCCTGATTGACGGTACGGTTAAGAAAATAACGTACTAATCGACCAATTAGCCGACTAACGTGAAGAGGGCCGTATACGATTATACGGCCCTCTTCACGTTAGTACTGTGTCAAACGCGTTCAGCAATTATTTCCGGGTAGAGAACGTATACTCGGTTGTCGTTTTGTACGTCTGGCCGGGTCGTAGTTCGGTTGTCGGGAAAGAAGGCTGGTTAGGCGAGTCAGGGTAATGTTGCGTTTCAAGGCACAGCGCATCCCGCTTTTTGTAGGAAACTCCACCGTGACCCGGCGCTTTGCTGACCAACATATTGCTCGTGTAAAACTGAACGGCGGGTTCAGTGGTACGCACTTCCATCACTCGTCCGCTGGTTGGTTCATAGACCGTAGCAACTCGCTTCGACGCCGTTTCAGGACCGTTGATCAGCCAGCAATGGTCATAGCCCGATCCGTATTTGATCTGCTCGTCGTTCGCATCGTTGATCCGTGCACCGATCGGCGTTGGCTTCGTAAAATCGAAAACCGTACCCGCAACAGGCTTTAGTTCGCCCGTCGGAATCAAGGTCTTGTCAACGGGTAGAAACCGATCGGCATTGAGCGTCACCACGTGGTCGAGAACGTCGCGCTTGACTCCGCCGGTCAGATTGAAATACGTGTGATTGGTCAGGTTCACCACGGTTGGTTTATCGGTCGTAGCCTGGTAGTCGATCCGCAACGTATTGTCGTTGGTGAGCGTGTAGGTAACGGCAACCGCCAGATTGCCCGGATAACCTTCTTCGCCATCTTTTGCAGTATACGCCAACTTCAGGGCGGGCTCTTTGCCATCGACCGGCGTAGCAGTCCAGAGTACCTTGTCGAAACCGACTTTACCACCGTGCAGATGGTTACCCATGTTGTTCGTTACGAGCGAATACGTTTTTCCATCGAGTGTAAACTGACCTTTCGCAATTCGATTTCCGTAGCGCCCCACCAAAGCACCGAAAAAGGGGTTGCTTTGTACATAGGGGTCCAGTGAATCGTAACCCAGTGTAACTTCTTCGAATTTGCCATTTTTATCCGGTGTTACCAGCGACACCAGAATACCACCGTAGTTGGTTATCTTGGCGGTCATACCGGCTGCGTTGCGAAGCGTGTATAAATCAGCCGTTTGCCCACTGGGTAACTGACCAAACACTGACTTTTCAATTCCGGCTTTTTGATTCTGGTCAATTGATTCTGGGGAAGAAGATGTCATGGCTAAGCAGCCCATCAGCAGGGCAACAGCTGTAAATTGAAAGACTATTTTCATGGGAAAAGGCAAGGTGATGATAAGATGCGGAGTTCGATCCCGCTCCCCGCTACGTAAAAGCGAATACGCATCAGAAAATAATGTAGCTGATCGATAATCAGATTGATCGCGGTTTCAGTTTACAATTTTCTTTTGGAGCTACATGTCAGCACCCTTGCCCGTAGTAGGCATTCTTGCCGTGCTTGCGTTCGTAATGCTTGAGCCGAAGCGTGTCTTTGATGCGTGGCGTATCGGGGTTGATCACCAGTGTCATGTACGCCATACGGGCCACTTCTTCCAGCACGGCAGCATTGTACACTGATTTTTCGGCCGTTTTCCCCCAAGTGAACGGACCGTGATTTTGCAGCAACACCATTTCGACTTCCTTGTGCGACAGCCCCTTTTCCCGGAATACGTCGAAAATCTGGTTCCCCGTTTCGTGTTCGTAGTCGCCCTGAATCATCTCGTCGGTTAGTACCGGGGCGCAGGGGATATCCTGATGCGTGTGGTCGGCGTGGGTCGTGCCGAAGATGGGAATGTCCATACCCGCCTGCGCCCAGGCCACCGCGTAGGTACTGTGGGTGTGCGTGATTCCGCCAATGTCGTCCCAGGTTTTGTACAGCAGCGCGTGCGTTTTCGTATCGGACGAGGGGCGCATGGTTCCGGCGACAATCTTCGCGTCGTAATCGCAGATAACGATGTCTTCGGGTTTGAGCAGCGCGTACGGTACCCCGCTGGGCTTGATCGCAAATACCGCTTTGTCGCGATCGACAGCACTGACGTTACCGAACGTAAACAGCACCAGTCCCAGCTCCGGAAGCTGCATATTAGCCTCGTAGCATTCGTCTTGAAGATTTTTGTACATGATTCAATGCGTGATTGTATGAATGCGTGCCGCAAAAGAGGTTGAATAAGCGAATAATTGCTGGCGCAAAACCAAACACTCGCTCATTCATTCAACCTCCGTTGCGGCACGCATTCATTAATTCTACATTTCTAACACCACCACCGACACCGGGGGCAGGGTTACGGTTAGT
The DNA here is from genome assembly GCF_021233055.1 of Spirosoma oryzicola. Taxonomy (NCBI): domain Bacteria; kingdom Pseudomonadati; phylum Bacteroidota; class Cytophagia; order Cytophagales; family Cytophagaceae; genus Spirosoma; species Spirosoma oryzicola. The sequence goes on along the minus strand of NZ_CP089538.1, from coordinate 461,260 downwards.
TCATCACCAGTGAGTTTGGCACCGGAGAAAGACGCCGGTTTCACTTTATTCGGCTGAGCGAAGGTGTTGTAGTCCTGCACTTTAGCCGATGTCAGAATACGACCCGACACGCTTTTCGCGTTAATGCCTTTCAGATTTACCGTGAAGGTCTGGGGCTTACCCGCGTCGATGTTGACCAGCGAAATGTGCGTTTTTCCGGCTTTGTCGCGCGAGGCAGAAACCGACACGGCAGGCATTTTGTACTCACCCACTTTGTAGTCGTCAGCTTTCACGTCGACCGGTAGCATGGTTGCGTCCTGGTGAACGTTGTACATTTCCAGCACGTGGTAGGTTGGCGTCAGCAGCATCTTTGGACCGTCGGTCAGGATAACCGCCTGTAGTACGTTGATCGCCTGCGCCAGGTTAGCCATCCGAACCCGTTCAGCATGCTTGTGGAAAATATTGAGCGTAGCTCCCGCCAGTACTGCGTCGCGCATGGTGTTCTGCTGGAAAAGGAACCCCGGATTCGTACCCGGCTCAACGTTGTACCACGCACCCCACTCGTCGACGACCAGCGCAACCTTTTTCTTCGGGTCGTACTTGTCCATGATCTCCGAGTGCTTCTGCACGAACTCATCCATTTTCAGGGCTTCGTTCATGGTGTGGGCGTAGTCGGTTTCGGTGAACTCCGTGGCCGAACCTTTCGCATTTTCACCCCAGCCAAACACCGAGTAATGGTGCATCGCCACACCTTCGAGCATGTTGCCGGGAATGTTTTTCATCAACGTTTCGGTCCAGTTGTAATCATCCGAACTGGCTCCGGATGCAATGCGGAAGATCTTTTCCTTACCGACCTGCCCGTTCATAAAGGTGCTGTACTGGCGGTAGATGTTGGCGTAATAGTCCGGTTTCATGTTTCCTCCACAACCCCACGCTTCGTTGCCAACACCCCAGTATTTGACGTTCCAGGGGGTCGCCCGCCCATTCTGCTGCCGCAGGGCCGACATAGGGCTATTGCTCGGGAAGTTGACGTACTGCACCCATTCGCTGAGGTCCTGCACGGTGCCACTGCCGACGTTACCTGCCAGATACGGCTCGGTGCCCAGCAGTTCGCACATGTTTAGAAAGTCGTGCGTACCAAAGCTGTTATCTTCTGTAACGCCCCCCCACCAGGTGTTCACGATCTTCGGGCGTTTGGCTTTCGGACCAATGCCGTCTTTCCAGTGATACGTATCTGCAAAGCAGCCGCCCGGCCACCGCAGATTCGGAATTTTCATCTTCTTCAACGCGTCGACCACGTCGAGCCGCACCCCGTTTTTGTTCGGGATGGTCTTGTTGTTGTCGCCGACGTAAAAACCGCCGTAGATGCAGCGGCCCAGGTGTTCGGCAAAATGGCCGTAGATATGCCGGTTGATGGTATGCTTGCCTTCATCCCCATTGATCGTCACTTTGTTCTGTGCTAAGCCAACAAGACTCAGCGACGCCAACGCCAGTGTAAGAAATGGTTTTTTCATAAAAATCAGGGTTGTCCTCTGCTCCTTCGTTTCCGTAAAAGCGTGAGCAGAGGACAGGAAAGGGTTATCGATAAGACGCTTCGTTCCAGCGTAATTCGTTCTTTAGCTGCCGTAGGGTTGTGTCCTTGTCAATGACAACTAGTTCGACACCAAAGATTTCGGCAAAATCCTCGATATGTTCGGTCGTCAGGTTTTGGCTGTAGACCGTGTGGTGCGCCCCTCCCGCTAATATCCAGGCCGCACAGCCGGTTTGCATGTCGGGCATGGGTTTCCACAAGGCGCGGGCTACCGGCAATTTGGGCAACGCTTCGGTTACGGCAACCGCTTCGACTTCGTTGACCAGCAAACGGAACCGATTGCCCATGTCGATCAGCGATACGTTGATTGCGGGACCCGCCGGAGCGTTGAACACCAGCCGCACCGGATCGGCTTTGCCGCCAATACCCAACGGATGAATTTCGCAGGACGGTTTACCGTCGGCAATGGACGGGCAGATTTCAAGCATGTGGGAGCCCAGTACCAACGGATTTACCGGATCGAAATGGTAGGTGTAATCTTCCATAAACGAGTTACCGCCCGGTAGACCAGCCGCCATCACTTTTAGCGTACGCACCATCGCCGAGGTTTTCCAGTCGCCCTCGCCCCCGAAACCGTAGCCGTCAGCCATCAGCCGCTGCGACGCGATACCAGGTAGCTGCGCCATACCGTGCAAATCCTCGAACGTATCGGTGTAGGCGCTAAAGTTTCCGTCTTTCAGGAAAGCCCGCAAGCCTAATTCGATCTTAGCCGCATCGCGCAACGAACTGTATTGCGCACCGCCTTTCAGCAGCGAATCCATCAGCGTGTAGCTATCGGCATACTCTTCCACCAGCCGATCTATGTCCCCGTCCGTTACCTGATTGATCACCGCGACCAGATCCCCGATTCCGTAGGTATTAACCGACATCCCGAAGGTCATTTCGGCCGCTACTTTATCGCCTTCTGTCACGGCTACCTGACGCATGTTATCCCCAAAACGGGCTACCTTCATGGTCTTTAACTCGTAAGCGGCTACGGCCACCCGTGTCCAGGCACCGATCTTCTGTACAACGCTCTCATCCTGCCAGAAACCAACGATTACCTTCCGGTTCAGGCGCATCCGCGATACCATGAACCCAAACTCGCGGTCGCCGTGCGCCGACTGGTTGAGGTTCATAAAATCCATGTCGATGTCGCCCCAGGGAATATCCCGGTTGAACTGGGTATGCAGGTGAAGCAATGGTTTTTTAAGCACCGTCAGTCCGCGAATCCACATTTTAGCGGGCGAAAACGTGTGCATCCAGGTTATGATCCCTACACAATTGGGTGCGACATTGGCCTCCTGACAGATCGCGTAAATTTCGTCCGGTGTTTTAACGACTGGCTTGAAAACGACCCGTACCGGAACAGCCGAAGCTTCATCTAAAAACTTGGCAATAATTTGGGAATGAGCATCTACTTGTCGAAGCGTTTCTTCACCGTACAAGTGTTGACTTCCGGTGACGAACCAGACTTCATAGTGATTCAGATTGAGCATACTGCGCGATTGATTGGGAACTGCTTACTGGTTTATTTTCGACAAAAGCGCCTAGTTGAAGGTACTTCTGGTATAAAGTTTCGTAGGTCGCTACCTGTTCTGGACGGGGCTGGTACTCGGCATCGAAGCCTGAACCCATTGCTTGCTGAGCGGCTTCCATCGTCGGATGAATACCAGCGGCTACAGCGGCACACATGGCGGCTCCCAGCGCACAGGCCTGATCGGAACTAGCCACCTGAATGGGTTTATTAAGCACATCGGCTAGGGTTTGCATGACAAAGGGTGATTTTTTGGCCACCCCCCCAATTGCAATTACCTTGCTGATCGGAACGCCTTCCTGTAGGAAACGATCGACAATGCTGCGAGAACCGAAGGCCGTCGCTTCGACCAGTGCTTTGAAGATCTTAGGTGCATCCGTTCCAAGGTTCAGGCCAGTAATGGCCGCTTTCAGCGTATGATTGGCATCGGGCGTCCGGCGTCCGTTGATCCAGTCCAGCGCAATCAGATCGTTCGCCGTAACGGGCAACTGCTCGGCCTGTGCCGAAAGATGTGGGATGAGCTGACTGCTCATGGTATCAGCGGCTTCGTCGCCCAGCAGTTCGCGCACCGGGCCGGTAATCAGCCGGGCAAACCACGCGTACACGTCGCCAAAAGCCGATTGACCCGCTTCCAGACCGAGCATTCCCGGCGCAACCGACCCATCGACCTGACCGCAGATGCCGCGAATAAGCCGATGACCGATTTCTTCATTGGGAGCCATCAGAATATCGCAGGTTGACGTACCAATGATCCGAACAAAAGCGTAAGGTTCAATCTCCGCACCGATAGCGCCCATATGCGCATCGAAAGCACCAACCCCAGTAACAACGTCGGTAGAGAGCCCTAATTTTTGAGCCCATTCAGCCGACAGGTTTCCCATAGACTGGTCGGATGTGTAGGTATCGTGGTAAAGCCGGTCGCGCTGTCCGGCCAGCAAAGGATCGAGCTGGGTAAGAAACTCTTCGGAAGGTAGTCCATCAAACTCACTGTGCCAAAGCGCTTTGTGACCAGCCGCACAACGCGACCGACGAAGCGTGAGTGGATTCGTATTGCCGGTCAGCACTGCCGAAATCCAGTCGCAATGCTCGACCCACGAAAACGCGTGCTGACGAACCGCTTCGTCCACCCGGATCGTTCGCAGCATTTTTGCCCAGAACCACTCCGACGAGTAGATACCCCCGACGTATTTCGTGTAGTCAATATCCCAGTGGTGAGCGAGGTTGTTGATTTCTTCCGCTTCGGCATTGGCGGTATGGTCTTTCCAGAGAATAAACATCCCGTTTGGGTTCTCGGCAAAATCGGGCCGAAGCGCTAGCGGCAACCCTGTTTCATCCACCGGTCCGGGTGTCGAACCTGTCGTATCAATCGAGATACCGACTACGTGCTGTCGTACGTCATCGGATGCGTTAGCCAGTGCGCCCCGGATACTTGCTTCCAGCCCTTCCAGATAATCGAGCGGATGCTGGCGAAACTGCGAAGTAGCGGGATTGCAGTAAAGTCCTTTTTTCCACCGGACATAGTTATGGACATGCGTTCCAACGGCCTGACCGGTCTGCGTATCGACGATCAGCGCCCTGACCGAGTCGGTGCCAAAATCAACCCCGATAACGTAGGAATTGCTCATAATGGTGATTTGTTACCGCGTCCCGATTTGGGCGCCGGATCATTAAGTAAGGGTTTCATTCAGAAGCGATTTCCGAATAGTGTTTATCTGACACAATACTACAAACTTGTTGTGTTGTATCAATAAAGAATAGAAATTATTTTTTACTCACCAGCTATCGAAACATAGTATATTATTCCGGAAGAATGAGTCGGTTTTATGATAAAGTCAGTTCGGGGAAGAAGCTAACGTAATCGGTCAGATACCGCTGGTATTTTTCACTATTCAACCGGTAGAGCTGGCCTTTTTTGGTAGCCGAGTTGGTATCCTTTTCACCCGTACTCTCCAACAAACCCGTCGACATGATTTTCCGACTAAAATTGCGACGGTCGAGTTGGGTTTTGTAGATCGCTTCGTAGAGTTTTTGAAGCTGTGGAATCGTGAATTTTTCCGGTAACAGCTCAAAGCCAATAGCGTGCAAAGCGGCTTTGTAGCGTAACCGTTGCAGTGCCTGTTCAACCATGGCATCGTGGTCGAAGATCAGTTCCGGTTTATTCGTCAGGCTAATCCAATAGGCGTTATGCGCTTTAATGGCATTAACATCCTGCTGTTCGATATTGACCAGCGCGTAGTAGATTACCGAGATCGTTCGTTCTACGGGATCTCGGTTTACGGCACCGAAGGTCTGCAACTGCTCCAGATAATTGTTGGTCAATCCGGTGAGTTCGTACAGAATGCGCTGAGAAGCGGCTTCCAGGTCCTCGGTCTCATTCAGAAATCCGCCCATGAGCGACCACTTACCCTTCTCCGGTTCAAAATTTCGTTTGATCAACAGAAGCTTGATCTCTTCGCCATCGAAGCCGAAGATAATGCAGTCCAGTGCTACCAAAATCCGGTTTGGATGCGTATAATGAATCATGAGCGTTTATCGTACTGAGACGTAATCGGGGGTTCAAGCCATAAGTATAGAAAAAGATATGCTGATCCACTAAAAAGTGCGTAAACAATGTAAGAATACCTTCTTTGGAGGCCAAATACGGCCTTAACGCGAAATAATATTGTCCTTGAATGCGATTCTGGGCGCTGGCTGCATTTTCTTTGCTCCTGATTACCGTACAGTGAAGCGTTATGCGCTGTACCCGGCATTTTTTGCGTCTTATCGTTACTTTTCGTTTACATGAATCGCCGTCATTTTATCCAACAGTCCAGCTTAGTCAGTGCCGGATTACTCGTCAATCAGCCTGCCGTCTGGGCAACCTCAGCGCCCGATTTTCCCGTTGTTCGAACGGCTACCGGTCAGCGGAATTTCAAGAGTGCTGCCGTTGACCAAACAATTGAGCGGATGCACAAAACCATCCGTGATCCTGAACTAGCCTGGCTGTTCGAAAACTGCTTTCCCAACACGCTCGATACTACGGTTCAGTTCAGTAGCCGCGACGGCAAGCCCGATACGTTTGTGATTACCGGTGATATTGACGCTATGTGGTTGCGCGACAGTACGGCGCAGGTCTGGCCTTATTTACCGCTCATCAAGCAGGATAAGCCTTTACAGCAACTCATTGAGGGGGTTATTCGCCGACAGGCCGAGTGCATTCGTCGCGATCCGTATGCCAATGCTTTCTACGCCGATGCGACCAAAGAAGGCGAATGGAAAAAAGACGTTACGGCCATGAAACCCGGCCTCCATGAGCGCAAATGGGAACTGGATTCGCTTTGTTACCCGATCCGGCTGGCTCATCAGTACTGGAAATTGACGGGCGATACGAGTCCCTTCGATGCCAACTGGCTACAAGCTATGAAGCTGGCCTTGCAAACTTGCCGGGAGCAACAGCGCAAAACAAACCGGGGACCTTATCGATTTAGTCGCACGACGTCCTGGTCAACGGATACGGTTCCGGGCGATGGTTATGGCAATGCATCCCGCCCAATTGGTTTGATCCACAGCATTTTCCGCCCATCGGATGACGCGACGGTTTTCCCGTTCTACGTGCCATCAAACTGGTTTGCGGTGGTTTCCTTCCGGCAATTGGCGACTATGATCGACCAGATGCACAAAAACGAAGCTGCGTTTGCCAGCGATTGTCGGGCGCTGTCCAACGAAATCGAAGGCGCGCTGAAACAGCATGCTATTTACAATCACCCGAAATACGGCAAAATCTACGCGCTGGAAGTGGACGGCTACGGCAACTACCTGCTTCAGGACGATGCCAACGTACCGAACCTGCTGGGCTTACCGTACCTGGGTGCATTTCCTGCCAGCGATCCGATTTACAAAAACACCCGCCGTTTTGTGCTCAGCGCCGACAATCCGTATTTCTTCAAAGGTAAAGCCGCCGAAGGGATCGGTAGCCCGCATACGCTGGTACAAAACATCTGGCCAATGAGTCTGATCATGCGCGGGCTAACATCTACCGACGATGCAGAAATACTGGCGCAGCTTCGTCAGCTCAAGCAAAACCACGCGGGCACAGGTTTCATGCACGAATCGTTCAATCAGGACGACCCGACTAAATTTACCCGGAAGTGGTTTGCCTGGGCCAACACGCTCTTCGGTGAGTTTGTGTTAAAAGTAGCAGCCGAACGGCCTCATCTGTTGAGCAAGCCGCTGTAATCACGCTATCGCAGACCGCTCATAGCCATACAATGCATTAAAATACGACCACTGCCCTACTGCTCTTAGTCGGTTCAATAGGGCAGTGGTTCATCATGTACTGCCCGTTTAAATCCCGGTTTGAATTTGGCTTGCGTGATACGTGGCTCTCTACGTATTTTTATAGCCCGTAACGTAACTTAATTCTTATGATCCGCTTTTTGAACGCTTGTCTGTTTGTATTAGCTATCTGTTGTCCTGTTTTCGCCCAACAGGCGTATGATCTGGAAGCGGGCAAACCCGCCCAATTCAACGGGATCGACTATGGGTTTGAGATCAAGAATGAACGCCACATAAAAATCAGTGGCGAACCGTTCATGCGGTATGAGCTGACGGTCTACGTCACCAACAAAAGCAACTGCACGAAACTGTTTCTTCCCCGCCAGACCGTTTTCGGTCAGGAAAACTTCAACGAACTAGCCGCCTTCGACTGCCTGAACGCGAACGGAAAGCGCCTGACGGCGAAGGGCAGCAAGATTCTGGCTAAACCCTTTACTGTTCCTTATCAGCAAAAAGTTAAAAACGCGGAAGGCAAAGAAGTAACGACCACAACCAACATCCAGGCGGGGTACATTCTGCACAATGGCGAGTCGGTAACCAACATGTTTGTCGCGATAGTACCCGATGGGGAGCGTCCGGTGGTGAAAGTGCGTATTCGGGAGATTACTGAGCTATAGGCTTTTTTCAGGCTAACGAAATCTGCGCCTTCTCAGCCTGACCGATAACGTATTGCCGCGCTTCGTCGTACTCGTCGGCTGTTCGCAGGTGTTCAAGCAGCAACGGCACTTCCTGCGGCAATGCAGTCACGTTGCGCAGGTACGTTACGTAATCCATTTCTCCCCGACCGGGCATGGTTTCCATAAAATGACCGTCTTTTCCATAAACATCTTTCGCGTGTGACGAGACAATCCAGCGGCCCAGAATCCGGAACGTCTCGTTGATCAGGGCCGTGTTGGTATAATAGCGCGTGGGACTGTTGATGATATTGGCAATATCGATGTGCGCTCCGAACGCTGGCCGGTCGATTGCCTTGATGAATTTGAGGTAGGATTCGGGTCCATCGGGTAAGCTCCAGCCCATCATTTCGAGCGCGAATTTGGCCCGTTTAGGCTTTACGGCATCAATCACCTTTCGACAATTTTCAACCGTCGCGTCAAAATATTCTTTCGTCAGGTTACGGGCGTCGGGTCCGTCCCAATGCTTAGGATTGTACGAACCAGCAATATTTACGCAGGTCAGCGCACCAACCGCTTCGGCCAACGCCAGCCGCTCAGTTACGTACGTCAGATTCTTCCGACGTTTTTCGGCATCCTGATCCAGCATATTTACCCAGGCACCAACCTCCGCAATAAGAACATTCTGCTCGGTAAATGCTTTTTGAATCGCCTTGATTTTGTCCGAGTCTTTCAACTCGACCGGGGGAACATAGGCCGAACTGTACCGTAACCGCCGATGCTCACGAGCCAGAATTTCAGGATCATCACTTTTGAGAAAAATGGGGCCACCCAGCCGCAGCGCTTTTTGTGCCTTGTTGAACGCAGGAATTGACGCGGTGAGCAGGCTACCGGATATAACAGCCGATGACCGCAAAAAAGAACGACGTGAAACGGGAAGCATTGGAGATCCTATAGAAAGTTAGGCGAAACAGGACTAAAAGCGTTCTTGGACGGTTACCCTACTCCATGCCTAGCGTTAACCTTGTTGAAACCTGCTTCATCTATAACGCAATCGGATTCAAAGAATACGGTATGGCGAATGCCTAGCGGTGGTGTCGGCGGGGATGCTCGCGCGGTTCTAAAAACAGTATTGTCCGGAATGTTGGATTTGTCCCAATCTGATACCCTTCTATGGTGGTGTCGGTTTTTCAAAACCGACACTTCGCGTCAGCAATTTGTGTCGGTTTTGAAAAACCGACACCACCGCAAAAGAACACGCATTAACGCCAGGAAATAGGGGTATTTTTTTCAATGTTTACGCTTTAGTTAGCATACTCGAAACGAATCTTTCCTATGCAATCCAACAGACGCACATTCATAAAAAGCCTGTCGGCGGCTTCGGCGCTCATAGCCACGCAAGGGCTGGCGAAACCGTTTGGCGTGGCTCCTGCCTACATCAAGAATCTTAAGAAAATCAGCCCGAACGACAAGATTCGCTTTGCCACCATCGGCATGGGAATTCAGGGCAATTTTGATACCCGCGCGGCCCTGCGTAGTCCTGACGTAGAACTGGTAGCCGTAGCTGATCTCTACGACGGTCGGCTGGAGCACGCGAAAACGGCCTACGGGAAAGACAAGGAGCTGTTCACAACCCGCGACTACCGCGAAATTCTGACCCGGCCCGATATTGACGCCGTTCTGGTTGTTACGCCCGATCACTGGCACGATCACATCACCATCGCAGCGCTCAAAGCAGGTAAAAATGTTTACTGCGAAAAACCGATGGTACAGCACCTCAGCGAAGGCAAAGCAGTGATTGATGCTTGGAAGAAATCAGGCAAAACCATGCAGGTAGGCAGTCAGCGCATCAGCAGCGCGGCCTTTCAGGAAGCGAAACGACTCGTCGAAGCGGGTGAAATCGGACAGATCAATTATATCGAGTCGAACAACGACCGGTTCAACGCTATGGGGGCCTGGCAGTATTCCATTCCACCCGATGCGTCTACACAAACCCTCGACTGGGACCGCTTCCTGGGCGACGCGCCGAAGAAAGCGTTTGATCCAAAACGCTTTTTCCGCTGGCGGAACTACCGGGACTATGGCACCGGTGTTGCGGGTGACTTGTTTGTCCACCTCATCACCGGCGTTCACTTCGTTACGAATACCCTCGGCCCAACACGGATCTTCTCATCGGGAAATTTAGCGTATTGGAAAGATGGCCGTGATGTACCGGATGTGATGTCGTGCATTATGGATTACCCGAAAACCGATCAGCATGAAGCGTTTCAGATGGTTTTGCGCGTAAACTTTGCCAACGCCGGTAAGATCAACGACGTAACCCGGATTATCGGTAACGAAGGCCAGATTGAGTTTTCGGAAAACAACCTTATCATGAGCAAGAAGAAACTACCGACGGCTCCCGGCTACGGCGGTTACGATAGCTTCTTTACGTTTACCGAACCCGTGCAGCAGGAGTTTGTCAAGCAGTACGATGCCCAGTACCCGCCCGAAACCCGAAAGGCAGAACCCGTGAAAGAAGTACGATTCGAAGCCCCGAAAGACGACGACCCGCACGCTAAACACTTCGCTAACTTTTTCGAGAATGTAAGGCAGGGAAGTCAGGGAACGGTTGAAGATCCCGTGTTTGGTTTCCGGGCAGCCGCGCCGGTACTGGCCTGCAACGAAAGCTATTTCGAACAGAAAGTGATTCATTGGGACCCTGTCACGATGACCCAGAAAAATCCAACGACGACCAAAGCAACGCCAAAAAAGCCAATTGCCTCCTCTAAATCGTCGGGCAAACGATCCTAAGCTACTCGACGTGAACAAGTCGTCCCGACAGAATCTGTTTTGCCAGATCTGTCGGGACGACTTGTTTTTGATTGAGCCCGGCACGGAGCAGTTCGATAAATACTTTCCCGTCTGGAAGCCAGTTCTGGCTTTTGCGAGTTGTACGGTTAGAAGTAATACGTTTATGCAACTTACCATCTCGCCTGAAAATCCACTTGAATGGCTGGCCCTTCGCGCTAACCTTGCCCCTATTCCGCTCCTCCACGTTCAGATCATGCCCGTTTTGGCAAAGGCAGTACTCGAAGCCGCCGACAAAGGTGTCTTTGAAGCCGTCAAAGAAGGCCGCAAAACGCTGGACGAACTTACGACGACATTACATCTGAACCGGAAGGCACTGGGCGAGTTGATGGGTCTGCTGACGGCAATGGGTTACTTTACCTATAAAAATAACCAGTTTTCGCTGACCCGAATGGCCCGACGGTTTACGCTCAAAGATGACCCGTTCTCGGTTTACGGCATGATGATCTTCAACAACCGCGTCGTCTGGGATTGGATGAATCAGTTGGGCAACTACCTGCAAACGGGTGAAGGCATCCAATACCACGACTCGCTGTCAACCGAGCAGTGGCAGTATTACCAGGAGGCAATGGTCGCAGCGTCAAGCACCGAAGCGCGGGAGTTTGGCCGACGGGCACCCGTTCCGAAAGGAGCCACTTCGATGCTTGATATTGGTGGTTCGCACGGTCAGCATTCGGCAGCCCTTTGCCGCAAGCTTCCGGCCTTAACGTCTACCATTCTGGATTTGCCACCAGCCATTGAGCAGGCGGCTCCGCTGCTTGCCCGGCAAGGCATGGGCAATCGGATAACGTACCGACCGGGTAACGCGCTTACCAACGATTTCGGCGAAAGTGCGTTTGACATTGTGCTTCTGTCAAGTCTGGCGCATCATTTTACTCCTGAACAAAATCAACTCGTCACGGACAAAGTGGCGCGTGCGCTACGGCCCGGCGGGGTATTTATCGTTAATGAATTTATCCGTCCCGAGCTGGGAGCCAAACCGGACTTGATCGGCAGCAGTACCGATTTATTCTACGGCCTGAGCAGCACAGCGGGAAATTACTCCGTCACCGAAATTCAGCAGTGGCAGCAAACCGCCGGTTTGAAAGCGCACAAAGTTATCTCGTACCGCACCATGCCCGGTCGGGTGATGGTAGCCGCCAAAAAGTAAGTTGGCCGGTAGTCCGGTTCGTTCCGTACCTTTGCCGCATAGATTTGATTCAATCCCATGAAATACAAAAAGCACGTTTTTATTTGTGCCAATCAGAAGGCCGCCCCAAAAAAGTCCTGCGGTGAAGCCCACGGTAACGAACTCGTTGATGCGTTTAAAGCGGCTCTGGCCCAACGTGGTTTATTGAAAGAAATGCGCGCGCAGCGGACTGGCTGTCTCGACGCCTGCGCCTTTGGTCCAGCCCTGGTTGTCTATCCGGAAGGTACGTATTACGGCAACGTTCAACTGTCCGACGTTGAAGAAATCGTAGAGAGCGATCTGATAAATAACCAGCCCGTCGAGCGGCTTAAGTTAAATTACTAGCTTCTCGTCCTCCTGCTTTCCGTCCGATAACTTACTTGTTAAACAAGCCATTATCGCTGGAAACGAAAAACCTGTTTCATGTACAAGCACCTGTTCTTCGACCTTGACCACACGCTGTGGGATTTTGACCGTAATTCAGCCGAGTCGATTACTGAATTGTTTGAAACGTTTCGGCTAGTCGATTTAGGTATTCCTTCTGCCGAAGAGTTCAGTCGGCACTTTGTTACGATCAATCGACAGTTGTGGGCCGATTACGACAAGAACCTTATTGAGCATAGCTACATCCGGCAGCACCGCTTTCCGCTGGTTTTTCAGGCTTTGGGGGTCGATGAGTCAGCAGTCCACGCGGACCTCAACACGGAATACCTGCGGATTTTACCTCGCAAGCCGCACCTGCTGGAATCAGCGCGTGAAGTACTGGATTACCTGAAAGAGAAAGGCTACGTCATGCACATCATCACCAACGGTTTCGCCGAAATTCAGGCGATTAAGATGGATAGTGCCGAAATAGCGCATTATTTTACCCATGTCGTTACGAGCGAGAATGCCAATGCGAAGAAGCCGAATCCGCTGGTATTTCAGTACGCGATGGAAATCAGCGGAACTAATGCGCAGGAGAGCCTGATGATCGGCGATAACTACGAGGCCGATATCATGGGCGCAAAAGGCGTTAATCTGGATACGGTATTTTACAATCCGCAGGGATTACTTGTCGATGATCAACCGACCTACGACATTCGCCACTGGAAAGAACTAATTGCGATTCTGTAAAACGTTTAGCACGTTATGCAACTAAACTCATCAACGGCACTGATAACCGGTGGCGCTTCCGGCCTTGGGGAAGCAACCGCCCGACTGCTGACCTCGAACGGGGCTAACGTCGTCATCGTCGATCTTAATGAAGAACGTGGCAATGCATTGGTTGAAGAACTAGGAGCAACCGCCCGCTTTATTAAGACTAACGTTACCGACGAAGCGGATGTACAAGCGGCTGTCAATCTGGCAGTAGAAGCGTTTGGGGGTTTACACATCAATGTGAACTGTGCGGGGGTCGCCGAAGCTCGTAAAACCGTAGGTAAAGTGGATGGTGTTTACGGAGCGCATTCGCTGGCGGCTTTTCAAAAAGTAATTTCTATCAACCTGATCGGCACCTTCAACGTCATCCGGCTGGCGGCTCTGGCGATGGAACACAACGAACCAAGCGGCAGCGACGGTGAGCGGGGGATTATCATCAACACCGCATCAGTAGCGGCTTACGACGGCCAGATCGGTCAGGCGGCTTATTCGGCGTCAAAAGGTGGTATCGTGGGGATGACGTTACCCATCGCGCGTGATCTGGCTCGTTCCGGCATCCGGGTGATGACCATTGCACCCGGTTTGTTCGAGACGCCCTTACTGGCAAGTTTACCCGAAGAAGCGCGCTTATCACTAGGTCAGCAGGTGCCGTTTCCATCGCGGCTTGGCCGACCCGACGAATACGCGTTGCTCGCTAAAAGTATTATTGAAAATCCAATGCTGAACGGTGAAGTGATTCGGCTGGATGGTGCTATCCGAATGGCTCCGAAATAAATGCTACCAGTTACTATCTACGACAAAGGCCGATCAAGTGACCGGCCTTTGTCATGAGTACGTTTTGCGAATTAATATCGGCTAACGATCTGGTTATTTTACCGAAATCACTTGTATATCGAAACGGAGTGGCGCGTAGGGAGTGATTTTGTATGAATTTCCGCTAATCACACCGGTCGTTCCGTAGCCAACGGTTGAGGGGAATAATATAGTCGCCGTTTCACCAACGCGCAATTTCGACAGCCCTTCTTCAAAGCCTTTCACGTACCGGTTGCCGCCCAGCACCGCGTCAAAATTCTGTCCGGTACTATCAAACGGAGCGGCAGCTCGCAGTTGTCGGCCTACATATTTTATCGTAACCGTCTGATTAGCGCCAAGGGCTGCCCCAGTTGGGTTCGCTTTGGTTTTGATAACCCGCACTCCTGTCGACGACGAATCACTAACCACCAACTTTCTATCGGCGATGTACTGCCGAATTTGCTGATCTTCGGTACGGGACCGGTTTAGCTGCACGTCGAACCGTACAACCGAGTAAGCAGGCAGGTTTGCGTTAACGGCATTGTTTCCGTAACCCAGATACGACGGGATCAGGAACGTTGCTTTCTCGCCTTCGTGCATCAACCCTACACCCTCCTCCAGACCGGCCAGAATGGATTGAATACCCAGCGGATAATAAACAGGTTTACCACTTACTGTACTGTCAATCAGCACATCCTGTAAATTATACGACTTGTACATAAACTCTACTTCTTCCCCAAGCGACGGTAGTTTACCGGTTGTGGGTGAGGTGATCACGTAATACAAACCCGAATTGGTTGTCTTACCATTCAGGTTTTTAGCCGTGGCGTACGTTTTGATCTGCTGATCGTTCTCAGCAAATCGTGTGTTCGACGCGTCGATATCCTGTTGGGAGCAAGCGGCTACTCCCCCAATCAGCAATGCACCGCAAATAAGTAATTGAAGCTTACGCATGGAATTAAATAGACAAATAGATACTAACTAGTACGCATAATGACCCCGTAGTGTGGCGTAGCGTTGGGACGGAAGTCAATTTTTTCAATCCAGAACCAGACTTGCGCCTGCTTTTAACGCTTGAAACCGCTCAGAAGATACATTTTTTTCGGCTAATGCCTTTGCCAGATCACGCACTGGTTCGGCGGCTCCGTCATCGGCTAGCGGAAAGGTACCAAAATGAATGGCCACGCTTTGCTGCGACTGAACATCGGTATGGATCTGCACCGCTTCGAACGGTGAACAGTGAATAGGGGCCATAAACCAGGGTGGCTTATACGCGCCAATTGGAATCAGCGCCAGCCGTAACGGACCGAACTGCTTGCCAATATCCTTGAAAAACGTGCCGTACCCGCTGTCTCCCACAAAGTATAACTTACCGGCTACTTTACTATCGATTACGTAACCCGCCCATAGAGTAGCATTTCGGTCGAACAGGCCCCGACCCGAGAAGTGCTGCGCGGGAACACAGTGAATCGCCGTGCTGTCATTGAAGGCAACGGACTGACGCCAATCCATCTCCTGAACATTCCGACAATTTTTTTCTTCCAGAAATGCTTTCAGACCCAGTGGGCAGAACACCGTTGGCTTGTCGCGATCACAGAGCTTTTGCACCGTTCCAATATCCAGGTGATCCCAGTGGTTATGGCTCAGCAAAAGTACGTCAATTTTAGGCAGTTCATCGAAACGAATGCCCGGCGGGTTGTTTCGTTTGGGACCCGCAAACTGCACCGGACTTACGCGTTCGTAATACACCGGATCGGTCAGTACGTTCAAGCCATCGAACTGAAGCAATACTGTCGAGTGGTTAATGAATGTCACTCGTACCGTCCGGCCTTCAACGCGCGTGGGCGGTGGCGGACCGGGTGGGTCATTATGGTAGGCTGGCCAGGGGTCACGGTGGCGGTTGAGCGACCAGGCCAGCACTTCCCGAAAGCCTTTAGCTTTTACCCCATCCAGATTTTGAAATTCATTCCCGTCGAAATGATCACTGATCGGTCCGGAATAGCGAGGTCCCGAAACAGCGTAGCCGATAATCAACGCCACAATAACAACCACCAGAATCAGCACACCTAATCCAAGCAGCACTTTAGACCACATAGCCATCAGCAGAATTCGGTCGATTGGTCCGATTTACGGTTGCAACACCTGATCAATAATATGAACGACGCCATTGGTAGCAACCAGATCGGCGGTTCGGACGATAGCTGGCGTTGTATTCTTATTGCCTTTTACCCCCAACACACCATTACTGGCGGTTAAGTTCAACCGGTTACCACTCAGCAGGGTATTGACCGAACTTGTCTGAATCTGATACGACAGGTTTAGGCCAGAAACGATGTGGTACGAAAGCAGCGACGAAAGCGTTTGCGTTGAAGCGGTTTCGATAGCGCTTATCGTTTTGTAGCCAGCGGCCATAAAGGCATCGTCATTCGGCGCAAACAACGTAAGCGGATTCGAAGCGGACGTGTTGCTGAGCGACGCGATCAGGGACGGGTTGCTACTGTCAACGCGTTTGACGGCAGCCGCCAGAAAGGTCAGTCTCGGATTGGCTTGAATCGTGGCCAGAATAGACCCGGCGGATGGCGTCAATACGCGATCAATCACGTGAATGATACCGTTGGCGGCTTTAATATCCGGCTGGGTAACCCGGGCACTGTTAACGTAGATCGTACCTCCTCCGGCATTGTTCAGGTAAGCCACCCCCTGGCTAGCCGTCAGCACCGCATTTTGCCCGGACGGAATGGCTGACGAGGTAACGGGCGCATTGAGCGCATGGTAGAGCAGCATTGTCTTGACCTGCTCTTTCGACATGGTCATAATGGTAGCCACCGACGAGATCCCCGATGCCTGAAAAGCCGCATCGTTGGGCGCAAAGAAAGTCAGATTAGCGGCTTTGAGTGCATCACCGGCATTGGCATAAGCCATTGCTTCTTTAAGCAGGCTAAACTGTTTATCTTCCAGAATCTGATCCGTAATCGTTTTGGGCTCGGCAACAGTCGTATCATCTTTTGTACAACTTAGTAACGCTGTCAGCAGTAGCCCCAAAACAGCCAACTGGCCTCGGCCCAGAAGCAATGAAAAAAATCTAGTCATACGAAGTGAACAATGAAATAAGAGGTCTTTGTACGTCAAACGTAACGGTCCCGCTTATGTTTCCCGTGTGCAAAGATAAACGGGCTCCCAATAGTAACTACCAGACCAGGCTTACCGGCACGTTCAATCCAGTGAGAAAAAATTGTTCTGGCCCGCCCAAAAATTTAACTTATAACAAATTTTAAGAAATTGGATTTCAGGGCAAGCTCACTCTTTATCGGGATTTATAGGTACTTTTGTAAGATTGATTCTTAAATAAAGTTAAAACTCCCCCATTGGGATGAAAGAACTCATTGACCCGAGCAATCTGCCTCAGCACATAGCCGTTATCATGGACGGAAACGGACGTTGGGCGAAACGGCAGGGCGCTGCCCGGGTGTTTGGCCATCGGAATGCCATTAAGGCTGTGCGTGAGGTAACAGAGGGTTGTGCCGAGCTGGGCGTTAAATTTTTGACGCTTTACGCATTTTCAACGGAAAACTGGAACCGACCAAAATTTGAAATTGATGCACTCATGACGCTGTTGGTTCATACGATTCGGGGCGAAATAAAAACCCTGATGAATAACAACGTGCGGCTGACCACCATCGGTAACACGGAGAGCCTTCCCGGCGACTGCCAGCGCGAACTGGCCGAAGCCATGCGGGAAACAGCGGGTAATACGGGTTTAACGCTGATCCTGGCGTTAAGTTATAGCGGACGCTGGGAAATTTTGGAAGCGGTTCGGCAGATTGCCACGGATGTCCGCGACGGACGGATGACAACAGATGACATCAATGAGACGCTTTTTGGCCATTATCTGACGACGGATGGCATCCCCGATCCTGAGTTGATGATCCGAACCAGTGGCGAGATGCGTATCAGCAACTTCCTGCTTTGGCAGTTGGCGTATTCGGAACTTTACATGCCAGATGTACTCTGGCCGGATTTCCGCAAAAACCATTTGTACGAAGCCATTTTGAACTATCAAAAACGTGAGCGCCGGTTTGGGAAAACCAGCGAGCAATTAGTTAAATAAAGTTTTCAGTCGTTGGTAGATGAGTTTTGAGAAATCTGGCCGAGCAAAGCAACTGAAAACTCACCTACTGAAAAACAGAAAATCGAAAACTGTACAATTCACTTGAAACACCGTATAAAACTCGTACTGGGAGCTTTTTTGTTGCTCACTAGTTTATATCCGGCCACGCTTCGGGCGCAGGTTCGTGTGGGCGTCGGACGAGGTACAGAAACCCCGCTCAGCAACGATGAATTGCTGAATTACGCCAATCCTAAAGATTACGAAATTACCGGGCTGACCATGACGGGAACCCGTTATCTCGATCCCAACTCACTGGTATCTTTATCGGGCCTTAAAGTCGGCGATAAAATCCGGATTCCGGGGGAAGCGGTTGGCTCGGCGGTTCGCAAACTGATGGAGTCGGGTCTGCTCGACAACGTTGAGTTGTTTGCCAACCATGCAGGCGAAGGCAAGGTTACGCTGATGTTCCGGGCTCAGGAGCGGCCCCGCCTTTACCGGGTTACCTTCCTGGGTGTCAAAAAAGGCGAACAGGATCAGTTGAAAGATAAAGTGAAGCTGAATCTGGGTAAGATCGTTTCGAACACCATCACCAAAAATACGCAGATGGCCGTTCGGAAATTCTTCGTCGATAAAGGCTATCTGAATACGAAAGTAAAAATTACAACCATACCGGATAGCGCCCGCAATAACGCGACTATGCGCGTACTGGTCGATAAAGGGCAGAAGGTCAAGATTGCCAAGATCTCGTTCGAAGGCCGGGATGAGGTCGAAGAATCCGCCGTTCGGATGAAGCTTAAAAGCACCAAAGAGAAACGCTTTGGCCGCTTGTTCTCACCGTCGAAGTTTGTCCCTAAAAAGTACGAAGAGGATAAACAGAAGCTGATTGAATATTACAATAAGCTTGGCTATCGGGATGCGGCTATCGAACACGATACAATCATCCACAACAGCAACAACACCATCAGCATCAATATGACGCTGAACGAAGGGCATAAGTACTACTATCGTAATGTTGACTTCTCGGGCAACTACCTGTATCCTGCAACCCGTCTGCGCGATGTACTTGGCATCCAGAAAGGTGATGTGTACAACCCAGAGGACCTAGAGAAAAAGCTGAACGGTAACCCCGGACAGGATCTGAGTTCACTATACATGGACGATGGCTATTTGTATTACAATGCACAGCCTATTGAGAAAAGCATCGATGGCGATTCGATAGATCTGGAAATCCGCATTTTCGAAGGCAAACAGGCTTCGATCAACCGCATTATTCTGAACGGTAATACCAAAACCAGTGACCATGTGGTTATGCGCTCAATCCGGACGCTGCCGGGCCAGAAGTTCTCGAAAACGAACCTCATTCGTACCCAGCGCGAGTTAGCCACGCTTGGCTATTTCGACCCGGAGAAAATTGGTATCAACCCCATTCCGCAGAATGACGGCACGGTTGACGTTGAATACACGGTTGAAGAGAAACCATCGGATCAGATCGAATTGTCAGGCGGTTGGGGTGGCTACGTCGGTTTTGTCGGAACGCTCGGTTTGACGTTCAACAACTTCTCGGCCCGCAACATTCCGAATTTCAGCGCCTGGAGGCCCTTACCAGCGGGCGATGGGCAGCGTGTACAGTTGCGCTTCCAGGCCAACGGTAGCCAGTATCAGGTGTATTCGCTGTCGTTTACGGAACCTTGGTTGGGTGGCCGCAAACCCAATGCGCTGTCAGTAAGTGCCAGCCACACGGTTTATCGCACGTTCTACGATCCAACAAATCCGCTTAGTATCTACCAAAGCCTTAAAGGTCGTAAACCAACGGGTTCGTACACAAACACCGCTATTACGGTTGGCTTAGGCCGGCAGCTAAAAGTCCCCGATGACTTCTTTACTCTGAGCAATTCCTTGTCGTATCAACGGTACGATTTGAATAACCTGGATTTGTTCTACATCGGGTATAGCAACGGTATCTCGAACAACTTCACCTTCAATACAACCCTTTCGCGGAACAGCATCGATAACCCGCAGTTCCCGCGCTCTGGTTCGTCGTTTACGTTGAGTGGTTCGTTTACCCCTCCTTACTCCGCTTTCCGGACAGTGACCACAACAGAAAAGCCGGAAGACAGATACAAGTTTGTAGAGTACCACAAGTGGATGTTTGACGCCAGCTGGTTCCAGACGGTATTCGGCAAGCTGGTACTGAACGCACGGGCGCACATGGGTTTCCTGGGTAGCTATAACAAGCGCACGGCAATCGGACCTTTTGAGCGGTTTGTATTAGGTGGATCAGGTCTGGCTGGTCAGGGTCAGTTTGCGCTGGCACAGGACATCATTGGTCTACGCGGTTACGATGACCGGAGCGTTTACACAGCCGATTACGACCGGGTTCCTACAACCAATGCTCGTAGCCAGGGTGGAGTTGTGTACAACAAGTTTGTTACGGAGCTACGATATCCTATTTCATTGAACCCGTCGGCCACTATTTTCGTGCTGACCTTCCTGGAAGCGGGTAACAACTGGGCAAGCTACAAGCAGTACAATCCTTTTGATTTGAAACGGTCGGTTGGTTTTGGGGCTCGGATTTTCATGCCTGCTTTCGGTCTGATTGGTATTGACTATGGCTATGGTTTTGACAAGATTCCGGGTATCAAAGACAAAGCTTCAGGTCAGTTCCACTTTACAATTGGTCAGCAATTCAGATAAGATTTCGAACTGTTGAGCGTTAGTTGTAGATAAAAATCGGGTTGTTGCCCTAATGGCCGGTTCAATGAACTCGCAATTAAACCTTCGTGTTAGTTGTGTATCTAACAGGCAAAAGGCTGACATCCATAATTGACAATCAATTAGTTCGCGTAAAAAATTGATCGGCTGATAATGAAAAAGGGCCTTTTTTTCGTACTTTTGTGCGCCGTTTGTCTTGCGTTACCGGCACGAGCACAAAAATTTGGGTACGTAGACTCAGAGTTCATTTTGGGCAAGATGCCGGAGTATCAGAAGGCATTGAGCGAAATCGATAAGTTTGCGGATAAGTGGTCGAAGGACATTCAGGAAAAATACGCCGAGATCGAGAAATTGCAGAGATCGTATCAGGCGGAGGAGATCCTGCTGACTGAAGACATGAAACGCGACCGTCAACGGGTGCTAAGCGATAAAGAACGCGAAGCCAGAGAGTACAACAACAAGGTCTTTGGCTATCAGGGATTGCTTTTCGAGAAAAAGAAAGAACTGATGAAGGTGCCGATGGAGTTGGTGAACCGGGCAATCGAGAAAGTTGCTGTACAAAAGAAATTAGAATTTGTCTTTGACAAGGCTTCTGATTTTACGATGCTTTACACGAATCCCCGTCACGATTACACGGACTACATTATGGAGGAACTAGGTTTGGATGCAGCCAACAAGCCAAACAAACCAACAGCCGTTAATGCGCCAACCCAACCAGCCAACGGTACCCCCGACAATAAAACAACCATAAAACCGAAGTAGTACAAACAAGTAAACTGAGATGAATAAAAACCTCGTCATGGCATTCGCAACGGCTCTTTTGGTAGGCGGTCTGAATGCACAGGCACAAGCTCAAACGACAACGGCAGCTCCGACCACAACCGCAGCTGCTTCACTGAAGTTAGGCTATACGAATATTGATTATATCCTCGCGCAAACGCCTGAAGCAAAAGACATCCAGAACCAACTGACGATCCAGCGCACGCAGTCGGAAAACGAACTGAAGCGGATGCAGAAGGAACTGGAAGATAAATACGGTGCTTACGAAAAAGGCGCAGCGCAGATGACGGATGTTATCCGCAAAGACCGCGAAACGGAATTGCAGGGTTTGCAAGGTCGGATTCAGGAGTTTGGTCGGACCGCTGAGCAATCGCTGCAAAACAAATATGGCCAGCTGGTTAATCCTGTTGTGCAGAAGATTCAAAAAGCAATTGATGCGGTAGCCAAAGAAAACGCGTATACGTACGTTTTCAACTTGGACGCTGGTGCCAACACGACTCCAATCCTGTTAGTAGCTCCAGAAGAAAATAACATTACAGAGCTAGTGCTGAAAAAATTGGGTATCGACCCAACCAAGATTGCGACGCCAGCCGCTACCAACAACGCAAGCAAACCAGCTAGCGCGGGTTCAGGAGCAGCAACGCCCAAAAAAAACTAAGTAATAAATAGCCGATCCGGCTTATGCTTATAATCGCTCCCCGCCTTGGCAGGGAGCGATTTTTTATTGGATTTTCTCCAAAGTCTTGCTTTCTGTCACCTCATTAACATGCGCATTTGTTCAACGAAAAACATAATTATTACAGGGCATTTCCTAGATTTAACTAAGAAAAGTATCAAAACTGTCCCTTTGAATTAAACAGACGAAATCTTCGCCTTACTTTTACGTTTTTCAAGACAGACCACCTTTTGTTGTTGCTTATGAGCCGAACTGCCGGTACTATAGCGTGGCTGCTAATACTTCTCTCAGTTGTTGGCAGCTACGCGCAGGACGCCAAATCATTTCAATTACTACTACCTACGCAAGCTAACTGGAATACGGTACCAGAAGGTAGCACGATTCAGTTTGACTTGAAAACGAATGCAGTTCCTACTGACACCATAATCTATTCCTTTGGGGACAACAAGCAGGAAGGCATGCGCCTGGACTCGCTGGGTCATTTCAGCTGGACTCCTGGTTTCGATCTGGCCGACCGTATTCAGACGACCAAGACTTATCCCGTGACGTTTGAGGCCCGAAATCGACGTGGGCAAATGGCTTCTCAGACCGTCGATTTTAAAGTAATGCACGTTAACCGCCCGCCGGTCGTTGGCGACCTACAGCCGTTTTACGTGAGCTACCGAACGCAGAACACCTATAAAATCGACCCCGAAATTGTCCACGATGACGATGGCGACCCGATTGCCTTTATTCCTATTGCGGACCAGATGCCGGAAGGTAGCAAGCTTTCTTCACAGGGTGAACTGACGTGGACGCTGTCTTTGAATCAGTTTAATCGATTAAAGCAAAATCCACAGTACATCGAATTTTGGGTAGAAGACCAGCCCGCGAAAACGCGCACAAAAGGCCGTCTTAAGGTTCAGGTAACGGAAATGGACCTTCCTCCTATTATCCAGATTATACCAAAAGAGACCCACTACAAGCTAAAGGAAAACGCAACGGTAAACCTTAAGTTTTACCTCTCGGATCCAAACGGAGAAGACGACGTTACTACGTTCGGTTTTCTGTCGGACAATCAACAAATACCCAAGACAAGCTTAGTGAAAAACACGGATAACCAGTACGAATTTATCTGGCAGCCCGGCTACGACTTCGTAAAGGACCCCTATGATTCACTAAACACGCAAATCACGTTCTACGCCCTTGACAAAGCGAAGAACCGGGAGGAACGTCGCATCACATTTACCGTAATCAATACCGTAAACGAATTAGAGAAAGATCGGTACTACTACTCGCTCTATCGTCAGCTACTTGTACAGGCTTGGGGATTGGTCGAACAATTAGGCGAAAAAGAAGAACAGCTCAAGAAAGATTATAAGCGGGCTAAAGGCGGCAAACGGAACCGCTCGGTTGCCAACGCATCCCTGGGCGCAGTCACGGGCGTATCGCCAGCAATAACGGCTGACAGGCCAGATCAACAGCGTCTCATTTCAGCAATTGGTGGTACCGCCGTTCTGACGATGGGAACACTGGAAGCAACGGAAGTTATTGGCAAATCGATGAAAGACCTACTCGACCGCTATAATTACGTGTTGGGAAAGAAATCAGAGTTGCAGAACAAAGGAGATGTTTTTGCCCGGGAGTTTTCGCTCAAATCATCCCGCCGAAGCAATGAGTTTGTTAAAAAACTGGACGATTTTCGGAGCGCGATGAGCTTAAGCGGACTGGTTGCCTTAGAACTTGACGCCAACTGGCAAAGTAAGAAAGAAGCCTCCGACAAAGCGATCAAGCGAACGTTTAAGGATTTCACTCCTTTAGAAGAGACTCAATAAATCCTCTTCTAGCCATCAAAACGAAGGGCGTCTGAACAGTCAGACGCCCTTCGTTTTGATGGCTAGAGTATAAAATTGAATCAGGACTTCTTTAAATCAGACGAAAGGGAGTCTTCGTCTTTTGGTTCTTCTAACGTCACTGGCTCCGAAGAAGACGACGTTTTTTCGTCGTTACTCGTTTCGTTTGACAGCTCTTCATTCGTCTTTTCAACCTGTTTTTCGGCATACTCTCCATCCGTAAGCTCCGACATTGGTACTACTTCGGCTTGGGTAGCATCAGGACCAGAAACAGGCAGCAAACCATCTTCAAGGGTATGACCACCAAAGAAACGGCGCTGAAAGATTAGGATCATACAGACACCAATAAAGATGCACGAATCGGCAATGTTAAAAATTGGCGTTGAATAGTATTGTCCCCCCCAGACCGGTACCCAGTCCGGAATAAACCCTTCCCATACATCGACGAAAACCATGTCGATTACCTGACCGTGAAACCAGGGTGTCGGCGAACCGTACGGTGCATTATTCAAGAAGACGCCGTAAAATGTGCTATCAATTACGTTACCAACGGCTCCGGCCAGAATCATAGCCATTGCCCAGAGCAATCCATCGGGAGCCCCTCGATGCGCCAAATGAACCAAGTAATAGCCGATACCTACCATCGCAAAAAGCCGAAACACACTCAGCAGCAATTTGCCGTACTCATACCCTAGCTGCATTCCGAACGCCATTCCTGGATTCAACACGTAATGCAGTTTAAGCCAATCACCAACCAGTTTTATTTGACCCGCAAAGCCAGGAGCCATGTAAAAATGAACGGCTAGCTTCACGCCCTGGTCAATGAGAATCAGAATCAGGGTTAGGATAAAAAATTTTAGGGGACTTTTCTTGATCATAAAGCACAGGCACAGCATCGCTGCTGTGCCGTTATAAACAGTAAAAGCAAAGCAACAAATGCCGTGCCTTTCCGAAAAATTAATTACAACCTTTACGGCGCTTCAACTCATCGCTGACCAGCATAAACTCCCGGCTGCTTTGTCCAGCGATGGATTTGTTTTCCTCCGCCCGCCGGAATAGATAAGGCATTACCGTTTCAACAGGTCCATAAGGCACATATTTAGCCACGTTGTAACCCGCATTGGCCAGATTGTACGATATGTTGTCGCTCATGCCGAGCAGTTGAGCAAAGTAAATATGCGAATCGCCCGGTTCAATTTCATACCGTTTCATTTGCTGAACACAGTACTGGCAACTGTACTCATTGTGCGTGCCTAAGCAGAATGACACGACATCCCGGTTTTCCAGACAGAAATCGATAGCAGCATTGAAGTCACGGTCCGTATCTTCTTTCGTTGCCTGAATCGGATCCTGGTATTCTTCTTCGTGCGAACGAAGCCGTTCTTTCTCCAGATAAGCACCCCGAACCAGCTTGGCACCCAGGAAATACCCTTTTGCGTGCGCTTCGTTCACATCCCGGCGCAGGTGGTCCAGGCTTTCCCACCGATACATTTGATAAGTATTG
This sequence comes from Spirosoma oryzicola, assembly GCF_021233055.1. NCBI lineage: Bacteria > Pseudomonadati > Bacteroidota > Cytophagia > Cytophagales > Cytophagaceae > Spirosoma > Spirosoma oryzicola. The sequence goes on along the minus strand of NZ_CP089538.1, from coordinate 435,684 downwards.
AAAACAACGGGCCGCTCGTGATTGTAGCGATCCATCATTTCGTAGGCCAATGTATCAATCGTATCCTGAATCCAGCTTTCTTCGGCATCGATAAAGATTCGCACATTACGTTCGTAAGCCCGGCGACAAAGGGTATCAACCCGCTTAAGAACCCGGTCAAACTGCGCTTTCTGCTCTTTATTAAGCGAATCGCCGATCTGAACAGCTTCCAGAAGTTCAGTGGACGCTAAGCCCGTGACTTTAAAAACAGAAAAGGGAATATCGTCGGATTGACTGGCGCGCTCGATTGTCCGCAGGATTTCGAGCGTTGTCTCATCAAAGCTTTTCTCATTATCCTCGCCTTCAACGGAATAGTCAAGGATGGTTCCTACGTGTACGTTATGTAGATACTGAATTGTTTTTTCAGAATCCTGAATGCTTTCTCCCCCACAAAACTGTTCGAAAATCGTGTTTTTTATGAGGAATTTAATAGGGAGATGCAGGCGGAGGGCAATCTTTATAAAAAAAGTCCCTAAATTTACCAGCCATCCTTTATTCATCAACGCAAATAACCAGTAGGTCTTTCTCAGTTTTGAATCCGACTGGGAAGAAAAAGCAATCGAAGTGTCCTCGAAAGAGACAGGCTTCATGTTGGTCGTATGCGACCCAGCCTGAAACGAGCCATTGAACCGTTCGACGGTCTCCGGCATTACATTACTTCGGTTCGACATATCAGTGCTCCGTTCTGACGGCGCTACATCTATAGCTTAGGTTCGTATTCGGCTAACGCGACCGAAATATATAACGAAATTTCGGTCATTAAGTTAAAATCGCGATTACGACCTGTTTGACAAAGTGAAAACTGTTTTAGAAAAATAGAGGAACTAGCTTGACAGACAGCTGGTTCCTTCTGCAAATATACCATAAATTTGCATTGAAAAGTTCCCTATAGAGTAAAGGTGTTACTTGGAATATTAAGTGTTTAGTATGAAAGTAGAATTAGCCGTAGAGCCGCTTGGATCGTGGATTGAGACCAACGGCAAGCCCCTGATCATCGCTGGCCCATGCAGCGCCGAGACGGAAGATCAGTTAGTAGAAACCGCCCGCCAGTTGAAAGAACTAGGGGCTGTTCATGTTATTCGTGCAGGCGTATGGAAGCCACGCACCCGGCCAGGTAGCTTTGAAGGGATGGGCGAAGCCGCTCTACCCTGGATTCAGCGCGCCAAAGCCGAAACGGGCTTGCCGTTTGCCGTTGAAGTAGCAACTCCCGAACATATCGAGTTAGCGCTGAAATACGGCGTTGATATTCTGTGGGTTGGCGCACGTACCACCGTTAACCCATTTAACGTACAGGAAATTGCCGATGCCCTGCGCGGTGTTGATGTACCTGTTCTGGTTAAAAACCCGGTTAACCCTGATTTAGCGTTATGGGTAGGCGCGTTCGAGCGTCTGGCCGGAGCCGGTATCAAAAAGTTGGGCGCTATTCACCGTGGGTTTGCTACGGGCGAAGCCAGCAAATACCGTAATGTGCCAATGTGGCAGATGGCGATTGAGCTTAAGTCTATTTTCCCTCAGCTGCCTATCATCGGTGATCCAAGCCACATGGCGGGTAAGCGCGCTTATCTGAACGAACTGGCTCAGATGGCTATGGATCTCAACTATGACGGTCTAATCGTTGAATCGCACATCGATCCTGATAAAGCGTGGAGTGATGCCGCTCAGCAGTTGACGCCAGCCGCGTTTGGCGAAATGCTCGACCATCTGCAAATCCGCCAGGTTGAATCGCAGAATCTGGAGTTCCAGGGCTTCATGGATCAATCACGTCGCAGCATCGATAACGTAGACCGTCAGATTGTAGAAATGCTGGCTGCTCGTATGGCATTGGTTGAGCGTCTGGCTGAGTACAAGCGCGATAACAACGTGACGCTGTTCCAGCCTGATCGTTGGAAAGAAATCTTGAAAACGCGTACCGAACTGGGTCAAAAATTAGGTCTGTATCCTGAACTGGTGGAAGAGATTTACAAAATCATCCACATGGAGTCGATTCGGAAACAAACCGAAATCATAAACAGTACCGTACAGGGCGTATAAATTTTTATTATTGCCAAACGGGGTACCTCGCGTTCCAGACACGAGGTACCCCGTTTTTTATTTTATAGTTACTTTATTCGTAGCGTTAACGTCGAATTGCTGTAGCCGGCAAAGCAGCCTAGTCCTCCCTGAATATTGCTCGGAATCATAACGGGTTCAGCAAAGGGGTTGCCGCGAGTACGTCGCTGCCGAATCACCGCTGTCCAGTATTGATAATAGCTTGGTTCGATGTTAAGCAAGTTCATGGTTACAGTTGCCGTTTTGTATTGCCTCCTGAACGGCAGTTGTGTATCTACGTTTGCCCCGTTTAAGTAAGCTCGCCCAGAAATCATTTCGTCATTCCCATCCGCATCGGTAAGTAGCCCCCGACTATTATCGTCAAACGACAAATTACTAAACTCTTCCCGTTCTATATAACCCGGTTTAGTAGTGCATTCAGGGCAATCGGCAATAAAGCGGAACGCTCCCGTAACCTGGTAGTAATTGGTTTGATTGGCAACATCGTACCAGCGAGCCCGGACAAAATAGCGCTGTATTCTACCCGACTGTAATGAATCAAATCGTATGCTCGTAAGATCAACGGGTCCGGGTATCGTACAGCTACTCGTGGCCCGCTCGCCGTTGGGCGTTTGAACCGTAAGCGTATACGTTTTACCAACTGTAATTAGTAGCTCTCCCGCCCGAGCACTGTAATACGGTAGCCCATTCGCTTTGTAGCGTAAGTTCACCGACCGTCCCCCTTCGGAGATCGTAACGACAGCATCAACCACATCGTCGGCTTCATCTGCCAACGAATCATCAATCGTTACTGCTCCCCCAACGCTGTCGCCGACTACCGTTTGCGAGCGTGTCACCCGAACGGCAAGCACCCTACTTTGCGGAGATAAAAACCCATGCACAACCAACCGTGGCGATTCGGCTCCCAGCACAGATGGATCAACTTCGTTGCGCAAGCTATCGCAACCCGTTAATAAACCGGTCAATCCAATAAGGATAGTAAAGACAAAAAATAGCTTCGTACGCATTTTAAAACTTGAAATTGTAACTCACCGACGGGACGATTGGAAAAACCGAGTAACGAAATAACCCAATCCGCGACGGCTCAGTAGATAATGGATCGACGGCTTCTAACCGATAGAAATAAGGGTTACGACGATTGTACAGGTTGTACATGCTTATTTCCCAGGTTCGTTCGTGGTGTTTTTTCTGCTTATGAAACTGAATACTTACGTCGAAGCGGTGGTAGGGCTCAGCCCGAAACCGGTTTCTCTGCGTTCCGTAATCATCGACCGGGCGGCTATTTTGAAGAAGCGACTGTATAATACCGCGTCCGTCGTTGTCATACAGGTAGCTAGCACCCGCCCGGTAGGCATCGTACCGGGAGATCGGCATGGTAAGCGCGTTTCCTGTACCGTACACCCAAGTTGCTGACAACGTGATTCGTTTGTTTAGTTCATAGATACCAACCAGCGAAACATCATGACGACGGTCGTAGCGTGGGTAATAAGGCCGACCATTGTTCAACTCGGCAAATTGCCACTGCGTCCAGGAGAGCGTGTAGCCCGCCCAACCTGAAAACCGCCCGACTTTCTTTTGCAATAGAAATTCTGCGCCGTAGGACCAGCCCCTGCCAGCGGTCACATTATCCTCCCAGCGTACGCTATTCGCCGAAGTAGGGTCATTGATCAACAAAAAGCTGGCTCCTTCTTTATAGTTAATAATGTTGTCCATCGTCTTGTAGTAACCTTCGATGGTCAATGCCAAACCTTTGGTGAACGAACTCCCGGTCGTAAAATCTTTTGCAATGCCAACCGCCACTTGCTGCGATTGCTGCGGCTTTACCCGGTCGGTAGTAGGAACCCACAAATCGGTTGGCAGGCCGATTCCGGTATTTGAAAGCAAATGAACGTACTGGTTCATCAACGCATAGGACGCCTTGACAGACAAATCGGGTCGGAGTGTATAAGCACCAGAAAGGCGCGGTTCCGGGCGGAAATAGCCAACGTCTTTTTGTTGGAAATAGCTCAGGCGTAACCCACCATTGATGCGCCACCGGCTCGAAGGTCGCCAGATATCCTCCGCATAAACCCCGGATTCGGTAACGTCGATAGTATTTATGGTGCTGTTCAGCTGGTTGATCGCACTGTTTTGCAAGACAACGGCGCTGGGTGTAAAGCGGTGATACGTTCCCTGGACGCCAACTTTTACCGAGTGTTCAGGCGACGGATAATAATCGAAGTCGTACTTAAGCGAGAAATCCCGAATTCCCGAATTGTATTGAAGCGAATACAGCTGATTGTCTACCGTTCCCCGTTCGATAGACGCAATTTGAAACTTGTAATCACTATAAATCAGCGACAGATTCGAGAACAGTTTTTGACTGAAGAGGTGATTCCAGCGAAGTGTACTGGTGGCATTGCCCCAACTCAAGTCGGTATCCGTGTTCTGGGTTCTGTCACGGGCATGAAACTTATCCCGGCCAAAGTAGCCGCTTAGGTACAATTTGTCTTTATCGCTCAGGTCGTAATTTGCCTTGGCGTTAAGGTCGTAGAAGAAATACCCAATCTTTGTCTGACCACGCGTTTCGGCATTGATAAGCGGAGCCGCCAGAATATCCAGATACGTACGACGACCCGATATCAGAAAGGAGCTTTTCTTGTTTTTGGTCAGGGGGCCTTCGAGCGTCAGCCGCGACGCGATTAGCCCGATACCGCCTTCGCCGTGGAGCTTTTCGCGGTTACCATCTTTCAGGTTCATTTCGATTACCGACGACAACCGCCCACCGTACCGTGCCGGAAAGCCTCCTTTTATTAACTCGACGCTCTTGATCGCATCACCGTTGAATACAGAAAAGAAGCCGAATAGATGGCTGGCATTGTACACGACGGCGTCGTCCAGAATAATTAGGTTCTGGTCCGGTCCCCCACCCCGCACGTAAATGCCGGTCTGCCCCTCAGAACCTTTCTGAACACCCGGCATCAGCTGAAGCACTTTCAACACGTCTTTCTCTCCCAGAAAAGCCGGTATCTTTTTGATCTGCGCAATTGGAATATCGATTGCACTCATCTGAGCACTCTCGCTAACTTTTTCACCCGTCGATTCGGCGGGCACGTTCACCTCTGCTAAGGCGCGTCCGGGCGTAAGCGCTACACTGATTGTTTGATTAGCGCGTAGTTGACTGGCACGCGTAACCGTTTCGTAACCGACGAATGAGTAGGCCAATCGAACGCTATCCTGCGCAGGCAGCGTCAGCGAGTAAAATCCGTACGTATTCGTTGTGGTACCTGTCGTCGTGCCGGGAATGTAAACGTTTACGCCAATTAGAGCTTCCTGGCTCCCTATTTCGCGCACATAACCGCTTATAGTTGCCCGATTGGTCACTTTCTGAGCCCATACATTGTTATACAGATAGAAAAAGCTCACTAGAGCGTAAAGACCAAAACGCATAAAAGAGAATGAGGTGAAAACGGGTAGATTGAGGCAGGGCAGTAAGCTCGCTTACCAGCGCAATAAAGCTAATCAATCTATTAACCTTTTTTATCGACAAATCGTATACACAAACCGGGCAAAGAGTTTTTACGCTGCTTACTTTTTGGCCCTGAGCCAAACAAAACAACTGATTACAAGGTAGTACAACCGTAAACAACCGCTGGGCTGAAAACTTCACGACGATGCTCCAATTTGATAAACTTTCGCTGAATATACCTGATACTACCAAACCGCGCGTCGTCATTATCGGCGGAGGATTTGGTGGTATGAACTTAGCCAAAAGCCTGAAAAATAAAGATGTTCAGGTAGTGTTGCTCGACAAACAAAATTACAACGGTTTCTGGCCCCTGCTGTATCAGGTAGCAACCGCCGGACTTGAACCGGATGCTATTGCCGAACCCTTCCGGAAAATGTTTGACGGCTTCGAGGATTTCCATTACCGGATGGTGCGTGTCAACAAAATTGATCCAGCAGCTAAAACGGTAACCACGACCATCGGCGACTTGCATTACGACTATCTGGTCATTGCTACGGGAACAAAATCAAACTTCTTCGGCAATGAACAGATCAAGAAATATTCGTTTCCGTTAAAGACTATTCCTGAAGCGCTCAATGTGAGAAGCCAGTTCCTGCAATGCTTCGAACAGGCCAGCGTCACCACCGATCCAGTTGAACGGCAGAGTCTGCTGACGTTTGTTATTGCCGGAGCGGGACCGACCGGTGTTGAGATGGCTGGCTCACTAGCCGAGATGCGGAAACACGTTCTACCGAGCGATTATCCCGGTCTGGATTTCAGTCAGATGAAAATATACATCGTGGAGGGGCTGGGCAAGGTACTACCACCGATGTCGGATGAAGCCGGGCAAAAATCGCAGCGGTATCTCGAAGATCTGGGCGTTATTATCAAGCTAAATACGCTTGTCGAATCGTACGACGGCGATACGGTAACGTTTAAAGGCGGTGAGCAAATCAGAACGCAAACCCTGGTTTGGGGAGCGGGCGTAACCGGAGCTCTAATCGACGGTATTCCAGCCGAATCCATTGAAAAGGGCCGAGTGCTGGTAGACCCCATCAACCGCGTCATAGGTCTGAACGATGTATTTGCCATCGGTGATATTGCGTTCATGAAACTGGAAAAGTATCCAAGAGGTCATCCAGGGGTGGCTCAGCCCGCCATTCAACAGGGTGTGCACCTTGCGAAAAACCTACGCCGACTGATGAAGAACGAGCCAACGGAACCGTTCGAGTACTTCGACAAAGGATCACTGGCGATTGTAGGCCGTAGCCGTGCCGTGGCTGACCTACCGGGAAATATTCACCTCGGTGGTTTTATTGCCTGGATCTCCTGGCTTTTTGTGCACATCTGGTACCTGGTCGGCTTCCGTAGCAAACTGATTGTTTTCAGTAACTGGATCTACCGATTGTTCACATACGAACGGGGTACCCGGATCATCATCCGACCTTTTGTTCGGAAAGATGATAAGGTCGGTCAGGAAATTCTCCTGAAAAACGAAATGAGTTAAGTAACCATAGCCCAAACACACAAACGGCAGCTTCTTGGCAAAGGAGTTGCCGTTTGTGTGTTTGGGCTTACCGACGAGGGTACGCACAGCCACTATTAGCGGTGTATTTAATGGCTACACAATTCATGTGCAGCTACAGAGAAGCGGTATTGACTAGAACGAATGAATTCCGCAGGGATTAACGACGACCCACGACCTTGAGCTGGTAGTGCAAAAACGATTTCATAAAACGTTTGCGCCAAATTCACGTTTTATTGGCTACTAGCTATTTTCTCTGATGCACAGGATTAACCTTCGCTCTACACTGTTTGTAAGTGCGCTATTCACCACCCTCACAGGTGCACTTTTAGCACAATCAACCGAGCCTTATCCCGGAACCGCCCCGGCGGATCAAGTCGATAGTACCAAAGGCGGTCCACTCGACTTGGGGAAAATGTGGACTTTCGATACCCCACCGAAGGAGTTTTTCACGAAGACATACGGCTTCAAACCAGACGATAAGTGGTTTGATGAGGCCCGGCTCGCATCGCTACGTTTTGCCGATTACTGTTCGGCTTCATTTGTTTCCGCCAACGGGCTGGTCATGACAAACCATCACTGCGCCCGCGAGTCAGGAACGGGGGTTACGCGCAAAGGAGAAGATCTGAACGCAACCGGCTTTTTTGCGAAAACCCTCACCGAAGAGCGTAAGGTAGACGGTTTGTTCGTCGATCAGCTCGTCAAGATTGAGGATATTACGAAACGTGTTCAGGACGCAATGAACGGCGTAGGCAACGAGCAGGCGCAGTTGCAGGCCCGCGAACAAGCATTGTCAACAATCAAGCAGGAATACAGCACAAAAGCAGGCTGGCAGGGGCTGGAATTGCAGACGATTACGTTTTACAACGGCGGGCGGTATGCGCTGTACGGCTTTAAACGCTACAACGACGTTCGGCTTGTATTTATGCCCGAATTGCAGCTCGGCTTCTTTGGTGGCGACTACGACAATTTTACTTACCCCCGCTACGCGCTTGACTGCTCTTTTTTTCGGGTGTACGACAACGGCAAGCCACTCCAGACTACGCACTTTTTTAAATTCAATACCAACGGTATCCGCGACGGCGAACCAATTTTTGTGATTGGTAACCCCGGTCACACCGAACGGCTCAAGACCGTTGCCGAGCTGGAATTTGACCGCGATTTGCAGACACCCGCAACCATTCAGCTGTTGCGTAACCGCTCGGCTGCTCTACAAGCTTATAATGCTACGGCCAAAAACGACAGCATCTTAAACGAGATCTTCAGCTATGAAAACAGCCTGAAAGCCTACGGTGGGCAACTGGCGGGTTTGCGCGATGCAAGTTTACTGGCCCGTAAGGCCAACTTCGAGCATCAGTTTCAGACGGCGGCCAAAGCCAAAAACCTACCCGCCGATCAGCTAAAAACGTGGGACGATATTGCCACCAATACGGCTCAGTTGCGTAGTCTGTTCAAGGATGCAAACTACCTGGCCCCCAGCGAGCGAATTATGGGTGAATACCTCACCTTTGCGAATGTGCTGACCCAATTTGGTGAGCTGTTGACTTCCCGTCCGCAGGATGCGGAAAGTGCCCGTTCGCTTCTGGTATCGCCAAACGTAAAAAGCGCTGTTCTGGAAGAAGCGTACCTGACCGCTCACCTGACCGAAGCTCAGACTGGCCTGGGTAACGACGACCCTTACGTAAAAACGGCGTTGGGAATGGTTGCGGGCAAACCCCGAACGCCTAAAGAGGCAGCGGCTTACTTGCTTAAAACAACTAAACTGAGCAATCCGGCCTTTATAAAAGAACTGGCTACGCGGCCCGGCTCAATTGCGGCCTCCGACGATCCGATGCTGGTACTTGCCCGCATTGGCTTCCCACGCTATGTGGCCGCAGCCCGTCAGGCACGACAAATCTCGCAACGGCAGGAGGTACTGCGCGGCCAATTAGGGCGGATGCTGTACGACGTATACGGCGCTGCCGTGCCACCCGACGCTACTTTTTCGCTCCGTATCAATGACGGCGTGGTTCAGAGCTATAATTACAACGGCACCAAAGCACCGATCATGACCACGTTTTCGGGCTTATACGACCGTAATTATTCATTTGCCGATAAAGCACCCTGGAATCTACCCGCCCGCTGGAAGAATCCACCGGCGGCCTTGTTGAAGGAGCCAATGTGTTTTATTTCAACCAACGATATTATTGGCGGCAATTCAGGAAGTCCTATGATCAACAAAAATCGGGAAGCAGTCGGTCTGGCTTTCGACGGAAACATGGAAAGCCTGCCGGGCGAGTTCATTTTTGTACCCGACGCAAACCGAACCATCTCGGTTCATACTGGTGGTATTATAGCCGCTATGCGCTACATCTACAAAGCAGATCGGTTGGTAAGCGAGTTGACCGGCGGTACTTCTGCGAATTCGACGGGTAAAGTATCGACGAAAAAGTAAGATTGCGCCCTATGAGTTAGTTGTTCAACAGACTAGCCACATAGCGCAAGAAACCAGCTAATTAAGGGCAGACAAAACGGGTCTGTCCTTTTTTTATTGCTTGGGGTAGACCTTCTAGTTAGCGTAGCTACCTATTTTTTTAAGAACCCGTGCAACATTTGTTTTTTTCTTCCATCTTTTCATTGATTACAATCTAAACTACACACTAGGCTGAAACTGTTGGAACCTAAACCATACCCAGATCGCCATGCTGACTTGGTCAGGCGCTGCCAACAGGGTGAGCGACGGGCTCAATATGAACTTTACCAGCAGTACGTCAAAGCGATGTACAACGTCTGCCTCCGTATTCTCAATCACGAGGCTGAGGCCGAAGACGTATTGCAGGAAGCGTTCATGGATGCGTTCAATCACATCAGTTCGTTCCGGGGGCAGAGTACTTTCGGGGCTTGGCTAAAGCAGATTGTGGTTAACCGGGCCATTAATCACCTGCGTAGTCGTCGCCTGGAACTCGTCGATATGGATTCAAATCGGTTTGGTGAAGACGATGGTCCCGACTTTGCCGATCCGGAACCCTACGACGAAGAAGGGACTCAGCTTGAAGTAGAACGGGTTAGGCGAGCGATGCAGTTGCTTCCAGAAGGGTACCGGGTTGTTTTGTCGCTGTATTTATTTGAGGGGTACGATCACGAAGAGATAGGCAATGTGTTGAATATTAGCGAAACAACATCCCGAACACAATATCTGCGGGGTAAAAAACGGTTGTTAGAATTATTGCAATGAACAACAAAACTAATGATGAGAAAAGATAATTTAGAACGCTTCATACGCGACAATCGCGAGGATTTTGACGACAAAGAGCCGTCCCTGGACTTGTGGCGTAAGATAGAAGCCGGGTTACCAGCACAACCGCCGGATGAGAAAGATTCGACGCCCGATCAGGCTCGGCTCGACAGCACCTTCCCATTTGGGCAAATTCATAAAAACGGGTCCGAATCGGATAACAACCAACTTGGTCAAGCAAGACTAGGTCAATCCAGGCACGACCGGTCTGGTTGGTCATGGTCGAGCCTGGACTGGCGAGTGGCCGCATCTATCGCCGTGTTATTGCTGGCGGGCAGCTTTCTGTACATGAATCACCAGTACGGTGTTACCCGTCAACCCGAAGTGGTGGCGGTCGGCCCTACCTACGCCAAAGAAGTCGTTCAGTATACGCGACTGATTGATGATAAGCGGGCCGAACTGAAACACATGACCGAAGATAATCCCGCTCTGTACGAAGAATTTGCGACGGACCTTAACCGGCTCGAAAAATCGTACCAGTCATTGAAAGCCGATCTGCCGAAAAATCCGAATCAGGAAATGCTGATTCAGGCCATGATTCAGAACCTGCAAATACAGATCAACCTGCTTAACGAACAGTTGCGTGTTATTCAACGCATTAAACAGCAAACGAATGAAAATCAGAATCCTGTATAGCCTATTGCTTTTCCTTTGCCCGCTGCTAACGCGAGCCGAGGACCCGATTGTAGCGGGCGCGACTGAACGAAAGAAAACCATTATCAAGCTATTCGATGTCGATGCCAAAGACAATCTGGTCGTTGACAATCAGTTCGGCGAAGTATCGGTGGGATTGTGGGACAAAAGCGAAATTCGCGTTCAAATCACCATCGTAGCCAACTCGGATTCGGACGAACGTGTCCAACGGTACCTGGATGCAGTTTCGATTGAAGAAAAACGGAGTGGCGATCAGATTCTCATTCGCACAAATTTCAGCCAGAATAAATTGTCGAACTGGAGTCTGAACAGCTGGAAAAACAACGGCGACCGAAACTTTGTAAAGATCAATTACGAAGTGACGATGCCCAAGAAAAACGCGCTGACCATTCGTAATAAGTTTGGCAACACCAGTATTCCGTCATTTCATGCCCCGCTGTCAGTTCATTCGCGCTACGGTAATTTTAGCGCCGATCAATTGCTGGGCCGCCAGAACGACATTGATGTTGCTTACGGCAAAGCTGATATTCACACGCTTGACGAAGGGAAACTGGACATTGCCTACGGTAATCTGGAACTGGATCGGGTGAACGTGCTTGTCCTGAGCAACAAGTTCGGTAAAATGAGCATCGGGGACGTTGGTAAACTGGATGCGGATATCAACTACTCAGGAGCGAAGATTGGCACCCTGCGCGAATCGGGAAAGATTAAACTCGACTTTTCGGGTGGTTTTCGGATCGAGCAGTTATCTAACAAAGTAGACAACATTGATATTCAGGCGAATTACTCATCCGTTGCCTTGCCGATGGAAAATGTAAACAACTGCGATTTCGACGTGACCGTTAGCTACGGCAACTTCAACTACGCATCCGATCAGTCGCTGCATTTTCGAACACAACCCGAAGAGAAGAGTAATTCGGGACCGCGTCTGACGAAGCAATACACGGGTAAAATCGGTAGCGGTTCAGGCCCTAAGGTTCGGGTTATCTCAAAGTTTGGGAATGTAAACTTCCGTTAGCTGCTCGATAACCGCCCGGTGTTGAGGGTATTCCTCAAGAAGTGTAGCGCGATCAGCCATTTCGAAATCGGCAAAGTCGAAACCCGGCGCAACAGTGCAGCCCACGAGCGAAAAAGCGCTACCCTCGGCGGGCTTCGAGCCAAACCAGCAGCCCGCCGGAACAACCGCCTGAAATACGTCGCCCTGTTCCAGCTTGTTGCCCAAACGAATAACTGTCAGTTCGCCGGTTGGATCGATTACGAAAACGTCTAGTGGTCCACCCGCGTAGAAATGCCAGATTTCGTCAGCCTGTATTCGGTGGAGCGCAGAAACGTGGTGGCTTTCCAGCAAAAAATAAATCGCCGTTCCAAACGCACGATTACCGCCGAATCGATCAGGCAAGGCCGAATGTGGAATCGTTTCGGCTGACCGGTAGGTTTCGGCGAAATAACCGCCCTCTGGATGGGGCTCCATCTGTAATTTCTGGACGTAGTAAGCAGCTGTCATCCGGAACCACCGTTCGTTTAAGCGTTAGAAAAAGTAATGGCCAGGCATTGACCTGGCCATTGTTGTTACTGGCGAGCCTTGATAACGTTGGTAAACTCGCGCGATTTGAGCGAAGCACCACCGATAAGACCACCGTCAACATCCGGTTGTGCGAAGAGCTCAGCCGCATTTTTCTCGTTGGCGCTACCGCCGTATAAAATTGACGTTTCCTGCGCTACCTCATCACCATACTGTCCGGCAATGTGCTGACGAAGCTCGAAATGCATATCCTGCGCCTGCGCCGATGAAGCCGTTAAGCCGGTACCGATAGCCCAGATGGGTTCGTAAGCAATAACGACTTTGCTGAACGATTCAGCCGACAGGTGAAAAAGGCTTTCGGTCAACTGATCTTTTACAAAACCGATGTAATCGCCGTTTTCGCGTAGATCGCGCGATTCACCGCAGCAAAAAATTGGCGTCAGGCCATTTTCAAGTACACTATTGACTTTTTCGGCCAACTGCGCATTGGTTTCTTCGAAATACTGACGCCGTTCGCTATGACCCAGGATGACGTATTCGACGCCGATAGACTGGAGCATCGGTGCCGAAATTTCACCTGTGTAAGCACCCGAAGCTTTCTCGTGGCAGTTCTGTGCTCCTAGTGAAATCTTACCACCCGGTGCGATGTACTGGCGTGATGTAGTCAGGTACAACGAAGGCGGACAAAGCACCACCTGAACGTCCCCCGTAACTTCATCCTTAACCATATTGATCACCTCCGATAGCAGGGCTTTCGCTTCCTCGAAGGTTTTGTTCATTTTCCAGTTACCGGCAACTATCTTTTTACGCATAGAACAGAAAATAATGTGCTAATAATCAACTACAATGAGTTACTTAAACAGGGCATTGTCTATCAACTCTGGGCGAAATTAGGGCTTTTCATCCGAACCCGTTGTTTGGAGCAGTGGTAAATTTTGTAAAGCGATCGTTCAACGGTGTATACCGCTTGTTCACAAGCAAAACTCACTACTCTTTTTTTGTGTTATTCTAGTAAAAAATACGTAATTTCAATGCTATAAACAACATCTACATGAAGGCGGTACTATTGGCAATCGGGATGCTATGCATCTGTCTGGACGCTTGGGCCAAGGATGGCAACAAGGGTACCCCGGATCGCGACCGTTACGGCTTTTATATAGCCGGGAATCGCTCCTGGACGCGAATTCCTTTCCAACTTCATTCAAACCTGATCATCGTCCCGGTACGCATCAATGATTCCGATACGCTCCATTTTATTCTGGATACGGGCGTTAGCAATACCATTATTACCGACCCTAGTATTTTCAAGAAACAACCGCTTACACTCGCCCGAAAAATGAAAATTGCGGGGGCAGGTGAAGGGGCTAACCTGACCGCATCAATTGCGATCAACAACAACCTGCGAATGGGCGACCTACGGGCTTCGCACCACAACATTGTGCTGTTGGACGAAGACATTCTAAAGCTTTCGGAGTTTGTCGGAACACCGGTTCATGGCATTTTTGGCTATGAACTCTTTGCCAATTTTGTCGTAAACGTTGATTTTACCCGGCGGGAACTCGTCATCATGCAGCCAAAAAAATACCGCTATCGGAAGCGGAAAGGCGACCGTTATCCCATTACGATTCAAGACACCAAAGCGTATACCGATGCACTGTCTGTTTACGACGGAGAAAAGTCTATGCCGCTTCGGGTGGTTTTAGACACGGGGGCCGGTCATGCCCTTCTGCTGGATCCCTCGCGCAGCACAAATGCAATGCCCTTGCCGGCCAAAGTGGTTCGGGCGCAACTGGGCCGTGGGTTAAACGGAGTGATCAACGGCAGCATGGGCCGGATTCAGAAAATAAAATTTGGCCGTTATGAACTGGATAATATCCTGGCGTCCTTCCCGGATAGCACCGCTTTTGGGATGAAGCTGGTCGATATGCCCGAACGACAGGGCAATGTCGGTTGCGAACTGCTGCGCCGGTTCAATGTCACGTTCAACTACCCGGAGCGCTATGTTGTGATGAAACCGGTCAAGCGTCTGATGCGCGAAACGTTTGAGCACGATATGAGCGGTCTGGAGCTTCGCGCCAAAGGCGAACAGTTACGCAACTATTACGTCGGCAAAATCATCGAAGGTTCCCCCGCTGATCTGTCTGGACTCAAAGAAGGTGACGAAGTTTTATTTGTCAATAACTACTCAGCCAAGAACCTGACAGTCAGCGATATTTATAAGATCCTTCAAAAAGGCGAAGGCAAGGAAGTCTCTATCTTGGTCAGACGTAATGGGCAGATGGTTATTGCGCATTTTGCCCTGAAACGATTCATCTAACTTTTCTGACGTAAAAAACGCGATTGGCTTGGTTACTCCATTCGTTCCAGTTTGAAGCGAAACGTAGTTCCTTTTTCCAATTTGCTCATGACGGTGATCTTTGCTTTGTGAGCATTCAGGATATGCTTCACAATGGCCAATCCTAACCCCGTACCACCCCGATCCTTAGAGCGGCTTTTTTCGACCCGGTAGAACCGCTCAAAAATTCGGCTCAGGTGTTCGGGCGGAATACCGGGACCATCGTCTTTGACAGCGATAAGCACATGTTTTTTGTCGGTTTCGAGACTTACGATAACCTTGCCGTTCTCATTCCCGTATTTAACCGCATTTTCGATCAGGTTGGTCATAACCTGCATGATGCGCTGCGGGTCCGCTTTCACCCAGACCGGGCCGGGCTGATCGATTCGTAACTTCAGAAACGTGCGTTTATCACTGGCAATCGTTTCTAGCTGTTCGAATATTTCTTCCGTCACCTGGGCAATGTCAACGCGCTCAAAGCTCATCGTTACCTCGCCAGTTTCCAGTTGCGAAAGCGCTACCAGGTCTTTGACCAACGCATCCAGACCATCCAGACTTTTAGCCGCCTTTGCCAGAAACTTATCCCGCACGAACTCATCATCGACGGCCCCGTCGATAAGGGTATGGATAAATCCCTGCGCGGCAAAAATTGGGGTTTTCAGTTCGTGCGAAACATCGGCCAGAAATTCACGCCGAAATTGTTCCAGCCGTTTCAGTTCATCAATTTCTTTCTGCTTTTTGGCGACATAAACAAAGATCTCGTCGTTCAGCTTCTTGAAGGGATTGACATTTTTGACGATTGTCTTGCGCGAAATAGCAAAATCACGGATCTTGAGTTTGTGGATGGTCTTGTACATTTTATTGACCTCTCGAAAAACGAGCAGTTCAATGGCGTACAGGACCAGAAAAAACGAGACGCCAAACGAGGAGATTCCCACAACAAACAACATGTTGTTGGTTACGCCTTCCACGAAGGTTAAAAAAACGACCGTCAGCGCCGAAATCAGCGACGCCAGCAGCAAAGCTATAAAGCGGGGGCTAAGCGACATCAACTAAATAAGAGAATGAGTGATTGTGTCCCAGCATAGGCACACAATCACTTATCAATAAACCAATTCGCTCAGTCACTAATTCACTCATTCGTTTATTCGGGCTGGTCGGTAAACATGTAGCCAACTCCTTTGAGCGTTCGAATATGCGTATCCCCGATTTTCTCGCGGAGTTTACGGATATGAACATCGACAGTGCGTTCGAGGACATAAATATCGGCCCCCCATATTTTTTGAAGAAGTTCTTCCCGGCTAAACACTTTATTGGGATGTTGCGCCAGAAAAAACAGTAGTTCAAATTCCTTTTTGGGTAGAATGACCGACTTGTCACCCTGCGTAACCGAATAATTTTTCCGGTTGATGGTTAGTTCGGCGATATTGATCTGCTCACCTGGATCATCGCGCTGGGCTTCGCGCCGGAAGAGTGCATTAATCCGACTCATCAAGGCACGCGGCTTGATGGGTTTCGTGATGTAATCATCAGCCCCGACATCAAAAGCCGCGACTTCTGAATATTCCTCCGAACGGGCGGTCAGGTACAGAATGTAAGTCTGACGTAGCTCGGGTATGTCACGTAATTGCCGACCTGCTTCGATACCGTCTAATTTCGGCATCATAATGTCGAGCATTACTAATTCAGGCAAATAAGTACGGGCAATTTCGACGGCTTTACGACCATCGGTCGCTGTGCGCACATCGTACCCTTCCTTAATCAAATTGTATTCGAGCATTTCGACAATGTCGGCGTCGTCATCTACGACTAAAATGCGATGTTGCGGTTGAGCAGCTTTAGCAGCACTCATGAGAAGCGGAATTGGTGAGAACAGCCTATTAGTTAGCTTAGGCTACTGCGAAGTTACGTGGCTTATCCACAACGTTACGCCTAAACAGTACATACTTAACAAAAATTTAACAAGCAAACAACTTCCATAAGCTTTTGTTACCCGTTGATTACTAACCCATTGAATTCACTCTATACGCTATAAGATTTCAACTAGCCCGCCAACGGGACGGTATAGTCTGTTGTATCCTTTCCAGCTTAAAAAAACTTAATAACGATTAGACTAGAATTCGTGTTTATGCTGCATTATGGATACTCGCGCCCGGGAGATAAAGCTTCCCTTATACGCTAAAATTTCCTGCGTATTACTGTCATTGGTTATTATTATTTACGGATTACATGCACTCCATGGATTATTAATTCCGCTGGTTTTTGCTATTCTATTTTCCGTCCTGCTCTTTCCGTTGGCGCAACGACTTGAAAACTGGCGACTTCCCCGAATACTCGCCATTATCTTGTGTTTAATCCTGACGCTGGCCGTTATCGTTGGCATTCTATACGCTGTTTCGATGCAGATCAGCAGCTTTGCCGAAGTCATACCGCAGCTGATCAAGCGAGGTAACGAGTATCTGGGGCAGCTTCAGACGTACGCCGACGAACGTTTAAACATCGACCGACAGCGCCAGGTTGCCGAAGTTCGTAAATACCTGAACCAGGCTTTGGCTGAAGGTGGCACCATTCTGACCAGCACGCTGCTGGCTACGACCAGCACCCTAACGGATGTTTTTCTGGTGCTGCTGTTTATTTTCTTTTTTTTGCTTTACCGCGACTTTTTCCGATCTTTTTTTTACAGAGCGTTCAATGGTACACGGCGCTCCAAGATAGATGCTGTGCTGAGCGGTATCTACAACGTCGTAAAAGATTATTTGGCCGGACTAGTATTGGTTATTTTGATCATCGGTACCCTAATGACCATCGGGCTATTTATCCTCGGCATTGACTATGCTATCTTCTTCGGATTCTTTGGTGCTTGTCTGGTTTTGATCCCTTACTTCGGAATTTCTATGGGTTCGCTTCTACCCGCAGCCTACGCATTGGTCACGCAAGATAATCCGCTGAAAGCGCTCGGCGTCATTGGCGTTTTTCTCTTTGTTCAAACGTTGGAAGGTAATTTCATTACGCCTTATATTGTGGGTTCTAAGGTAAGTATTAATCCGCTGGCGGCTATTATAGTCCTGATTCTGTGGGAAAACGTCTGGGGATTTCCGGGCCTGGTACTAGCACTACCCATGACGGCCATCATAAAAGTGATTTTCGATGCTGTCGAGTCACTTAACCCTTACGGTTTTTTGATCGGCGAAGCCGAAAAGCCCCGTCCACCCATCAAAAACTTTCAGCAACTGGCTGATCATCTACCCAAACGAGCGAAGAAAATTGGCGAGATTGACGAGAAAACGTAGGAAAGCACAAATCGGGTCACAATGCCTACTCAACCCTCAAATTGAGCTCGTTTTTCAAAGGATGTGCTTGCTCATTTGACTTTTTGCCTAAAATCATCTTTGCAAGATACTTGCGTTTTTAGAGCAAAAGCTAGTATATTTGCACTCCCATTGGGAAAAGACGCTTCCGTAGTTCAATGGATAGAATTTCGGTTTCCGGTACCGACGATAGGGGTTCGAATCCCTTCGGGAGCACTTAATAAATTAGAAAGGGCCAGCAGATCGCGATCTGTTGGCCCTTTCTAATTTACAAATATGAATTAACCAGCCTTAGTAGATCAAGCAAAGCGTACTGATTTTCAGTTGCTTTTAGTGTAAGCTTGGTTAAGAGATTAGTTTGGCTTTTCAGCAAGTTTTGGCCTACTTAGGTTGCCACTCAGAACACGAAATACGGTCGGAGCATATTTGTCCAGGTAAATAAATAGGAGTAAGGTTGCAGCCAGGGCTACTATTGGACTAAGCCAATACATCACTTCCCCGATTGACGTAACTTCCAGCGTTTTGTGAAGAAAGTAGTTGATGAACGGATGATATAGGTATAAAGGAAACGAATACCGACGGCCATAATAACCCAACACACTGTCGCTGCGCACAACCAGTTGCAGGGCTAGTAAGAACATTCCGATCGATACGAAAAACGTGCCGCCCAGGAAGTTAACCCTTGACGAATCCTGCCCCCCATTCGACAAAAACCATCCTTCGATAAGTTGTATCCCGATACCTACGGCAATCAATACATAGGTCGTTGGCCTGGAAACGTTAACATCCACTGAATATCGGGCAATAAAAAACCCGATGCATAAGAAGGGGATTGATAAGAGCGAGCGCGCATAAATGGGGTGTGCGCTCATACCAAACAAATAATTGTAAGGAGTCAGCAGCAGAACAAGGACAATGGTTGCTATTGCCAGATAAGGTAGTAACCGGGTCAGCTTGTAGGTTAGAAAAAACCAGAGGACTACATAACTTACTAAAAGTGAGGTCAGAAACCACAGATGAAAGTAAGTACCGGTTAGCAGGGTAAAGTGCGTAGCAAGTGGCTTAAGCGTCCCTTCCGTGAGCCCAACAAACACCAGGTAAAACAAATTAATAAACAAGGTGGCGGATAACAGAGCCGTTATGGTTTTGGAAAAGGCAGATACGGACCGACGAGCATAACTTTTCTCAAAATAATAGCCACTCACCAGAAAAAAGAAAGGCAACGCCCATCGACCTACTATTCCTAATAAAGCCAGCAGTGACGGATGATTGGAATAAACACTGTGACTGATAAATACCAAACAGGCTGCAAAAAAGCGAAAGACATCTATGCTTGCATTACGCTGCTCCATGACCTACAATGCAATGTGGATAATTGGGTAATCGAAAAGGATTACAGACTAGTGAACACAGATCTCGGACCTAACGGTGCACTAATTGTTGACACGTTTACGTTGTTGACTATATAAATCGACATAGGGTTCTGTTTAATTACAATTATCTAGATCTGTTTGTTATAAATAACAACGCTTCTTGCAAGTAGTATCTCCCTACTACAATAAGAGCCATTACTACTTACCTATTTGTTATAATAGCACTAATTAATCAACTTTCTATTTACTATACAAGTATTTATATAAAATTATCACTCATTCATTTGTGCTTATATTACCATAAATAGTATGGCAGATAAGCTCACGCGTTCTTACCAAATCGTATATGGCGAAAGCCTGTAAAAGCTGGCTTTTCAGACAGTACATTTCGAACCCTCGTTTGGTTGGTCACTATTCTGGCTCCTACCGATGTACACATTATTTGAAGTATACAGGGCGTATCAACCGCTTTTAGAATTGCTAAAACAGCGACACACCATCAGGCTTCTTATTTGTACAACTGGTGGTCCTGTTAAACGATAGATGATTCAGTATAGTCATGCTTCCCGGTTAAGTAAGTCCTAGTCGAAGGTACACACCATGTCAAGCTTCTCCGTCCAGATTCCACAGCCTTGTCACGAACGTTGGTCTGAAATGCAACCAGACGAGCGGGGTCGATTTTGCGCAAGCTGCCAGAAACTAGTGGTTGACTACACGGCTTTTTCGGATCAGGAATTAATCAAGCTACTGAGCAAACCTTTGGCAACAAACTGCGGCCGTTTTCGAGATGACCAGTTAAACCGCCCATTAGTACCAGCTACTAAGGGCGCTAGACCCGTTTGGCGGCATTGGCTTAGCCTGTTGACAATGAGTTTGTTTGGGTGGCAAGCGGCCCGAGCGCAGGTCAATCAACGTAGAATTCTCTCGCAACCCGCTACCGTATACCAAGCGGCAGAAAAACCGGTTGTTTCGATCAGGGCAATTCCCGTCCGGAGTACACTTGGTCCAAGCACAAAGTGGGTCGTTCGGGGACGGATAATGCGGAATGATTCGAGTGGTACTCTTTTACCGGTATCGGAAGCTTATGTATCAGTTTCTCGATCAGGAGAACGATGGGTTACGCAATCGGATGATACGGGTGCTTTCAGCCTGCCGATTACTACCCGTATCGATACTACGGCTTTTAAGGTTGATGTACATGCCTTAACTTTTTGGCGCGGACAAACTACGTTTCAAGGGTCACCATCAAGCCCGGTCATTGAACTAAACGATATACTACTCTATTCGTATGGTCGGCCTATTTCAGTAGCCATTACGGGTGGAGGCATCGCGATTCTTAAAACACCCTCTCGCTGGCAGCGGCTTAAGCGTAAGTTATTTC
This sequence comes from Spirosoma oryzicola, assembly GCF_021233055.1. Lineage (NCBI taxonomy): Bacteria > Pseudomonadati > Bacteroidota > Cytophagia > Cytophagales > Cytophagaceae > Spirosoma > Spirosoma oryzicola. The sequence goes on along the minus strand of NZ_CP089538.1, from coordinate 414,737 downwards.
ATTGAAGCGCACTCGTTTTCATTGAAGCGCACTCGTTGCCCTTACCAGAGCGTATTACACAGGAGAGCGTTTGTTCATGTAAATCAACATACAGCAATAAAGCTATTCCATCAATGAGTAGCTTTATTAGAGGCTTCCTTGCCGTAACAGAAGCAGGACCGCCAAACCACTGATCCATTCTGTGGTTTTTGTTTTTGTACCGCTTAGCGTCGTATAAATTGCTTCGCGCAACACAACCTTTCCTCATTTTATTTTACTTTTACTAGAAAAGCTCCAAATCTTTCTTATGGACACGCCCACAACGAATCAGACATATCCTTGGCTACGCTTTTATCCCAAAGGTGTTCCCCACGAAATAAATCCGGATGCTTACCCGTCTCTGGCAGCTTTGATCGAGGAAGGTTGTCAACGATTCAGTGATCGACCCGCTTACGCCTGCATGGGTAAGCAGATCACGTATGGCGAGCTGGACCGTCTTTCAAAACAGTTTGCGTCCTTTTTACAGCATGATCTGGGTCTTAAAAAAGGAGATCGGCTGGCCATTCAGATGCCAAACGTTTTGCAATATCCAATTGCCATGTTTGGGGCGTTACGCGCTGGGCTGGCAGTAGTTAACACGAATCCTTTGTACACCCCGCGTGAAATGCAGCACCAGTTTAAGGATTCTGGTGCCAAGGCCGTTGTGATTGTGGCGAACTTTGCGGCCAACCTGGAAAAGATTCTCGATAAAACCGACATTCAGCACGTCATTGTAACACAACTAGGCGACTTGCTGGGCTTTCCCAAAAAGCAAATTGTCAATGCGGTTGTCAACTACGTTAAGAAGCTGGTTCCCCCGTATAAACTGCCCAATGCCATTTCGTTCAACGATGCGCTGAGCCGGGGCAGTCGTCACAGCTTCCAGCCTGTGGATATTAAAAGCAGCGACCTCGCCTTTGTTCAGTACACGGGAGGAACCACGGGCGTTTCAAAAGGGGCTATGCTCACGCAGCGAAATATGATTGCCAATGTCGAGGGTCAGCACGCCTGGATTCGACCGGCGGGCATACCAGAAGGCCAAGGCATTTTTGTGGCCGCCTTACCCCTCTACCATGTCTACGCCCTGACGACGAATGCGCTATCGGCGCTGAGAAGCGGTTGCATGAACTTGCTGATCACGAACCCGCGTGATCTCAACGCCTTTATCGACGATCTGAAAAAATACAAGGTATCGGCTTTCACCGGTGTTAACACCCTTTACAATGGACTTTTGAACCACCCCCGAATCGGCGAAGTCGATTTTAGTGGTTTGCGAGTAACCTCGGCGGGCGGTATGGCTTTACAGACATCCGTAGCCGAACGGTGGGCCAAACTTACGGGTAATACCCCCTGCGAAGGTTACGGACTTACCGAAACTTCTCCTGTATTATCGTCTAATCCTGTAGGTGAGGGGATCCGCGTTGGAACGATTGGTATTCCGTGGCCCAGCACCCAAATGAAAATCATTCGTGAAGACGGTACCGATGCACCCCTGGGCGAAGCTGGTGAAATTGCCGCTTTCGGCCCTCAAGTATTTACGGGCTACTACAACCGTCCCGAAGAGACGGCTCAGGTTATGTTAGGAAACTGGTTCAAAACGGGAGACATTGGCGTAATGAACGAAGACGGTTATTTCAAAATCGTTGACCGTAAAAAAGACATGATTCTGGTATCAGGTTTCAATGTCTACCCGAACGAAATCGAAGATGTCGTTTCGCAGTGCCCCGGCGTTCTTGAAGTTGCCTGCATTGGCGTTCCCAACGAGAAGTCGACCGAGATTGTTAAGGTTTTTGTGGTGAAGAAGGACCCCGCCTTGACAGATGAGACCATCAAAGCTTTCTGCCGCGAAAATCTGACGCCTTATAAAATTCCAAAATTGATCGAGTTTCGAACCGAATTGCCTAAGTCGAACGTGGGCAAAATTCTGCGCCGGCCGCTACGGGATGAAGAGCTAGCAAAAATAAAAGGTAAATAGCCAAACTCAGGCAGAAACCCATTCAAAAGGTCCTGTGCTAATCGACAAAAAGCGGCCCCTGAGAATTACCCAGGGGCCGCTTTTGTGACTGAGGCTAACTATTTAAGGACTGAATTTCCTCCTGAAATCCTTTCACTTGTTTGATGAACTGGCTGGCTTTCCGGCGCGATACTTCTATCCGATGACCATTGACCAAACCAACACTCAGTTGTGGTCGTTTCGGCTGAACGGTCTCCGGATAAACACCTTCCAGATACAGCAGATTGATAATATTTTTTTTGTGCGGTCGGACAAAGACCTTTGATGACAACCGACTCTCCATTTTTTTAAGCGTCAGCGAAACCATGAGCTGGCTACCATCCGAGAAGTGAAAGAGGGTGTAATTACCTTCTCCTTCCAGCCGAACAATTTGATGCATCGGCATCTTTTTGCGGTAACCCCAGAATGGTAAAACGAGATCGGGCATGTCGAACTGGAGAGCAATTTGTTCGACATAGGCGCTGGATAGCGGCTCTTGAAGCAAAGCGGCTTTCATAATCAATCTATTTTAATGGTGTGAATAAGTAAACTGCCTGCCTACTTCCACATACATAAATATGCTCCATAGAGTAAGCGTGTTCAATTATACAAAAAATTCATTATCAATTCATTAACCCGCAAAAAAATTTGAATCATATGAAAAGTTTGGATAATACCATTTCTAAAAAAATTGCGTCACATCCGGGAGAAAAAACCGCCATGCGAACTTATTGAATCCATTTGACCTTAAATCGACATAGTTTATTCCAGATGTATTGGCATGGCAACCCTGCTTGATTTAGTCGGCAATACGCCGTTGATAGAATTGAATCGCCTGAACCCTAATCCCAACGTTCGATTGTATGGTAAGCTCGAAGGCACGAACCCCGGTGGTAGTGTGAAAGACAGAGCTGCTGCCAGCATGATTCAGGGCGCGTTATCTCGTGGCGAATTAAAACCGGGCATGAAGCTTATCGAAGCGACCAGTGGTAACACCGGCATTGCTTTAGCCATGATTGCCCGACTTTACGACATAGATATTGAGTTGGTCATGCCCGAAAACTCTACGCGGGAGCGGGTACTGACCATGGAAGCATTCGGTGCAAAAGTGATCTTGACCGAAACCATTGAAGGAGCCCGCGATTACGCCGAAGACCAGGTCAAAAAAGGAGGTTATCTGATGCTTAATCAGTTTACTAACCCCGATAATTACTTAGCGCACTACCGAACCACCGGACCGGAAATCTGGCGCGATACAGACGGGCAGATTACTCACTTTGTTTCGTCGATGGGAACCACAGGTACGATCATGGGAACCTCCCGTTATTTGAAAGAGCAAAATCCGGCTATACAGATCGTCGGTTGCCAGCCAACGGATGGCTCGTCGATTCCAGGCATTCGGAAATGGCCCGTCGAATACCTGCCCAAGATTTTTGAACCGCAACGAGTAGACCGCGTCATTGACGTATCAGCCGATGATGCTACTCAGCAAACGCGGAAGCTGGCGAGCGTAGAAGGTGTTTTCGCGGGTATGAGCAGCGGTGGTGCCGTATGGGCTGCCCAGCAGTTAGCCCAGGAGCTGGATTCAGGGGTTATTGTCTGCATTATCTGCGACCGGGGCGACCGCTACCTTTCTTCCGACTTATTTGGGTAAACTTAGTGGACCGTAGCGGCCTTCTTGCGCCAAGACCGTACCTTTGCTGCCATGTATAAGCGCATTATTCTGCCCTTGCTGTTCCGTTTCGATGCGGAAACGATTCATCATGCCGTTACAACGGTGCTTAAATTTGGCCTAGCCCTTCCCGGTGTATCCGCCGTTTGCCGCAGATTATTCGTCATTGAGGATCAACGTTTAAACCGTACCGTTTTCGGACTTACGTTTCCAAATCCGGTTGGAATGGCAGCCGGGTTCGACAAAAACGCCGAACTGGTCAGCGAGTTGAGTGACCTGGGTTTTGGTTTCGTTGAGATTGGCACCGTAACCCCACGCCCGCAACCGGGAAATCCCCGCCCCCGTCTGTTTCGGTTAAAAGCCGATGGTGGCTTGATTAACCGAATGGGTTTCAACAATAAAGGAGCAGGACCGGCGGGTGGACGATTGCGTCACTTCGCCAAAAACCGGGGCGGACGCAACGTGATTATTGGCGGCAACATCGGTAAGAATAAAGATACCCCGAACGAAAGTGCGCTGAACGATTACCTTATCAGTTTCCGTGAGTTGTTTGATGCGGTCGATTACTTCGTAGTTAACGTTAGCTCGCCCAACACACCGGGGCTGCGCGACCTTCAGGAACGGGAACCCCTAACCCGTTTGCTGACCGCTTTACAAACCGAAAATCGTCAACGGGCCACTCCTAAGCCGATTTTATTGAAAATAGCGCCCGATTTAACCAACGGGCAGTTGGACGATATCATCGCCATCGTCAGCGATACCGGCATCGCAGGCGTCATTGCAACCAACACGACGATAAGCCGCGACGGTTTACGAACAGACTCAGCCACCGTCTCCCAGATCGGTGCTGGTGGTGTGAGCGGACGCCCCTTGCGCGAGCGTTCGACGGAGGTGATTCGTTACCTGCACCAGCAGTCGGGCGGGGCGTTTCCAATCGTTGGGGTTGGTGGTATCTTCTCCCCCGAAGATGCGCAGGAAAAACTCCAAGCGGGAGCGAGTTTGATTCAGGTTTATACCAGCTTCATCTACGAAGGGCCAGGACTGGCAAAGCGCATCAACAGGGCCCTATTGAAGGACGTGGTAACCTCGCCCCTACCGACTGCCTAGCCGTATACTAGACGACCTTGGCCCGTTCCCACAGTTTACCCGAAATCTACGTTTTTGTGCGCGGATTTTCGCCAAAAAATGGGAAATTTACCACTGCCGCTACAGCTTTATCTCAACGCATGGCACAACCAACGACATCATCTCGCCAAAATTCAGTTCGTCAACCACAGCCAGACCGTAACCGTCAGAACACGCCCCGCCCTAATCGCGAGGCCGTTTCGGCGGGTCCGTTGCGGGAGAAAAGACCATCCTTGAACTGGGGAGCCTCACTGGATCGTTGGTTCAGCGATCAACGATCGGCGCTTACCTTAGGCGTTTTGCTGATGCTGCTATCGATTGGTCTGTTCATTGCCTTCATTTCGTACATGACGACCGGGCACGCAGATCAAAGTGTGGTCGGATCGGCTTTTTCGGAACCGTTAGCCGAGTCAGGCACCGAAACCCGCAACTGGGTTGGGCTGGTCGGTGCTTTCGTAGCCCACGTCTTCGTGTTTCGCTGGTTTGGAGTTGGTGCACTGGCGTTGCCGATGATTATGTTCTTAGCCGGCTACAAACTTACGCTTGGCCGTGAACTGTTTCCGTTGAGCCGTGCAACCGCAGGTCTGCTCTTCCTGGCGGTTTGGGCTAGTTTATTAGCCGGTTATATTGTTCTTGCTACGGATTCTGCCGAAACAGCCAGCGTGTGGTGCGGAGGGCTTGGCTACGAATTCAACGTGACGCTTTACAGCTTATTCGGCTGGGGAAACTTAGCTTTCATCGCCTTTTCTCTGTTTCTATTCGTCGTTTACTTCTTCGACGTTAGAAACATTAAACTACCTAGTTTGTCAGCGCCCGATCTGGCCGGAAGCCTACGTTCCAAATCCCCTAAACGGCCTGACGCCACCTTGCAGTCTTACGAAGAAAGTGAAATCGAGGAAGACAACGAGGAGGAAGAAGAGCCGGTTCCTGTCAACACAGTTCCCGTTGCAACACCTAATCACTTCGTTGAGAAGGAACCTGAAGTTGTACCCGTTAAGCCGGTTGAGCCGGCAATCGACGATAATGTTCAGGAAACCGTTTCGGCTTCGCTGCCCGAAGTCATTGCCAAAACAACTGGCGTTACGCTGACGATCAAAAACCGCGAATCCGTTACCGACGATTCAGCGGACGCCGAGCCCTCGGAGCTGAGCGCAACGCCTGCGCCTACCTTCGAACCTGATGCATTCGATGAAAATGACTTGGTAGCGACTCACGGCTTGTACGACTCAACCCTCGATTTGCCGCAGTACCAATATCCAACCAACGAGCTACTCACCGATTATCAAAACAATCGAAAGGCACAGGTTTCTGACGACGAGCTGACCGCGAATAAAGAGCGGATTGAAACGACTTTACGCAATTTTGGGATCGAAATCGATTCGATTCAGGCGTCTATCGGGCCAACGGTTACGCTGTACGAGATTGTACCGGCCAAAGGCGTTCGTATTTCAAAAATCAAAAGTCTCGAAGACGATATTGCCCTTAGCCTGTCGGCGTTGGGTATCCGCATCATTGCCCCGATGCCAGGTATGGGAACAATCGGTATCGAGGTGCCCAACAAGAACCGGGAGATGGTCTCGATGCGCTCGGTGATTACGAGCGACGTTTTTGCCAGCAGCAAATTTGATTTGCCGGTTGTGTTGGGTAAGACCATATCCAACGAGATTTACGTAGCCGATCTGGCAAAAATGCCGCACTTACTAATGGCGGGTGCTACGGGTCAGGGGAAATCGGTAGGTCTGAACGTCCTGCTTACGTCGCTGATCTACAAGAAACATCCGTCGCAACTAAAGCTGGTGCTGGTAGACCCCAAAAAGGTGGAGTTGACCTTGTTCAACAAGCTGGAACGGCATTTTCTGGCCAAGCTACCCGATTCGGAAGAGCCGATTATCACGGATACGAAAAAGGTGGTCAACACGCTCAACTCGCTTTGCATCGAGATGGACAATCGGTACAACCTGCTTAAAGACGCGGGTTGCCGTAACCTGAAAGAATACAACGCCAAGTTCACAAAGCGTCGATTGAACCCGGAAAAAGGGCACCGGTATCTACCGTACATCGTGCTGATCATCGACGAGTTGGCCGATTTGATGATGACCGCTGGAAAAGAAGTAGAACAGCCTATTGCCCGGCTGGCTCAGCTAGCGCGGGCCATCGGTATCCATCTGGTTGTCGCTACGCAACGGCCATCCGTGAACGTTATTACCGGATTGATAAAAGCCAATTTCCCCGCCCGTCTGTCATTTAAAGTAACGTCGAAGATCGACTCACGAACCATTCTGGACACGGGTGGAGCCGAACAGCTCGTGGGTATGGGCGATATGCTGCTATCGTCCAACTCAGACCTTATCCGTTTACAGTGCCCATTCGTGGACACGAACGAAATTGAAGATCTGTGTGACTTTGTGGGCAACCAGCGCGGTTACGACGATGCCTACGCACTGCCCGAATTTGTCGGTGATGAGGGTGGTCAGGGTGAAGAAAAAGACGTGGACCTTGACAATCGTGATCCAATGTTCGACGAAGCAGCCCGGCTTATTGTGATTCATCAGCAGGGAAGTACATCGCTTATTCAACGGAAGCTTAAGCTTGGTTATAATCGCGCGGGCCGGCTTATTGACCAATTGGAGGCCGCTCGAATCGTTGGGCCTTTTGAGGGAAGTAAAGCCCGCGATGTGTTGGTTCAGGACTTACAGCTATTGGAAGAAACGCTGAAACGACTAAAAGGAGAATAAGTCGTTAATAAGCTCACTAGTAAACAATTGTGTTAAACTATTCTTTCTGTCTATAGTCTAAGCAGAAAGAAGAAATTTAATAAATAGACCACCTTTTCAATTCGAATTTTGGAGTAAATACAGAGAGATGAAAAAAGTAGCATGGATACTGAGCATAGCGTTAGTGCTGTCACTACCTGCCGCAGCTCAGAAAGATAAGCGGGCAAAGACCATTCTGGACGCAATGAGTAAACAATATCAGGCACTGAAATCCTACCAGGCCGCTTTTACTTATGCCAGCGCTGGAGCGGGGGCCAACGACTCATTCAAAGGAGATCTAGCCGTTAAGGGTCCGAAGTTTCGCTTAAAATTGGGAGGGCAGGAAGTTTACTCAGATGGGCAAACAATGTCTACCTATGTCAAAGAGTCTAACGAAGTAAACGTTCAGGACTACGAAGCAGCAGCAAACGGTGAACTAAACCCGACTCAGATCTATACGATCTACAAACGCGGGTTCGATTATCGCTTTTTGAAGGAGCAAAAACAGGGAGGTCGTACGCTCGAAGTTATCGAATTGACCCCGAACCGTCAGAAAAGTCCTATAGCAACCGTCCAGATTTCGGTAGATAAAGCTGACAAATCCGTTCGGAACTGGCTGATTATTAACAAAGACGGGAAGCGTACTTCGTACACGATCACCAAATTTACCCCGAACGTCAACGTACCCGACACGCATTTTGTCTTTGACAAGTCGAAATACCCAGGCGTCGAAGTTGTTGATTTACGGTAATTAATAAAACTTATGACTACGGGGTGTGATCGACTACTCGAGAGTTGACCGCACCCCGTAGTCATACACGCTGTTTTAAACTTTCGCGCCGTACGAGAGATCGCCAGCGTCGCCGAGTCCGGGGACAATGTACGAATGCTCATTCAGGTGATCATCTATAGCTCCCAGCCACAAATGGCATTGCGGTAATTGCCGTTGGACATACCGAATACCTTCTGGACTGGCGATAACAGCGGCAATATGGGTTTGCGCCGGAATTCCGTAGCGAAGCATCGCGTGATATACTTTTTCTAGCGAACGGCCCGTGGCCAGCATCGGGTCACTAAGGATCAGTGTTTTCCCGCTTAAATCTGGTCCGACGATATAATCCATCGCAATCTCAAACTCGTCACTTTCACTGGCGCTGTACCCCCTGTACGCTCCGGCAAAAGCGTTCTCAGCCTGATCGAAATAATTGGCGAACCCCTGGTGAAAAGGTAACCCCGCACGTAAGATCGTCGCCAGAACTGGCTGTTGCCTAAGCAGTTGTGTATCGGCTATACCGAGTGGTGTTGGTACCGATACATTGTGATAAGGTAACGTTTTTGAGATTTCATAAGCCATCAACTCACCAATTCGTTCGAGATTCCGTCGAAAACGTAAACGGTCTTTCTGAATCGATACATCGCGAAGTTCAGCTACGAATTGATTAGCCAGCGAGGGCTGTTGCGCAAAAACAAACATAGATTACGGTTATCTTTCCCCGTAAATTAGCCCGATGACTGGCGTATATCCAAACCAAATGCCTAATTTGTCGCTCAGATAAGGCAAATTGAGTGGATGAACGGAGTGGAGTGAGCAATCTTGTAACTTGTATGCAGCGTTTTCTTTACGTTTTCTTATTTCTAGTAATATCATTTTCTGGCTGGTCACAAAGTCCATTTGTGCCCTTAAACACGGACTACTACCACTTAATCGACCGATTGGAGATCAGACAGGGCCACTGGGCCGATGGCTTCCATAGTTCTGTGAAACCCTACAACCGGCAAAGCGTTATTCAGCTCACGGATAGCTTGCTGGCCAAACCAGGCCGGGGTTTTTCGGATACGGATTACTTCAACTTCAATTATTTACAGGACGACAGTTGGGAATGGGTTCGCTCCACGGCGGATTCACTCGTTCGTGATCCATTCACGAAGCATCTGCTCCCACCCCCGTCCCCCGGTGACAGCGAAAGACCCTTGGGTCAAACGGTATCGTTTCTCAAGCCTTTCTATCACAAAAAAGCGGACTTCTATAGTCTGCAAACCCCTGACTTTGACTTGCACGTAAACCCCGTTTTTTACTTTGGTATCGGGGGAGAACAGGTTTCTGGCAACGCTGCCAGCTCAGACGAGTCGCTACGCAATCCGTTTGTCAACACGCGTGGACTTGAAATTCGGGGTACCATTGGTAAGAAAGTAGGTTTTTACACCTTTTTTGCCGACAACCAGGCGATTTATCCGCAGTACATAAACGATTATGGCCAGCTCTACCAGGCGACGGAAGCGGGTGGTGGATTTGCTCCTGGAGAAGGTTTTACAAAAGTACGTAGCCAGAACGGACCTGATCTCATCCGGAGAGGAGCCGACTTTATTTCGGCGCGTGGTTACTTTACGCTCAACGTCCTAAAAATAATCAATTTGCAATTTGGCCACGACCGTAACTTCTTCGGTAATGGCTTCCGTTCACTGCTTCTTTCGGACAATAGCGCGCCTTACCTTTTCCTGAAGCTGACGACCCGACTGGGCAAGAAGATTCAGTATACCAACTTATTTACCGAATTACAAAATACGCAGGATGCGGTAGCGGCCAGTACGCTGTTCAAGCAGAAGTTCGCAGCCATGCACCACCTCAGCGTAAATATCACTCCTCAGATCAATCTAGGTGTCTTTGAAGCCGAAGTATTCAGCCGAGACCGGCTGGATCTAAACTACCTTAATCCAATCATTTTCTACCGCTTCGTTGAATCATACCGGGGCAGCGCCGATAACGCGATGATTGGGATTGATCTTAAGGCTAATTTCCTTTCCCGCTTTCTGGTGTACAGCCAACTTCTGCTGGATGAGTTCAGGCTAAGCGACATGTTGTCGGGTAAAGGGAACTGGACCAATAAGTTTGCTTTCCAGTTGGGTGGTAAATACATCGACGCGTTCAACGTGCCGAATTTGGATATCCAGGCGGAAATGAACTTGGCTCGTCCTTATACGTATTCTCACCTAACGTCGCCTTATGTGACGGCCGGACAAGGAAACTACGCGCATTACAGCCAGCCGATGGCTCACCCACTCGGTGCCAACTTTCTGGAAGGTCTGGGTATCGTTCGGTATCAGCGTAACAAATGGTCTGGCAACGGTATCTTCGGCGTCATGATGTACGGAGCCGACCAGCCAGGCCGTAACTATGGCGGCAACATTTTGCTTAACTATGATACCCGAATTGGCGATTTAGGGAACTACATCGGTCAGGGTCGTAAAACCATCATTACTTACGCTGATGTACGCGCTTCCTATATGATCCGTCATAACATCTTTCTGGAGGGGCGCTTGTTGTACCGCTTTAAAGACAGTCAGAACGAAGCCGAAGCGTACACAGATAAACTAGCTAGTTTTGCGTTGCGCTGGAATCTGCCTTACCGGAACTGGGTTTTCTAACGCTAGTTTTTAGAACCGACTTTTGAGTTTTCGTCGGATAGTAGCCAACTTTGGCAATCGTTTGCTTTCCATCAACAACAAATAGCAGCAGACGAGTATTCAAACTTGCTTTTCAATGCTTGACATAATTCGCCACGAACTGGCCGAAGCCCAGTCCGTCTTAGATACATTTCTTAGTAATCCTGATCACCTTACTGCTATCGAACAAGCCGCCCGGCTGATGGCTGAATCCCTGAAAAAAGGTGGTAAAATAATCTCCTGCGGGAATGGCGGCTCTCACTGCGACGCAATGCATTTTGCTGAAGAGCTTTCCGGACGTTATCGGAATGACCGTCGGTCGTTGGCTGCAATCGCCATTTCGGACGTAAGCCACATTTCCTGTGTCAGCAACGATTATGGGTACGAGTTTGTGTTTTCACGCTTCATCGAAGGACTTGGCAACGAAGGAGACGTACTGTTAGGACTTAGTACAAGCGGAAATTCAGCGAACATTATCAGAGCAGTCGAAGCCGCGCGTTCAAAAGGAATGTCCGTTATCTTACTGACGGGAAAAGATGGCGGTAAACTTGCCGGAAAAGCAGACGTAGAGATACGAGTTCCTCACTTTGGCTATGCCGACCGTATACAGGAGATTCACATCAAAATTATTCACTTGTTTATTCTTCTAATCGAGAAACAAGTAATTGGTGAGTAACGAGCTCGATGCACATAGGGTATGAAATATACCAATAAGTAGCCTCTGTTTTAGAATAAAGCAATCTTTTTTATATCCGGATAAAAGACACAAAAACGTGTCTTTATCCTGCTTTTTTATTGAGTGGTACAGTCAACTTTTTTAATTCACATTTCTATTTATACTAAGTAACTTATTTTATCAAGCCTGTTTTTATACGTTTTGGTTAGACCATACATTTGGCTGCGTTCTATTACGTAGATAATTTTCTATTATTTTCTTCTAGAACAAATAGCCCTTTGATAGAATATGAGTCATAAAGAGTTAATTACCTGAATTTCAGCTACTCGATTTTATCATTTAACCAAACATAAGACAGTTATAAGATACGTTTCAAGGTACATATTATGTAACTTTTATACGTTTGTAAAGAGGATATCTATTAGCTGGTTAAGTTAACTTTACCTGTTGACAGACAATAAATTACAGCATTACTAGTAGTAATAAAAAACTATTATTGATATATATATTTTTAACTAACTAATGTATTTTTATACAAGTGTGCTTATTTGTTAAGGAGTATCCTATTACCCTATAGATAATAGTTATAGCTAAAATTTTCATTTAACATTTCCTTGATTATACTTGAACAGGGTTAATCCTAACTAGATAGTTTTCATACTAAATTTCCTATTTAGTCACAAAGATTTTTATCCTTTATGCAAACCTCTGCCCTTCTCAATTGGTGCTCAAATCATGGCTAAATCAAGGTGCCCCCGTTGTCAGCATACATCGTTCGAGCTTCAGCCCGCTTCGGTCAAGAACAGCGTCTATCAACTGTATTTTGTTCAATGTACGGCTTGCGGTACAGTTGTGGGCGTAGTTGATGACAGTATGCACATGGCTGTTACGCTATCGGAAACCCTCAATATTAAACTTTAGTATTTCTGGACATGGTGATGGTTAATCTCTACGCATAGGGTAGTGTCTGGACGGAATATACTGCTGGCAACGGTTCGCCCCGTCAGCTTTATAGTTAGCCCCAGCGACTCTGCCAAAACAATTAGATTTTCTAGTTCAACGACTTTTGCTCTTATCTCATCAGCAATTTCTTGCCTGTCAGTTGATGTCATGATCATGGCGAATCAATTATCGATCAGTGTAGGATAAATTCAGATTTTCTATCACGAATCATGCCGGATAGCTTTCTTCTAAACACGAAATGTTAGAAACTATTGCTGAACCATCGTTTTACTGATGATACGGTAGCTTAACCACAATAATCCTTTTTATCAACCCCAATTTTTACACTAACTTCCTTAACTCGTATGAACAAGCTTTTCTGGCTTTTCCTTCTTTGTTTTACAACCTCTTTTGCCTCGTACGCCCAAACTAGCAAAGCTGCCAAAGGCTCTTTGTCCGATATGCGTTTTCTGGAAGGCCATTGGCGGGGAACGTTCAATGGCGGGCCGATTGACGCGGTATGGATAGCTCCGGCTGGTGATAACCTTACCGGCTTTATTCGAATGATGAAGGACGATAAAGTGACGATGTACGAAATGCTAATCTTCGAACAGACCGAACAAGGTCCCATAGCGCTGGTCAAACATTTCAAGCCGGGCCTGATCGGACAGGAGGAAAAAGATAAGCAGGATCGTTACTCCTTTATCGAAGCAAAAAAAGACAACGCGCTATTCGAGAAAGAAGATGGTTCTATTCGTATTATCTACGAAAAGCCCTCAAACGATCAGTTGGTGATTCAGCGCGGTCAGCAAAAAGACGGCAAATGGGTATTCAATAACCTGTTTGAATTTAGCCGGGTGAAGTAAATTCAGAGAAACAGCTTATAGCCAGCAAACGGCGTTCCGATGGATTGGAAGATTGTCACGATGCAACCGGCGTACCTACCCGGTTTACGGCAATTGTACTTAGATTCTCGCGCGCAGACGTTCACGTGGCTAGATAAGGCGCGGTTCGCTTCCAGCGATTTCGATTCAGCAACGCAAGACGAAGAGATACGAGTAGCCGTTGTGGGCGAAAAACCGATTGGTTTTGTGTCGTGGTGGCCTCCCGACAACTTCATTCATACCTTATTCGTCGATTGCCACTTTCACCATAAAGGTATCGGCAAAGCGTTGCTTGATGAGAGTTTAGCGCAAGTCGGTCGGCCAGCTTCGCTTAAATGCCTTCAACAAAATACGAACGCCGTCCAGTTTTACCAACGACAAGGCTGGCGCATTCAGGCTGGAGGCCAATCGAACGAAGGGGCTTACTTTCTGATGACATTTAATCAATAACAAGGGGAACGGAATTAATCCGCTCCCCTTGTTATATCATTTTCCGGTACTCAATTTAGCAGCTTTTGCTTCATTTAGCTCTTTTAGCAATTCGGCGACCGCAGCGTCTAACTGGCTGTTTTTGTCGGTGTAACTCTCCCCGATTGGCCGAGCAACGGCTATGTCTACTGGACGGGGAGCCAACTCCATGTTCTTACCGGCATTATCCGTAATTTTTGAAAAAGGAAGCCGTAGATTAGACCCGTCAATCAGTTGAGCCGCTGATGTGTAAATGATCCACCCTGCCGTTGGTTCGCCAACGACCTTGCCGACTTTGAGCGTTCGATACCCTTCTGTAAAGTCCTCCGCATCAGAAAGCGAGTGTTGATTGGTTACTAGAATGGTTGGTGTTTCCAATGCCCGCTGTCCCAACTGCGTCCGCGCCGGAGCCGATGGTAAACCGCGCGAAGTCATCGTCATATAACCTTTCCGGGTGAAGACATCCAGCGCATACGCATTGACAAAACCACCGTTGTTATTTCGAACGTCAACAACGACACCTTCGCGGGCGTGGTTATCCGCATCAAGGTCAACGCTCAACTGCGCCAACGATTCAGCCGACATATCGTACATGTGCACATAACCCAGCCGCCCACCACTCACCTTGTCAACGTACTGACGCTGCTGTTGTACCCACTGTTTGTAAAGCAATCCTTTTTCTGTTGTCAGGTTAACAGGCCGAACCGTCACTTCACGCGGGGTTCCGTCGGCAGAAGAAGCGATTGTGAGCGCAAGACGTCGGTTAATCTGGTTCTCGAGTAGCTGGTCAAGGTTAGTTGAAGCGGTAATTTTTGTATCATCAACGGCCAGTAAATAATCACCGGGTTTGATTGAGCCAGCTACGGCAGCCGGCCCCAGCGCAATGACTTCCGTAATTTTTAGCCTACCCTTATTTTCGTATTCCTCCCGGTCAAAGCGCAGGCCGATCCGTCCCGTAGTGGTCTGCACCGAGCCAGCGGGCGCCGAAATTCCCGAATGTGACGCGTTCAACTCGCCGAGCATTAAGCTAATCAGCCGACGTAGTTCGTCGGGCGTACGGGCACCAGCCGCTACCGATTCGTATTCTGCCCGGACGGCTTTCCAGTCTACACCGTGGAATGTAGAATCGTAAAAGCCTTTGTTTTGTATATCCCACGCCTGCCGAAACACCTGAATTTTCTCTTCGCCAAAGTCAACGTCCATTTCAGCGGTTATAGCGAGTGGTTTGGGTTCGCGTTTGTCTAAAGCAATGGATTGAACTCTCCCCTGTTCCAGATAAAATACCTCCTTACCATCGGGCGAGAATTGTACCCCGCTTTTGCTACCGGGCGTCGAGGTTAGCTGACGCGCTACGCTCTGATCGCGCCCTAATTCATCGAGTGAATAGGTGTACAGGTTTTGTTGACCAGCGACGGTAGCTACCAGCAACAGCGTTTTGCCGTCCTTACTAATCGAATGGGCATCCACGTCTACGCCTACGGGCAACAGGCTTAGCCGCTGGCGAATGTCGTCGAAAACGATTCGGGTTGCTCCGCCCCGTCCCGATTTAGCGGTATCGCCTAGAGCGAGGGCCGTCGTATCGCGCGTAGGGGTTTTGGCAATTGCTGGACTCGTCGGCGCTGGCTTCAGCGTCTTGGGCACTTCTTCGTTAAACAAATCACGGAACTGATCCTCCCGGAATTTAGGCGAACGGGGAACCAGGTCAACGCGGGCAATCTGGGCCGTCTCGGTCCGCTGGGTTGTACCGAACAGAATGTATTTTCCATCAGGACTCCAGCTTACATTACCGCCGAATGTATTCGCCAGAAAGCTGATTGGCTTACTCTCGCCACCGGCTGCCGGGATAACCGAAATATTCCGAAACGTTTTGGCACCGTACGATGCAAACGCAATCCATTTACCATCCGGCGACCAGACAACACTTCCATTAGCGCCGAATGGCGGACGGCCCAGATACGCTTTCTTAAGCAGACGATCCTTTTTTGTGGTAAGATCCACCACCCGCAATTCCTGCCCATTCCGAACAAAAGCCAGCGATTTACCATCGGGTGAAAACACGGGTGAACCATCGTCCAGCGTACCATCCGTCAGACGCGTTTCGTCACGCGTCGAGAAATCATAGCGATACAAATGGGCTACCCCGTCGCGCGTGGAGACATAGACCAAACTACGACTGTTGGGTGTCCAGACTGGTTGCGATTCATTCGCGGCACTGTGACTAATCCGCGTTGCGTCGCCCCCTTCTTTGGTCGATGCTGCAAACACGTCACCATGCGCAACGAAAGCAACTTTCTTACCATCTGGCGACAAAGTCAGCTCACGGAATTGATTTGTTAGCTTCAGGTGTTCAACTGCCGGACTAGCGGCAACGCCCCGCAGCCGGATGGCAATCGGTGTCGCCTGCCGACTAGCGATATCGTATTTCCACAACTGAAAATCGCGTTCAAAGACAATAGCCTTACCATCATAGCTGATCGACGGCCACAGTACCCGACCGCTGGTAAAGTTTGTCAGCATAGCAGGCTTACCATCAATCGGCAATGTCCATAGATTCTGGCCCTGATTCCGATCCGATACGTAAAAAAGCGTTTTACCGTCCTGGCTCCACATCGGCCATAACTCTTTCGCTCCGCTTTCCGTCAGTCGTTCGTACGCAGTTCCTGCTTTTTTCGCATCGCTATGGTAGAGCCAGATTTCGGCTTCATCGAGGTGACTGTGTCCTTTACGCCACCATTGGTTCGACGCGATGCCCCGCGCCGAAAACGCCAGCGTTTTGCCATCCGGGGAAGGTGTGCCGTAAAATTCGTTGGCGTAACGATCAGCCGTAATCGCCATTGGGGTACCACCCGTAACCGGCACGCGGTACATGTCGTTCATTCCGGCAATATCGCGGCTTGTTGACTGAAAGTAGACCATCTTCCCATCCCGCGACCAGGCGGTAAGCACTTCCGCGCCATCGTCGTACGTGAGTCGTTTGATGGCTCCGGTTTCCAGCGTCAACAGATAAACATCCCCATTGCCCGTCCGCGACGATACAAATGCCAGGTATTTTCCATCCGGCGAATAGAGCGGACGCGACTCATTATCAGGATGAGAAACCAGTAAACGGGCCTCTCCACCATTTGCAGGAACGGTCCAGATGTCGCCACCCGACACAAACGCGATCTCTGAGCCATCGGGCGAAAGACTTGGTTCGGCGAAGGCGAATTTAGGCGTTGGTACGGGCGTCTGCGCAAAGGCGGGCCAAGCCAAAGTGCCAGCCAACAGAATATGAAACAGTGCTTTTGTTGTAGACGTATGCATCAAACAGGTACGGTTAAGACGAATTCGTTTAGAAGACCAACGATACGCCTATTCTGGCGCTTCATTAGCCAACTTAAAAATAAAAACGCTTTAACTGGAAGGCAAATAAATAGCCCCGACAACCTGTCTATTTCAGAAAATTATAAGCCAGAATAACACCGTACGTGAAGACAATGTGCGCTAGAAACAGCGTGACTAGATAGTGCTTCAGTGAAATAGCCGGGGGATTGGGATGAATAGCGAAGAAGCTGTACCAGAACGCAATGGCGGCAACCCCACTGCCGATTCCCAACCAAATACCGGACTCAAAATCGGGACGCCCTACTCCCCTAGACCACAGTGAGTTGTAAATAAAAGCAAACAACACACCAATAGCGTAGTGAGCAATAATTCCGATTGAAATAGCGCGTGGCGTGTCTGACAGTTTTCCATCGGGCGACGTTCGAAAGGTCAGCATCGTACCCAATATTTTCACCACTTTCATAACGCGTTTGGTAACGAAGGTCATACCGTACATGAACGCTGTCATAATGGCCGTGCCAGCAACACCAGCCAAAATAATGTCAATTCCATTCATCTGTTGATCTATCCAGATTTTCCCTTTTTATAAACTACTCGCCGGGGGATTGGTGTGCGCAGCAACCGATAAAAATAGCTTTTGGTACCTTGTCCTTATTTGTCAGAACGCTATTACGAGAGAAGCCCTGCCTCATAACGGAATCGCTATGGAGCAGGGCTTCTCAATTATCTAGTATGTCCGCTTACCGACTTCCGCCAGCCTGACCGCTCGACAACAAGTTGAAGAACTGATCAAGTTTCGGCGTAATAATGATTTCGGTCCGGCGGTTTTGTTGACGACCAGCCGATGTGGTGTTATCATCTTTCGGCGCGTACTCGGACCGCCCACCCGCTGTCATACGCTCAGGAGATACCCCGAAGCGACCTTGCAGCGTCCGGACAACCGACGTAGCCCGCAATGCGCTCAAATCCCAGTTATCTTTGATAGACGCGGTAGAGATAGGGACAACATCCGTATGACCTTCAACCAGAATGTCCAGGTCTTTGTGGTCGTTGACAACCTTAGCTACTTTACCTAATACGGTTTCAGCACGTGGTGTAATGTCGTAGCTACCTGATTTGAACAGCAGTTTGTCAGAGATTGATACGTAAACGACACCTTTCTTCACTTCAACCTGCACGTCCTGGTCGTTGATATCGTCCAGTGACCGTTTCAGGCTCATAACCAACGCCAAGTTCAACGAGTCTTTACGCTGAATGCTAGCGTTCAGGTTGTTCGTATACTTGGTTTGCTCGTTCAGTGTCTCAAGCGATTTTTTGATACTTTCAGCACCTGACTTACTAACAATCGACAAATCAGACATCCGGTCGAGGAGGTTCGTGTTTGTCTTTTTCAGGTAATCCACTTGTGCTTGCAGGTCAGATACCTGTTTGTCTTTACCTTGCAGATCGTTGTCTTTGGCGGATAATTGCGTGCGTAAGTCGGCGGTACGCTGATCGCAGTCATTCAATGATGCCACAGCCTTATCACGGGCTTCCTGTAGGGATTTGATTTCAGCCAGCCGCTTCTTGCTATTGCAGGAAGAAAGCATTGCTACAGCTGCGAAAACAATCAAAACTCGTTTCATACGGATGATTAAAATATTGAAGGGTAACGAAAAGTTAGGTTTAAACGCTATAAATGGCTTGCACACTAAACCGTTTTACAAAGGTAAGTGATTCTGTTTAATCGTTTTAATAGCATTCCTCATCTAAAACAATTCTTTTTGCATTATTTCTTCATGACACCGGAGAAATTTCTCAAAAAGTTAGATGTAATTAAGAACGAAGTTATTCCATGAATTATTTGCCACTGGGACAATCGGACCTTATTGTCAGCGAGATCAGCATGGGATGCATGTCGCTAGGCGATGATCCGAATCAGAACGCGTCTTTACTCCGTCATGCTTTTGATAACGGCATCACCCTCTTCGACACAGCGGATCTGTATGACCAGGGTCAGAACGAGCGGATGGTCGGCCAAGCCTTTGCCGGCATGCGGCAGCAAGTCATTCTGGCAACCAAGGTGGGTAATCGGTGGCGGCCCGACGGTTCGGGCTGGGACTGGAACCCAACCAAGGCGTATATTCTGCAAGCGGTCGAAGAAAGCTTAAAGCGACTACAGACCGATTACATCGACCTCTACCAGTTGCACGGCGGTACACTTGATGACCCTATCGACGAAACCATCGAAGCATTTGAGCAGCTTAAACGGGAAGGTAAAATTAGGGAGTACGGTATCTCGTCGATTCGTCCGAACGTCATCCGCGAGTGGATCGCTCGCTCGAACATGGTCAGTGTCATGATGCAATACAGCCTGTTGGACCGTCGCCCCGAGGAAACTAGTCTGGACCTGCTGCATGAACATAAAGTCAGCGTACTGGCGCGGGGTAGTCTGGCGAAAGGCTTGCTTGCCAACAAACCAGCCAAATCGTACCTAAATTATACAACTGACGAGGTGCGGCAGGCCGCCGAAGCCATTAGGTCAGTGTCCACTGCCGCAGCATCTACCAATCGTAGCCCCGTGGCGACGGCCATTCGGTATGTACTTCATCACCCGGCGGTCGCATCGGCGGTAGTTGGTGTACGGACGCAGGAACAATTAATCGATGTCGTGCTTAGTCAGACCAGTCTGGCCTTGACGGAGCAGGAGTGGCAACAGCTAGCCAACGCTCTGCCCGCCAACCAATATGATCAGCATCGGTAGTTTACCATCCATTTTTACTTATTACAACGACCCATTCTTTCAGTTATGAACAAATTAGTCCGCTGTTTTTTAGGCATTATGATCGGTTTAAGTACAACTGCGCAAGCTCAGTCCAACAAAGAAATTATGTACATCGGCACCTACTCGCTTCGCGGTAGTGAGGGAATCTACGTCTTTGAGTTCGACCGGAGCAAGGGTACCATGCAACAGCTTCAGGCCGTTTCGAATGCCAAAAGCCCGTCATTTTTAGCGCTACATCCATCAGGAAACTACCTGTATTCTGTCAACGAAGGGGCCGACAAGTCGGGTGGTGTCAGTGCCTACGCCGTTGATAAAGCAACGGGAAAACTTCAGTACCTGAACGGTCAGTCGTCGTTAGGAAGCGGTCCTTGTCACATCAGCATCGATCAGACCGGCAAAACGGCGTTTGTTTCAAACTACGGCGGTGGTAGCCTGGCGGTGCTGCCCATTAACGCAGATGGTAAGCTGAGTGCAGCCGCTGACAGCGTTCAAGACGTTGGTTCAGGTCCGAACACGCAACGACAGGAGAAATCCCACGTTCATTCGGCTACGCTGGCTCCTGATAACCGGTTTGTTTACGTAGCTAACTTGAGTACGGATAAACTTAATATCTTCGAGACGGACGTAAAAGCCAGTACTGTCAAACCAGCTTCGACGCCTTACGCATCCGTACAACCCGGTTCGGGCCCACGGCATTTCACCTTTCATCCAAACGGTAAATACGCGTATCTGGTAGAAGAATTGACCTCTTCGGTAGCCGTCTTCTCACGGAATCCGAAAACCGGTGCGCTGACGCTTATTCAGGACGGTGTTAAAACCTTGCCCGATGACTTCACGGGGCAAAATACCAGCGCCGACATTCACATTGACCCGAGCGGCAAATTCTTGTACCAATCGAATCGTGGTTATAACGCACTCGCTATTTTTTCGATTGGCAACGATGGCAAACTAACGAAAGTGGGTGACCAACCAACCGAAGGCAAAAACCCTCGTAATTTCATGATCGATCCGAAAGGCGATTTTGTTTTTGTTGCTCACCAGGATTCGGACAACATTACCATTTTCAAGCGCGATCAGAAAACGGGTAAGCTGACGTACACAGGCCAGTCAGTGAAAGTCCCCGCGCCCGTTTGCGTCATCATGGCTAAGCGCTAAACCGTTTTCTAGCGCTGAAAAGTAGATTTTAACGTTAGATACAATAGATAAAGCGCGTGCATCGTATTTTTAGCCGTGCATCGAATACGCTGTCACGAATTTAACTTCCTGTACTCAATGAAACACCTTCTGATTACTGGCCTGGCCATAGCGACGCTGGCCTTTACGGCTCCAACCAAATCGGTAAAACTGTTTAACGGTAAAGACCTTTCTGGCTGGAAAGTCTATGGCACCGAAAAATGGTATGTCGATAACGGCGAACTTGTCTGCGAAAGTGGTCCTGACAAACAATACGGCTATTTAGCTACCGAGAAGCCGTACAAGAATTTTGACTTATCGCTTGAATTCAAACAGGAAGCGAACGGCAATAGTGGCGTCTTTTTCCGTTCCAGCATCGAAGGAACCAAAGTCACGGGCTGGCAGGTAGAAGTGGCCCCTAAAGATCACGATACAGGCGGTGTTTACGAATCGTACGGACGCGGTTGGCTGGAAAAAATCCCCGACCAAAAAGAAAACATTCTGAAGCCCGGCGAATGGAACAAAATGCGCATTCGGGTCGAAGGCGACCATGTGCAAACGTACCTGAACGGCAAAGAAATGGTAGACATGCACGACGAAAAGATTGGACAGGCCGATGGCTCAGTAGCCCTGCAAATCCACGATGGTGGCGGTATTAAAGTTCGCTGGCGGAAACTGGAGTTAAAGGAACTGTAAGCCAACGGCTAAGGTGTTTATCTAGGTTGTGTTTAGTCGTGTGTTGTCAGCGGGGCCGCCCGTGCGGTTCAAAACCTGATACCACACGACTAAACACAACCCAAACTTTTTTATAGTACTGCCTGGTGGTGTCGGTTCAAAAAACCGACACCACCAGGCGGATACTTATTTTGGACAGTATTAGCTTTTAGACCTGATACCCTACGACACCGTAATCGTAAAAGAAGCATTGAACACGCGGCCCGGCTCGACATGCTGAATAGCTTCTTTTCGTTCAATTGGCTTCTGGTCCCCTTCGCTATCGGCACATCCTAACCAGGGCTCGATGCACACAAATGGCGCTCCGGGCTTAGCCCAGACCCCCAGATACGGAAAAGCAGGATAATCAACGGTTACGGCATGGTCGTGGTTACGGCTTCGAATTGCTGCCCGATGCGAACGCAGCCTTTTGAACACCAACGCATCCTGATCGAACAGATGCTTGGTCAACGGCAAACGGTTTTCGTCCGTCGCAACTGGTCTTGTTTCGCCCGTAAAGTACCCCGCTGCTGACAGCATATGGGTTTGTAAAGGCTCAGCCTTCTCAAATTCAATGTAATAATCTTCGTAGACTTCATCCGGTCCAAACGGTACGGCAAACGCGGGGTGCGCTCCTACCGAGAAAAAGACCGTTTTCTCATCTTCGTTGAGCACCCGGTACGTAACTGTAAGCGTTGGTCCGCTCAGTTCATAGATGATCTGAAATTCGAACTCATACGGAAAATGAACACGTGTTGCCTCACTCGACCGTAACGAAAAAACGGCATGTGTCGCTGTCGATTCCGTTGTCTCGAAGGTAGACTGCCGGGCGAAACCGTGTCGTTCGATTGGGTAGGTTTTTCCGTCAACCAGTAGCTGATTGTTTAAGCAACCACCTACTACCGGAAACAGATTCGGCGCGTGCCAGGCCCAAACACTTGGATCAGCTTGCCAGAGGTGCTCGATGCCACTTGCTTTGTGGAATATGGATGTTAATTCAGCCCCCTTGGAACGGACTGAGACGCGAATTTGATCGTTTTCTAAAATCGTCATATCCTGCAAAACTAAAAAAGCCGCCCAATGTTGAGCGGCTTTTTTGAATTTGGTGACCACCGGGAATGTGGTCGGTAGTGATTTAGAACCGGAAGTGCGAGAACGCTTTGTTGGCTTCGGCCATACGGTGCGTATCGTCTTTCTTTTTCACAGCCGCGCCTTCACCTTTCGATGCTGCAACGATTTCGGCTGCTAACCGGTCTACCATGGTTTTTTCACCCCGCGAACGAGCATACTTAATAAGCCATTTCATGCCTACCGCGACTTTTCGGTCTGCCCGTACTTCGGTTGGCACCTGGAAGGTAGCTCCACCGACGCGACGGCTTTTTACTTCAACTGATGGCATGACGTTGTTCAACGCCTTTTTCCACGTATCCAGACCACTTTCGCTGGTGCGTTTTGCAACCACGTCAAGTGCGTCATAGAAGATACCGTACGCCAGGCTCTTTTTGCCTTCGTACATCAGGTTGTTAACAAATTTGGTTACGAGAACCTCCTTGTATTTAGGATCGGGTAACACGTAACGCTTGGGCGGTTTCGCCTTTCTCATGATTTCTTCAGATTTTTGATCTTACTCTGCCGTGTTTTTTCAACGGGCAGTCTGATTAATTACTTCTTCTTACCTTTTGCTGGTGCGCCTTTGCCCGCTGGAGCCTGACCTGGCTTCGGACGTTTTGCACCGTATTTCGAACGGCTTTGCAGACGACCGTTTACACCAGCCGTATCCAGAGCACCCCGAACAATGTGGTAACGAACACCCGGAAGGTCTTTTACCCGGCCACCACGGATCAGCACGATTGAGTGCTCCTGTAGGTTGTGGCCTTCACCTGGAATGTACGCGTTAACTTCCCGACCGTTCGTCAAACGAACCCGGGCAACTTTACGAAGAGCCGAGTTTGGCTTCTTCGGTGTCGTCGTATACACACGTGTGCACACGCCACGACGTTGTGGGCAGGCGTCAAGAGCCGGCGATTTTGACTTGAATTCAAGCTTCTCGCGGCCTTTACGCACTAGTTGTTGTATAGTAGGCATTCTTTAAATTGTTTACAAAAAACAGTCTTCCCGAAATTTGAGGTGCAAAGATACGGAAAACTCTTTGAATACCAAACCTCTAAGCAGAAGATACCCAAAATAAAAGGCGTTGAATACGAGCGCTTAAGCCTGTTCTGGCTTCTCGTATTCAACGCCTTTCTGCAAAAATTTTTAACGCTTACTGTCTACGCCTGGCCGACAGGTCCGCCGAAGCCTCCGTTGGGGAATTTAAAGGTATCGGTCGAGTTGTTGATATTGCCATAGGCTTCTTCAAACCGACTGATGTTTTCGCGAAGCGCTTCCAATAATCGCTTGGCGTGTTCTGGTGTCAGAATGATACGCGCTTTCACCTTCGCCTTCGGCACACCCGGCATCAGACGGATAAAATCAAGAATGAATTCGCTGTTGGAATGAGCGATCATCGCTAAATTAGCGTATACCCCTTCGGCAATTTCTTCGCTCAGTTCGACATCAATAGAGCCTTCAGGGTTTTGTTGTTGTTGAGGATTCATACAAAGCGCTGTTTTTGACAAAAATAGGGTAAATTACAGCTATGCCCAATCACACTATTCCTGTAGCTGCTTAAATAAAAAAGTCTCAATTTTTCCTTCTTTGTCCCGACTGATGTAAAAGTCCAACGGCGCTAAGGCAAATACAGCTTTGTAGCGAGCTATTCCGTTTTGTACGCCACGCGGTTCCAGCGACACCCATTTTCCCAGTTGGCCCGCAAGCTGGCCTGTCACCTCTTTCATCTTTTCCAGCGAAATATTCTGCTTGAACGTAGCGCCCATCAGGGCGTATAGCGAATCAGGCTGATTATTATTCATAAACTGCTGCGATAATTTGGCTAACGAGTCCAACTTGGCGGCTTCGGGTGAGGCAACGGCTTTGTCGGTAGTTTGCGCAGATGCAGCAACCGAGGCAAAAACAAAGGCGAGCAGTACAAAGAGACGTTTCATAGAAGATGTGTTTAGCATAACTCAAAACTACCTTATTTACTCGTACGATGCACAAGAATTGGATGAGTAGAAATACCTTAGTTTAAACGGCTGACCAAACGTATAAATGGTCTCATCAACTCGTCGATTTCACACGATTTTAATCAACACATCATTTCGATATTTACTATATTTACAAAACAATACTACAATATCTGCCCTATCGGCAAATGAATACACAAGCTGAATTGATTACTGGTATTTATAATTACTGTGACGCCTGGTGTGAGCGGTGCCTGTTT
Organism: Spirosoma oryzicola; assembly: GCF_021233055.1. NCBI lineage: Bacteria > Pseudomonadati > Bacteroidota > Cytophagia > Cytophagales > Cytophagaceae > Spirosoma > Spirosoma oryzicola. Next base: position 389,465 of record NZ_CP089538.1, on the reverse strand, counting down.
ACAGCACGCTGCCGTAGTTTTCAACTGCAAACAGAGACGGGTCTGGCAAAACCGGAGACGGCTGGTGACAACCTGGTTCAGCAGTTAACCGAGGCTCTCAATCTAACGAAGAAGTATGTCGAAAACCTGACGCGGACACAAGCACTTTCGGGTTCAGACGTTCCCACCGAAGAACAAGCTCAAGCTTTGGAACAAAAGGCTGTCGAACAAATCGATTTTCGAAACCACATCACCACGCGTTTATCCGGTGACTACTTAAAGCAAACGGGCGTCTGGCTCAGCGAAGAAAAAAACTTGCTGGAACAGACCGGCCAAGAACAAATCCGAGCCGTTGAACTGGGCTTGCGGACGCAGGAGGAAGCGATGCCGATTCTGCACGCGTTGAAAGATGCGTGGGACATGATTCGCTGGTATCGCACGCTGATTCCGGTGAAAACGCAATCGGTTCTGCGCGCTTTTGCCGAGCCGATTAACAATCCGCAGTTAGTCAATTACCAGTTGGGTAAAGCCAAACTTATTCTGGTCAGTATCGACCGTTCGTTGTTGGCCTGGGAAACGATTATTCAGCATTCTCCGGAAAAAACCGACGATGTGCTTGATCTGATGGCGCTGTTAAGTCGCCTGCGCCGGGAGTTGGAAGGTTTGTTTCCAGACGCCCGTGCGTTCAAACGTCCAGGGTTGGATTAACAATTGGGCCAAGCGAACGCTTGGCCCAATCCCTATTTTTTCACGATTACAAATTCTACGCGTCGGTTCTTCTGCCGCCCTTCGTCTGTGTCGTTTGGTGCGACGGGCTTGGCTTCTCCAAACCCTTTGCTACCAACCCGATCCGGCTCAATGCCTTTGCTGATAAAATACTCACGAACAGCGTCGGCCCGGTCCTGCGACAGCTTTGCGTTTATTTCGTTTGAGCCTGTATTGTCGGTGTGACCACGCACTTCGATGATCATTTTCGGTGTTTCGTTCAACGTTGTCACCAGACGATCAAGTTCAGGACCGGATTCCGGACGAAGCTCCGATTTGCCCGTATCAAAGAAGATGTTATTCAACCGAATCGCTCGTCCTTCTTCGATAGGCACCAGCTTCAGTTCTTTCCCTTTAATTTCCTGAAAACCCTTCGTCTGGGTCAAATCCACGTTGTCGCCTTCCGCAATAAAATCTTTGGCGATAGCCCGCATGCTGTATTTCTGGCCGTAGGGAAGCACGATCTTGTACTCACCCGTAACCGGGTCCGACGTAGCCTCACCCGCTTCGGCTCCATCGGGGAGCGTCTGGTACACAATTCGGGCTTCAACGGGCTTACCGGTTTTCTGGTCAATTACTTTTCCGCTGATTAGCGCTACTGGATCGGGACGCGTTACATCACCCTTGCCAGCCACATCGTCACTACCGCCCAATCGCCCCGGCTGGTTGGTTGGTTGATCCTCAGTCAGCTTCACCCGCACGATGTCGCCTTTGCCGAGCGTATTCTTGAAGGTGGTCAGATAAGCATAATCGCCCGAAGCAGCCAGCGTGTAATACGCGTCATAGCCTTCGGTATTGACTTTGGGGCCCAGATTAACAGGTTTCGTCCAGTGTTTCCAGGTTTTGTCTACGCGCTTACAAACGTAAATGTCATTACTACCCAGTCCCCCTTCGCGGTTACTGGAAAAATAAAGCGTGGCCCCGTCGGGAGCCAGAAATGGGGTCGTTTCCGTAAACTTTGTATTTACTTCCGGGCCAAGCTCCATCGGCTTCGTCCAGGAGCCGTCCTTTTGCCGAAAGCTGACGTAGATATCGTCGTCTTTGCTGTTCTTCTTTTCGCTGAACGCCATCAGCAGCACCTTACCATCCGCAGACATGAAGCCACAGTCGAACTGTCCCTTGCTCATGTTCACGTAGCTCGGTATATCGAGCTTTTGCGGAACGGACCAACCGCTGGCCGTGCGTTTACTGGTCGAAAAACCGCGCGTTTCGTAGTTTCCATTGGCATACTGTCCCTTGATCAGCATCGAATTGCCATCGGGCGTAATGCTGTAGGCACAGTTATATTCATCCTTATTCAGCGGAAAGCCCATGCGCCGGGCGGGTCCCCATTTACCGCTGGCCCCATCGAGTTCCGAATACCAGATATCCTGACTGCCTTTGGTTCCGTGCGTATTGTTGGGATGGCTTATCCGGGCAAAGTACAGCGTTTTGCCATCCGGCGAAATCATCGGGTTGATCTCGTTGTATTCCGAATTGACCTGGCTACCCAAGTTTTCAACTTTTGTGTCCGATGCACTGGCAGTTTTGGTCGAGTCTTGCCGCTGCGCAGGGTCGCCTGGCTGCGCGAAAGCAGCCAGGGATGCTATTGAAAAAAACAAACTGGCGACAACGATACCGTTGGCATTCATACTATGGTAAAGGATAGTGGAGTTGTTTAAGGGAAACGACAGGCAAACCCGGTTCTGTATAGCAAACTACGAAATCTGGTCTCTTATGTTACTACCCTCAACTTTGCAAAACTAAGCAACAGCACTTTTTCGCCAACGCCAGCGGTTTCAAACTGGATCGTAGCCTTACGCTCGGTACCGTTTACCTCCATTTTTTTTACCGTTCCGAAGCCAAACTTCGCGTGTTCGACGCGCTGTCCAGCGGCTAGTTCAGCGGTACTGGTGGGCGCAAAATCAGCCGAGGGTGTATGCGATACGGTTGGTTGTGGAGCCTGCCTTTGAGCGGTTTTCTGGGCCAGCGACCGCACAAAGGCCATCGAACCTGTTGAGGTGCTTTCACTACGATCTCGTTCAGGACGGTCAAAATCCATTCGGCTCGGGGCCGACCGTAACTTCGCCATTTTTAGATACCGCTGGTCTATTTCCATCAGGAACCGGCTTGGCTCGCACATTTTCAGGCGACCGAAGTGATAGCGTGTTTCGGCGTACGATACAGTCAGGCGCTTTTCGGCACGGGTAATCGCTACGTAAAACAGTCGCCGTTCTTCTTCCAGGTCGTTGCGGCTTTCGAGCATCATCTGACTAGGAAAAAGGTCTTCTTCCAGCCCGACAATGTGTACGTATTTAAATTCCAGTCCCTTGGCCGCGTGAATCGTCATCAGCGTCACCTTGTCGTTATCACCGTCATCTTCTTTTTCGTCGGCGGTAGTCAGCAACGACACAGATTGCAGGAAGGCTCCCAGGCTTTTTTCCTCGTTATCGGGATTATCGACAAACTCTTTGATGGCGTTCAGCAATTCCTGTACGTTTTCGTACCGGGCCAGCCCTTCCACGGTTTTGTCGTCGTACAGTTCTTTCAACAGACCCGACGCTTTAGCAATGTGCGAGGCCACTTCAAACGCATCTTTCTGATCGAGCAGTAGTTTAAAACTTTTGATCAGGTCCGCAAACGCTTCAATGGCAATAGAGGCACGACCAGCAATGTGCTTATTGATCTCGGCAACGATTTCCCAGATCGAATCTTCTTTTTCGGCGGCTATTACGCTGATTTTCGCTACCGTCGTGTCGCCGATACCCCGCTTGGGTAGGTTGATGATGCGTTTGAACGCTTCTTCGTCATTCTGATTGACCGTAAAACGCAGGTACGCAATCAAATCCTTGATCTCTTTCCGCTGATAGAATGAAAGGCCACCGATGATACGGTACTTGATGCTTACTTTCCGCAGGGCTTCCTCAAACGCCCGCGACTGAGCATTGGTCCGGTACAGAATGGCAAAATCGTTGTTGACGAGACTGCCGTTCATCTTGGCTTCAAAAATAGCCGACGCGACGAGCCGTCCTTCCTCGTTATCCGACGATGCTTTGATGACATCAATCAGTGGACCGTCTTCGTTGTCGGTGAAAACGTGCTTTTCCAGCTGATTTTTGTTGCGGGAGATAATGGAATTAGCCGCCTGAACGATCGTTTTTGTCGAGCGGTAATTCTGCTCCAGTTTCACGATCTTGACGTTTTCTTTGCCGTAATCGCGCTGGAAGTTCAGGATGTTCTCAATGTTAGCCCCCCGGAAGGCGTAGATACTCTGCGCATCGTCGCCTACCACGCAGATGTTCTGATGAACGGCTGCGAGCTTCCGCGTGATGAGGTACTGCGATACGTTGGTATCCTGAAACTCATCGACCATTACGTGCTGAAACTTGTGCTGGTACTTGTTCAGAATATCCAGATGGTCACGGAACAGCACGTTCGTGTTGAACAGCAGATCATCGAAGTCCATGGCGTTGGCCGCAAAGCAACGAACGGCGTATTGCTTGTAGATCCGGCCAATGTGTGGCATTCGGGCCGCTTCGTCGTCGGCCTGAATCACCGCATTATTCAGGTAATCGTCGGGGCCGATCAGCCGGTTCTTCGCGCCCGAAATACGTCCGAACACGTTGTTGACCCGGTACACTTTATCGTCCAGCCCCATTTCTTTAACGATACTCCGCAGCAGCGACTTCGAGTCGTCGGTATCGTAAATCGAAAAGTTGCTGGTGTAGCCAATCGCCTTGGCTTCGATGCGCAGGATCTTGGCAAAAACGGAGTGGAAGGTACCCATCCAGATGTTGCGGGCTTCGGTGCCAACAACCGTTTCGATCCGTTTCCGCATCTCACCGGCTGCTTTATTCGTAAACGTCAGCGACAGAATCCGAAACGGATCGACGCCATTTTCGATCAGGTGGGCAATCCGATACGTCAACACGCGCGTCTTACCCGAACCAGCACCGGCTATAATCATCAGCGGACCATCACCGTGCATGACGGCTTCCCGCTGGGGGTCATTCAATCCAGAAATATAATCAACCATACAAAGACGTTGGAGAGCATACGCTGGATGCTGGATTCAACGAACGTCCAGCGTGTGCTATCCAGCATCCAGCGTCTTTATATAACAATCAAAGCTACAAAAAAATTTGGTTAGCGAGGGGCGAAAAAGTAACGGGTACGGATGGTTCGCTTAGTTCGCCACTGACTTCGGAACGGCCTACTTCAATCACGGATCGATCATTAAAAAAAACAGGCTTCCGGTTTCTCAGAAGCCTGTTTGCGAACTCAATACGCTACGTTTATTGCTTGATAATCTTTACGGTCTGTACTTGCTGCGGGGTCGCGGCCTGTAGCAATAATAATTTAGGTGCGGATGCATGTAGCCAGAATTGCTGCTCCTCTACCGGTTTGGCCTGCTCAATCGTCCGGCTTTCCAGCAAGCGACCTTGTAAGTCCGTTAGCCGCAACTGTACCGATTGGCCTTCAGCACCCCGTATCTGAATGTTCACCCAGTCCTGAACCGGGTTTCCGAGTAGTTGCACTGAGAACGCTTGTCCTACTTCTATTGCGCCCACTCGCGTCCGACCACAGGCAGCCTTTAGGTCCCAGGTATACGTAACAACCTGTCCACTCTGACGCGCCATAATCGTGAAGGGTTGTACATCGCTCGCAGTGCGGCTCTCCCGATCGACAAACTGGCTCGGATTGGTTGTCCAGTCGGTAATGCCAATGGCTCTGAACTCAATCGGCGAGCCATCCCCCCCTGTTGTCTTAAATGTAATGGCACCGGTAGCACAATCGTAGGTGGGCTGCGTAAGTGTCAATGTTCCTCCGGTAGGGGAATTGACGACGGTGATGGTAAAACGAGTTGTGTAGGGATCATTGGGATACTGCGGATCAATGGCCGTTACCATCACCGGATATACACCCACCGTAGTTGGATTGCCACCAATCCGAACTATAAAGAACGTACTCATCACCACCTCCGTTTTGAGAGACAATCCGGGCGGCAAGCCCGTTGCCGATATCGACCACTTCTTATAATTGTTGGGATCAGAGGGGCTGTAGTAGCCTTGCCCAATCTCAAAGGGTGGATAGAGGACCACTTTACCGACTTCCAGGCTTCGATCCGCCACCGAGGTGTAAAGCGGAGAGCGCTGACGGGAGGTGCAGTAAGCCTTCAAATCGAAGGTATAGCTAGTCGTATAGCCGCTCTGGGTCGCTTGGATGGTAATAGGCTTGGGATCATTACGCAGTCCCTGCTCAACGACGCCGGTGTTGTTGCTGGCCGACGAGCGAGTAATTCCTGGCGCAGAATACGTGATGGGTGAACCGTCGCCACCACTTGTGTTAAAAGTGATAGCCCCCGTTGCGCAATCATACGTAGGCTGAGTTAATTTTAAATCCCCTCCGGTGGGTGGATTGACGGACGGGTCAATTACGGTTATTGTGAAGGTTCCAGAAGTAGAGATGCTAGACGCGGTATACCGAAAGAAGTAAGCGGTTACCGTGATTAGGTAAGTACCAGGCTTGGTAGGTGTACCCGTAAAATAAGCATCGCCTATTCCTGTTCCCGAATCGGTATCATCGAAGAAATACAAGCCGGGTGGTGTATTCGTAGCTTCAAACGAAAGCAGGTAAAAGCTGGTACCGTGGTGCGAGTTAGGATCTTTAAAATTAAAGTTGACCCTATAACGATCCAAGCTCTGCCCCACTGTTAAGGTAAGATTTTGAATGGGTGTGGCAAGAACTGGAGGATAGGGTCCGTTGTTGGATGTACAACTTGCTTTTAAATCAAAGATGTAACTTGTTGTATAACCATGCTGCGTAGCCTGGATAGTAATGGACTTGGGATCATTGCGTAAGCCCTGCTCAATAACTCCCGTGTTGCTGGTAGGTGAAGAACGGGTAATTCCTGGTGCCGTATACGTAATAGGTGAACCATCGCCACCACTTGTGTTGAAGGTGATGATACCTGTATTACAGTTATAGGTTGGCTGGGTTAGCTTCAAAGTCGATGTGGGTGTTGATACGGGTGCGCTTAACTTGACTACCCATGTAGCTTCATCACTCGTTGTCTTGCCGGTTACATCGCCATCCGTTGACGTAGTCGTACCAACAGCAATATAGCCGCCATCATCTGTAGCCAGAATAGCCTGCCCCTTTTCTTTGCCTGAACCGCCTAACGTCTTTGTCCAACTTACTTCATTTTGCGCATTGATCGCCGTTAACCGAATATCACCATTATTCTGACTGCTGACATCCATGAGAGTTAGATAGGCAGGAACTCCATTCTTTGCTGAATTACCTATCAATGTACAATCGTAGTATGTGTCAGGAGCTTGGCCCGATAACTGAAATGTACCTATAGCAATTCCATCCGCACCTATAGTGATCGTTCGAGTGGTTTCGGGATCATTGGTATTCGACCCAATGGCTACGTAAGCGTCATTGGCAAAAGGACTTTGAACAACGTCCCTGAAATATGAAAAATCGTTATAGCGTCTTTGCCATATGCGATTGCCCTGACCATCTATTTTAGCTGCCCATCCATTGCTGCCCTGATAAGGACCAATTCCACCAACGCCACCGGTTAGTATATAACCGCCATCCGCTGAATTGATTATATTTCCTGAATAAAGTTTAACATCGGTCTCATAATAATACTCCCGCTGCCAAACTATGTTACCGTCCTGGTCAAGCTTCATGGCAACTACCCCTCTCTGCCGTCCCGGACCAGCCCCGCCAAAGGCCATATAGCCACCTTCTGGGCTCGAAATAAGGTCTGTTACACTTATACCACGCTCATTAGGTAATGTACCTACTAGTAGTTTTCTGGAAGTTACTTCACCAGCACTATTAAACTTAACCAGCGCATAGCGCCCCGCATCTACTACGATCATTGCGAAACCGCCATCTGGCGTCTCTATAAGTCCGTATGCAGTATAAAATTGAGCGTATTGACCGGGTACACTCGTCAACGGATTACCTGTAATGGTAGTACTCCATAGCACCTCGCCAGTAGCCGATAACCGATGAAGTTGACCGTATGTCAAAATAGCATAACCGCCACTACTCACTTTCACAATCCTGGATCCTGTCGCATTTAACGGTTGGTTACCAATCGTCCGCTGCCATTGAATTTGGGGTGGAGAAACGGTTTGCGCCTGACTAAAAAAGGCTAAGCTTACAGCGCTCACTAACATTATTAACCAACCGAAGCCCGTTAATTTTCCGTAGTTATTTTTCATAGAATTGATGGGAAACGTGGACAAACACTTTGTTGATAGAACATACCCGTTGCATGTGAATACCTGCCGCTCTAAATTTCCGCTTACTGCCAGCAGCCAATCCTACCGGTTTCTGTTAGAGCGGCAAGTATACACATTGGTCACGGCTGATGATTGATTTGTCCCCAATCCGAAAGAAATAGTCCCAATTCGAAAACTCACCAAAGTTTCAGATCTTTCGGCAGCCAATCATTCGCCACTATGACTAAGTCCGACATTCCGGCATTGCCCCAATTTTTCGACCGCTACATCCACCTGGTCCAGGACATCGACATCATTGATGCACTGACTCAACAGGCATCTTTCAATAGCCTGATTCCACTTGAAACGCTCGACGCGTTGGGCGATCTCCGCTACGCGCCCGGCAAATGGACGGGCAAGGACATTCTTCAGCATGTTATCGATACCGAGCGTATTATGACGTACCGTGCGATGCGCTTCGCCCGCAACGACAAAACCGCCTTACCCGGCTTCGATGAAGATCCGTTTGCCCATTCGGCTCAAGCCAACCGCCGGACGCTTGCGGATCTGTATGATGAATTTGCCAGTGTTCGGCAGGCGACCATCTGGCTGTTCAAAAGCGTTGACGACGAAATGTTGGTCCGCAGCGGTACCGCTTCTAATCAGACCATATCCGTACTGGCGCTGGGCTTTGTGGTAGTTGGTCACGCGCGGCACCACGCAGCTATCCTGCAAGAGCGTTATCTGCCTTTGCTGTCCTAATCAGGCAGGCATTGCTGAAAAGGGGTGTAGAACAATCATTCTACACCCCTTTTTTGTATTTTCGCCAACATATAACCTGAATTAGCTATGCTAAAACGAACTTTCCTTTTTCTTACACTGACAGCACAGGTCGTCTGTGCGCAGACCAAAAGCAAGGTTGTCGTTACCGATCTGACACGCATCAGGCAGGTAGGCGGCATCGAACTCTCCCCCGATGGTAAACAGGCGGTTTACACGCTCACGACGATTGAGCCAAACCCCGACCAGAAGGAAGAATACGAATACAAAACGCACGTTTACCTGACCAATCTTAAGCCCGGCGACAGCAAAGCCCTGACCCGTGGTAACGAATCGGCCCGGCAGGCGGTATGGTCGCCGGATGGTCAACGGATTGCCTTTGTGCGGACCGTAAAAGGCAAAGGTCAGATTTTTGTCATGCCGCTCAATGGTGGTGAAGCCTGGCAGCTGACCAACAGCCCCTACGGTGCGTCGAGCCCGGTCTGGTCGCCCGATGGGAAGCGGATTGCCTTTTCGGGTACCGTCACTACGGCGCAGATGCTAACCGATTCGGTGTTGAATCCGAGTAAGAACGGTCCGCTCTGGTCGCTCGAAAAGCCGGGTTTTGCCAATAACAACTTCATCAAGACAGACAAAAAAATCAAAGCGAACCCCGACGGATCGCTGGCCGAAATTCGGGCGTATCTAAACAAAGACGTTGACGATAAAAAGGCAAAGGTCATTACCCGGCTTAACTTTCAGGGAGAGTCTACGACCGAGCCAGACCTTAGTTTCACGCATTTGTACGTGATCGACGTCAACGAAGAGGCAACACCCAAAGCCCTGACGCGTGGCTTTTCGTCGTTTCAGGCAGGAACCTGGCTACCCAACGGGCAGGGTTTACTAGCCGTAACGGATCGTGACTCGCTCAAGCACCCCGACCGTGAATCGGACAACGCCATCGTATTCATCCCGGCCAATGGCTCCGGTACTCGGACGGTCGTACTGGCCGAAACCGGAAAAAGCTACGGTTCGCCGGAGGTTTCACCCGATGGCAAACAACTGGCCGTTCTGATGAGTCCATCCGAAGGCGTCAACTTCGCGCAGATTGGTCTGGCAACGTTAACCGGTACAACAGCCTCAACCATCCAGCCCGTTACCTTCGACCGGGCAGCGAGTAATCTGACCTGGACAGCTCTTCCATCGTCGGGCAAAGGCAAGAAAGGAACCACTGGCTATGCGATCTACTTCACCGCTGCCGCAAATGGTGGAACTCCGCTCTACCGACTCGATCCCGCAACACGCCAGGTAAGTCAGTTAACTCCGTTTGAGAGTGGCGTAACGAATTTCGACATCACTGGTGGTCAAATCGTTTTCGCCAAAACGGAGGTAACAAACCCATCGGAACTGTATCTAACAAACGCCGAGGCCAAGGCTCAGACGAAGCTGAGCAATTACAACGACTGGGTCACTCAAAAGCAGCTTAGCTTTCCCGAAAAGCACACGTACAAGAATTCGCTTGGTCAAACGGTTGATTACTGGATCATGAAACCAGTCCTTGTGGAAAATGGTAAAAAATATCCGCTCCTGCTCAATATGCATGGTGGGCCAACCGCCATGTGGGGACCGGGCGAACCGTCAATGTGGCACGAATTTCAGTATATGTGTTCGCAGGGGTACGGGGTTGTCTACGCCAATCCACGCGGTTCGGGCGGTTACGGACTCGAATTTCAACGGGCTAACATCAAAGATTGGGGAACCGGCCCGGCCGAAGATGTACTGGCTGCGGCAACCGCTGCGGCAAAGGAAGCCTGGGTCGATACAAGTCGGCAGGTGATCACAGGTGGTTCATACGCGGGCTACCTCACGGCCTGGATCGTCGGCCATGACAACCGATTCAAAGCCGCTTTCTCGCAACGCGGTGTGTACGACCTGACAACTTTCCTGGGTGAGGGTAATGCCTGGCGGCTTGTGCCAAACTACTTTGCCTATCCGTGGACAGCCGAAGCCAAAGTGCTGGACGCCAACTCGCCGTACACGTTCGTGCAGAACATCAAAACGCCTTTGCTGATCAAACACGGCGAAAACGACCTGCGCACGGGTATTATCCAGAGCGAGATGATGTATAAGAGCCTTAAAATTCTGGGCCGTCCGGTTGAGTACGTTCGGATGCCGGGGGCAACGCACGAGTTGAGCCGTACGGGCAATGTCCGTCAGCGTATTGACCGGATGCTTCGGATTTACGAATTCTTTGAGCGCTACGTCGGTCCCGATGCTCAGGGCCTGACGCAGAAATAAGTTAATTTGGTAAACCTGGAGGAAGCCGGGATATTCGTGGACGCCACGCTTTAGGCGCTTGGTAGCTCCCCGACTAGGTCGGCTTCCTCTGCGTTTACAAACGATTCTATGTATCTTTCTCGAGTCACTTTATTGGTCGCTATCACCTTGCTGAGCATTCGGTTCACCTTTGCTCAGTCAACGGATTCCGTACAGGTCAAAACGGCCAACTGGCGCAACAGCCGCATTCACCGCCGTATCCTCTGGCAGGAAGCGCACTTCGACAGCTTGTTTAAATCGAAACAGAACATTAACCTGATCGTCCTCAAAAATCGTCGTCGGCCGACCATCGCTTTTGGATCAGCCGGTGATAGCTTAAAGCCGACTAGCTGGTTCGGTCAGAAATTCAAGGCGTTGGTTGCCCTAAACGGCACGTTCTTCGACACAAAAAAGGGAGGTTCGGTCGATCTGATCAAAATTGATGGTCGTGTGCTGGACACCACTCGATTGTCCGGCAAAACGATGGTTGAACATCAGCAGGCAGCCATTGTTATTCACAAGAATAAGGTTAAGCTTGTTTTTGGCGGTAACCAGCCCGGTTGGGACCGGCAACTGTCGGCGGAAAACGTGATGACAACGGGTCCGTTACTACTGCGCAACGGCAAGCCGCATCCGCTTCAAAAGAACGCTTTTAACGACAATCGTCATCCGCGGGCGTGTCTATGCGTAGGTCCGGGCAAACGGCTGATTCTAGCTACCGTCGACGGACGAAATGCGAACGCACAAGGCATGAACCTGCACGAACTAACGGATCTCATGCGCTGGCTCGGTTGCCGCGACGCAATCAACCTCGACGGAGGTGGCTCCACAACGCTCTGGATTCGCTCGGTAGGTCAGGGGAGCGCTGGGGTCGTTAATTATCCGTCCGATAGCAAGCAGTGGATTCATACCGGCGAACGCCCGGTGAGTAACGTAATTTTGATTCGATAAACGACTATGAGTAAACACGAAGAAGCCCTTCAGGACGCACCGAAATTCAAATTCTGGAAAAGCCAGATGGAAAGCAATGGGCTTAAAATTAACGCGATCAACGATTTTTACATCCGGCGTCGGCATAATGGTGAAGTACTCTTCGCCATGCTCGAAGTAGACGCCGATACACCCGAGGGCGATAAAATTCCACCGGCTTTGTTCTTGAAAGGCCATGCGGTCTGTATGCTGGTGGCCCTGATCGATAAAGAGACCAAACAGAAATACGTCGTGTTGGTTCGTCAACGGCGGATTGCCGATGGGTCGCATACGTACGAGCACCCCGCCGGTATGGTCGATGCCAGCGATGCGCCGGATGAAGTAGCCGCTCGTGAGCTAGGCGAAGAGATTGGTCTTACCGTCACGGCTGATGAGTTGACAAAGCTTAACTCCCAGTTGTGCTATCCTAGTACGGGGACAAGCGATGAAGCGATGCATTATTTCTACGTCGAACGCGAAATGTCGCACGACGAAATCATGAGCTTTCACCACAAAGATATGGGCAACCAGTCGGAGCACGAACGGATAACCACCGTTGTTACGTCACTGCCCGAAGCGCACAAATTGGTCAACAACGTCAATGGTTTGTTGCTGCATTTCTTTTACCTGCAACACGTCGGTGATTACGAGACAATGAAATTGCTGTAAGCTCCGTGGGCGTGGTGTGAGCGTGGTGTCGGCGGGGCCGCCCGCGCGGTTCTCAAAACCGACACGGATTTCTGCCGCCAGGTGTCGGTTTCTCAAAACCGACACCACGCCTAGGACAAGAGTCTGTCACTCCCGAAAGATCGGCTCTCAAAGGAGCTTGTTAAAAATTGAGCGGATCGAGGTTTTTGAAGTGGCCGTTCATGCGGATGCGCTGCTTGGTCCGCTCCATGTCAGCCACTACAGGCATGACATTATTAAGGTGCTGAATCAAAAAAAGCTGACGTTCGGCTTCGGTTTCAAGGGTCAGCAACTCATATTCCTGATCGACCGATAAACCAACTTTGTGCGCTACTTTATACGAAAAATTTTCGCTGGTTGGATCGCAATCGTTTTCGATCTGCAACAAGCCGTATAGACGCTCTAGGCGTTCCATCAATGCCGTCGCGTGAGCGCTGAAGCTATCGCTCTTGTCAATCATTTCTACTTCCCCACCCGCATAGAGCTTTCCGGGAATAGGGTTTTCGAAATTAACTAACCGGAACACCGATAGTCCTTTGGACTTAATATCCATCCGTCCATCGTCGTAACGTCTGTGCAGACTGGTTACGTGCATTTCGGTGCCGTAACCCGGCATCTTGTTATTGATGAATGCCGGAATACCGAACGTACGCTCCTCTTCCAGACACTCATTAATGAGCTGGCGATAGCGCGGCTCGAAGATGTGGAGATTCAAATCTTCGCCCGGATAAACGATTAAACTGAGCGGAAACAGTGGTAACGTTTTTTCCATACAGCCGAAAAGTACGGGTTTTCAGCTAAAAACCGCGTCTGATTTCACAAAATGCACATTTCTTGCGCGAGCTTCAGCATAAATCGGATCAGCAAGATGACCTAAGCCCGTTACGTCCGACATACAATCAGTCACGACCGTCACTTTGGGCACAAGCTCCGGAGCAAAGTCAAGGATTTGTTTCAAGCTATTGGCTACACAGTGGGATTTAGCTTCGCCCATCAGGTAAACCCGGTCGAAACGATCAAGGTCAGCAATCAGGCCCGTGTTGAGCTGTGATTCGGGCACCGCCGGATCGGGAACCTGCGCCCGGAAAATACCGAAGTGCTCCGACAGCGGGTGTAATCCTTTCGGAACCGCCACGTAATCAAGCTCTCGCTGGCGTGACCAATCTTTCAACGCATCGAGCAGGGTATCGTGTAAGGCGGCACCCCGCGAGCCGATCAGGCAATGCTCGGGCCAGATAAAGTGCGCAAGCTGCCCATCCGCTTCCAGATCGTGAACGTATTGCTTCGCCTTTTCGACCGCAAAACGTGGAACCCAACGTCCGGCATCAACGTCTTCGGCTGAAATGCGGGTAAAGGGTGCCGGATGCTGCCCATTATTGTCTACCCAAAATAAAGGATGGGCAATATCGAGCAGATGGTGTGTATCGAGCGTCACCACTATATGGTCGATCTGATCCGTATGCTGACGAATCAGATTGGCCATACGCATAACGTCCTGTTCGGCCCCCGGTACAAACAAAGCTCCGTCGGGATGGCAGAAATCAAATTGGGTGTCAATGATAAGGAAAGCGTTTGCCACGAATCCTGATTTTTCGCTTGTCTAATTAACTGTCTTTGCGATGTGGAATTACCGTCCAGTTCTTTACCCCGGGTCTGTGCTCATAGATAATGTCAGCAGCGACCTCTTCCAGATTTTCTTCATTGGTGGTAAAAAACAAGCTTTCGGGGTGATCGTTGTCCTGCGTTATACGCACTTCATAATACTCATTGTGGTGTTCGATGTCGTGTTTTTCGACGAGTTTGTACTGAGACATAGCGGAAAAGTTTATAACGGTTTGTCGTAGCGGTTAATCAGCTACGGACTATAGATTCAACAATCATAACCTACTTCGCGAGTAGATGTTTATCCCAGTACAGTGATTAGAATAGCCCCGGCAACCATGATACCAGCCCCTATTAGCTTCCGTAGTATACCTTGTTCATTGAAAAATCGGTGCCCAAACAGCACGCTTATTAACGCTGATGTCTGAAACAAAGCCAGCGCATAACCGACCTGCATCCCCGCCAGGGCAATGTTGCTGGCGACCTGCGTGACACCAACCGTCAGGAACAAGGCCAGGTATGTGCTTTTCTGCGAAAAAAGCAGGCTCGTTTGCTCCTGCCAGCGGTCTTTCAGAACGATCAGCATCCAGATGAGCGTAAAAGCAAACCCGAATATACACCAATAAAAGAACGCTATAGTCGGCGACGAGAGAACGATTGCTTTTTTCAGAAACGCTCCGTCGATGGCCGAAAATACCAGCGCTGCCAACCTTAATTTCACTTCCTGTCGACCGAAAATACGCCAAGAAAAGCCTTTACGCTGCTGTTTATTGCTTAGTACGACATAACTACCGACTACAATAAGTACAACGCCCGCCAGCCCCCACCAACCCGGAATTTCGTTTAAAAGAAAAATGCCAACAACAAGACCTACTACCGATTTATACGCATTGATGGGGCCTAGTACCGACAGATCGCCGATGTGCAGTGCTTTCACCAGAAATACATTTCCAAGCATCGCAAACAGACCAACGACTAGCATACTTAGCCAGAAAGCTTTGGGTAAGCCTTCAACCTGAAGCTGGGGCCAAACCGTGAGACAAGCCAGCGCCAGAAACCCGTAAGTAGCCGAAATGATGAACAACGGATCGGCAGATCGGTGGGTAAGCTGCTTCTGAAATACGTTCGAAAGCGGATTGGCAATAATGCGGATCAGTACCGCCAGCGAGGTAACGCTGACAAAGGTTACGAACATAAACAAGCAGGAAGGTAAGTGTCAGAGTTACAAAAATTTCTCAAAAAGTGGAAGTTAATGTTAAACCGCAAACCTTTTTTAGCTTAGCACTTTACTGATTAACAAACATTTCGTACCTTTGCGGTCTTATTTTGAAGAGGAGACACAGAGGTGAACCCACTACGCGCATACGACATTAATATTGTCGGTCTGGACAACAAACGCTACGAGTACGATTTTACATCGGACGACGCGTTTTTTGCTGCGTTGGAACAGGATCTAATTCAGAAAGGGAACGTTCGGACTCATGTGACACTGGATAAGTCTGAAACGATGATCCGGCTGGATTTTCACATCACAGGCACCGTCGAACAAGTATGCGACCGGAGCCTTGATGACTATGATGAACCTGTTGATACGCAGCAGACGATGCTGCTTAAGTTTGGCGACCACAACGAAGAGCTGAGCGACGAGATTGAACTGATTGAGCGCAGTACGGCAACCATCAATGTAGCTCACTACATTTTTGAGTTTATTAGCCTGTCGCTGCCCATGAAGCGATTGCATCCCCGTTTTCGCGATGAGGATGATGCTGACGATGAGCAAAACGGTAAAGTAATTTACCGCTCTGACCCCGAAACGACAAGCGAAGACGAGCAGCCGGAGATCGATCCGCGCTGGGCGGCCTTGCGTAAATTGAGTGATAATTAATCTGTTTGTTGTTCACGGGCTTGTGTGTGATGGCCTTCGAACGATGAACCTAAAAACTATAAACTACAAACTGTTTTATGGCACACCCCAAACGACGCCACTCTAGCACCCGGCGCGATAAGCGCAGAACTCATTACAAGGCTACGGCCGTAACGCTCTCGACAGACGCCCAAACAGGTGAAGTTCATGAGCGCCACCACGCTCACGTTTTCGAGGGCAACTTGTTTTACAAAGGCCAGATGATCATTGAGAATTACGCTAAAACAGCTTAATTGTCATTCTATTATAAAGAGTATTTCGTTGACGTCTTCCTGAAGATGAACGCGAAATACTTTTTTATTGCCCGCCACCTCCCTATTTTTACGCGTATTTTTTGCTAGCCAGTATAAGCTGGGAGGTATTGAACAAACGGAGTCAATGAAAATTGCAGTGGACGCAATGGGTGGCGATTTTGCTCCCGAAGCAATTGTGGAAGGAGTTGTAATGGCCGCTGCTGAATTGCCGGAAAATGTAACTATTGTGCTGATTGGCAAGCAGTCCCTTGTGCATGAACTAATCCAGAAACACGGTGCGGAAGCCGTTGCCAATATTGAATTGGTCAACGCTGACGACGTCATCGAAATGAGTGAGCACCCTACTAAAGCTCTCTCGCAGAAACCCAATTCCAGTATCGGAGTTGGGTTTAAGCTTTTGAAAGACGGTCAGGTCAACGCTTTTTGCAGCGCCGGAAATACGGGAGCCATGCACGTTGGTGCGCTGTTTAGCATAAAAGCCATAGAGGGTATCCTACGGCCGTGTATTGCCGGTTTTGTCCCACAGATCACAGGTGGTCATGCCGTTATGCTCGACATTGGAGCCAATGCTGATTGCAAGCCCGAAATGCTCGCTCAGTTCGGTGAGATCGGCTCGATCTACGCTCAGTATACGTTCGACATCGAACGGCCCCGCGTAGCGCTGATGAACATCGGTACCGAAGAGCAAAAAGGATCCCTTGTGGCCCAGGCAGCGCATCAGCTGCTCAAAGACAATCGAAAAATCAATTTTGTCGGTAACATCGAAGGCGGAGATTTCTTCGCGGGCAAAGCCGATGTCATTATAACCGATGGCTTTACGGGTAACACCATGTTTAAGCTCGGCGAGTCGTTTTACGGAATGGCATTGCAACGGGGCATCCGTGACGAATTTCTGGATAAGACCAATTATGAATCGGTAGGCGGTAGTCCTATTCTTGGCGTTAATGGAAATGTCATTATCGCTCACGGAATTTCGTCACCGCTTGCGATCAAAAACATGATTGGTCTGGCCATCCGACAGGTTGAATCAGACGCTTACACCAAAATCGCACAGGCCCTCAGTTAATGATCGGTCTATGTTCAACGCTTTCAGGTATTATCTTGACTGCTGGAAAGGTATAGACCGTAGGCTGTAAATTTTTTGTACCACCGAATTATGAGTAAAGCTGCCATAACAGGAGTCCACGGCTATGTACCCGACTACGTGCTGACCAATACTGAATTGGAGCGCATGGTCGATACAAACGATGAATGGATTACAACGCGGACCGGGATAAAAGAACGTCACATTCTGAAGGGCGAAGGTATGGGGTCCTCGCATATGGGGGCCAAAGCAGTGGCGGGTTTACTCGAAAAGCTGAACACGAAACCTGAAGAGGTCGATCTGCTTATCTGCGCGACGACCACGCCCGATTATGTATTTCCCTGCACGGCGAATCTTATCTGCGATATGGTTGGTATTCGGAATGTAGGTAGCTTCGACATTCAGGCCGCTTGCTCGGGCTTTCTGTACGCAATAACCGTCGGCTCACAGTTTATCGAGACGGGTAAATACAAGAAAGTGATTGTTGTCGGCGCCGATAAGATGTCGGCAATTGTTGATTACACGGACCGGACAACCTGTGTTTTATTTGGCGATGGCGCCGGAGCGGTAATGCTCGAACCAAACGATGACGGTCTGGGTATTCTCGATTCGCTCATTAAGTCCGACGGTACCGGCCAGAACCACCTGTTCCAGAAAGCAGGCGGCAGCCGCTACCCGCCCACCCACGAAACTGTTGAAAAGCGATGGCACTACGTTTACCAGGATGGTCCGTCGGTGTTTAAATTCGCAGTGAAAAATATGGCCGATGTATCGGCTGAGATTATGGAGCGTAACCAACTGACAGGCAGCGATGTTGCCTGGCTGGTACCGCACCAGGCAAACAAGCGCATCATCGACGCAACGGCTCACCGCATGGGTATTGAGTCCGACAAGGTTATGATGAACATCCACCGATACGGCAACACGACAGCAGCAACCATTCCGCTTTGCCTGTTTGACTACGAATCGCAGTTAAAAAAAGGGGATAATCTGGTATTGGCTGCTTTTGGTGGTGGCTTTACCTGGGGAGCGGCCTACGTAAAGTGGGCGTATTAACTTTACATACGATGCATGGTATAGGATACATGAACATCACGGCGTCCTATAGCATACGTCCAACATCTACTATCATACATTTTTGACATGGCAACGACCGCAGACATCCGCAACGGACTAGTCTTAAACTTCAACAACGACCTCTTCCAGATTACTGAGTTTCAGCACGTGAAACCCGGTAAAGGCGCGGCTTTTGTGCGTACCAAACTAAAAAGCCTTACTACAGGTCGGGTGATCGACAATACGTTCAACTCGGGCGTAACGATTTACCCTGTTCGGGTTGAGCGCCGGAAATTCCAGTTTCTTTACAAAGACGAAGCGGGTTATAACTTTATGGACCAGGAATCGTTTGATCAAATTAACATCGATGAGAAACTCGTTGATGGCTCCGATCTGATGAAAGAAGGCCAGGAAGTTGAAATTCTGATCAATGCTGAAAATGACACTCCGCTTTCGTGCGAATTACCGCCATTCGTTGAGCTGGAAGTGACCTACGCCGAGCCAGGTATTAAAGGCGATACAGCCAACAGCCCTAAAAAGCGGGTCGAAGTTGAGTCGGGAGCCAAAATCATGGTACCACTCTTCATCGAGTCAGGTGAAAAAATTCGAGTTGATACCCGTACACGGGATTATGTAGAACGCGTGAAATAAACAAGAAGTGAGGAGCGAGTTGTGAGCACGACACCAATCTTTGCCTCTCACCCTCTCTTCTCGCTCTTCACTCCTAGACTATGAGCACACAAGACATTCAGCAACTAATTGACTTCATCTCTCAATCGGGATTAGATGAGGTAAATATCGAAACGACTGACCTCAAGATCAGCGTAAAGCGCTACGGATCAGGCGCGCCTGTCGTTGCCGCAGCCGCTCCAGCGCCCGCTGCCCCTGCACCAGTAGCCGCTCTACAACCGCAGCCAGTAGCAGCCCCAGCACAAACAGCCGCAGCCGCCCCGACAGTGGCAGCCCCCAAAGCTGATTCATCAAACTACGTTACCATCAAATCGCCCATGATTGGTACATTCTACCGGTCATCCAACCCCGAAACACCTTCATTTGTAGAGGTAGGCGACACTGTAAGCGAAGGAAAAGTAGTCTGCATCATAGAAGCCATGAAACTGTTCAACGAAATTGAATCCGAAGTTTCTGGACGCATCGTTAAGGTGCTTGTCGAAAATGCAACGCCGGTTGAATATGATCAGCCCTTATTTTTGGTAGAACCTATTTAATAGCGAAAGCGTGAACGCGTGAAAGAGCGAGCGTTACAAGCGCAGTAGTTTCGCTCTTTCACGCGTTCACGCTTTTCCTCTCTCGTTTATGTTCAAAAAAATATTAATCGCTAACCGAGGAGAAATCGCCCTGCGAATTATTCGGACGTGCCGCGAAATGGGTATAAAAACGGTCGCTGTTTACTCAACGGCTGACCGGGATAGCCTACACGTGCGCTTCGCCGACGAGGCTGTTTGCATTGGCCCACCCGTCAGCAAACAATCGTACCTGAGTATCCCCAGCATCATTTCGGCTGCCGAAGTCACAGGCGCGGATGCGATTCATCCGGGCTACGGCTTCCTGTCGGAAAACGCTGAATTTTCGCAGATCTGCGCCGATTACGGGATAAAGTTCATAGGAGCGACCGCCGAACAGATCAACGGCATGGGCGACAAGGCAACCGCCAAGGCAACGATGAAAATCGCTGGTGTTCCGGTTATTCCGGGTTCCGATGGCTTGCTGGAATCGATTGAAGAAGGCAAAGCATTGTCTGCGGAAATGGGCTATCCCGTTATCATCAAAGCAACGGCCGGTGGTGGTGGACGCGGGATGCGGATTATCCGGGCGGAGAACGAATTCGAGAAAGCCTGGAACGACGCCCGTACGGAAGCAGGAGCTGCCTTCGGAAACGATGGTCTTTACCTCGAAAAATTTGTAGAAGAACCCCGTCACATTGAGATCCAGATTGTTGGTGATCAATACGGACGCGTGTGCCACCTCTCCGAACGGGATTGCTCTATCCAACGTCGGCACCAGAAACTGGTGGAAGAAACCCCTTCACCCATCGTTTCGCAGGATCTTCGCGACCGGATGGGAGAAGCAGCCATCAAAGGTGCTCAAGCTATCGGCTACGAAGGAGCCGGAACGGTTGAATTCCTGGTCGATAAGCACGGGAAGTTCTACTTCATGGAGATGAACACCCGGATTCAGGTTGAACACCCGATCACCGAAGAAGTAACGGATTTCGATTTGATTAAAGAGCAGATCAAAGTAGCCGCTGGCGTTGGAATCTCGGGACAGAATTATACACCGAAATTGTACGCTATGGAGTGCCGGATCAACGCCGAAGATCCAGCGAACGGTTTCCGCCCATCGCCGGGAAAAATTACCGTCCTGCACATGCCGGGTGGTCATGGCGTTCGGGTCGATAGCCACGTGTACATGGGTTATACCATTCCACCGAACTACGACTCAATGATTGCCAAACTGATTGTATCAGGGCAGTCGCGGGAAGAAGTAATTACCCGGATGAAGCGGGCTTTGCAGGAATTTGTGATCGAAGGTATCAAAACGACCATTCCGTTCCATATCAAGCTTATGGACGACCCCGGCTTCAAATCGGGTCAGTTCACAACCGCATTCCTGGAAACGTTCGATTTTAGCACGTTGTAGTATTTACCTAGCATTAGGTATAACAAAAGGGTGTCTTGCTTTAGGCTAAGGCACCCTTTTCTTTTGCCCACCTTATGAACCATCTCGTTACCGCTGATTACATCGTTTTTTTTACGTATCTAGTTATTGTTGTTGGTTACGGCTACTGGGTTTACCAACGAAGACGCCGGAGCGAGGTAAACACAACGGATTTTTTTCTGGCTGAAGGCTCGCTGACCTGGTGGGCTATCGGCGCTTCCCTGATTGCGTCGAATATATCTGCTGAACACTTCATTGGTATGGCGGGCTCTGGCTTTGCGATGGGCCTGGCAATTTCGTCGTACGAATGGTTTGCGGCTGCTACGTTGGTCATTGTGGCAGTCTACTTTATCCCGATCTATCTCCGAAACCACATTTATACCATGCCTCAGTTTCTGGCGCAGCGGTATAGCAACACGGTGAGTACCATTCTGGCCGTATTCTGGCTAGTCGTGTACGTGCTGGTTAATCTTACGTCTATTCTTTACCTAGGCGCTATCGCTATCGAGTCGCTGGCCGGGGTTTCATTTACGGCCTGCACCTTCGGACTGGCTATATTCGCTATTTTTATCACCCTTGGCGGCATGAAAGTAATCGGTTATACCGATGTGATTCAGGTTGCCGTGCTGGTGTTCGGCGGCTTGGTCGTTACGTATCTGGCCTTACAACTGGTGGCTCAGCAAAGCGGTGATTCAAGTGTCTGGAATGGATTACTGACGTTACACGAACAGGCGAACACGCATTTTCACATGTTTCTGCCGAAAGGCCATCCGCATTACGACGCTTTGCCCGGTATGGCGTTGGTAACGGGCGGTATGTGGATTAACAACTTTTCGTATTGGGGCTGTAACCAATACATCATTCAGCGGGCGTTGGGCGCGGATCTAAAGACAGCACGGAGCGGTATTCTGTTTGCCGCCTTCCTGAAGCTAATGATCCCGCTGATCGTAGTCATTCCGGGTATTGCCGCGTTCGTGCTGTACCAGAGCGGCCCGTTTCGCGACGCGATGACCGATGCATCGGGCGTCGTTAAACCCGACCATGCCTATCCGGTACTGATGAACTTACTACCCGCGGGTATGAAAGGTCTGGCGTTTGCCGCACTGACAGCCGCTATAGTAGCCTCGCTGGCGGGTAAAGGCAACTCGATCTCAACGATCTTTACGCTGGATATCTACAAAAAATACATCGACAAGAACGCGTCCGAACAGAAGCTAGTCAACGTTGGCCGCTGGGTTGTTGTCGTGGCTTTTGCCATCGCTCTTACGCTGGCCCCTCTGCTCCGGTCACTCGATCAGGTTTATCAGTACATTCAGGAATACACAAACTTTATTACTCCCGGTGTACTGGCCATTTTTCTGCTTGGCTTTTTCTGGAAACGCGCGACCAACCGGGCTGCCCTCACCGTTGCCATCCTGACCATTCCCCTGTCAACGCTGCTTAAGTTCTGGCCGGAAGTAACCGAACTGATCGGTATTCAGTCGGACCCCATTCCGTTTCTACACCGCACAACCTGGGTTTTCTGCATTGATGTACTGCTGATGGTTGTCGTGTCACTGACCGATTCGGTGCGAGTGAAAGGATTGATTGTTGATCGACAAATGTTTCGGGTAGCGCCTTCCTTTGTGGCTGGGTCAGTGGTCATATTCAGCATTTTGGCCGTTTTGTACGCTGTATTCTGGTAAACACCGGACTTTTGCTTAACCCGTCAATAACATCTGGTTCGATATGTCGGTTAACAGCAATAAAATCATATATTTACTGCAAAAATTTTCATTGAACTATGATCAGCGAAACCGCTCCCCTTGCCAGTCTCGATCAGTGGGAAGATGACTTACTGAGCCGTTATCCCGAGCCAACGCATAAAGCTAAAGAAGACTATCGGAACTACGATACGCCGGAGCGGGATACCGTTCGTGAGTTCTACCGGCTCAACCATACGTACCAGACGTATGCTTTTGTACGCGAGAAAGAGCAGGAATTTTTGAAATTCGATAAGAAAGAGCTACCCGTCTGGGGCGCTATGGAGTTTCTGAACACGCTCGTCGATGATTCGGACCCGGATACGGACCTCGATCAGCTTCAGCACCTGTTGCAGACTGCCGAAGCCATCCGCGCCGACGGTCACCCCGATTGGTTTGTGTTGACCGGCTTCCTGCACGACATGGGTAAAGTACTGTGTCTGTTTGGCGAGCCGCAGTGGGCAGTCGTTGGTGATACCTTCCCCGTAGGTTGCAAGCATTCGGATAAGATCGTTTACTCTGAATACTTTGTCAATAACCCGGATAGCTACGACGAACGGTATAATACCAAATATGGCGTCTACGAGCCAAACTGTGGCCTGCGTAACGTCCACATGTCGTGGGGTCATGATGAGTATCTGTATCAGATCATGAAAGATTACATGCCTGAACCGGCCTTGTACATGATGCGATACCACTCATTCTATTCGCAACACCGCGAAGAAGCCTATAACCACCTAATGGACGATCACGACCATGAGATGTTTAAATGGGTTCATAAATTCAACCCGTACGATCTGTATTCGAAAAGTCCGAAGCCACCGGTCGTAAGCGAACTAAAACCGTATTACGAGGATCTGATCGCCAAGTATTTGCCCGCAACGCTGAAACTGTAAGCATAGACCGACGAATATTGCACCGGTCTGAATGTGAGCGTCTTACCAGGCATCTAAAGATTTATTTTTGTAACACTTTTGTCATTCCGAGGAACGAGGGATCTTCGGAAATGACGTAAAATACCCGCTCCCGAAGATCTCTCCTGCCGTCGAGATGACAAAGAACACTCATTTCGGTTCGTCAGGGCAAAATTTGGTTAGCGTCCTAACTAGCGACTATAAATTATTGAGGCACAAAATACACAGCCAATCTTTGTGTATTTTGTGCCTCCGTGTTTTATCCGTTGCCGATGCTGCTCCTTCTGATTTCCCTATACCTTCTTTCCAACGTAGCGGTTGGTGCCTGGGCCGCCCGACGCGTGACAAGCGCCCAGGATTTCGTGCTGGCGGGCCGACGATTGCCGCTGTTTCTGGCCGCATCCGTTACGTTTGCGACCTGGTTTGGCTCGGAGACGATTATGGGTGCACCCGCTATGTTCATAGAAGGGGGTGTTCAGGCGGTTATCGAAGAACCGTTCGGATCGTCGCTTTGCTTATTTCTCGTCGGTGCGTTCTTTGCCCGCCCTCTCTACCGGCTCAACATCACGACATTCAGCGATTATTTCCGCATTCGGTTTGGCCGATCAGCCGAGCTTTTATCCGCGTTAATGGTCATTCCCTCCTATTTTAGCTGGATTGCGGCTCAACTGGTTGCCATCGGCATTGTGTTAAGCGTCGTGACTGATGTACCCCGTGAATACTGCATCATTGCCAGCGCAACCATCGTGATGATCTACACCCTGCTGGGTGGCATGTGGTCAATCTCGGTTACCGACTTTTTTCATAACCTGATCATCATTCTAGCCATGCTGGTTTTAGGCGTTATGCTTTGGAATGATGTGGGTGGCTGGGAAACGATTCAGAAGCGGACACCCAGCGGATTTTTTCGCTTCTTTCCCCAGGCGACGCTTAAAGACTGGTCGACGTACATAGCCGCCTGGATAACAATAGGACTTGGATCGATACCGCAGCAGGACGTTTTTCAACGCGTGATGGCGGCCAAAACCGAGGATACATCCGTCCGGGCTTCGTTCCTGGCATCGGGCATGTATCTGACAATCGCCCTGATCCCGCTTTTTATTGCTCTGAGCGCCCGGCTGCTACACCCTGACCTTCCCAAAGACAACCAGCTGATCATTCCGAACATGGTGATGCGGCACGGCAATCTGGCTTTACAAGTCTTATTCTTCGGTGCAGTTACATCGGCCATACTGAGCGTGTCGAGTGGGGCAATTCTGGCTCCGGCAACGGTCTTTGGCGAGAACGTGGTTAAATTCTTTCGTCCTGACCTGAGCGATCAGGCATTGCTGGCAACCATCCGCTGGGCGGTCGTCGTCATTACCATTATCTGCGTCGGCATGAGTACGGTCCGCGATACCAATATTTTTGATCTCGTAGGCGAATCGTCGGCTTTTAGCCTGGTGTCTCTTTTTGTCCCACTAACCGCTGGAATCTACTGGAAACGGGCAAACCTAACGGGTTGTCTGTGGTCGATGGGCGTTGGTTTTGTGGTTTGGGTAGCCTGTCTGTGGCTGAACACTAACTACGAACCGATTTTGTGGGGCCTGCTGGCCAGCATACTAGCAATGGTCCTGGGAAGTTTGATCAGTCGGCAAAGACAGCCCGTCAATCAGCCGACTGCTTTGTAAGTAACGATTTACTCAATTATCCAGCAACCGCCGGTGGTAATTGATCTGTCCGAGGTGATACGTCAAGTGAGTTGTCAGGTGTACGAGCAGATAGCCAGTTGTCGTTTTTTCCTCGAAAACCAGCATAGGGTACTCCTCGTCGAGTTGCTCGCTGGTTACCGTATCAAGCGTCTTCTGGACAACAGCATCCGTTTCCTCAACCATCCGAATGAGTTCGTGCTTCGGTACATCCTTGCGCGAGAACTCTAGCTCACGATAGCGCACATAGGCCGTCTTGCCGAGTTCAGCGCCGATGTACGTATTCAGGTTACCAATCAGGTGCAAACACAGATTACCGGCAGAGTTGGCAATTTCTTTTTCAATGTACCAAATCCGGCTTTCGTCTTTGTAAAGGCTAATCTCGTGCTTCAACCGGGCTAAATCCCGGCCAAATAAGCTTTTCAAGGTCTGTACAAGCATAGGTAAATCATCGAAAACTTTTGTCATGCTGACGCAGGAAGCATGACAAAAACGATATTGTAAACTACTACAAACTATTTCTGCCTTAGTAATTGGTTTATTACATTCAATCGTAACGAAACGCAAAATAGAATACTTTACCTGCTAACCAAAGTATTGCTGTTCGATGCGTCCGACGTAGCCAAGATACGTAGCCGAGCTAAACCAGGGTTGAATTTTCGCGCCGATGTTCGGATACATATTTAGTTTGTCGAGTACATTAACGGGTTGCCAGACCAGTTCGTGCGCGGTTGTTTCGGCGGGATTCAGCGCTGGTTGCCCCTGGAGATTGCGGGTAGCAAACACAATGTGCAGAACATCATCATTCCGTTGCGACAGTAGCATTTCGCCCGCCAGAATCATTTCGCCCACATCGACCGAAACCCCTAATTCTTCCTGGATTTCTCGGACAACCGTTTCAGTCAGGATTTCGCCCCGATCCGGATTGCCACCCGGCAACGCGTACACATCCTGACCACCGTAGTTATAACGCATCAATAATACTTCCGCTTGATTGGCATTCTGGCGCCAGATAAGAGCAGATGGGCGAACTTTCATAAAGGCAGCATACTTAAAAGCGGTCGTTTTCCGGGTTATTGCCGGAAAACGACCGCTTCTTACTAGTGATAAAACAAGTTCTATTAGTTCAGTTCACGCGTCGTTTCAAACAGGAACCAGGTACGACGTTCGGTTTCGTCGATGTAGTTTTCCAGCAAACTCGCCGTTGCTACGTCTTCTGCGTCGTCGCAGATCTGGTGAGCATCGCGCATGTTCTTGGCCATTTTTTTGTTCTCATCGATCAGATCGGCCAGCATGTCTTTGGGAGCTACAAAATCCTCGTCGTTGTCTTTTACCCGTTGCAGCTGTGCAATGTGAGCCACCGACCGGATGGTGTTCCCACCGATTTTCCGAACGCGCTCGGCTAGTGGGTCAATTGTAGCGAAGATCTGGTCGGCCTGCTCATCCAGCAGCAAGTGGTAATCACGGAAGTGACGACCGGACATATGCCAGTGGTAGTTTTTCGTTTTGATATATAGCGCAAATGAATCGGCAACAAGTCTGTTTATAGCTTCTGCAACCTTCTCTCTTCCTTTTTCTTTCAAGTCAGAAGGTGTATCAAGCGCTTCGATATGGGTGATAGCGTTCATGGCTAAGTCCGTTTTAAGTCTAAAATTGTCACTATTTACAACCTTCTGTACGCACGATTGTTTGTGAAGATCATTAAAAGCGGATTAGAACTTTTTCGGATACCGTTTTCCCAATTGACAATGACGAGGTTGCTGCGGGAGAAGGGGCGTTGATGACGTTAATGGCTTTATCGGTTTCCAGAATAGCAAAGTCGTCGAGGAGACCGCCGTTCCGGTCACAGGCCTGCGCCCGGACACCCGCCCCACCATCTTCGAGGTCGGCTTCCTGCACGTCGGGAATTAACGCCTGCAAAGCTTTCGTAAAGGCCGCTTTCGAAAACGAACGATACATTTCACCCAATCCCGTTTCCCAGTATTTAGCCGCCACCTTCTGAAAACCCGGCCACGCCAATATCTCGAATAGCTCTTTCAGGTTAATATCGGATTTAGAATAGCCTTCCCGCCGAAAGGCCAGTACCGCATTAGGCCCCGCTTCGACACCCCCATGAACCATACGGGTAAAGTGAACGCCGAGAAACGGAAAATTTGGATCAGGAACCGGATAAATCAGGTTTTTGACCAGGTACTCCTTCTGGGGACGAATCTTGAAATACTCGCCCCGGAACGGCACAATACGCACATCGACGGGCTGGGTTAACTGCGCGATTTTATCCGAATACAGACCGGCGCAGTTGACGACCAGCTTTGTTTCGTAACGCGCTTTGTTCGTCACGACGATGCTCAGGCTAGTACCGGGAGTTACCTGCTCAACGCGTTCGGCTAGCCGGATTTCGCCACCCAGCTGTTGAAACTTCTCCGCGTATTTCTCGGATACCTGCTTATAATCGATGATCCCCGTCTGGGGCACAAACATCCCGGCGACTCCGTTTACGTGAGGCTCAATCTCGCGCATTTCGGGCAGCGACAATTTTTTCAGGCCCGTTAAGCCGTTCTGTTGACCACGCTGGTAAAGGGTATCCAGTTGCGGCAGTTCTTCCTGCTTGGTGGCTACCACAATTTTTCCGCAAAGGTCGTAGGGAATCCCTTCGGCGTTACAAAAATCGATCAGCATGTGGTAACCCCGGATGCAATTCGTGGCTTTCAGGCTACCCGGTTTGTAATACAGCCCGGAGTGAATAACACCACTGTTATGACCAGTCTGGTGGCGGGCCACCGCTGGTTCTTTTTCGATCAAAACGACTTTTAAGTTTGGTCGTTGCTGTTTCAGTTGCAGCGCCGTGGCTAAACCCACAATGCCACCGCCAATAATTACTACGTCTGTCATGCCAGAATGGCTAAATATCAGCCACAAAGGTACGGCGTAATGATCGTTTCTTTCTAAAAAGAGGTGATAAGTCGGGGCGTTGCGTTCTTCTTTCCGCAAACGCTACAGCCTTGGCTAATTGGTGTATTGCAGTTGCGCTTCTACCCAATCCAGCCCACGCCCATACAGCGCATGAGCAAAATGTACCCGGTTATCAAAATCCGCATTGTTCGTTTGCCCTTCGTCCATAAACCGCTGGACAAGCCGAGCATTATCCGAAGCCAGCGGATTCTCGTATTGTACGTCGCTCTCGGTACGGAACGCCGTAAACGCGGAAGAATCACCTTCAAAGTTCTGATGAAACATATGTCCCCGTGGAGTCCGGACGGCGCATAAGATTCCAGTTGACCGGCTGGTTGACGGGGCAAGACTTCCTTCCAGACCACGTTTCAGGACGATAGCTGCGTCGAAACCCGCCATCAACGCCAGTTCGGCCATTTTCATTTGATACGTGATGTGGAAGACCGACGTTACCAGAATTTGCGCGTGACAAGGGTTAAGCACTTTCTCCAAGGTAGCCAGAAAAGGGCGCTTGATGATCGTGTGTCGCCGGTCTACCCAATGGTTCAACGCGGGAGACAGGGCTTTCTGATCGAGCACCCAGCCGTAGCGACCCAACGGTGTATCCAGTTCGTGGTTGCTTTGCAGGAACTGACAGCCCATGTGCATGTACAGATCAAGCGCATTGAGCGTAAATTTCGGCCCGCCCGAACGTCCAACCATAGAGACGGCACCGTAGCCGCGCTTCTGAAAAAATTGCCCCAACAGGGGTGTAATCAGGTAGCTGTTGTCCACCCCATCGAACGGCTCAGCCAATTGTATCAAGGGGCGGTCGGCACAACTGATCGGCGCAAATCCTGGTGAATAGGTTTGCTCGGCGGCTCGCATCAGCCCCAGATATTCTTCGTTGGTTTCGTGTCTGACGCGTAAAATGCTGGCGGCTAACCCACGAAATGTTTCGCAGTCGCCATCACCAAACAAATAATCGCCTAGTTGATGTGCTTCACTGATTTGCAGGTTATGTCCTCGCACCAGTTTGGTGGCAATCGGATGCATACCAATCGGCAAATCAGGACAAACCTTGTTAATAAAAAACGTAGGATGTGAGAATGCGCCTTTACCGATCACGTCCTCCAACGTCATTTCGGCAGGCGTGGGTCCCTTAGCGATCAGGGCTCCCAGAAAAGCTCCCCGTTGAAGCGGATGCGACATAGGATCTTCGAGGGCAGCACGGCACTCCGCCAGTAGTTCGGCGGAAAGCGGCTTACTACCGTATTTACCAATGCCAATGTGTTTGATTCCTCGACCAAGCGCCGTATCAGCGGGCGAATCCAGATCCAGATTTACGATTGACATAAGCGTGCTAGAGCGTGAATAATAAATACGTAAAAGAAAACTTGTAGCAGTTAACTACTTATAGATAGCCAGCCACCAGAAACAGCCGTTGAGAAGGCACTATTATTCTACGAACAGCCCCTTATCCACGTCCCACGCACGAATTGAGCTAAGCCGTTGAGTGCTCATCGCATATGTTTCTGATAACTATATTCTTTGCAGCAGAGCAAAATTTGTTATTTGGCGGTAACCTGCCTGATACCTCCTCTTACTAGTTACTGTCCCGGCAGTGAGCGATACATAAAGCGTTAGTCGATACCAGCTTGTTATTCCTGTACTTGTATTATGTAAGAGATCGCCACAAGACTCATACAAAACTAAGCATCATAACCCTTTTGACAAATTAAATGTATATTATAAATGAATGTACAATATATTATTCCATTTTGACAAAACAAACCAAAGTGCGTCACTTCACCTCGACTAAAATAGATTAAACTAATGATTCGTAGCAGATCGTTCAAACTACTTCAGGACAATAACCGTTAACGTACTGGAAGAAATACGGCTGAACTTCACTCAACAGTTTGGCCACACGGGTTATAGTCGTATGTCGAGTCTGGTTTACACCGGTAATGGGTACTACGCATACCTATCCGACATAGCCGTGCTAGAAACCAGTTGCTTTTTACATGAACTTACTTTTTTAGTATAGATGGCGGAACGCATCACCTACGGCAAAACGTGGTGGGGACAGCAATGGCTCAATGCCCTGACAAGCATTGACATGGCCAACCGACTACCACGGGGCAAAACATATGCCAACAAAGGAGCGGTACAGGGATTAACCATTTCGAACAACCAGATTTCAGCGTCTATTAAAGGGTCGGCCCCCCGCCCCTACCGGACGAAGTTGACAGTACAGTTGTTTACCGAAGCTGAGAAGGAAGGGTTATTAAACGAAATCCGGGAAAATCCGGCTATACTGGCCCAGCTTCTTAATCGCCAGCTTCCCGCCGAGCTGATCGAATTTGCGAATCGGCAGGGGACACAGCTCTTTCCGCATTCCTTTCAGGATTTGATTATGGGTTGCTCCTGTCCCGATGAAGCGGTTCCGTGTAAACATCTGGCTGCGGTCATTTATGTAGTTGCCAATGAAATTGACCGCAATCCATTCCAGGTTTTTTTGCTGAAAGGACTCGATATTCTGGCCGAACTGCAAAAAGGTCAACCCGATGCGGTTAGTGGTAGTATGAATACAGTACTGTCGTTTCGGGAGCTCGGTACCGACGAACTACCCGATGATGACGAAGACTGGCGTCCCGACGATAAGATTCGCGCTGGGCTCGACTTTGCCGTAATTCCGCCCCTGGCCGATCAGCTCCTCGATCTGCTGTCAACCGATGTAACGTTTACGAAAAGCGATTTCCATAAGTCGCTCAGCAAATCCTACAAGCTTTTCAGTAAACCGCTGCTGGACAAGCTTATTAAGAAACCAGAAACCGACAACGAACCCCATCCCGATCCGAGTGATAGCATTGAGCTGCAACTGGATGAGGTGATGAAAGTAAAAAAGATCAGCATGTTCAGCGAACACGGTGAGCCCCGTTCTATTGCGGGTTTTACCATGACCGATCTGAACAACTGGCTCGATACACTGACCGAGGCCGACTGGCCCGAAATGAGCGATTCGGTACGGAGTCTTTACCTGACTCAGCAATTTGCGGCTGCCTTACTGCGTCGGGGAGCAATTGTTCCCCAATTGTTGCGCGTTGGCCCTACCGAAGATCAGTATCGGGTACGCTGGCTACCCGCCACGCTGAACGAAACGATCAAAGACCTAACGAGTCGGCTGGCGACCCAGATTCCACCAACGCTGCTGACGGTTCGCTGGCAAAAAGAATGGCTGGCCTTACCCGACGATCAGCAGGTACTGACGCTTTGCTCTCTGTTTTTGCGTCGGGTCATCAAGCCGAGTACCATTGAACTATGGGAGCGCTGGCCTCTGGAAGATGCCGACCGCTTATTTTTTGGCGTCGAAACCTTACGATTTGAAGGGTTTGGCAGAAAGGAAATGCCCTTGGCTATTCAACTTTGGCTCAACGATTTTTTCCTGACTCACAAACGGTTCGTACCTATCCTGGCCGTTGAAGATAGCGAGTTTGGCGACGAGTTTCGGCTTAGTTTGCTTATCCGGGATCGCGAAGCAGTAAACACCGCCGGGACAACCGAACAGCCTATTCCGCTGCCCGACCTCCTGACGAAAAAGAAGCACGAGCGGATTCGGATGGCCGTTTTGCAGGATCTGCTGGTGCTGTCGCGACACTTCCCCGATCTGGCGAAACTCACTAAGATGGGCGGCCCTGTCCATCTCTCGTATTCACCCGACGAATTTGTAAAGGTTCTGCTCGAAACCTTGCCCCGGATGCAATTGCTCGGCATTGCCCTCTGGCTGCCGAAATCTCTTCAGCACTGGGTTAGACCGCAGATCGGCGGACGCCTTAAAGCCAAGGTTACCGACAAAAACGCGTTCATGCGTTTGGAAGACATGCTTACTTTCGACTGGCAGGTGGCACTTGGCGACGAGATGATGGGCGTTAAGGAGTTTCAGAAACTGGTGAGCACTTCCAAAGGTCTTGTCAAAATCAAGGATCAGTATGTGCTAATCGACCCGGCGGAGCTGACCAAATTGTACAAGCAACTTGAAAACCCGCCTGAGTTGACAGGTGCCGATTTGCTGAAAGCCGCGCTAGCCGAAGAGTACAAAGGTGCTCGTCTGGGACTCACAGCGGAGGTTCGTAACCTAGTCAAGCAATTTACGGACAGCGAAGCGCAACCCCTTCCCGACGCCCTGAACGCGACCCTTCGGCCTTACCAGCAGCGTGGCTACGACTGGTTGTTTAAAAATACAACCCTAGGCATGGGCAGTTTGCTGGCCGATGACATGGGCTTGGGAAAAACGCTTCAAATCATCGCGTTACTGCTAAAATTCAAGCAGGATGGTCGTTTCAAAAAGCAAAGAGGCCTGGTGGTTTTACCAACGACACTGCTTACCAACTGGCAAAAAGAGATTGCCCGGTTTGCTCCCGATTTAAGGGCGCACATTTATCATGGTCCCAATCGGAAATTTCCGACGGGTACGGGCAAAGCTGACGAGTACGATCTGTTGCTGACAACCTACGGTGTTGTTCGGTCAGACCTTGATACGCTCAAAAAATCGACCTGGGCAACCGTCGTCATCGACGAAGCACAGAACATCAAAAATCCCGACGCCGAACAAACCAAAGCCGTAAAAGCCCTGAAAGCGCCGATCCGTATTGCGCTCAGTGGTACGCCCGTCGAAAACCGGCTGTCGGAGTTCTGGAGCATCATGGATTTTGTGAATAAAGGGTATTTGGGTGGCTTAGGGAAGTTCAATGAAGACTTTGGAAAACCCATTCAGCAGGAGCACGACCGCCACAAGCTGGACTTATTCCGGCGTGTTACGAGTCCGTTTTTGCTCCGCCGTGTCAAAACCGACCGGAGTATTATTAGTGATCTGCCCGACAAGATTGAGAACAATCAGTTTTGTTCGCTTACGACCGAGCAGGCGGCACTCTACGAAAGCGTGGTTCAGGAAAGTTTACGCGCTATTGAAGAGAAAGACGGTATTGCCCGCCGGGGTCTGGTGCTGAAATTAATGACGGCGCTGAAGCAGATCGGCAACCATCCGCAGCAGTATCTAAAACGAAACAGTAGCCGAAACGGAGGCCCTTCACCCAGCCTTTCCGGGAAAGCAACCTTACTGCTCAACTTGCTCGAAAACATCTACGCCAGCCACGAAAAAGTCTTGATTTTCACGCAATACCGTGAGATGGGCGAGTTGCTTCAGCAGTTTATCCAGCAGACGTTCGGTACGCAGCCATTGTTTCTGCACGGTGGCACTTCCCGCGCTGACCGCGATGAGATGGTTGAGCAATTCCAGCGGAACCGGAGCGATCATACCTTTATCCTGTCGCTCAAAGCGGGTGGTACGGGCTTGAATTTGACCCAGGCCAACCACGTCATTCATTACGATCTATGGTGGAATCCAGCGGTGGAAGCACAGGCCACCGACCGGGCGTTCCGGATTGGCCAAACGAAAAACGTGCTGGTTTACCGCCTGATGAACCAGGGGACGCTGGAAGAAAAAATCGACGCGATGATCCGGTCCAAGCGCGAACTGGCCGACCTGAGTATTCAGACGGGCGAAACCTGGCTTGGTGATTTGAGCGATAATGAATTGAAAGAGCTGGTCATGCTGGGGTAATTTTCTCCGGCATGACCACTGCCTCAATGACTGGACCGCTGTAAAAATGCGGCTAGTTCCATTCCCCAGGCAATACCGATGTGAATAAGCAACCCGCCCCAGATACTTCGGGTACTTAAGGCGAGAACGCCCAACAGATACCCACCGAACAGGGAAGAAACGGCTTCGCCCAGCGGACGGCCAAAATGAATGGCGCAATACCAAACAATCATGGGCAATACAGCTCCCCGGCCCAGTACCCGACTCATGCCAATAACCAGAAAGCCGCGAAACAACAATTCAGTGGGGATAAAATCCCAGCCGTAGCAGAGTTCGTAAATCAGTACGGTGACCCATTCTGGTATGCCTAGAAATTCATTGGCGTTAGTATCGCGATAGGTCGGGTACGATTCCAGAAAGTCCGGCTGAAACGACGCCAGCGTGATAAGCGGAATCATTAGCCCCAGTAAGATCACGTACAACGCCAATCCCTTTCGCTTCGGGGCCATCCCGTAAAAACTGCTCGGGTTTCGGTCGACCAGCTTGTAAAACACGTACAACGGTAACACAATGGTCAGCACCGACTGTAGATTGTGCAGGCAGTAGTAGGCATACACGAAAATCTGTCCGCCAAACAGTTGACGGCTCCATTCGGTATGCGCGTAGAAGCCGGAATAAAGCGAGTAAAAGACAAGCGCCCAGAGACTGCGAAGCCAAAACTCCCGGTTTCGCCAGATGTCGGATCGGTGATGAAAATAAGTCCAGAGCCAGACGCTGACATAATACGTTGTCGCGTACAAGGCAAAGTACAATACTGGCCAGCGCGGATCGCCCTGAAACGTGTCGATGTACGAATCTTCGAGATCGATGTAGTAATTGACTGTAAGCAGTAGTGCCGCCCAGATTGCCGTAGCCGCATAGAGATCAGGTCGAAAGTCAATACGAAGATGATCGCGCAGGTCGCGCCAGAGCGTTTTCACGGGATAGGAACGGCAAAATTGGTTGACTTTCTACGAATGGACTACAAAATAACCTTATTTTCGGCTCGTCTTTCGACTTCATCGTTCAGCAATATATGTTAGATTTTACCAATCAAGTAGCATTTATTACAGGAGCAGGCTCTGGTATCGGTCGGGCAACGGCTCTGGCCTTCGCAAAAGCAGGCGCCCGTATTGTCGTGGCCGAAGTAAACGAAACCAGTGGTCAGGAAACTGTAGCACTTATTCGGGAGAGCGGTCGCGAAGCTTTGTCCGTTACGTGCGACGTTGCCAACCCCAGCCAAATTGATACAGCTATTCAGCAGACAGTCGAAGCGTATGGCCGGTTAGACATAGCCGTCAACAACGCAGGTATTGGCGGCCGATTTGCCCGGCTACTGGATCAGACACCCGACGATTTTAACGAAATAATGGCCGTCAATGTGGGTGGCGTTTTCCACGGAATGCAAGCCCAGATCCGGCAAATGCTCAAGCAACCCGAAAATGGGCATAGCGACCGGGGCAAAATTGTCAATGTATCCAGCGTAGCCGGTGTTCGGGGAATGCCAATGGGAGCGCCGTATAGCGCATCGAAACACGCGGTTATTGGCCTGACCAAAACAGCCGCTTTGGAATACGCGCAAAGAAATATTCGGATTAACGCCGTCTGCCCGGTATACACCCACTCGGCTATGGTGGATCATTTGCTCACGATGGCGCCCAACATGGAAGAACGAATGCGCCGGGTGATCCCCGTAGGCCGGTTAGGACATCCAGACGATATAGCGCAGGCCATCCTCTGGCTGTGTTCCGACGAAAACGTTTTTTGTACCGGTCAGGCCATCCAGATGGACGGGGGCATGACAGCTGGGTAACTCAACCGAACCGGTACTTTACGTCTGTGAATCAGTAAACAAGGCCCTTAGGCATTGCGGAGCCATTCTTCTTCTTTTGCGCGCATCTGCGCTTCCTCTTCCCCTGTTTTGTCGCCGTAGCCGCACAGGTGAAGCAGACCGTGCGCCAGCACCCGACGCATTTCCTGCTCCGAAGGTACACCCAGTTGTGCCGCATTATCGGCCACCCGGTCAACGCTGACAAAAATATCCCCTTCTATTTTTCCTTCCTCCTCGCTTTGATCAAACGTGATAATGTCCGTATAATAATCGTGTTCGAGGTAATCCCGATTGACTTGCAGCACGTAGTCATCGGAGCAAAAAATATAATTTAAATCGCCCACAGCGTAACCCTCGCGCTCAGCCTGCTGTTTTAACCACTGGCGGGTAGCCTGTTTCTGAGGAAGTTTGTACGGAACGTCTTCGTTGAAAAACCGAATCATAATCTGATTGTAGGATGAATTTTACGCATCCGTTGGAGGTACAAAGATACGTTCAGATAACACCGAACCCGCACTTATTTGCGTAATCGCTCCCTGATCCGTAAACAACTCATGAAAGCTATCTATCTGTCGGCCATACACCAGCCCATTCAGTACATCGATCTGCCAAAGCCCGTTGCCGGACCCGGTCAGGTGCTTGTTCACCTTAAAGCTGCGGCACTAAACCACCGCGACCTCTTTATCCAGCAAGGTCTGTATCCAAGCATCAAACTTCCCGTCATTTTAGGTTCTGACGGTGCGGGAATCGTTGATACGGTAGGTGAAGGTGTTGACGTAAGCTGGCTCGGCCAGGAAGTCGTTATTAACTGCGCCATGAACTGGGGAGATGATCCCAATTTTTACGGGCCTGACTTTCAGATCCTGGGGATGCCTGCCAATGGTACGTTTGCGGAGTACGTAGCCGTAGATGCCGAGTACATTTTCCCAAAACCGGGTCACCTATCTTTCGAACAAGCAGCCGCACTTCCACTGGCGGGTCTGACCGCCTGGCGAGCGCTTATGACCCGAGCGGGGCTTCATAAGAAAGCAAGCAGTCAGCCCGAAAAAGTGCTTATCACCGGCATTGGCGGAGGAGTCGCTTTGTTGGCGTTACAGTTCGCACTAGGAGCAGGTGCCGAGGTCTGGGTAACGTCGGGATCATCCCAGAAACTGGAACTCGCCAAGGCACTAGGGGCAGCCGGGGGTGTCAATTATCGGGAGCCGGACTGGGCTAAAACGCTTATGTCCCAAACGCAAAGCCGTTCAGCGCGGGGCTATTTTGACGTGATCATCGATAGTGCAGGAGGCCCCGGCTTTGCCCGATTGATTGACGTAGCCGCCCCCGGTGGGCGCATTGTTTTTTATGGCGGCACAACGGGACTTATCACCGATGTTGTCCCGGCCAAAGTTTTTTTCAAGCAGCTGAACATCGCGGGCACTACGATGGGTACCGAATTAGAATTTTCCGATATGCTTTCTTTCGTAACCGCAAAACAGCTGGTCCCCGTTATTGACGAAATTTTTCCATTGGTTGATGCAGAGCAGGCTATGCGTAGAATGAACGACGGTAAGCAATTCGGAAAGCTCGTTTTGCGCATTGACGAGTAGGAAACAAACCTCTTAAATGGTTAACTAATCGTATATCTAGAAAAGATTTTGCCAAAACTTAGTAACACACTACAAAAGTTATCCACATTCTGAATGTGGATAACTACTATCTTATTAACATTTTCATAAGAAGCAAATTAAAAAGACAACGGTAGAGCCGCCTGTTTTACCTTTGTGCTATGATTGAACAAAATCTCTCAATCGCTGATAAACTCGCCGAACGGCTGGTAAACCGACGCCAGTCCGGGCTATTGCGCCAGTTGCGTACGGCTGATCACCTCACCGATTTTTGCTCAAACGACTATCTGGGGTTTGCCCGTTCGGCCGCACTCAAAGCCCATATTCAGGAAGCGGAAAGTTTGAACACCGGTACGCAGAATGGAGCTACGGGTTCTCGTCTACTGGCTGGACAGACGGCGCTGGCCGATCACGTCGAGCAGGAGTTGGCTCAATTTTATCAGACCGAATCATCCCTGATTTTTAACTCTGGCTACGACGCTAACCTCGGTTTGCTGGCTTGCCTGCCGCAAGCGGGCGACACCCTGATAACAGACGAACTAATTCATGCCAGCATGATCGACGGGGCACGGCTTAGCTATGCCCACCGTCTGCGTTTTCGGCACAACGACCTGTATGATCTCCAATCGAAACTTCAGCAGGCAACAGGCGACGGTCAATCGGGACAGGTATTTGTTGCAGTCGAATCGATTTATTCGATGGATGGCGATCAGGCTCCCCTGGCCGAACTGGTCGATTTGTGTGAGCGATACGGTGCGGCACTGCTGGTTGACGAAGCCCACGCAACGGGCGTTTACGGTCCCAATGGTGAAGGATTAGTAGCCGCTCTAGGATTAACGGATCAGGTACTGGCCCGCGTTCACACGTTTGGAAAAGCCTTGGGCGTTCACGGAGCAGTGGTTGTCGGTCCGGCGGTTCTGCGTGATTACCTGATTAATTTCGCCCGACCGTTCATCTATACCACGGCGCTCCCGCCCCATAGCCTACTGGCTATTCGGTGTGCCCATCAACACGTATCCATTTTGGGGGAAGGCCGTCAGCAATTGCACAACCGAATCAGTTATTTCCGGCAACAGGCGGCAAGCTTATTACCCGAAACGAACTGGACGGCCAGTCAATCTCCCATTCAGTGTTTGATTGTACCGGGCAATGAGCAGGCCCGGCAGGTGGCCGAGGAAGCACAACGGGCGGGTTTCGACGTACGAGCGATTCTCAGTCCAACGGTTCCGAGCGGCCAGGAACGCTTGCGCATTTGTATCCACCTCTTTAATTCGTTCGACGAGATCGACTGGCTGATTGCCGTTTTACAAACAGCCCTTACGCATACAGTACGTTTATGAATACCCATTCTTTTCCAACCCAATTTATCGTTGCTGGTATCGGCACCGAAATCGGAAAAACAATCGTTTCGACGATACTGGTCGAAGCGTTGCAGGCCGATTACTGGAAACCCATTCAGTCCGGTGCGCTGGAAGACTCCGATACCGAAGCCGTCCGACGGTTGATCAGTAACTCAGGAACACAGTTTCACCCGGAAGCGTACCGGCTTACCGAACCGTTGTCACCCCACGCAGCCGCCGACATTGATGGGGTTCACATCAGTCTCGACAACATTGTTTTGCCGCAAACCAGCAACGCACTGGTTGTTGAGCTAGCCGGTGGTTTGATGGTTCCGCTTAATGAACGCGAGTTGAACATTGATCTGGTACAACGGTGGGGGCTACCCGTTATACTGGTTTCCCGCAACTATCTGGGGAGTATCAATCATACGCTGTTGTCAGTCGATGCCTGCCGGAGCCGCAACATTCCAATCTTAGGGATCATTTTCAACGGCCCAACGGTTACCAGTTCCGAATCATTTATTCTTAGTTACACCAATATACCCTGTCTCGGTCGAATCGGGCAGGAAGATACGCTCACAAAGGATGTTATCCGACACTACGCCGACCAATTTGCCGAACTTATCAGAACGCGATAAAGCGGTAATCTGGCACCCGTTTACGCAGATGCAGACGGCTTTGCCCCCCACTCCAATTGTAAGAGGTAGCGGATCGATACTATACGGTGCTGATGGTCGCGAATACCTCGACATGATTGCCTCCTGGTGGGTCAATCTGCACGGTCACGCGCATCCTCACATTGCCCAACGCGTCTCGGAACAGTTGCAGCGCTTGGAACACGTTATTTTCGCCGATTTTACGCATGAGCCCGCCGTCGAACTAGCCGAACGAGTGCTGGCGATACTGCCTCAGAACCAGTCGAAAGTTTTTTATTCAGACAACGGATCGACGGCCGTTGAGGTAGCCTTGAAAATGGCATTTCAGTACTGGCACAACCTCGGTAGACCGCGTTATAAAGTCGTAGCGCTGGACAACGCTTACCACGGTGATACCTTCGGCGCGATGGCTGTAGGGGGCCGAAGTGCGTTTACGGCTCCGTTTTTCCCGTTCCTGTTCGATGTAGAGTATCTACCCGCGCCCGTCGCTGGACAGGAAGAAGCCGTTCTTCAGCAAGCAAAGCAGTTGTTCACCGACGAGGTGGCCGCTTTTATTGTGGAGCCGCTGGTACAAGGTTCCGGGGGTATGATCATGTACGAGCCAGCTGTCCTGAACGAATTATACGCATTGGCACGGCAAAACGGTACGCTCATCATCGCCGATGAAGTGATGACAGGCTTTGGCCGGACGGGGAAGCGATTTGCCAGCGATTATGTACCGGAGAAACCGGATTTGATGTGCTTATCAAAAGGGTTGACCGGCGGCACAATGGCACTGGGCGTAACGACATGCACCCAGGCTATCTACGACGCTTTTCTGTCGAGCGATAAAAGCAAGACGCTTTTTCACGGGCACTCCTTTACGGCTAATCCGGTAGCTTGTGCGGCTGCTCTGGCCAGCATGGATTTGCTGCTGCTGGACGAAACACAGGCCAGTATTGAGCGGATTGATGCGCATCATGCTGCGTTCAGCCAACGCTTACGGACTTATTCGACCGTTGCCAATGTCCGCCAGCGGGGAACATTGCTTGCGTTCGATTTGCAAGTGGGCGAACAAACTTCCTACTTCAACAGCATCCGCGACCGCGCTTACCACTTCCTGCTGGAACGGGGAGTACTCATGCGTCCGTTGGGCAACGTGCTTTACCTGATGCCACCTTACTGCACTACCGACGAGCAGCTAGCGTATACCTATGCGCAGATAGAGGAACTACTGACCAGCCTTTCGTAGCCCCCCGTAGAAGCGAAGAAGCATACGCCGTATCTTTAAGATACGGCGTATGCTTCTTCGCTTCTACGCTTTTTTCTAAATACTGTTAACTAACCTGTCGGGTCGTGTATTGATCGACTATGTCGCTAGGATGTATTTCGAGCACATTGGCGAGAACTAACAAAACAAGCGTTCGAGATGCGATACGTCTTGAAATACCGGCGATTGACGCAAACAGATCAACCGTAATGCTGTTGTGTTCGCCGAGGTGCTGCATGAGCTTCTTTTCCTTCTCACCGTACGAAAATCGAATGTCGCGGGCGGCTTGTTCTCCTTTGAGAATTTCGCGCACTTCGCGGCTGGCCTGAACCGACTTATCGGCTACGCGAACGTAAGCCTTTTTATTTTCGGGTTCGTTGAGGTCCGGAATGATGTAATGCGGGCGGGTGGGGCTGGGGGGCACCCGGATAACGAGTACTTCACGTTCGTCGTAAAGTTGCACTCGTTCGATGGTGTAGCTGATACGCGGGAAGCAATACTTGTTGATAGCCCGGACGAGCAGGTATTCGTCCTCATCGGCGTATTTGAGTCCCACAATTTTTTTGTCGTCACCGATGCCGATCAGCATGATGCCGCCATTTGAATTCGCGAAAGCGACTACACCCCGGATGATTTTCTCGGGATGATTCGTTTTCAGTTTAAACTCTAAATTGCTACCCTCTCCCCGTCTAACCAGGTTCTTAAGTGCCTGATAGTCCATAACCGATGGGTTCATCTGGTTGAGCACTGAATCGGGATAAAGATACGGCTTTTCTTCAAACATGCAAGTATCGGTTATATATCCCTATTTTTCGTTTAAAAGTCATTCTGGTCAAGCCAACTTTTCCGCTGAACAAACCGTTACTGACTAATAATTGGTGAGCTAACTACAGAAGTAATTGCCCCGCTCAATTACCTTTATATTAACTAAATAACACAAAAATGCTGCTAAACGTTGCCTTAGTACTAGGGACTTTTCTCTTTATGGAAGGTGTTGCATGGTTCACTCACAAGTACGTTATGCATGGTTTTTTGTGGAGTTGGCACCGCGATCACCATAACCATCATAAAGGCTTTTTTGAGATCAACGACCTGTTCGCAGTAGTTTTCAGCCTGACAGCCATCATCCTTATCGTTGTCGGTGTAGAAGTACCTGAGTTAAGCTATCTTGCCTGGATTGGTGCGGGCGTAACGCTATACGGCTTCTTTTACTTTGTGTTTCACGACATCATTGTACATCGTCGTGTAAAGATGAAAATTGATACGAGCGGTCGATACATGCAACGCATCATGCGCGCGCACTACATTCACCATAAAGTCCACACAAAAGAGGGCGCTGAAGCATTTGGCTTTTTGTACGCTCCTAAGAAGTACGATCGTTCTGTAAAGTCCTCGCCGGCAACCGTCAAGGAAAAGTAACGCTCAACCGGCGCTTCGAAGTAATAACTAATTCATATGTACCAAAAAGGCGTAACCTTATAGATAGGTTACGCCTTTTTGGGTTGAAGACTATTCGGATTACTCAGTACTCGTCTTCGTTGAAAAAGAAATCGTCTTTGGTCGGGTAATCCGGCCAGATTTCTTCGATGCTTTCGTAAGGCTGACCGTCGTCTTCCAATTCCTGCAAATTTTCTACAACTTCCAGGGGTGCGCCGGAGCGGATGGAATAGTCAATCAGTTCATCTTTGGTGGCAGGCCAAGGAGCATCTTCCAGGTAGGATGCGAGTTCGAGAGTCCAGTACATAGTGTCTTCAGTATTTAATGACTACTTTTTCAATGAGGGTGCAAAAGTAAAAAAACAGTTAATATCCAAACGCTTTTCGGCAAAAATGTTTGCAAGCGCATTTAGCAGGGGATTTAGGCCAATAACAGCCATTCATTACTTTTGTTTGGATCTCGTCCTAAATATAGGCTGAGCAATAATTTTCAGTTAAAATACACACTTTCGGACCTATACCATCATTTTGACGATAATTTCTTGCCTCGGCCATCACTTCTCTAAATTTTAATTTCATCTGCAATGCGCATCGAAGTTTGTGCTTACTCTTTTGAATCGTGCCTGACGGCGCAACAAGCCGGAGCCGACCGGATCGAACTTTGTGGAGGTCTGAGCGAAGGCGGTACCACACCAAGTGCTGGACTGATTCAACTGGCTCGTCAGCATCTGTCTATCCAGCTATTTGTCATGATCCGGCCACGCGGGGGCGACTTCCTGTATTCCGATACCGAACTTGAGGTTATGCGCGCCGACATTGCCGTTGCTAAGTCATTAGGAGCCGACGGCGTTGTATTGGGCATCCTGCAAGCTGACGGAACTATCGACGAAGAGAGGACCAAAGAATTGGTAGCCCTGGCCCACCCAATGCCGGTTGCTTTCCACCGCGCTTTCGACGTGAGCCGCGATCCGGCAGAAGCGCTGGAAGCCGTCATCCGTACGGGTGCTATCCGCATTCTGACATCGGGTCAGCACCCTTCCGCCGAAGAGGGATTATCCGTTCTTCGTCAACTAACCGAGCAGGCCGCCGGACGCATCGAAATAATGGCGGGCGTC
Source organism: Spirosoma oryzicola (assembly GCF_021233055.1). Classification (NCBI taxonomy): domain Bacteria; kingdom Pseudomonadati; phylum Bacteroidota; class Cytophagia; order Cytophagales; family Cytophagaceae; genus Spirosoma; species Spirosoma oryzicola. Next base: position 346,018 of record NZ_CP089538.1, on the reverse strand, counting down.
GGCGTTTCCGGGCGCAACGCGAACCTGTTCACGCAAATTGGTCTCGACGCGTTACACCTCAGCGGGAAAAGCAATCAACCCAGTCCCATGGTTTATCGTCGGCCAAACATACAAATGGCGTCGGCTGTACTGGGCGAATACGAACGTATCGAAGCCAGCGCCGACGCCATTCAAAGCGTGATTGATCAGGTTAAGGGGTGATCCTTACCAGAAAGTCGCGTAAAGGATAGTAACCAATACCAGAATTACCCCGGCACCTATTGCAAAGGTAGGTGCCACTTTAAACATACTGGCATCAATTTCCAGCCCTTTCGAACCGGGCTTCATTAGCCCCATAACGATCATAACCGCAACGCAGATAAGGAACACAAGCCCCATCGTGTCGAGGAACGGAATCGTGTAAACACCGTTTGCATTCTGAACGGCAAAGCCTATCGGAGCCAGGAATTCCAGGTTCACGATATCAGGAAGTACGTATTTGAAAAAGAGGGAGAGCAAAAAGCCGCCGACAATGGCAAACAGGGCACCTTGCGAATTCGTCTTTTTCCAGAAGAAACCAAGCAGGAAGGCAGCAAAAACCCCCGGCGAAACCAGACCAGTCATTTCCTGAATGAACTGAAAACCACCTTTTTTATCGATACCCATGAATGGCGAAATAAGAATAGCCATGACCATCGATACCCAAATGGTGATACGGCCAACTTGTACCAGCCGCTTTTCACTGGCGTCGGGAGAAATGTATTTTTTGAAAATATCAAGCGTGAAAATGGTTGAAATCGAGTTGGCTTTACCGGCCAGTGACGCTACGACCGCAGCCGTTAGTGCCGCGAAGGAAAGCCCTTTCAAACCGGCTGGTAATAGGTTAAGCAACACCGGATACGCATGGTCTTTATTGATTTCACCCGTTGCGTCGAGCATCTCCTGTTGAAACAGTCCTTTCTGGTACAACGTATAGGCCGCAATACCCGGTAAGACCACAATAATTGGCATCAACAATTTCAGAAAGGCGGCAAAAAGAATACCTTCGCGAGCCGTTTTCAGATCAGCGCCCAGCGCCCGTTGCGTAATGTACTGGTTACAACCCCAGTAGTTCAGGTTTACAATCCACATACCGCCAATCAGCACCGTCAGTCCAGGCAGGGATGAATAATGCGGGTTGTCTTTCTCAAAAATCATATGGAAGTGGTCCGCCGATTGAGTCAGCATCTGATTGAATCCGTTCATAACCCCTTCTGTCCCACTTTGCGTTGAAACCAGGTTAATCGCCAGATACGTAGTTGCCAAGCCACCCAGAATCAGGAAAAATACCTGAATTACGTCGGTATAGCCGATTACTTTCATTCCCCCCAGTGTGATGATGACGGCAAAAACGGCTAGTCCGATCATACAAGCCGTAAAGTTCAGACCCGAAATGGTTGAAACGGCTAATGCACCCAGGAAGAGGATCGAGGTTAGGTTAACAAGGACATACAGGAACAGCCAGAAGATAGCCATGATCATCGCAACGGTATTGTTGTACCGTTGGGTCAGGAACTGCGGCATCGTGAAGATGCGGTTCTTGAGGTAAATAGGCATAAAAAAAACGGCTACTACAATCAGCGTAGCCGCGGCCATCCATTCGTAGGTAGCAATGGCCAGTCCCATCGCAAATCCGTCGCCCGAAGCACCAATGAATTGTTCCGCTGAGATATTGGACGCGATCAGCGAAGAACCAATAGCCCACCAAGTCAGTGACCCTTCGGCCAGGAAGAAATCGGTGGTAGATATGTTTTCAGCGTGCTTTTTTTTGTAAATCCAGTAGCCATAGGCACTGACGATAATGAAGTAAACGAAAAAGACTGTGTAGTCTAACGCCTGAAGTTTTTGCATGATAGAGCGGGTACAGGAAAGCTATGTTATGTTAATAGTATTTTTTAGGTCCGAAATATACCATATTCCTGATACAAAAAAGTGTGCTTTTCGCCTACTAACGCCGTTAAACGTAGCTTGATTTGTTTAATGAGGCAAAATAACAGCGACCTAGCCCCCGCTACGCCCCTTTGGTTTACAAAACGATAGCCCGATTTCCTGCGATAAAGACCCGGTCGTTGAACACCAGCTTTAGTGCCTGCGATAGCACAATCTTTTCGATGTCTTTTCCTTCGGTAGCCATATCGGCAGCCGTGTGACGGTGGTCCACATCTTTTACATTTTGCGCAATAATCGGCCCTTCGTCCAGATTATTGTTCACAAAATGAGCCGTGGCTCCAATAATTTTCACCCCTCGCTCGTAGGCTTGCCGGTACGGATTGGCTCCGATAAAAGCGGGCAGGAATGAATGATGGATATTGACAATTCGGTTTGGGAACAGATCGACAAATCCCGGTGTCAGCACCCGCATGTATTTGGCCAGTACAAGGTATTCAGGTTCGTAGATGGCCAATGTTCGTAGAATGGCCTGCTCGTGCTCTTCGCGAGTTCTATTTTCGTGAGAGACGTAGTGAAACGGAATACCAAATTTGCTTACCAGCGGTTGCAGGCTGTTATAATTGCTTATTACGGCTAAAATGTCGGCATCCAGTTCATCAAAAGCATACCGTATGAGTAGTTCGCCCAAGCAGTGGTGTTCTTTAGTGACGAGAACAACGATATTCTTTTTGCGCTTGGGATTCAGCCGAAACGTAATCCCAGGATCAGGTAACGTTGTCTTTAGCTCGGTCAATAATGCGTCGTTGTCGAACGTTCCTTCGAATTCGGTTCGCATGAAGAACTGTCCAGACGGGCTAACATACTCGTCATTATGAATGATGTTCAGGTTGTGGCGAAACAGAACGCCTGTTACGTGATAAATCAGACCTTTGTTATCAGGCCCATCCATCAGCAGAATATGCTTCCGGGGATCTTCCATAGTTCGTTGGTAAGAAATCGTCTAAAAGTAGTAAATGCCAATTGTTTATTCCTTTATTTTGGGCCACAAGTAGCCTTATTATGATAAATCGACGCCGTTTCTTGTCCGTTAGCTCGTTGGCTGGCCTCTTTCCAACCCTCTCGTTTAAAACCGTTTCACCAACACCGAATGAAGCTCCGGCAGGTGGCCCCCTGGTTATCTCGACCTGGAAGCAACCCAAGGCAAATGCCGCTGCCCAAGCCGCTCTCGATCGGGGCGGAAGTGCCCTCGACGCCGTAGAAGCGGGGGTTCGTATTCCGGAAGCCGATCCTGAGGATATGAGCGTTGGCTACGGGGGGCGTCCCGACCGCGACGGGCGCGTAACGCTCGATGCCTGCATCATGGACGAGAAAGGCAACGCCGGTTCGGTTGTCTTCCTGGAGCATATCATGCACCCGATTTCGGTAGCCCGGGCGGTCATGGAGAAAACACCGCACGTTATGCTGGCGGGTGAAGGTGCTTATCGATTTGCGCTCTCGCAAGGTTTTAAAAAAGAAAATTTATTAACCGCAAAAGCCGAAAAAGAATGGCGCGAGTGGTTAAAAACAGCAAAATATAAACCGATTGCCAATATTGAGCGTCACGATACGATAGGCATGCTCTCCATCGACGCTCAGGGTAACATCTCAGGGGCCTGTACGACGAGTGGGTTAGCGTACAAAATGAATGGCCGGGTGGGCGATTCACCGATTATCGGCGCGGGCTTATTCGTTGATAATGAGATCGGTGGTGCGTGCGCGACGGGTCTTGGCGAATTGGTAATGCGGACCTGCGGTTCTTTTCTAGTTGTTGAACTGATGCGACAAGGCCGAACACCTCAGCAAGCTTGTGAAGAAGCCGCGCTGCGAATTGTGAAGAAACAAGACTACAAAGACATTCAAGTAGGCTTCGTGGCTGTTAACAAAAAAGGAGAAACAGGTGCATTTAGTATCCAACCTGGCTTTAACTATACAATAACTCAGGATAAGCAGACAAAGGTTATTGACGCGCCGTCATATTTGAAATAAACAACTTTGTCTATTATTGTTTATAGTATTTGATTGCAGTGCCAAACACGTAATCTGTACGAATCACAATACGCCAAAACTACAGCTAATTTGGAATCGGTATTCTCAACATCAAAGCGGAAGTTGCTGCTGGAAATAGCCTGGGAGGTTTGTAACCAGGTCGGCGGTATTTACACGGTCATCCGGTCAAAAGTACCGGCGATGGTCGAAAAATGGGATGATAACTATGTTGCACTCGGACCGTATTTTGCCCAACGGGCAGCCGCCGAATTTGAGCCGATTATAGACTCTGATGAGACCGAGATTGGTCAGACTGTCCGTAAAATGCGGCAGCTGGGCTTCAACGTCGAATACGGTTACTGGCTGGTAACTGGTCGCCCCCGGGTTGTTCTCTTCGATGTGTCCAGCATCAGCGTTGAGCAGCTAAACTACATCAAAGGGCAGCTTTGGCAAAACCATCAGCTTTCGACCCTCAACGTAGAAGATCTAGTGAACCAAACCATTGCTTTTGGCGAAATGGTCCGGGTGTTCATTACGCTGCTAGCCGAAGATCATGCGCGCCGGGTGGATTTCGTCGCTCATTTTCACGAATGGATGGCGAGTACCGGTCTGCCTGATCTGCGCCGGGACAATGTCAAAGTGGCAACGGTTTTTACTACCCACGCGACAATGCTCGGTCGTTATCTGGCCCAGAACGAAGCGGGTTTTTACGGCAAGCTTCCTTTCTTCGACTGGAAACGGGAAGCGCTGCACTACGGCATCGACACGCAGGCAACCATCGAGCGATTGGCCGCTCAGCAAGCGCACGTCTTTACGACGGTTAGTGACGTAACCGCTCGGGAGTGCGAGGTTTTCCTGGGTCGAAACCCCGATTTGATTCTGCCGAATGGATTAAACATAACGCGTTTTGCGGCCACGCACGAGTTCCAGAATTTGCACGTCCGGTACAAAGACAAAATTCATGAGTTCGTCATGGGCCATTTCTTCCAGAGCTACTCATTCGATCTGGAAAAAACGCTTTATTTCTTTACGTCGGGCCGTTTTGAATTTTCAAACAAAGGGTATGATCTGACGCTCGAAGCGCTGGCCCGGCTCAACTACCGGATGCGGGAAGCCAACATGGATATGACGGTGGTTATGTTTATGGTGACCAAACAGCCGTACACCTCCATCAATCCTGAGGTTTTACACTCGCGCGCCCTGCTCGACGAAATTCAAGAAACGTGCGAAAGCATCGAAAAACAGGTTGGCGAACGCTTGTTTCTGGCGGCTGCGTCGAACACCGACAACATGCTGCCCGATCTCAACAAATTTGTTGATGAATACTGGCGCCTTCGGTTACGGCGTACCGTGCAAAGCTGGAAGACCAAGCACCTCCCGCCGTTTGTCACGCATAATCTGGTACAGGAAGATGACATGACGCGGTTTATTGAGCGGGCTAATCTGGTCAACAACGAATACGACCGGGTTAAAATCGTTTACCACCCCGACTTCATCGCGTCAACCAACCCTTTATTTGGTCTGGATTATAGCCAGTTTGTGCGCGGTTGTCACCTTGGCGTGTTTCCGAGTTATTACGAACCGTGGGGTTATACACCGCTCGAATGCGTTGTGCGTGGTATTCCAACCGTTACGAGCGACCAGTCGGGTTTTGGTGATTTCATCATGCAGATCATGCGGGACTACGAAAACCGGGGTATTTATGTGATTAACCGGCGTACGCAGAACTTCAACGAAGCCGCCGATCAGCTTGCCAACGTGTTGTTCCGCTTCGTGCGGATGGCGCAGCGGGATCGGATTGCTCAGCGTAACCGCGTCGAAAGCATCGCCGAAGTGTTCGACTGGAGTAACCTTCGCTCCTATTATGACACGGCGCACGATCTGGCTTTAAAACGGAAGAAACCCTAATCGTTGTAGGCACTATCATTTACGCTTGCCGACAGCGGCACTTTATTCGCATCCATGATTAAGATTGGTATCATCAACGTATCCGACCGGGCTAGTGCAGGTGTTTACGAAGATATTCCCGGTAAGGCGGTTGTGAAACTGCTGACCGAATGGCTGACTTGTGAATGGGAACCCGTTTACCGCGTCATTCCTGATGAACAGGACCAACTAGAAGCAACAATGATCGAACTGGCCGACACAGAAGGCTGCTGTCTGGTTGTTACGACTGGCGGTACGGGACCTGCTCTTCGCGATGTAACACCCGAAGCGACCGAAGCGGTTTGTCAGAAAATGCTTCCCGGTTTTGGTGAATTAATGCGTCAGGAAAGCCTTAAATACGTTCCTACGGCAATCTTATCGCGGCAGACAGCGGGCATTCGTAATCAAACGCTTATCCTGAACCTACCGGGCAAACCGACCGCTATTGGTCAGTGTTTATCCGTCGTATTTCCAGCCATACCGTATTGCATTGACCTGATCAACGGCCCTTTTCTAACGACGGATGAGACGGTAATGAAAGTCTTCCGCCCAAAAAGTTAGCTACCCTTTTTTGTCCTCAAGAATTCCTCGGAATGACATTGCTAACTTAATGTCGTTCCGAGGAATTTTATTGGTATGGATGGGTCACTTCGGAAAGCTCACCTTACCCATCGAAACGGTTGGAACGCCTTGCCGATTCCCGAAAGAGGTGGTCCCGCCCGCGAGACTCTCGTTGGCCAGTACCGCAAACAATACCGCTTCTTTAGCATCACCATTGATACCAAGGTCGTTCGTAACCCCAAAAGCACAGTCCGGTAGTAATTTCTGAATGGCTCCTGTCAGGACCGGATTATGCATCCCTCCTCCGCTCATGTAAACGTGCGGATTGCTCGTTTCGGCTTCGTTGATGACACGCCTGATGGCATGGGCAATGGTATCGGCGCTAAACTGAACCAGCGTTGCCATCAGGTCCGCTGCTGGCAGATCGCGGGTGCGACTCCGCTGCTGAGCCTCCTCAACATAGGGCACATTGAACACCTCCGGCCCGGTTGTTTTTGGAAAAGGAGCGTTAAAGAAAGGGTTCGTTTTCAGCGCATCGAGTAGTAACTCATTCACCTGACCACTAGCTGCTAACCGGCCATCGGCGTCATAAGGTTGATTGAGCAATCGCCGGGCGTAGGCGTCAAGCAGTGTATTGCCCGGTCCGGTATCGGTTGTAAACACCTTGCTGGCATCACCGTCGGCTGGCAGGTACGTAAAATTGGCAATACCGCCCATGTTGAGCAGGATTCGGTTTTGGCCCGCTTCGGAAAACATAAAATAATCGCCATAAACAGCCAACGGTGCACCTTCGCCCCCAAGAGCAATATGTTTTTGTCGAAAATCGCTGAGGGTAATTATGCCCGTTAGCGCGGCAATATGGTCGCCATCACCAATCTGAAGCGTGGCGTTGGGGAACTTATCATGGCGGTGCTGGCTTTTGGGAGCATGGTAAACCGTTTGACCATGACTGGCAACAACATCTATCTCGCTGGGTTCAATTGCCCAGGTACGCAGACAGTCGAGAATTAGTTGACCGTGCAGTCGGCCAATGTACGGATTTAAGAGGCAGAGCCGTTCAAAGTCGATGTCACGGTTGGCAAAAATGGTGCGAATCTCCGCTTTAAAGTCGTCGTCGTAGGGTACGGTGGCAAATTGCTCAAGCACAACAGCCGTTGTTGATCCGCTACCTGTGATGCGACAAAGTGCGATATCAAGTCCATCGAGTGACGTACCCGACATAAGACCAATGATGCGCCGTTCGGGCTTTCGGGCAATATCGTACAGGTGTTGAATTTGCTGATTCATAAAAGCTATTGATCAGATAGTTTGCGTTAGATACCACCACTTTACGGTGCGGAGTTCGACGGCAAATCTATCGTTACGCGAATAACGCATGAATTTCTGGGGTGACGAACAATTTTCATTTTTTGAGAGCATTCTATTCTCGGCATTGGGTCAACCCGTAGATGTAATTGAAACGCAGTTTCTGTCCGGGGGTGATATCAACACAGCGGCTCAGGTATTTTCGTCGGAAGGTGTATTTTTCATCAAGTGGAACCATGCAGACCGCAAGGATATGTTTGAAACTGAAGCACGTGGTCTTGATTTGCTTCGTCAGACGGATGCGTTGCACATTCCGCAGGTTGTCGGTTTTGGGCAGGAACTCGACAAGTCGTACCTGATTCTGGATTATATTGATCCCGGAACTCCTGACAAAAAATACTGGGAAGCGCTGGGCCAGGCACTAGCCGTCTTGCATTCTCACACACAACCCAAATTTGGCTTAAGTTTCAGCAATTACATCGGCTCCTTACCGCAGGCAAATACGTTGACGGCCAGTGGTAGCGATTTCTTTTTTGAGCAGCGTCTCCTTCCTCAGGCGGGTATGGCCTTGTACAAAGGATTACTGCCCAAGCAAGCTTATGACGCGTTGTTTCGGTTGCAGGCCCGCTTGCCCGACTTATTACCCAACGAGCGTCCGGCCCTGCTTCACGGCGATTTATGGTCGGGCAATGTTATGGTTACCGAAGGTGGGCAACCTGCGTTGATTGATCCAGCAACGTATTACGGCTTTCGGGAAGCTGAGCTGGCTTTCACGAAGCTGTTCGGCGGTTTTGCCCAACGGTTTTATGACGCTTACGACGAAGCTTTTCCGCTCGAGGAGAACTTCAACGAACGCGTCGCGATTTATAATCTTTATCCGCTACTTGTTCACGTGAATCTGTTTGGTTCTGGTTATGTTAGCGGTGTGGAGCGCGTGTTAAATCAATTTTAGCGCTCGTTCTAACTCATTTGATTTACCCATGGAAATTACATCGTTCGAGCAGTTTGAGCTTAACCGACAGTTGCTCAATGCCATCGCCGATCTTGGCTACACCGAACCAACCCCTATTCAGCAGAAAACCATTCCGCTGAGCCTAGGGAACCACGACGTACTCGGTATAGCGCAGACGGGAACCGGTAAGACAGCGGCTTATTTGCTGCCCCTGCTTATGAAGATAAAATACGCGCAGGGCTCCAACCCACGGGCGCTTATTCTGGCTCCCACGCGTGAACTGGTCATGCAGATCAACGAAGCCGTGAGCCAGCTCGGAAAATACACTGATCTCCGCCACTTGGCGCTTTACGGTGGACTAGGGCCTAAAACGCAAATCGAGACGTTACAGAAAGGTGTTGATCTGCTAGTAGCAACGCCGGGTCGCTTCATGGATCTTTACCGAATGGGGGAGATTGTTACGAAGGACATCCGGACGATGATTCTGGACGAAGCCGACAAGATGATGGACATGGGATTCATGCCTCAGATTCGTTCCATTCTGGAGGTTATTCCCAACAAACGCCAGAATCTGCTGTTTTCGGCTACGTTCGGCGGACGCGTTGAGCGGCTTTCCGGTGAATTTCTGGAAGCTCCTATTAAAATTGAGGTAACACCCCAGGCATCTACCGCCGAGATGGTCAGTCAGGTGCTGTACGAAGTTCCGAATTTCCGCACCAAGATTAATTTGCTGGATTATTTGATCAGTAAGGATGCATTTCAGCGGGTTATCATCTTCGCCCGATCAAAAGCTACAGCAGAGAACATTTACAAGTTTCTGGCTCGTAAAGTTGTTGAGTCGGAAAAGATTCGGGTCATTCACGCAAACAAAGGACAAAATACGCGTATCAATGCGATGGATGCTTTCAAGGAAGGAAACATCCAGGTACTGGTCGCAACAGACGTTGCTGCGCGGGGTATCGATGTAGCCGAAGTCAGTCACGTCATTAATTTTGACGTACCGCTTATTTACGAAGATTACGTGCACCGGATTGGCCGGACAGGCCGGGCCAACAAGATGGGTGAGGCCATTACGTTCATGACAATTGCTGAGGACTATCACGTTCAGAAGATTGAGAAAATCATTCGTATGACTATTCCTCGTCAGCCATTGCCCGAGTTGGTTGAGGTCACGGAAACACCTTTCGATGAGCAGCAGGATATGCTGCGCCAGATTGACGAGCAGCGCCGAAAGGAAGATCCAACTTTTTTGGGTGCCTTTCACGAAAAAAAGGTAAAAAATACCCCGGCGGGCAAGGAGCGTCTAAAAGCAAAAGCAAAGCTTGGCAGCTCGAAAAAAGCCGCATCGCAGGCCGCAGGACCTCGTTCTGGCAGCTCAGCCCGCAAATCTGGTGGAACATCAGGTAGTGCAAAACGTACAGGTACACGAGGAGGCCGTCGGTAGTACCAAAACTATGTACTAACTTGGATTGCCCATTCGTTTTACGATAATAACAGCCGTGTATTAGTCAGTATGAACGTCCGGATGAATCTGGTGCAGTGGAGTTTGGTGATGATGCCCATGTTATCGTTGGCACAACCCAAACGGCTTATAACGTCGGCGCGGCCTAACTCCGTTCAGACCGTAAGCAACACGACAACCGCTACAGAACGGCAGACAAAACAGCTGGAATCGACGAGTACGGATACCACTCCGCAATCGTCGATGGACGTTAACACGCTCCCCCTTTTTGGTGAGCGGACAAAAACGGCGGCTCAGATTGACGAGGAGATTCATTTTCTAAACGACTGCGACCGAAATTTCGCCAGCCGCCCCGAAGCCAGCGAGTTCTTTGCAGCACGCGGCTGGGATTACATTCAGAGCGGCCAACTGGACACAGCGGCCCATCGCTTTAATCTGGCCTGGCTGCTTGACGCCAAAAATGCAGACGCCTACTGGGGTTTAGGCGTAGTCTGTTATCAGAAAGAGAACCTTCCCGACGCTATTCGGATGCTCAAGAAGGGGTTAGCCGTAACGGACAGCAATGCCGTTTTGATGACAGATCTGGCTACGCTTCAGATAAAGCACTTTCAGATAAAAGCCGTTCAGGACGACCTTCTCGAAGCAGAGCAACATTTACAACGCTCGCTCGCTATCAGTCCGGAAAATGCCGGTGCTTACCAGAAATTATCGCTGGTCAATTACCTGAAGGCCGATTATGACAAAGCCTGGGAATTATTTCATCAGGCCTACAGTCTCGACCTTTCGGTTCTGGACCTCGCTTACCTGAACGATCTGCTCGCTAAACGACCCGATCCGACCGGAAAGTTTAAATAAAAAATGCTGGCTAAAAGCCAGCATTTCATGCTTACAGGGTTGATTAGTTTTCCGTTTCCTCTTCCTGAATAACTTTTTCTTTTGCCCGCTCGAAGGTGATTTTTCCTTTTTCGTCCCACTCACTGATCACGAACGGTTCGAAGTCGGTATCCCACTGATCGCTGGCATACTGCGTGAGTTTTTTTCGCATCCGCCGGCCACTTGGGTTAACAGGATAAAACTCCGTCCAGCGTCCTACTTTTACGCCATTGTCGTATTTCCCTTCTTCGGCCAGCAGTCCATTTTCGTGAAAGGCCATGTACGTGCCTTTTACCTTGCCGTACTCGATGGGTATAATCTCTTTAATTTTTCGGTGCGTCGAGTCGTGGTAGGTCAGCCTCGATTCAGCCGGCACCCCCTTCGCCCAACGGCTCTTGTCAGTAAGTATAAAATGTGAATCGTACTTTTCCCAGCGCCCGTCTTTCATACCGGCGTAGTAAAATCCTTCTTCAACCAAATCACCATTCTGATACCGTTTGTAAGGCCCATGTAATAATAAGCCGGTACCCTCGTCTTTTATGATTGAGCTGGTCACTCGACCACTCCGCTGATAATAACGATACACATCCCGAACAAAAGGTAGTGGTTTTGCGGCATCGTTGTCTTTTAATATATGGAACTCCTCAACAATTGTCCGGTCTCCGCTACCCATCTTGGTATAGGCTTTTATCATTGTTAAGCCCTCATACTCATTTTTTGCCGCCTTCTTCTTGTCTTTGTTATCGGATTTAGCCTTCTTTAAATGTTTTATCTTTAGACCAAGGTCCGGCATCACATCGGATACAAGCGCATCTTTGCTCTTTTTCAAGTCGGAAATATACTCGTCTTTCTTTTCTTTCAAAGAAGACATTGAGGGAAGACCAAGCGCGGATGAAACCGAAGAAAAAGGCGAAGCAGGCGCTCCGGAAGGAGCCAACACCGGTTTCGAAGCTGTTGTCAGTGAAGCGGGTTGTGTTACTTGCGTTTGCGCAAATACTGTTCCCGATCCAACAAAAAAGACAAGGAGAACAAGATGTTTAACCGAATGTGCAAACATGATTTGAGTAACGATTGATGTCTTAAGTTTGTTAAGTTTGCAACGCTTCACTATATACTATTATTTTGTCAATCCATTACCGGACTATCCGGCATTTATATAAACAAAGATCGTGGAAAAACAGGCTCGCATTTACGTTGCCGGACACCGAGGAATGGTCGGTTCAGCTCTTGTTCGCAAGTTACATGCCGAAGGGTACGAAAACATACTTGTCCGCACCTCATCTGAATTGGATTTAAGAAATCAAGCAGCGGTAGCTACTTTCTTTGCCGAAGAAAAACCGGACTACGTGTTTCTGGCAGCGGCTAAGGTAGGTGGTATCATGGCTAATAATATTTATCGGGCTGAGTTTCTGTATGATAACTTACTGATCGAATCGAATATTATTCATAGCGCTTATGAAACAGGCGTTAAAAAGTTATTGTTCCTCGGTTCATCATGCATCTACCCAAAAATGGCTCCGCAGCCGCTCAAAGAAGAATATCTGCTGAGTGGTTTTCTGGAGCCAACGAATGAACCTTACGCTATCGCTAAGATAACCGGCATTAAACTTTGTGAAGCGTACAGAAGCCAATACGGGGCAAATTTCATCTCCGCAATGCCTACGAATCTGTATGGTCCGAACGACAACTACGACCTGCAAGGCTCGCACGTGCTACCAGCGATGATCCGTAAGTTTCACGAAGCGAAGATCAACGATCAGCCTACGGTTGAACTTTGGGGCACTGGCTCGCCAAGACGGGAGTTTCTACACGCCGACGACCTCGCCGACGCGTGCTTCTATCTGATGGAACATTACAACGACGAATTGTTTGTCAACGTCGGTACCGGCGAAGACGTGACCATTCGTGAACTGGCTGAACTCGTTAAGGAGACCGTTGGCTATGAAGGCGAACTTCACTGGAATACCGACAAGCCCGATGGTACTCCGCGCAAACTGATGGATGTTTCGCGGCTGCATTCGATGGGCTGGAAACACTCAACCGAACTTCGCGAAGGTATCGAACGTACTTACCAGGATTTTCTGGCGAACGAAGTACTGTACGTTGAATAGATGTTAATTAGTTTTACGTCTGCCACTCGTTGGCTGGCAGACGTAAAACCAGCAACCATTACAAAGCTTTGGCCGGGTTACCAAATACTGTTGCACCCGCGTCGACGCTCTCTATGACTACCGAACCCGCTCCAATGCGGGCATTTTTGCCGATTGTCACCCCAGCAACAACCGTTGCTCCGCTACCGATAAAGGCTCCTTCTCCTACCGTCACGCCACTGTTGATCATACTGCCGGTTCCTACCTGCACGTAATCACCTAGCTTGGCCTGACTTTCAATGACGACTCCCGACTGAATAATACAATGCTGGCCCACCTCCGCAAATGGGTTGATTACGACTCGGGCGGCAATCAGATTACCATGCCCAATCGTAGCCGTTGCTGACACGATTGCCGTATCGTGAATAGCATTGACGGGCTGTACCTTCCGTCGTTCATTAAGCATTTTTACCAATCGCTTCCGAACGCGCCCATCACTAATGGCAACAAAGGCTTCGCATTTCTGCCCGATGAGTTTCAGGAACCCGTCGTCATCGGTTTCGCCTAGTACGGATATGTCTCCATACTCTTTTCCGTGAAGCTCCTTGTTATCGTCCAGCAGGCCGTAAACAACGACATTATTGCGCTGAAATAAATCTAAAACGGTCAGACCGAGGCTACCTGCCCCAAAAATTAGCACTGGATTCTCCATTTATCGTGTTGTGTTAAGTCAATGTGAATAAAGACTTTACGAGTTCATTATAGTTGGCAATTTGGTAACAATAGGGTAAATTCTATTTCATAGACGGAGGGTAAATTCGTCTATGAAATCAAGTACACAGTTCCGCACAATTGTACTCTCTGACATTCATCTTGGTACAGAGGGCTCAAAAGCCAGAGAGGCCACCGAGTTTTTGCGAAATTACTCTTGTCAGAAACTCATCCTCAACGGCGACATCATTGATGGCTGGCAACTGAAACAGTACGGCACCTGGAAGAAAAAACACACTGCCTTTTTTAAAACGGTTTTAAAGCAAATCGTTCACTACGATACCAAAGTCATTTACCTACGGGGTAATCACGATGACTTTTTAGATCAGATTATGCCGCTCAAAGTGGGTAAAAACTTTTCGATCCGCAAAGACTATACACTAGCCTCGGGCGATAAAAAGTTTTACATCACCCACGGCGATGTCTTCGATTCAATCACCTCGCAAATGAAGTGGCTTGCCTATCTGGGCGATCTGGGATATACATTTCTGCTTTGGATGAATAAGTTTTACAATCAATATCGAGCCTGGCGGGGACTACCTTATTATTCGCTCTCACAACAGATTAAGCAGCGTATCAAACAGGCGGTCAACTACATTTCTGATTACGAACAGAAATTGACCGAACTGGCACGCGCTCGCCACTGCGACGGCATTATCTGCGGCCATATTCACAAGCCAGCCATTCACAATTTTGACGGTATCATCTACATGAATTCCGGCGATTGGGTCGAATCGCTTAGCGCGCTTGTGGAAGATCACGATGGCAACTGGAACCTGCTTTACTATACATCCGAAGACGAAGACGAGGCAGAAGCCGCTGCTATAACGCACGAACTGACTCATCAATAAGCATCAGCGCTCTTAACTCCATAATCATGCGTGTTTTATTTTTAGTACAGGGTGAAGGACGAGGCCATTTGACGCAGGCTTTATCATTAGCACAAATTCTGAAAACGGCGGGCCATGATGTTATTGGCGCGCTGGTGGGTGTAACCGCTGAACGAGGAGTTCCAGCGTTCTTTAGCGAAAAATTCACAGCACCGATCACGCCATTATTTAGTCCAGGGTTGGTTTACAATGCGGGCAACAATTCGCTTGAACCGTTTAAAACTACCGTACAAGCGATTCGCTCCATGCGTCCTTTCTGGCAGAGCTTGCAACAGGTACGCGACACAATAGAAACGCAGCGCCCGGACGTGGTTGTCAACTTCTATGAGATGCTGGGTGGTCTTACCTATGCTCTTTTCCGACCATCCGTACCGATGATTTGTATTGCCCATCAATACTTTGCTTTCCACTCAAATTTTCAACGACCTAAAGGGCAATGGTTTTACCGGCAAGCGTTTAAAATCAACACCAGATTAACCTGTTTCGGTGCCCAGGAACTACTGGCTCTATCATTCGATAAGCAAGCGGATGAACCGGGCCAGCGTGTACGGGTTGTTCCTCCGCTTCTCCGTCAGGAGCTGACCGATCTGAAGCCAACAGATGGAGACTTTCTACTAGCGTATGTTACGCAGCCAGGACTGAGAAGCGAATTGATGAAAGCTCATTTGCAGCATCCGACGGTTCGAATGGATGGCTTTCATTCGGGCGTAACGGCCCCCGATCAAGTAATCGATGAAACACTAACTTACCACGCAATTGACGGTAAGCGGTTTCTGGAATTTATGGCACGTTGCAAAGCGGTCATAACTACCGCCGGATTTGAATCGGTATGCGAAGCCGCGTATCTGGGCAAACCCGCCCTTATGATTCCTCAGCCCAATCACTTCGAACAAGCCTGCAACGCGATCGATGGGCAGCGCGCTGGGGTTGGCGTTGCGGCCAGTCACTTCGACTTAGAACAGCTGTTGAAGGCGATTCCCAACTACGATTCAACAGTAAGCGAACGTTTCCGAGCCTGGCACGCACAGGGTTATTTTTTATTCCTAGCGGCTTTGAACCGGGCCATTATGCCTAAAAGTAAACCATCGGGTGGCTTCTTCTGGACGCGCATGCGCCACATCTTACGTTCATAGCTGATAAAAAAACTGCAACGGATCGGGATACTGGAAGTTATACTGTGTAGCTTCCAGCAACTTGTCTGGGCTAATAACTTTATAGGCTACCGGCGATTCGGGCTTAACAAATGTGGGTTGCTCGAAGCCGAACTCCTCGCAATTTTTACGGTAGATGGCTTCCCGGTTGGGATGCTTCGGTGCAACAGCATTATAAACGCCACGAATCTTTTGCCGAATTAAAGTTTCTAGAATACCAACGGCATCATCACGGTGTAGGTAATTAACTGGAACAGCACCCGTATTTACCGTTTTTCCAGCAACGTATCTACCGGGTATTCGATCGTATCCCAGCAGGCCACCGCAGCGTAGAATCGTTACCGCTTGTCCTGATTGGAGGTTTTGTATCGACTGTTCAGCCTTTACCAGTGCGGACGCGGCTGACTGCGCTGGCTCAACGACATCCGTTTCAACCACGACTCGATTTAGTTCAGGGTAGATAGACGTTGAACTGACGTAAATGACGTGCTTTAGTGTGGATTGTCGGATAGCTTCTACCAAATGATCTATTTGCGCCGGATGATGCTCATCGCCCAGTTTACCCGCTTTAGGTGGAATGTCAACGATAAGCGTATCGGCTTGCAGCAAAGCCGATAGGTTACCCTGTGGCTCAGGATTTAATGCTAACAAATGCGCTTCGATACCTTTCTGACGCAATACGCTTATCTTTTCAGCCGATGTGGTACTTCCTTTGACGGTGTAGCCTGTTTTAACCAAACGTTCGGCTAGTGGTAGCCCTATCCAGCCGCAGCCGATTATTGAAACGGTTTCCTGACTCATTAAAAAGATATACCAAAGCTAAGTGTACGCACGTCGGGCCCTTTTCCTTCCTGAAACACCGGATTCAGATCGTATTTGACGAACAAACTGGTCCGTACGATACCAATATGTCCCACCAGACCGTATCGAAAATTGTTGAGGTAAAAGTTAGCGTGTTCGTGCTCTTTGTCGTTGTTCAGTCGCTTGATTTTCGTGTAACTATCGAGTCGATAACCAATAAAACCGCCTAGACCCAGATGAAACACCTTGCGGCCTGAACTATTATAAAAGCTTATACGGGGCACGACCGGCAATTGTAACGCAAAAGTCGTTAGTTTACTTTTCTTGAGTTGCTCTGGGTACTGGACAAATTCCAGCTGCGAGGGGCCTTTGGTAGCTACGACGTTATTGTCAAACATATAGTTGTTCCAGGAGCCTTCCAGCGCGTAATACAGGCTCAGCTTCGCCCGTTTTCCATTGATGAGGGTCGGACGCTGCGAGAATGCTACGGCAAAATAACGCGATCCAATCGGCTTTAAAGAATACACGTCGCTTGGGTAAGCTGCGAGCGTAGATTGACTGATGAACGTGTTGAGGCCAATCTGAAAATCGATGCTTCTCGACCATGAGTTTATACCCCTTCGCACGCTCGACCGCTTATAATCCCGAAGGTTTTTTGCTGAGTCGGATCGGGTTGAATCGCTCTTACCGCTGATAACAATCGTTACACCGTCTTTCTTCTTTGTAACAACGAGTACAGTATCTTTTAAGTAGCGACCACCATCCCGCGAAATAGCGGTTTCTCCACCCGGCACCGAATCAAGTTTCATGCTCATCTCCCGCACGATCTTGTTTAAATCGTAGTTCGACAACGCTTGTATTCCGGCTTTATCAGGGGCGTAAATGACGAGTCGGGTCCGATTCGCAAATCGGATAACCAGCGAGTCAGCGGTATGCGCCGGAGATGCATAAACGACACATACCGGAAGTACTAAAATTGCCAGGAGAGCACCTAAGCTCAGCATACTTCTCATTGCTTTACTGCTTTATCTTTTTCGAAACTGTGTTTTATCCCGCTATAGGCTTTTCCCAGTAAGCCGCTCTCGCTATCATCTTTGTCGCCACGGGCAAAAACGTCGCCCTGTTTGAATCGCTTTACCTGTTGCCAGATATTCGGAGATTTGTTTTCCTTCTCGGATTTATCGTTTGCAGCTAGTGCTGTCTTTTCTTCGATTGCCGTTTTGGCAGCCTGACGAGCCGCAACCAGTGCTTCAGGCTCAGCAATGGTGACAATCAAAACGCGCTCAGTGGCCGGCGCTGGCTTCACAGCGGCAACAACTGGTTGATCAGACGAAGTTGGCTGTGATGACGCAGCCGAATTTGTTGCTAACCGCTCAGAGTCGATCTTATCACTAGGCTTGCCAGGGGTCGTTTGTGCAACAACAGATCCACCCGTTAATTTACGAGTTAACCCAACGGGGGCGTTAGCTGCATTTACTCCCCTATTATCGTTTCTTATGCCTTTACGACCTTTCGTCGATGACGAAGCTTGAGCGAGTTGGTCCGTAGCCGCAGTTTCGTCTATAACGGGATTGTCGGCCTTTTCTGCTTGCCTCGACTCCTGAGAAGCACCCATACGTGTTGAGGACGGCTGCTCCAGCTTGTGCTTTTCAATACGCTTATTACTAGCTACTGAGTTACGGTCTATTTGAGCCGGATCGCCAGACGGCCAGTACAACCACCCAAACAGGCATACCAGTAGTAAACAGGCGGCAGCAGCCATGTAGCGGTAGCTATCGGGATTTCGCCAGAGGACAACTTTTGGTTTTTTGGTTGTCTGCCCCAAACGTGCCTGTAGCCGCTCAAAACCATCAGAGCTCGGCGGCAATGACATGTTACCCAGCTTTCGGGCAAACAGGTCATCAATCGGAAGTCTTTCGGTATGTTTTTTCATAATGTTCGCTCTGGTTCCGGCGTCCCGGTTCCTGTTCCAGTTTTTTCAAACTCATTTGCAACAACGTCCGGGCACGACTTAGCTGCGACTTAGACGTCCCTTCCGAGATGCCCAACATCTCGGCTATTTCAGCATGGCTATATCCTTCAACGGCGTATAAATTGAACACAGTCCGGTATCCTTCGGATAACTGATTTACCAAGCGTAACAGATCGTTTTCATTGACAGCCGCATCCGCCCACTCGTAATCCGGTTCGACAGTTATGTCTTCAATGGGTACTTCCTGCCGAAGCTGTTTTGTTCTGCGAAGAAACATAAGCGACTCAGTCACCATGATTCGCCGGACCCACCCTTCAAAACTACCATCTTCCCTAAACTGATTTATTTTTTCGAAAACGCGCATAAAACCGTCCAGCATCACTTCCTCCGCATCTGCCCGATTTGCACAATAACGAACGCATACCGCCAGCATTTTACCCGCAAACCGTTCATAGACTACCTTGTGAGCGCGGCTTTCGCCCCGCTTCAACGCAGCAATCATCTGCGATTCGGTCGTAAAAAACGGTATAAGTCGAAGCATACTAGTTTAGGTTCATCGACAAGATGCACGATACTAGGGCATTGGTTGCATACGTCCTAAAAATTGTTAAAAAATTTTGCTGATCAGCAAAGGCGCAATTAATCTTTTGTCAGTAGTAGCCAACAAAAAAGGGGCATTACAGCCCCTTTACGTATTTTATACCGGCTACGTAGTGTAGCCAGATAACGCGTGATATTCGAAAATTTACCGGTGCAATCAAGAGCATGACGGGCGCTACAACGGCGGCATATACCCATCCATCAGGATCACCTCCTAAATAAAAAAGCATGAAGCCAATCACCAGTGCTACTCCACCAGATATGGCATAGCTCACGTACATGGCCCCAATGAAATAGCCTGGTTCGACTTCGTAGCGCAATCCACAGTGGGGACAATGCTCATACATTTCATCGAACCCTTTTGGCGAGTAAAAAGGCTTTTTAAAAATTTTACCTTTCCTACATCTGGGACAAAGCCCGCTTAACGCGGCCTGTAATTTCGAGACGTCTTTCATGCTCACGCTTGCTATTTCTGTACCATAGGTATCCTATGGCACTGACAATCAAATAAGGGACCACTAGTAGGTAGAGGATACCGAAGTTCAGCTCCGAAGCTACAACACTACGCCCATTACTAACCGTACTTTCAACCGTTCCACGACACATGGCACATTGGGCCATTAAGTCGGGGGTTACTGATACGAATACAACTAGTAGTAACCACACTTTCCAACTTCTCATAATTTTTTTGAGCTAATGGACGTAATACGGTTTAATCAGTAGATAAACAACAACGCCCGTAATACTAACGTATAACCAGATTGGGAAAGCATATTTCACGGTTTGTTTATGCTTCTGTATCTGGCCGCTTAAAGCAAAATACACAGCCCGCAGCACAAACCAGACCACAACGACAGACAGTACGATATGCGAAATCAGCAGAAAGTAATAAACCGGACGTACCCATCCTTGACCACCGAAAGGCGTCGAATTATTCGTTAAGTGGTAAAGAACATAGCTCACCAAGAAAAGTGAACCCAGCGTAAAAGCGGCTAACATCGTACGCTTATGAGCCTCAACATTCTGTTGCCGAATGAAATAAAGCCCCATCAATAAAAGCACGGCGGTTAGCGAATTGATTACGGCATTTATGTGGGGCAGGTACGTCGTCCACCCGCCTAAGTCAACCTTTTGGCGAATACCCAACAGAATGGCTACAGCAACGGGAATAGCTATCGATAAAATATTGATAACCCGGTTGGCTTTTTGCTCCCGAGCCGGTTGCAATGTTTCCATAATAACGGAGAATTATTCTTTGTCGTAGATATCCAGAAGGACACGAATTTCGAGCACTAGCCGATCAACGTCTTCCTTGTCCGTCCCATCGTAAAAACCCCTGACAATGCCTTCCTTATCTACTAATACCAACTTTTGGCTATGAATAAAAGTTTCGTCAGGTTTCCCTTCGGTGACACCCTTATCAACTGCCGGTAAGTAATACCCATGCATCGCCAAGTCATAGATTTCCTCTTTACTTCCCGTCAGGAAATACCACTTCCCAGGTATCGCTTCGTACTTTTTGGCGTAGGCTTTCAGCTGCTCAGGGCGGTCGTGTTCCGGATCAACTGAGTGGGATAAAAAGACAATGTTTGGATTTTCGCGAAAGATATCCTGCACGCGGGTAAGTTGTGACGACATTCTAGGGCATATTGTCCCGCATCGCGTAAAGAAAAAGTCAGCAACGTAAATTTTTCCTTTTACAATGGATTGGTCGACTACTTTACCGTCCTGATCGATTAGCCTGAACGGGGGGATATGATTGTATAGCGTGTCAGTAACCTGCTGGCCATCTGCCAACGTTACCTTACCCATTAGAGGCTCTCCTTTTGCCGAATCAATTTTAGGCAAATAACGAGGCAAAACGTAATGATTTTCGGTACCGAACCGTAGGAATAGATACAGCAAAGCCGGGACCAGCAGCGTAGCGAGCAGGATCCCGGCTTTTCGATTGGCCGTCATAATTTATCGAAGTTCGAAAATTGAACCGCCTTCGTTCAATAATGCAACTAACAACCAGACGACAAAAATTACGGGAAGCACGATTGCCCAGATAAGGCTTTTTACTTCATGCTTAAGGTGCATAAATTCACCTACAATGTAAAACGCTTTGACTAACGTCATGATAACGAAAATCGACGTTCTAAAGCCGCCAGCTTTCATGAAGTAAGCCAACGTAAATTCTAGAGCAGTGATGGCAAGTAGAATCCAGAAGGTCCGCCAAATAACACCTGTTTGCGCTGGTGGTATTTCTCCAACTTCGTGGGTTCCGTGTGTATGATCAGACATGGTAAAAGATGGTTAAACCAGGTAAAAGAAGGTGAATACGAATACCCAAACAAGATCGACAAAGTGCCAGTACAGACCGACTTTCTCGACCATTTCGTAATGGCCACGACGGTCGTATAAGCCAGTTGCAGCCCGATAGAAGATCAAGATGTTTAGAATAACACCACTAAGTACGTGCGTTCCGTGAAAACCGGTAATGAAGAAGAACAAGTCAGCGAAAGCTGGTGGTCCATACTGGTTCTCGACTAGGTTAGCACCAAAAATTGTGCGTTGGATAGTTTGCCCATTCACAATTTCTGTAATGGTTGTACCCGTTTCCGTTCCATGAATAAAGTGCGTCCATTCCCAAGCCTGGCTTCCCAAAAAGGTAAAACCACCAAGAATAGTCCAGAGCATGTATTTCTCAACATCAGCGCGGTCCATCCGGTGACCAGCCTCAACAGCTAGTACCATCGTTACGCTACTGAAAATAAGAATGAACGTCATAATACCCACGAAAATCAGGGGCATATCGACACCATGCAAAAACGGCACTGCGTTGTAAACCTTTTCAGGCGTTGGCCAATAGAGGTTCGAGAATTTGAACACCTCTCCATAAATAGCTGGGTCCCAAGCTGGATAGCTATACCGGATCAGACCGTAAGTTACCAGCAAAGCTGAGAACGTAAACGTGTCAGAAATCAGGAAGAACCACATCATCAGCTTGCCGTAGCTCGCCTTCATTGGCTCGACACCCCCCATCCAGGTTTTCTTGTCGAACACTTGATCCGAGTCGGTTGTCAGGGTATCGGTCGTTACACTAGCCGCCATGCGTCTAAAAGATTATCAATGAAAATAGACTAAAAAGAAAAACAAATACAACCACAAAATGTCTAAAAAATGCCAGTATGTAGCAGCAATTTCTAGTTGATTCAAACTTTTAGCGTGAATTCTAAGCTTAAAAGCAGCAATTAGCGCGAACACCAACACCGCTAAGCCCGAAATCAGGTGAAACGCGTGTAGCCCTGTAAATACATACATAAAAGAGCCAGCGGGGTTTCCCACAAAAAACACATTCTGTTTAACCAGATCAACCCAGCCTTGGAATTGCATGTATAAAAATGCCATTCCAAGTGCAAAAGTAATAGTTATCGCTATTTTCAGACCGCCGAAGTTATCTTTTTTTGCAGCAAGATACGCCCAATGCATTGTCAGGCTACTCGCTACCAGTACAATCGAGCTGTAGGAGAAAACGGCAGGTATGTCATACTCTAACCAGTTCCCTTCTGCCCGGCGTACCAGATAAGCACTGGTCATTGCGGCAAAGAGCATAATAATACTAACGATGAACAACCAAAGAATAAACTTTTTAGGATTCATCGAGAGCGTCTCTTCCGGCTCTTCAATCACAGCAAGTTCGTTCACAAAATCACTCATGGTTCCTTAAACTTTGTCTAACAGGTAAACTATCTGTACAACAGGTAAGTACAATAAAGAGCCAAACATCATTTGTAAAGCCGCTTTATCGGTACAAGTCCTCATTAAGTGAAACGTTTGTGCTAGGAACAAGATTCCGCCAATCATAGCGACCAATGCGGAATTTATGCCTGTCATACCGAGTAAGTAGGGCAACCAACCTATGGGCACTAAGAACAAAGTATAGATCATGATACGAAAGGCAGTGTCTGCGTTTTTACCGCTACCCGGCATCATTTGAATTCCTGCTTTTTTGTATTCATCAAACGCTAGCCAGCCAATCGCCCAGAAATGGGGAAACTGCCAGAAAAACTGAATAGCGAATAAGATACCAGGAGCCCACCCGTAATGATTTGTGGCTGCTACCCAACCGATCATCGGTGGGAAGGCCCCAGGTAAAGCACCAATGAACACAGCGATCTGACCTTTCCGCTTAAGTGGCGTGTAGACAAAGCCGTATAAGAGCAACGATAGTACAGCTAATGCCGCAGCTCTGATATTAAAAACTTCGACGAATAAATAACATCCAACGCTGAATAGTATGAATGCAAATATAGCCGCTTCATTCACCGACAGCCGACCAGTTGGTAATGGTCTGACGGCTGTTCGCTTCATTACCTTGTCGGAATCTTTTTCAATAATCTGGTTAATAATATTTGCAGCTCCGGTTATTGCAATAGAAGCAATTGCCAAGACCCCAACTTTCCACCAAATTACTTGATCAACAGCTAAACAATAACCAAACACGCCAGAAAAAACTACAGCTAGTGTAAGCTTTAGTTTTATTAACTCTATATACGCTTTAGCTTTCGCATTGACGCCGTTTACAGCAATCGTTTTTTCCATACTATATTTTTAATTCATAGATCGGCTGAGCTGACTTTTGCGCAAGTCCTATCCTCGGCATGCACATTAACCAAGCTACAAATTGCAAACCTATTATTATGATCGCTAACAATAAATGAATGGGTTGAGCTGCGGCTGGCACAGCCATATACGCCATTATAACGCCCGTTAGTATTTCTATGAACACCATGACTATCAACCAAGTGGCGATTGCCGATATCCATCCGTTCTTACCAAGCTTTCGCAGCTGATAAATTACCGCTACATGGAAGGCCAGAATCACTAATGAAAACGAACGGTGGACGTAAAATCGCCAATCTAAATTGTCAATCCAGCTGTCCCGTTGGCCGTAACCGAGACGTTTTATGGCTTCATCAAGCGTCTCCCGAACAGTAGTACCGAGTAAGAGTTGCCCTAATGTCAAAAACAAGGTAAGTAGCAAAAGCCAGGCAACACGGCTTTCCTTGCGGCCATTCGTCATTGACTTCACTTGCTCTGGATTTGCGCGAACGAAGACAAAGAGTAACGATAGAACAACTAAAATCGCTAGTAGTAAGTGAAAGGAAATTAGGTATTGTGCTAACTCCGTTGCAACCACTCGTGAACCAAGCCAGCCATTTGCCCCTATCAGCAGAAAAGCAGCGATACTACCAATGACAATCGCTTTGTCTTTCCGCCAGTATTGAAATGAAGTAATTAACGTAGCAAAAACAAAGAAGCCGGATAATACGCCCAGCAACCTGTTTACATATTCAATCCATGTTTTTACAGCATTGAACTCAATTTCGCCCTTCAGCTTTGCTCCGTAAATGGCTTGGTAATTAGAAGGTAATTGAGACGCTTCTGTAGGAGGAATCCAACGTCCGAAGCATTTAGGCCAGTCAGGACAGCCCATTCCAGAACCTGTTCCTCTAACAATACCACCAGCTAACACAACTAGGTAGACGATTAGTATTGTTAAAAGCACCAGACTCTGGAATCGCTGTTCTTTTTTGTTAATGAGGTTGCTTGAATTGATCATTCATATTCTGTGCCTCAATCTCTCTTTCCAAACTGATCAGCTCATTTTCGTGAGGTAGGTTGGACTCCGGAGTTTGTGAATAGGGCACGTTTTGTGGAATGAAATCATCCTTAGCTCCTGGTTTGCTGTAATCATACGGCCACCGGTAAACTGCGGGGATTTCACCTGGCCAGTTACCATGACCTGGAATGATCGGCGTAGTCCACTCCAATGTATTTGACTTCCATGGGTTTTGTGTCGCTTTTCTACCTTTGAAAATGCTATACACAAAATTATAAACGAATACCCACTGAGCCGTGAAGGTGAAAATAGCTGCGATACTGATAAAGCTATTCATATCAGCGAAAATGTTTTTCGTGAAGTCGTAGCTCGTAAATGCATAATACCGACGTGGGAAACCCGCGATACCGATATAGTGCATTGGGAAGAACACTAGATAGATACCAATGAATGTAAGCCAGAAGTGGATATAACCAAGCTTCTCATTCATCATACGGCCAAACATTTTTGGGAACCAGTGATATACCCCAGCTAATAAGCCAAAGGCAGAAGCTGCACCCATCACAAGGTGGAAGTGAGCTACTACGAAGTACGTATCGTGCAACTGGATATCAAGGGCAGAGTTACCCAAGATAAGGCCGGTCAAACCACCCGAAATAAAGAACGATACAAGACCGATCGAGAACAACATAGCCGGGGTAAACCGAATGTTACCGCGCCAGAGAGTCGTAATGTAGTTAAACGCTTTTACCGCTGATGGTACAGCAATAATCAGAGTAAGGAACATGAACACCGACCCAAGGAATGGGTTCATCCCCGATACGAACATATGGTGTGCCCATACGATGAACGCAAGGAAAGCAATACCCATCATGGACGCAATCATAGCGCGATAACCAAAAATTGGCTTACGTGCGTTTGTTGCAATGATCTCTGAGGTCATTCCCAAAGCAGGAAGTAAGACAATGTATACTTCGGGGTGTCCTAAGAACCAAAACAAGTGTTGGAACAGGATCGGGCTACCACCTACGTTCGGAAGCGCTTCTCCTTTAATATAAATCTCTGACAAATAGAAACTCGTTCCAAAACTCCGGTCAAAGATCAGAAGCAGAGCCGCTGATAAAAGAACAGGGAATGAGATCAGACCTAAAACAGCTGTCAGAAAGAACGCCCAGATTGTCAGCGGTAGTTTGCTAAACGACATACCGCGCGTCCGCAGGTTGATTACGGTTGTGATGTAGTTGATACCTCCTAATAATTGAGATACAATAAACAGCGCCATTGCAATTAACCAAAGCGTCATTCCGAGCTCCGAACCTTTGTGTGCTTGGGGCAGCGCGCTAAGAGGAGGATACACAACCCAACCACCAGCAGCAGGTCCCGTCTCCAAGAACAACGAACAGAACATGAACACTCCGGCCAAGAAGAAGAACCAGAATGATAACATGTTCAAAAATCCTGATGCCATATCGCGAGCACCAACTTGAAGCGGTATCAGAAAGTTTGAGAATGTTCCGCTCAAACCAGCTGTTAGCACGAAAAATACCATGATGGTACCGTGCATGGTCACCAAAGCCAAGTAAAAGTCTTGGTCAAGCTTACCAGCTTCATTGATCCAGCCACCTAAGATTGGACGCAGAAACTCTAACTTCATGTTAGGAAAACCTAACTGAAGCCGGAACATAACTGATAAACTAATCCCAATAATTGACCAAAGAATCCCAGAAATCAGGTATTGCTTGGCAATTGTTTTGTGATCTTCCGAAAAAATGTATGTCTGCCAAAAACTCTGCGGCTCGTGGTGATCATGCTCAATTGCATGAGCTACGGTTGCCGGGTTAGCTGGAACAGTCGCCATTGTATTTGGTTTATTAAAGTTTTTTTAGATTAACGAATCGTAGCACTGGCTACTGACAGACCACCGCCCTGTTTCGTTGAGGCTGTTGAACTGTCCGACGGGGCAGCAGCACCATCAGCAGGCAAGTACTTCGCTGCTTTCGCTTTCAGATTGGCAGGAATCCGCGCTGCCAGATCCGGAGTAGAACTCAAGAGTGGCTTTTGCTCTTTGCACCATGCTTGCCACGACGCTTCATCCTCAACAATTAAACGAATACGCATTGAGAAGTGTCCCTGACCGCATACTTCTGTACAAGCGATTTCATAACCGAAGTCCTGGTTGCCGGTAATGTTCCGCATTTCGTCGGTTGTCTTATCAGCAACGAACCAGAAACGAGTTGGCATACCTGGTACAGCATCCATTTTCACCCGAAGATGAGGAATGAATACGCTGTGCAACACATCACGAGCACGGATTTTCAACAAAACAGGTTTGCCCGCTGGAATATGCAATTCAGAAGTTGATACAAAGTCATCAAACGACGATTCATCTGAATAATCAATCCCTGTCTCGTTGTTGTTGTCAATAAGCTTATAGTTGTAAGAACCAAGCTTGTTGTCATCAACACCTGGATAGCGAACGATCCAGTTGAACTGTTTTCCAACGATCTCAAAAACCTGAGCATCTGCTGGAGCTTCAGACATGATATCACGCCATGCGCGCCAGCCGGTGAAAACCAGAATAGCCATCACGATTGCTGGCACCACGGTCCAGATTAACTCCAGCTTGTGGTTTTCTGGATAATAAGCCGCTCTACGACCTTCTTTGTGTTGATACATCCATGAGAATAAAAACAACAGCGCGTTTGTAATAACAAAAGCAACCATGATGATTCCCATCGACAACCAGAACAAGAAATCGGTACGACGACCGTGCGGAGAGGAAGCCTCTGGCAAGAAGAATTGCTTGGCATATAGGAAAGACCATACCACGCCAATTATTCCAAGAATGAAGAAGATCATGAACAAGGCACCGTTGATACGGTTACTCGTCCCTATGCGACCTTCCTCAACGGGACCATTTGCATTCTTTACAACGGTTGCAATCCGAGAAACGACCAATGCAGCCATTCCTAGAAAGATAACCGATAATATAGCAACTATGTAAACCATGTTGTAAGCGGATTATTGATTAGATGTCATGGTGTATGGCTTCCTCTAGCATTGGATGATTCTTTGGAATCAAATTAGCTTTTGTAAGCTGTGAAGAAATAGACCACATGAACCCACAGGCAAAAATCAGAATCATACCGAATTCAATCGGTCCAAAACCACCGTGCTCGCCTACCGTCCCTGGCATAATATTGGTATAGAAATCGAAATAATGACCGATTATAATACCCCAAGCAGCTATCTTAAGAAAGATATATGTCCGCTTGGAATCTCTTGTCATTAGAACGAGAAATGGAAAGACAAAGTTTAGAAGTATATTTATAAAAAATGGTGCTTTATAAATACCCCCAAATCCACTGAAGCGCTCGCGGTAGTAAATTGTTTCCTCTGGAATGTTAGCGTAATAGTAAAGCATGAACTGAGCGAACCACACATAGGTCCAGAAAATGCTGAACGCAAACATGAATTTACCTAGATCCTGAAGATGGCTTTCATTTACTATCTTCAGATAGCCCCTTTCCTTTAGGTTTACAACAGTCAGCGTAATAATAGCTAAACCTGTAACGTGCCAGCTAGCCAGTGTATACCAACCAAACATGGTACTAAACCAGTGAGTATCGATAGACATAACAAAATCCCAGGCCGAGGTTGACGATGTTACGCCAAAAACCACGAGGAAAGCTGTACCTAACCGAATGCTCTTATCGTAGTATTCAGTACCACCGTTTAGATCTTCGTCTAAAGAATACTTGCGGATCATACGCCATAGCACATACCATAGCGCGAAATACAGGACGATACGGATTAGGTAAAATGGCGTATTAAGAAAGCCGTGTTTGCCACTGATTATCGGATCGTATTCTGGACTGCTCTTGTCATACAATGCAGGATTGGTCCAGTGGAACAAATCATGGCCAGCAACAAAGAAGACAAGAAGAATAGCTATACCTGTAAAAGGTAGAAAAGCAGGCAGTGCTTCTGGAACACGTTTAAAGGCAGATGACCAGCCAGCCTGAGCCAGATAGTTGTAGGAAATAAAGAACATCCCGATCACGGAAGCTCCAGCAAAATAGACAGCATTCAGCCAGACGTTTGCCCAAAGCCGATTCGTCCATTTATAGGCGTGATGTCCTGATTCTGCACCTTCGTGTACACCGGCCGCATGAGCAACTTCATGATGTCCATGGGAACCAGCACCCGATGCCAGTAAGTACGCGCCAATTGCGACCAACGCAACTCCGGCTCCGATGCCAATAAGTAGTCGACGCTTGGATTCCGCAGTAAATTCAAATTCTTCGTCTAGCGACGGTATTGCGTGAGCCGATGCCATTCTTAATAGTTTTCAGTTTTCGGTTATTAGCTTTCAGTTCAATGGCTGTCCAATCAAACAACCGAAAACCAAAAGCTAATACTCAAATTTATCCTTGTTGCAATTTGTGTACGTACTGAACAATCTTCCACCGATCTTCAGGGGTAATTTGAGAGCCATGCGGCCACATACGCCCTTTACCATGCGTAATCACATGAAAGATGTGTCCATCATTCATTGTTTTATAAGCATCGGTAGAGTAGTTAGGTACCCCTTTATACTCTTTACCGACAGGTCCATCGCCCTTGCCCGTTGCACCGTGGCAATGTGAGCAATACCGAGTGTACATTAGCTGACCATCAGCTAGCGACTTTTCGGTTTGAGGGATTGGGTTTATCAACGTACGCTCAGCAATAGAGATACTATCGGCTGGGATGTTGTAAATCATCAAATCAGTTGATGCACTATCTCCATCAAACGTAGTATGGTAATTTGGCCTTGAAACCGTTCCCCGAGCTGGGAGACGCATGTTCAGACCATTTTCCCGAACGTTTATGGTGTTTGGCCGAATCTGACGATAAGGTTCATAGCCAACAGCATCGTACATGTTCGGAGCAAATTCAAGACCGGTACTATCATGGCTCCGCTTGCAGGATGTTCCAGCAAACAGTAGCCCAACGATAGCCAGTGCAGTTATGCTTATATGTTTCGTTATCATTCTCATGCGGACCGTTAGAACTGCTTAATGTTAACTTCAGCAGCTCCTGATTTTCTCAGAATTTGCTCTATATCACCTTCGCCAATATTGTTTTTGCTTAGGTCAATAGCCATTGCAAACTTATTATCAGTAGTTCTCAGGTCATACATTAAGGGTTTAACCGTAGGCCCAAGACCGTTTGATACAAGAAAGGTAGCAACCATGCCCAAGGCACAGAACAATACCGTTAATTCAAATATAATCGGTACATAGATGACCGGGGAATACGAATCTTTACCACCAACGATCATTGGCCAGTCGAAACCTTCGGTATAAGCGGTCAATAAAAGAGCAGTAGTTGTACCCGACAGAGCAAATAGAAAAGCGGCAATTCCTAGCCGTGACCGTGGGTGTCCAAGCGCAACGTCCAATCCGTGAATTGGGAATGGTGAATACACTTCATGAATACGTACACCCGCTTTTTTAACATCTTTAACGGCTGTCAGTACAACATCATCATCATCGTAGATGCCTACCAAAAATTTACCGTTACCAATTACGTCTGACATGATCAGTGATTAATGTTTGAGGTTTGTAGCTTGATGGTTGCAGCGTTAACCACAACCATCAAGCCGCCCGGTTACCCAGCTCGAACTAGTTTACTCTACGTCTTTATTGAATGTTGGATTCGCAACGCGCTCCCCTTTAGCAACGCCAGAGACAGACACTGGCAGTCTTTCCGACGACGATTTGATTACGGTCTTTACTTCGGCCATGTTCACTACGGGTAGGAACTTGGAGAACAATAAGAACAACGTAAAGAACAAACCGAATGAGAAGATGTAATCGCTGATATCGAACAAGGTTGGATGGAACATAGCCCAGCTCGATGGCAGGTAATCACGGTGCAGCGAGGTAACGATAATTACGAACCGCTCGAACCACATACCAATGTTTACCACAACTGACAACGTAAATGTCCAAACGATGCTCCGACGGATAGCCCGTGACCAGAAAAGCTGTGGAGTGATTACGTTACAGGTCATCATCGCCCAGTAAGCCCACCAGTAAGGACCTGTGGCACGGTTGATAAACGCGTAACTTTCAAATTCAACTCCAGAATACCAAGCGATAAAGAACTCTGTCAGGTAAGCCACGCCCACAATAGAACCTGTTAGCGTAATGACTTTGTTCATCGACTCAATGTGCTCAAGCGTAATGTAATCTTCCAATTTAAATACGACCCGGATGATTAACACAAGGTTTTGCACCATGGCAAATCCGGAGAAGATAGCACCAGCTACGAAGTAAGGAGGGAAGATTGTTGTATGCCATCCTGGAATCACCGACGTAGCAAAGTCAAATGATACGATGGTGTGTACAGACAATACAAGTGGAGTAGACAGACCAGCCAGGATCAAGCTCATGTATTCATAACGAGCCCACGTTTTAGCGGAACCGTTCCAACCTAGCGAGAATGCACCATAAATATAACGAGATACTTTGCTGCGAGCCCGGTCGCGGATGGTAGCTAGGTCAGGCAGTAAGCCCATGTACCAGAAAACCAGCGATACAGTGAAGTATGTGCTAATAGCAAATACGTCCCATACAAGTGGAGATTTGAAGTTTACCCACAACGACCCGAATGTATTTGGCAGCGGTAATGCCCAGTAAGCGAGCCAAGGCCGACCCATGTGCATCAGAATGAACGTAGCTGCGCAAATAACGGCGAAAATGGTCATCGCTTCAGCCGCGCGGTTTACAGCCGTCCGCCATTTTTGACGGAACAGTAGTAAGATCGCAGAGATCAGCGTTCCGGCGTGACCGATACCAACCCACCACACGAAGTTGGTAATGTCCCATGCCCAACCGACTGTTTTATTCAAGCCCCATACACCAAGGCCCTCCCACCAGGTCCAGAACACGCAGGCGGTTCCGTAGAGTAGCACAACCACCGAGATGGTAAAGGCAATCGTCCACTCGCGGGTGGGGCTTCCCTCAACCTGTCTGCTGATATCCTCCGTCACGTCGGCGTAGGTCTTACCACCGGTGACCAGAGGAGTTCTTACGGCTGATGTTACATGCGACATATACTTACTTTTTTTATTTTCGATTTACGATGTACGATTTACAGTTTGTGTTCTCTTGATGTTTAAAATCATGAGTTACAGGCCGTAAATTGTAAGTTACATTATGCCTCTGATTCCTGACGAGCTTTTTGTTTAGGCTCTTCGTCTTTGTTCCGGATTTTCGTAAGGTACGAAATCTGCGGTCTTACGTTAATCTCTTCGAGCACGTGGAAAGCACGACCTTGCCGTTCGGTTTCCAGTGTTTTAGAAATCGTACTCTCCGGATTGTTCATATCTCCGAAAATAATCGCATTCGTTGGGCAGGCTTGTGCACAAGCTGTCTGAATTTCGTCAGGCATTGGCCGGCGACGTTCTTTCTTGGCAGTCAGTTTACCTTCCTGAATACGTTGTACGCAGAATGAACATTTTTCGATTACACCGCGTGAACGAACCGTTACGTCCGGGTTAATGACCATTTTACCAAGGTCATTATTGAAGTTGTAATCAAAGTTATCGTTATCGAAGTACTTAAACCAGTTGAACCGGCGTACTTTATAAGGACAGTTGTTTGCGCAATAACGTGTACCTACACAACGGTTATAGGTCATTTGGTTAAGACCTTCCGTGCTGTGGGTAGTAGCCAACACTGGGCATACCGTTTCGCAGGGAGCGTTGCTGCAATGCTGACACAGCATTGGCTGGAACGTTACTTCAGGGTTAGCTGATGCAACTTCTAACTCTCTAACGTCTTCTGGATCGGCGTCGCTACTGTAGTAACGGTCAATCCGAATCCAGTGCATTTCACGACGGTTGATAACTTCCTGACGACCAACAACAGCAACGTTGTTTTCGGATTGGCAACCGATTACGCACGCGTTACAGCCGATGCATGAGTTCAGGTCAATAACCATACCCCATGAATGGTTTGGCTTTCCGTAACCATTCCATAGCGTAATATCAGTTGGCGCTTTTGGCCCTTCCGATGTCGCTACTCTTGGCTCATACCGGCCCGCCATCGGGTTCTTCTGGTAATCAGCGAGTATCGCTTCCTGAAGAACAGCTTTACGACCCATCACGGTCTCGTGCGTCTGCGTCTGCGCTATTTCGTGCGATCCACCAGCCTTGTCAACTTTTGCGTCGAAAGCAGCATACGTTACATAGCCACCGGCTAGCGTAACAAACGGAAACGCGTTTTTACCGACACCATTTGCCGACTTACCAGCTTTCTCACGACCATAACCGACGGCCACAGAAACTGTGTTGTCTGCCTGGCCAGGTTGAACAAGAACAGGCAACTCTATCGACTTACCACCAACGCTTACCGTTACCAGGTCGTTCTGAGCAAGGCCCATATCGTTGGCTGTCTTCTGCGATAGCGATGCGTAGTTATCCCAGCAAGCCTTTGTAACAGGATCCGGCATTTCCTGTAACCAGGGGTTATTAGCCATTGCACCTGTACCAACGCTTACTTTCTCATAGAGCGCTAGCTCCATGCCTGTTGTTGGTCTGTAACGCTGAGCAATTCCGGCAGCAGCTTGTGCTACGTTGCCAGCAAAAGAAGCTCCACCTGCTACTGCTGCACCTTTATTAGGCTCGAATACACCGTCGTGTAAGCTCTTGATCCAGAACGAATCAAAAGAGCTGAAGCCAGACGCTTGTGGGTAGCGGTTCGCCCGCCAGTAGTTTTTTAAATACGTCTGAAAATCACCTGGTTTGCCAGCCCACGTCAAAAGACTCGATTGAAATTGGCGAGTTTTATAAATGTTGGTGATGGCAGGCTGCATCAGACTGTAGAAACCCTGTTTTGGCTCAGCATCATTCCAGCACTCCAGATAATGAGGAGCTGGCGCAATGTATTTTGCCAACGAAGCCGTTTCGTCAGCCCGATCCGCAAATGACACGGATAAGGCAACTTTAGGCAACGCTTCACCTAATTCAGCACCACGAGGATGATCGTATACCGGGTTAGCACCAAAAATAAGTACTGCTCCTACGCGACCTCCTTTAACTTCGTCGATAAAAGCATTCATCTGCTGGTCATTACCCTGACGGTAATTAACCGGCGTATTGATATCGATTGTTGTTCCGTAGCTACCCAGCAGATTGTTCAGGGCATTCACAACGATCTGAACATTTGGATCGTTAGAACCTGATACAACCAGTGCGCGTCCACGTGAACGGGCCAGATCGTTGGCAGCTTTGTCAAGATTAGCAACAGTAACAGCTGGCGTACTGATCGCTGATCCGCCTAGTTTAGCCGCTACTTTGTTATACAGCGCTGCGACAACCAGACCTTCCTGCGATGGCTTGATGGCGGTACGGTAATCAGCGTTAGCACCTGTCATCGACAGTCCGGTTTCGAACTGATAGTGCCGCGACATGGTTTTCTTACCACCACCGACAGCACCGATTTTCCGTCCCGTTGCGTACGGACGAGCATATTCTAGCGGAGCAATCCACGTACCAAGGAAGTCAGCACCAACACTAACGATTGTTTGCGCTTTGCCAAAATCGTAGGAAGGAATAACAGCCTTACCAAACGAAGCCTGGTTAGCCTGCGTAATACCAAATGCTGAGTTGGCATCGTACATAATGTGACGTGCCGTTGGGTATTTGGCAACGAAATCAGCTACGACAGCTTTGGTTGCCGGGCTAAGAATCGTTGATGTAACAATCCGGATGGCACCTCCACGAGACGCAACCGAATTCAGCTGAGTGACAATCTCCCGGTCTGCTGTAGCCCAGTCAATATCTGACTCACCCCGCTTTGGACCTTTCAGCTTATCAATATCATACAGTGACAAAACCGATGCCTGAACCCGAGCGGTGGTACCACCTTTCGAAATGCTGGACAGCGGGTTACCTTCAATTTTGATAGGCCGACCTTCGCGTGTTTCAACTAAAACGGCAGCGTAATCACCGCCTTCGGTATACGTTGATGCGTAGTAGTCTGAAATAGAAGGAAATGTAAATTCCGGTTTGTTGATGTACGGAATTGCTTTATGAACTGGGGTTTCGCAGGCTGCCAAAGTCACGGCTGCCATGCCAAAGCCCATTACTTTCAGGAAATCACGGCGCTGGGTGTTTGAACCACCGAGCAGACCTTCCAAGTCACTCGGCGAGTCTTGCGGATCAGGATTAGCAAACTCGCTGTTAGCGTTTTTTACAAACGTTGCGTCGTTGCGTAATTCTTCAACCCCTTTCCAATACCGTTTGGTCGTATTCTCTTCCATGCGTGTTGTAATCGGTAAGATACCTGTTGGTTGAACCGGCCGGTCAAACCTGACGTATTACGGTCAGGTCTATACGGCTCAGTGGATTAATAATGGCATTTAGAACATTCTAGACCGCCGATATTAGCCACTTTGAGCGGCTCTTTGCTTTCTTTCCGGTGGAGAGCGACTAACTTATCGTAGTAAGCATTGTCTTTCGTATTAACTTCCGTCTTGCGGTGGCAGTCAATACACCAGCCCATCGTCAGCGACGAACGCTGCTCAACTACTTCCATTTTTTCAATCTCACCGTGGCAGGTCTGGCACTGTACGTTACCGACGTTTACGTGTTGAGCATGGTTGAAGTAAGCCAGATCAGGCAGGTTATGAACCCGAATCCATTCGATAGGACGATTCTGTTCAATAGCTGTGTAGATCTTTTGAATTTCCGGAGACTCTTTCTTGATGACGCCGTGGCAGTTCATACAGATATTAGCCGACGGAATCGTAGCGCTCTTACCCTTATTAACCCCTGTGTGACAGTAGTTACAATCGATCTTGTACTGACCTGCATGCAGCTTGTGCGAATAAGCGATTGGCTGCTTAGGTGCGTAACCTTGTTGAATACCGATGCTGTAAGCGCCATCGAATGTTTCTTTCGTAGCAACCAAGATAAACAACCAGATTACAATCGAGCGAAGTGTCGAGTTATTGAAAGCGCTAGACAAACCGTCTTTCAAACGCTGTCCAAATGATGAAGTAGTTTGTGTTCCATCGACAGTTACCGGCGTTACGGCTTTCGACAGGATCGTTACGATTACCAGCAGGACGCCCAGAACGAGCAACATCACTACAAGTAAAGCAACAAGTACTACTGTAAACAGCTCAGAAGGACTACCAGCGGTTGCTCCACCCGGCTGACTTACGCCTGCTGTGTTTGCGTTACCTGGTGTGCTTGTAGGTCCCGCTGTTGCAGGTTTATTAGCTTGGTCAATATAAGCTAGAATTCCATCGATGTCAGCATCCGACAAATTGGGGAAGCTCGACATCTGTACTTTACCATTGGCGTTGAATACTTGGTTAGCATACGCATCACCAGATGCAATCACAGCGGATGAATTACGTATCCATTTGTGAAGCCAATCTTTGCTTGGAGCCCGCTCTTCAATACCTTTTAAGCCCGGGCCAACTACTTTCTCATCTGTTACTGCGTGGCACTGTGCACAGTTGTTAGTAAACAGACTTTTTCCTTTTTCAGCATCACCACCACCCCCAGAAGCAGGTGCAGCCGCAGCCGCACCACCGCCCGCAGTTGCAGATGAGTCCTGCGCCTTTAGCTGACCGCCGTTAAATAACAGCGCCAGTGACAGGGCCATAGCCCCGCAAAACTTAGACAAACGACTCATTGTTAGACATCTATTCATTAAGTTGATCAACATAATCACCACTGACCTTTCATAGGTCCACAAAAGTACTACACGAATGCTGTATAGGCAAAAGCAGACGTTTAGTTATTTTGCATTCTCAATTTTATTTATATTGTTTCTAATTAAGAAGGATCGTACTGCCCATTGGCGATTTGGGCAAATAATCAAACGAGCTATTCGGCAAAAAAGCTATTTCACAATTCTTTCAAGAATGTCAGTCAGAAAGACTACAAGGATTATTTAAACCGCTCGAGTAAGTTGTAAACATGGGCGGTCTTTATTTGTTGAAAATAACTTATTGACTATTAGCCAACTGCTGTTTTCATCGGAAGAGGATAAACTTAGCTAGCTAAAGACGAGCATAGCGGTCAGATTATTCGCCCACATCTTCGCTATTCGTTCAGCCTGTTCTCAATACTGAATTTCAAGATTCATAGGGCAGAAATACTTGAAACGTGCTACCCTGACCGAGTTGGCTCGTAGCGGTAATTGTCCCCCCATGGTTGGAAACTACCTTTTGAACAATAGCCAATCCTATGCCGGTACCATCATATTGATTTTTGCCGTGCAGACGCTGGAAAACCTGAAAAATACGATCAAGGTATTTTTCATCAAACCCAATTCCATTATCACTAATACTAATTAGTTGATAGCTAGCTGACTGCCGAATCATGTTGATGGTTGACGGCAAATCAGATGCGGCTATGCGCTGCGCACTTATATGGATATCCGGCTTTACATCCGGTCGGCGAAACTTCAGAGAGTTTGATAGTAAGTTCTGAAAGAGTTGTCGCAGCTGAGACTCATCCCCTTTTATAACTGGCAATGAATCGATCTGTACCGTTGCATCAGCATCTTGAATAGCGATGTCCAAGTCTTCGACTACACGGCTTATCACCCGTTCCAAAGGTATTTCTGTAGTGGTTTGGGTTTTGGTCGTAATCCGCGAAAAAGTCAAGAGATCTTTAATCAGGATAGACATCCGCTGGGCAGCGAGTTGCATTCGTTCAAGATATGTTACGCCATCGCCCAATTCAGTACTGTACTGGTTTTTCAATAGGTCGCCAAACTGTTGCACCTTGCGCAGTGGCTCCTGCAAATCATGTGACGCGATAAATGCGAACTGTTGCAGGTTATCGTTTGCGGTTAAGAGATCTTTGTTTAGTCCTTCAAGCTGAAGTTGGGTCTGCTTTAGTTCGGTGATGTCGAGAAATGACAAGACTAAAAAGTCGCCTTGGCGGACTCCCTGGACCTGATACCAGATATCGTAGCCATCCTGCGTGTAATGATTGTGATAACGCAGCGGGGTTCCGGTTTCCGCTAATTCTAAATAAAGGTGCCAAGCCTTGCTGCCTTTCATACCAGGAAACACTTCTGACATCGTTTTACCGATCAGGCGGTCTACGGGTATGCCCGTCATGCGTGAAGCCATCTGGTTAATCAACACGTAACGCAGGTCAATGACGGTTGCAGTCTTTTCGTCACGAACAATCGAGTAAAGCGCAATAGCAGTCAGTGCGCTGTCGGTAACGAACCGGAGTTGATCGGCTTGCTGCTCTACAAGTACCGTAGCTTGCTGAAGCGCCTGAGTACGCCCTTGCACTTGTTGCTCCAGCTCCCGTGCGTACTGTTTTTGGGTTGTTATGTCTTTAGCAATACCACGTATGACTAGATCTGCATCGTTCGGACTTCGTCTGACCACGCGTCCCTGAGCCAGATACAGCCGTTCTTGTCCTGTTTGCCGGTTAATGGCCCATAGCTCAATATCGGTTGTTGTACCTACATCTTTAGAAAAAGCTTGATTCAAGGACACTTCGACCGAATTGCGGTCTCGCATCGTATCAAGCACTTGCGTAAGGGTAATTCTTTCATCGTGCGAGAATCCCAGCCAATCTCTAGCCCGTTCGGAAAGCAGGAGTACATCCTTAGCCGGATCTATCTCAAAGGTGCTTAGTTCCGCAAGTTCAATGGCATCCCGCAGGCTTTCTTCGCTGGATTGTAATAAGGAGAGTAGCTTTTTCTGTTCTGCCTGTGCCTGGAGCTCAGTCGTAATATCCTGTACAATCGTAATGAAGCTATCGGGTTTTCCATCCTGATCCCGAATTAAGGCTGAACTCACCTGAGCCCATACAATAGAGCCGTCTTTACGAATGTAACGTTTGTTGAATACATACGAATTCGCTTCTTCCGCTAACAGCTGCTGCGCTAAGAAAATATTTTCCTGTACATCGTCTGGATGACTGATTGCTTGAAAATGCTGATCGTGTAACTCTTCCTGATCGTAGCCTACCAAGTCAGCAAATGCTTTGTTGATAAGCTGTATTCTGCTGTGCGTATCCAGAATAACCACGCCGACCGAAGCATTGGAGAAGGCCATTTGAAATCGCTGCTCGACAGTCTGTAGCGTAGCTTCCCTGCGTTTTTCGTCAGTAATGTCTTGGGCCGTGCCCGAAAAATAATCCGCTGTTCCGGATGCCTGCATCGTTACCCGGCCTGTAATACGAATCCAGCGAACTTTCTCGTCGACCGGACTGGTGATTCGGTAATCAATAGTTGTGGGTTTACCCGTTTGTCGACTTGGCGGCTCCGCCAGTATTGCCTGCATCCGTATCAAATCCTGCGGATCGATTCGGGACATAAACTCATCCAGCCTGACGGACGCGTGAGGCCAATTATAGATTCGCTGGCATTGTTCGTCCCAAAGGACACGGTTTTGTTGAGGAAACATCGTCCACAGACCAATGCCAACCGCTTCTAGGGCTGCACTCGTCTGTTTTCTTACCCGATCAAGCTCTTCTCGTAAAGCGACCAGCTCTTCCTCAACGTTTTTATAGTTGCCCATCAGTGAATTACATCCGTAACGTCTATCAGTTAAGATAGCAGAAAAAGCCGCAATCTATCGCCATCGTATGAATGATTTGAGATACTCAGTAAAATAATTGATCTGTTGATAAAGAAGACTTGACGCTATAACTCATTTTGTTGAGCAAAGGCCACAAAAAAAGGCTAACCAGTATTGATTAGCCTTTTTTTGGTGAGGTTCCGAGCGGATTCGAACCGCTGTACGAGGTTTTGCAGACCTCTGCCTAGCCACTCGGCCACGGAACCTTATAGCCCGAATTGATCTGTATGCCGGATTCGGGAGTGCAAACATACGATTTTATCTCTTATTTTGAAAAGAGTGTTGAAAAAAATCCCCTGAACCTTTCGGCCCAGAGGATTTTCACCGTAAATCTATACGAGAAGACTAGTTACGACCTTCTAGCTGCTCTTTCAGAGCCGCCAGCGCGTCGAGGTCTCCTAAGGTTGCACCACGGTCAGACTGGTTCGAAGTAGAAGCTGGTTTAGCAGCAGCAGCTTTAGGCTTTTGCTCTTTCACTGGCTCATTCTTCTCCTGCCACGATTTCGTGTGCGACAGCATGATCCGCTTTTCGTCTTTCGAGAATTCGGTTACTTTGAAATCAAGCGTTTCGCCTACTTCAGCAAATGTACCGTCTTCTTTAGCAAGATTTTTCAATGAAGAGAAGCCTTCGATGCCGTAAGGCAGTTCGAGCGTTGCCATCTTATCGTTCTTGCTGATAATCGTACACCGGTGAATCGTACCAACGGCGAATACGGTTTCGAACGTATCCCA
The DNA here is from genome assembly GCF_021233055.1 of Spirosoma oryzicola. Taxonomy (NCBI): domain Bacteria; kingdom Pseudomonadati; phylum Bacteroidota; class Cytophagia; order Cytophagales; family Cytophagaceae; genus Spirosoma; species Spirosoma oryzicola. The sequence goes on along the minus strand of NZ_CP089538.1, from coordinate 305,766 downwards.
TGGGTTCTCTTCGAGTTGCTTGTGACCCAGAGCCAGACGACGGTTTTCGATGTCCAGTTCAAGAACAATCACTTCAAGTTCTTCACCAACCTTGATGAAGTCAGAAGGATGTTTCACTTTCTTCGTCCACGACAGATCCGATACGTGTACCAGACCATCAATGCCTTCTTCCAGTTCGAGGAACAAGCCGAAGTTGGTCAGGTTACGAACCACGCCTTTGTGCTTGGTGCCAATTGCATACTTCGTACGAAGTTCTGGACGAGTCCAAGGATCTTCGGTCAGTTGCTTGATACCCAGCGACATTTTGCGGTCAGCGCGGTCGAGTGTCAGCACAACAGCTTCTACTTCGTCACCAACTTTCAGGAACTCCTGTGGGTTACGCAGGTGCTGCGACCACGACATTTCTGAAACGTGGATCAGACCTTCTACACCCGGCATGATTTCGAGGAACGCACCGTAGTCGGCTACGTTTACGATCTTGCCTTTTACTTTCGATCCTACTTCGATGTTTTCTTCCAGAGCATCCCAAGGATGAGCCTGAAGTTGCTTCATGCCCAGCGAGATACGCTTTTTGTCCTCGTCGAAATCCAGAACAACCACGTTGACCTTCTGGTCGAGGTGCAGTACTTCGGATGGATGACTGATGCGGCCCCACGAGATATCCGTGATGTGCAACAGACCATCGACACCACCAAGATCGATGAACACACCGAAGTTGGTCATGTTTTTGATCACGCCTTCCAGAACCTGACCTTTTTCGAGGTTGTTCAGGATTTGAGCGCGTTGTGCTTCGAGGTCTTTCTCGATCAGTACTTTGTGCGAAACGACAACGTTATCGTTTGCATAGTTGATCTTCACGACTTTAACCTCCATTTTCTTGCCGACAAAGATGTCGAAGTCACGAATCGGCTTCACGTCGATCTGCGAACCTGGCAAGAAAGCTTCAATACTGAAAATATCAACGATCAGACCACCCTTTGTCCGGCGCTTCACGAAGCCATCGATAACGAGGTCTTCGTCCAGAGCCTTCTGGATTTTCTGCCATGCGGTAATCACTTTCGCTTTTTTACGCGATAATACCAGCTGGCCGTTCGGGTCTTCCTGATTTTCTACGTAAACTTCAATTTCATCACCCATCTTCAGGTCCGGCATATCCCGGAATTCGGAAGCTGGAACCAATCCGTCCGACTTGAAGCCGATGTTGAGCAGTACCTCACGGTCTGTGATCCCAACGACGGTTCCCATAACGACTTCTTTTTCTTTAACTTCCGACAGGGTATTGTCGTACAGTTCTAACATCCGGTTGCGCTCCGCATCCGAATAGCCACTTCCGAATCCTTTGTTGTCTGCCCGGTCCCAATCAAATGCCGGCAGTTCGCGTTGCTGCGTTTTGCTCATAAAAAAAGTTTTCCTGACCCACTCGGTACATCAGTCCGTGGGTCAACGGCGGACTGACTTTTGGTTTTATAAAATGGTACCTTTAAAAAAGGACTGCAAAGATAGCAATTGCTTTGTGGAAAAAGTTTCTCGGCAGGTAAAACTCTTTGAAATTGAGCAAGAAAAAGCAAAAAAGAAGAAGGAAACGGCCCGCCCAAGAGGTTCGCATTTCGCGGAACACTTAGGGCGGGCCGTTTCCTTCTTCTTCGTATATCGTTATCTTACTGAAAAGCCTTTCCTTTTTTGCTCAAAAAGGGCATCCAGCTTTGTTCAAGAGACCCGGAAAATTCGCGTAGGAAAACTAAAAAAGTGGGCTTGAACGGTTTTTGACGAAGCTTCATGTTTGCTTCTTCGGGGGTATAATCGCCTTTTCGCGAGTTACACCGTTTGCAGGCGGTAGCCAGATTGTCCCAGCTTGTTTTTCCACCGCGTGATTTGGGCAGAACGTGGTCGAGTGTCAGGTCTTCGGTCGTTCCGCAGTATTGGCAATTGTGGCCGTCGCGCTTAAAAATATTCTGCCTAGTAAGCATAACGCCTTTGTAGGGCAGACTAACGTACCGATGTAACCGGATAACCGACGGCATCGGGAACTCGGCCGAAACGGTTCGTAGCATAAATTGCTCAGATTCGGCGATGAGTTCGGCTTTGTCTAAATAAACCAGCAAAAATGCTTTTGGAACGGAGCAGATGCTGAGTGCACTGTAATCTTGATTTAAGACTAATACTTTCCTGCCCATGTCGCGTTTAGATGCCTCTGTACGGTAGCAAGTTACAGAGTTATCCACATAACGACAAGAGTTGTGGAAAATTTAGTAGATGCCCAGAAACGTAAACTTAATAGCGTTCTCGTTGCATCTCTCGGGTTACATCGCGCTCTTTGATGCTATCGCGCTTATCGTACAGTTTCTTACCCTTGGCGAGCGCAATTTCAATTTTAGCGAACCCACGCTCGCTGGTAAACATCCGAACGGGAACAATCGTAAGTCCCTGATCCTTTAGCTTTTCGTTCAGCCGCCTTATTTCCCGCTTGGTCAACAGCAGTTTTCGGTCCCGTAACGGCTCGTGATTATAATGCGTCCCTTCACTGTAGAGCGAGATATTCATCTGACGAATAAATAATTCGTCGCCATGAATCAGACAGTAAGCGTCCTGCAAGTTCACTTTCCCCTGCCGTACCGACTTGATTTCTGTACCAGTCAGTACGATACCGGCGGTGTAGGTTTCTAAGAATGAATATTCAAACGACGCCCGGCGGTTTCGAATATCAACCTGTTTAACAATAGAAGCGGAGGCCATGCAATACTATATATAATTGTGATGCCTAAAAGCAGGCTTTAGCCTTTAGTAATCCAAATAAACAACTACTAGCAGGTCGAAAATAACCCGGTAAGGTCAAGAACACACGAAACAGAACAGAGGTTTGTTTGCGTACGAAAATTGTCTTTGCGAGGCCCTCTTCTACCCTATTCACGAACAAAAAGCGTCGGTCGACAAACAAATAGTCTGTTAACCGACGCTTTGTAACGAGCTATGCTTGCTTATTTTTTCGCTGGCTTATCCTGCTTCGTCTTATATTCTTGGTTTAATCCCGCCAGTATACGGCTGGTTTGATCACTTGATGGATCAGCGAAAAGGATTCCACCGCCTTTGGTATAACCCAACACGAACTCGTATTTATTCTTCGCGTTTTCTTTTTTCAGGTAGTCGTAGATCTGGTCGTACAATTCCTTGTTTTTGTTCTGTTCTTCGACAGCCAGGTTTTGGGCGGCCCGCTCACGATAAGCCAGGATGTCCTGTTGCTCTTTCTGAAGCGACGCTTCTGTAGCGCGGCCCTGCTCCTGGGTCATAGTAGCTGCCCGCTGCTGAAAGAACGCTACTTTGTTTTGCAGATTACGGCCTTTAGCAGTCAGGTCATTCTCTAATTGGAAACGTTTGCTTTCCAGCACTTTCTGCGTGTCTTTGAAATACTCATATTTAGTCAGCAACGAATCGACATTCACGTATACAATGGCTTTTCCTTTTGCTTCGGCAGGCACGGCTGCCGTCGAAGTGGTTTCGGGCTGACGATCTTTAAAGTGCAGGTAATACAGAACAGCTACGGCAATTGTCAGGACGACATTTAGAATCAATGAAGCATTCTTCACAGTAAAATGGATTGGTTAGTTGCAAGTTTATCTTACAAATGTAGGGGTTTTACAAGTTACGAAGTATGCTTTACGGGTTGATTTCCGGTCACTTGTCGAACAAAGAAACCGGAAAGTCCAGCCAGACCACCCACTAAGCCGCCAACAAGCGCTGTGGCTAGCAGTGGCAGGCCCGCGTTGTTTGTCCGAAAAATCAGTTGGCTCATTCGTCCCGTAAAAACACCATCAGTACGCAGGTGAATCAGTAATGCATAGGCCAGCCAGACCAGGGCGACGCCCGCAAAACCATAAAAGAAAGCTCGTCCGGCTCGCTCGCTACGCCAAAAGCAAACCAAAAAGGCGATGATGGCCAGGCTCCACCAGGGAAGTACGAGCTGAGCCAGCAAACTAAGCAGCGCAATTAACAGAATTTGAATCATGAAAATAGTACGGGAACCGCTGGGAGTTAAGAATGTGAACTTAGTGTGCCTGTCAACAAGGCTATTTAAGCGTTAGCTTTCGTTTAATCCGGGCATTTTTGTCCTGTGCCGATTGAAGGTAGACCAGCTCGGTCAACTGTCCTCGACGCCATGTTTCGATCATGTTCTGATAAAGTGGACTGCCCGGATTTCCTGACTGACCGCCCGGATAAATACCGTATGCTTTTGGGGTTGGCCCTAATTCAACAACCATCCGCCACGAAGGACCCGTGCGCTCCGTAGTTGCATTGACAATACCACTCCCTCCCCCAGTCTGTACGTTTAAGACGCTGAATGCGTCCAAGCCGGGTACCAAATGCCGGATAGCCGTAGCTTTATGAGTCGCCCAGGACCAGGAAGAACCAATAGCACCATGCTTTTTCTGAAGCGTATCACAGGTAGAGCGGAAACTACTCGTCAGCACATCCGATAGCGTTTCGCGGGCGGCCGTATGCACATTATCGAACCAATGTGATTTAGGCTCTTTCTGGATCATGCGTAGCGTCCGGTCGAAGCTCGGGAAGCGCGTGAGCAAAGTATCGCCCCGGTCAAATTCGTCCTTCCAGATGGCGTCGCTTAACTGTCGGTTCCACTCCGTGAAGATCGTCGCGCCAACGGAACTGGTGTCGTTCTGATAATTCCAGCTTTTTAACGTGGCTAACGCTTTGGCGTAATCACCGCTTAACGCTGATATGTCCAGCAAAGGCAGCAACGTAGGCAGGGCCATCGACGCCCGCAGGTTATACACATCGTTCTGTAAACGACGCATGCTATCCGTTGTAACGCGCTGCATAGCCGTCAGCCGCTGGTTGATGCGCATTCCACGCTCCGCAGGAGCAAATTGCCAGTTGATGTAATACGGATAACTCGGATCGGTTGACGACTGATTGGCCGAACTGACAAAGCCTCTTGGCGGATTTAGTACGCGGGGGTTTTGGGCCGGAGGAATCCATCCCTGCCAGTCGTGAGCCGGATTGGTACCATCGAGCAAATATTTGCCCTGCTCTTTCCATTTCAGCGGAAACTTACCATTGGGCGAAATAGCAATGTCTTTGTGAACATCGGCAAAAATAAAGTTTTGTGCCGGCGCACCGTAGTAAGCCAGTGACTGTACATAATCCGTGTAATTTTTCGCGCGGTTAAGCAGGTAATAGCACTGAATTTCGTTGGTCGGTTCGTGAGCGATCCAGCGGGCGGCATACCCCGACGGTATATTCGCGCGGAATCCTTTCTGATCACTTTGATTCACGATTGGTCCATGATGCGTGTAATAGACTGTATCGATCACATCGGCCTGACCTTTCACCTTGATGACTTCGAGCCGTTGCCGAACCGGTTTCCATGTGCCACCGTGCAAATATTCCTGCTTGCTGGCATCCCGAAAACGGATTTTGTAAAAGTCCAGCACATCGGCACCAACGTTCGTTACGCCCCAGGCGATGTCTTTATTAAAGCCAATGATCACGGCGGGCGATCCCGGCAACGATACGCCACAGGCATTCATCGTCGGCGAAACGAGCTGAATCTGGTACCAGATAGACGGTAAGCTAAGCGTCAGGTGAGGATCATTCGCTAAAATCGGATAGCCGGTAGCTGATTTCTGTGATCCTACCGCCCAGTTATTGCTACCAATGGCCGGATCGTGAGCGGGCCAGTTAAGCGCTAATGAATTGTTTACCCCTGACGAATCGGGTGTTTTAGGGACCGGTAGCGGTTTAAAGTCCCATTTAGTACCAGGGGGAATAATTGGGTCCTCGTGATCAGGATAATCCGGAAAAAGATCACTCGTAACCGCCGAGCCGAACAGTTTTCTGACATTGCTCATTTGCAGATCATCGGCTCCGCTGGCCAGTGTGCTGGTCATGGCCTTGAGTAGTAAAGCACATTTTAAGGTCGACCAGGGTTCGGGCGAGTAGCCAAGTAACTTGTATTCGATTGGGTAATCAGCTGGTTTGAGCGTCGAAATCCAAGCGTTAACCCCAGCCGTGTACGCTTCAACAATCTGCTTCGATACAGGATTGCTCATCATGGCTTTCAACGCCTGCTCGGCACCGTATACCATACCAATTTCCCGATTGAAGCGATCAAGCGGCAAAGCCCGCTCACCCACGACTTCAGCTAATCGGCCCGAAGCGGCATGAGTCTGAAATTCCATCTGCCAAAGTCGATCACGAGCCGTAACGTACCCTTGGGCGAAATAAACGTCGTAGTCATTCTGAGCGAACACGTGCGGAACCGCCATGTCATCATAGACAACGGTAACAGGTGCTTTGGTCCCTTCCAGCTTGATTTCTTCGTCCGTACCGGAAACAGACTCCGCATTTTGCCAAAATCCAACAAAGGGACTTAGTAATGGTCCGAAAGCGGGAATGCTACCCCACGAACGATTTAATAGCCAAACAAAAAGTAGGGTAATTGTTGAAACTAAGATAGGCTTTAGATAGCGCATGAAGATTTAATAGACCAAGCGGAAAAATGGTATTGCAAGATCACTATTGGATTGAACAAATAAAAAATATTCTTTTCCTGTCGGGACAATTCTTGTTACATTTGTAAATAGAACACGTTGTCTGCTCCTTCTACGTGTAACCGTTCGCACTGCTCCTACATAAAATCTATGGAACTGACGGATACGGAATTAACGCTTCGCTTGAAACAGCATGACGAGGCTGCGTTCGAAACTTTGTTTCGGCGATATTACCATTTTCTATACAGTATAGCTATACAGTACGTAAAAGACCCGGCCCTGGCGAAAGACGCACTTCAGGACGTTTACCTGAAATTATGGATAAACCGGGAGCATTTAGATCCCTCTCAATCGGTAAGAAACTATCTCTCAACAGCTATGCGTCATCAAATGATTAATACGATTCGTGACGAAAAACGGGCTATTCTACGGCATCTCAGTCATCAGGCCACCCGACCCGATGTGGATACTTCGACGGAAGAGACGTTGACGCTGAGCGAATACGGATCGGTAGTGCTGGCGGGCTTACGACAACTTTCGGCGCAACGGCGACAAGTATTTATCCTACGCTCCGAAAAAGGACTGACCAACGAGGAAGTAGCCTCTCAACTGCAAATCTCTAGCAACACAGCCAAAGTGCAGTATTATCACGCCTGCCGATTTCTGCGCGATTATTTACGACAACACGCCGGAATTGAAGCTATGATCACATGGCTGGCTGTTTTTATCAATTAAAATAGAAATATTTTTCTGTTTCTAATAATACTTTTCACTTTGAGTGGTGTATAGGAAGCATACTGGCATTCCTATACTCATGAATGAAGCGCTACTTGAGCAGTATTTCGCCAATCGGGTAACGGCCGACGAAGCGAAACAGGTGCTGGCCTGGTTTGACACCGAGGCCGGGCAGTCCTATCTGGTTCGGCGGCTCAACAATCAGTTCAGCAACGCGGACTGGCACGCCCCTCCCACTATTCCGGTACCCGATGCGGACCAGATGCTGAGTACAATTCGGCATCGATTGGCCGCTGCCTCGACCGAGCATAGACCGGTAATCCGACGAATAAACTGGCTCCGTCAACCCATGCAATGGGCCGCGATTTTCGTTGGTTCTTTGCTACTGGCAACAGCTGCTTTCTTTGGTTACCGGCAACTATATCCCGCTGACTTGTTCCAGCAAACCGCGTTCGGCAAAACAACTCGCTTTACGCTATCAGATGGTTCGCTTGTAACGCTTAATGGCAACAGTAGCCTACGGTATGCACCTCACTGGAAAAGCGGTCAAACGCGCGAAGTCTGGCTCAATGGCGAAGGCTTTTTTCAGGTCACCCATAAGTCAAATCACGAGCGCTTTATTGTCCATCTACCAAATAAGCTGAACGTTGAAGTACTCGGTACGCAATTCAACGTACTAGCCCGCGAAAGCCGGGCAAAAGTGGTACTAAACACCGGAAAAATTCAGCTCGATGTAGGCAATCCCAGGCAGAATAAACTGGTCATGAAACCGGGCGACTTGATTTATACGGACGTCAAAACAAAGGAGTATTACCGCAAACGGGTTGACGCAGCGGCTCAATCGGCTTGGCAAACGGGGAAGCTAAAGTTCGAGGGAACCAGCTTGCAGGAAGTAGCCCAGATGCTCAAAGACACCTATGGAGCGACGGTACTGATTGCCGATCCGGACCTACAGCGTCAGACCTTGTCCGGAACGATTCCTAACCAGTCGATGCAAACCATTTTGAATGGATTATCAACAGTATTCGACCTGCGCATTACTCAACAAAAAAATCGGATTATTATTCAGCGAACCAACCTATCCCAACATGAATAAACAACTAACTGTCCTCGGATCGTTGTTGCTGGCCGGGATCTTGCCAGTACGTGCCCAATTACTGGCCTCCAGCGACCGATTTGCTATGTATCAGAGCAGAAGCACTGATACTCGTTTTATTACACTCCGAAGCGCCCTGGCTGAATTAGAGCAGCACTACGGAGTTTCGTTTATCTATCCGACCAATCTGGTTGACACAAAAGTTCAGCTGGTGGGCCGTCGAAGCCCAAATCTGGAAACCGAACTCACTAACCTACTAACGGATAAGGGGCTGACGTATCGCAAGGTCCAGCCTAACTTTTACGCCATCGTATGGGAGAAAGAGAAAAATCACCGGTTTCTCAACAAAATCAAACAAATCGAGAGTCCAGCTGAGGTCGATCAGCCATCGTCACCCGTGAACCTGCCCGACCGCACCCTTGAACGATTAGAGCGTAGCGGCTGGTCGATGACATCGAGCCAACCACTGGCCGACATCAGTGGCCGGGTCATCGACAAAAACGGACAGGGAATACCCGGGGTCAGTGTCATCGTGAAAGGAACTAGCCGGGGGACGACAACGAACGCCAATGGCGAGTACACCCTGAACGCAGCCAACAATGCGACACTCGTATTTAGCTTTGTCGGTTATGCATCGCAGGAAGTGGCGGTAGCTAACCGCAGCCGGGTCAACATAACGCTACAGGATGATGTTAAAGCGCTCAGCGAAGTTGTCGTCGTTGGCTACGGCACGCAAAAGCGGGCTTCCGTCACGGGCGCGATTTCGTCCGTGTCAGCGCAGGAAGTTACCCAGCTACCCGTGCCGAGTGTCGAGCAGGCAATTCAGGGCCGCGTACCAGGCGTAACGGTGGTAGCCAACGGATCGCCGGGAGAAACACCCATTGTCCGCATCCGGGGGATAGGCTCGATCAACTACGCAGCTAATCCGCTGTATGTCATTGACGGATTTCCTACCAGTGATCTAAACAATTTCGACACGCGCGATATCGAGTCGGTTGATGTACTGAAAGACGCATCGTCGGCAGCCATCTACGGATCGCGGGCCGCTAACGGCGTTATCATTGTTACAACGAAAAAAGGAGCCGCTGACGGAAAACTACACGTCAATTACGATGGCTACGTAGGTACGCAGAGTACCTGGCGCGAACTGGACCTGCTCAACCGCGACGAGTACATCCAATACGGTACGGCATTGCGTACAAACGCGGGCCAGCCAATTCCTACCCGATTCGCGAACCTGAACCAGCCTATTTATACCGGTGCAACGCAGACTTACGCGCAAACGGATACCGATTGGCAGAAAGCTGTGTTTCGCAGTGCTCCGATTACACAACATAGCCTTCAGCTATCGGGTGGTAATGAACGGTCACGGTTTTACTCATCCGTCGGTTATTTCAACCAGCAGGGTATTATGATCGGTACGGGATACAAACGGGGCAATTTTCGCATCAACTCCGACCATACCATCAGCAAGCGCTTTTCGTTCGGTCAGAACCTGACCATCTCCTACGATGACAAGCTGAATGAAGTAAGCGCTGGTGGCCGGACGCAGGTGCAGAATATGATCCGGATGACACCTTACATGCCGATTGAAGATCCGAATCTGCTGGGCGGATACCGGGGTCCCGACGGGTCCGATGCATCGGACCCACAGAACCCGGTTCGGGCCGCGTTGCAGGATCAAAGCAACACCCAACGGATGAAATTTCTGGGAAGCGCTTATATCGACGTGAAGCTTATCGAAGGACTGACCTACCGGCTACGGGGTGGTATCGACTACGTAACCGCCCGGACGTATTCCTTCTTGCCGATCTATAATGAAAGCTTTAACGCCCGGGCGCTGGCCAGTTTGACCGACCAACGCTCAACGTATGTATCACCACTGATCTCGAACCAGCTGAGCTACGAAAAAACATTTGGCAAGCATAGCATCAACGCCGTAGCTGTCGCCGAACGGCAAGGCAGCCGGTTCCTCGATATTAATGGTACGGGGCAGGCAGCGTCGAACGACATTCGCGAATTGAATGCCCTGATCAGTACCAGCGTGGGTTTGAGCGGAACCCGTTCTGAAAGCGTACTCATCTCTTACCTGGGCCGACTCAATTACGAATTTGCTGGTAAATACCTGTTTGGTGCGTCGTTCCGGCGGGATGGTTCATCGCGGTTTGCGCCGGGCAACAAGTGGGGCAACTTCCCATCTGTTTCGGCAGGATGGCGCATCAGCGAAGAACCGTTCATGAAAAATATACCGACCATTTCGGAGTTAAAAGTGCGGGCTAGCTACGGCACAATGGGCTTTAACGGCATCGGTGATTACTCGTGGCAGGTAACCGTATCGCAGAACACCAACTCGATTCTAGGTGGTAACCGGGCGCAGGGATCTTATTTCGACCGACTGGGCAACACCGACCTGCGCTGGGAGGTGACTAAGATGAGCAACTTCGGATTGGATCTGGGCTTGTTGAACAACAGCATTACCTTATCAGCCGAGGTGTACAGCCGCAACACGGACGGACTGATTCTGAACCAACCGATTGCGCCATCCATCGGCTATTCACAATCACCGATTGTGAACGTGGGTAGCATGCGAAACAACGGCTTCGAAGCACAACTGGGCTATAACAAAACCAAAGGTGCTTTCCGGTTCAACGCGTCGGGTAACATCAGTTTCATAAGCAACAAAGTCCTAAGTCTGGGACCAACGATTTCACCGCTGCTCAACGGCTCCAACGCCGATTACGGTGGATTCGACATTACGCGTACCGAAGCGGGTCAGCCAATTCAGTATTTCTACGGCTGGAAAGTAGCGGGTATTTTCCAGACAGCGGATGAGGTTAGAACGGCTCCTTCGCAACCCAACGCGAAGCCGGGTGATCTTCGGTTCGTGGATGCCAACAACGACGGTGTGATCGACGCGAATGACCGGATCAATCTGGGTAGCTTTTTGCCGAAATTCACTTATGGATTAAACCTGAGCGCCAATTATCTGGGCTTCGATGCGTCGCTCTTTTTCCAGGGAGTTCAGGGCAATAAAATCTACAACGGTGTAAAAGTGCTTGAGCAAGGAATGCTGCGGTTGTTCAATGCCGGAACCGATGTACTTCGGGCCTGGACCCCAACAAACACCAACACCGACGTTCCCCGCGCTGTTGACGGCGATCCGAACGCGAACTCCCGCACCTCGGACCGCTTTATCGAAGATGGTTCGTACCTGCGCCTGAAGAATTTCAGCCTTGGCTATTCCATACCAGCCGCAGCCTTGCAATCGTTCTCACGCGGTACGGTCAGCCGGGCGCGGGTTTACGTCGCAGCGACGAATCTGCTGACGTTTACGAAGTACACGGGTTACGACCCAGAAGTCGGATCACGCACCAGCAACGCCAACCCGACATTAACAAACGGTATCGATTACGGTCAGTTTCCGCAGGCACGCACCTTTATGGTCGGCTTACAACTTGGCTTTTAACGGAACAGAAAAACGCAGCAACTATGAAACCTACATACTGGACTACAGGTATAGTGGCGATTGGATTGTTTTTTGGGTGTAGTACAGACAACCTCGACAAAGTCAATCCAAACCAGTTCACAACCGAAACTTATTTTAAAAACGCCGACGAACTCGTCAAGGGTGTCAATTCCGTTTACGCCATCTGGCAAAGCGCCAATTTGACGGGCCGTGAATGGTTTTTTGTCCATGATCTACGCTCGGACGACGTAGCAACGGGTGGTGGACAGCTGGAAGCGCCCCGCAACCAGATTCTGATTGGGGCTCAGAACCCCGGTAATGGCGTTGCCTTCTCCGTCTGGAATGGCCTTTACCGGGCCGTACACCGGGCCAACGTGGTCATCAATAAAGGGACCTCCGTTACGGATAATCCGACATTAACCAAGCGCGCCATTGCAGAGGCTAAATTTCTCCGTGCCTTGTCGTATTTCGATCTGGTGACGCTTTGGGGCGGGGTTCCGCTTTACACCGAATACGTCGAGAGTACCTCCGGAACGAAGGCAAGAGCAACGGTCGATGAGATCTATAATTTGCTCATCACCGACTTACAGGCTATTCAGGCCGATCTTCCTGCTAGCTTTAGCGGAGCCGATCTCGGTCGGGCAACGAAGGGAGCGGCTCAGGCACTGCTCGCCCGGGTGTACATGCAAAAAGGCGATTATGCCAATGCAAAAACCCAGCTTCAGCAGATCATTAGCTCAGGCTTGTATAAGCTGACCGACGAGTACAACGACAATTTCATTGAAGAGACGGAATTTAATTCGGAATCTATTTTTGAAATTGGGTTCTCTAAAATTGGCGACTTCAACTGGGATGGCGACGGCAATGATGGCGGAGCTAACGAAACGATGACGCGAAGCCAGGAGTACTCGGCCATTGGCTGGCGCAACCTGATTCCATCCGATGGCCTGATCGGCGAATTTGAAAACACCGCTAAAGGCGATGCTAAAACGGACCCCCGCTTGAAATACAATTTTTATTTCATTGGCGATACCTATAACAACGGCGCTAATACGCTGATGGAGTCGCAGGTGCAGGGCAACACGTCCAATTTCAACGGAACGGCGCAGAAGATAAGCTGGCGCAAGTACACGGCGATGTATAAAAACAACGAAACGTTCTATACGTCAGGAATCAATATGCGAATTATCCGTTACGCGGAGGTGCTGCTGATGATGGCTGAAGCCGAAAACGAAACGGGTAGCACAGCGAACGCTATTGCCTTGCTTAACCAGGTTCGGGCGCGTAAGAGCGTAGCCATGCCCGCCTATCCGACCACAAACTACCCGGTGAATAGCAAGGATGAAGTGTTCCGAGCGATTGTTCACGAGAAGCGGGTCGAACAGGGCGGTGAGCAAATCCGGAACCGCGACCTTTTGCGTTGGCGGGCTCAGAACAAGCTTAAAACCGAGCCTATTTCTTACTTCGCTAAAGGCAAGCAGGAGTTGCTACCGATTCCACAACAGGAGTTGGACAACAACAGTAAGCTCTCGCAAAAAGATCAGAATCCGGGCTATTAAGCGTTGTTTCTCTAGATAAAAGTATCCAATACGATCCCCGGCTGGCCTTCGTTGCTATGCCGGGGATTTTGCCTGTCGACTATGCGCTCATTGCTCACACGAACTCTCTTACTTGTCGTTACACTCGCTGGCTGCACCCGTCAAACACCCCGGTTTGAGCGCTTAGACGCCAATCAGACGGGTATCGATTTTGCCAATACCATTACCGAAAGTGACTCGTTGAACGTACTGGAGTTCGAATACATCTACAATGGCGGGGGCGTTGGCGTCGGCGATTTTAACGGCGACGGGTTGAGCGATGTCTTTTTTGCGGGCAATCAGGTGTCGAGCAAGCTGTATCTTAACAAAGGAAACTTTAAGTTCGAAGACATTACGAAACAAGCGGGTGTCGGCACTACATCCTGGTGCACGGGGGTAGCCGTGGCCGATATAAACCAGGACGGTCGGCAGGATATTTACGTCTCGACGGTTCATCCCAATCGGGACCGGGCCGTTCCTAATCTGCTGTTTCTTAATCTGGGCAATGACGCCAATGGCAATCCCCGTTTTCGGGAAACCGCACAAACAGCGGGATTAGCCGACTCCAGCTACTCGACGCAGGCGACTTTCCTGGATTACGACCGCGATGGTGACCTTGACGTTTTTCTACTGACCAATGCGCTGGAAGCGTTTAACCGAAACAACGTGATAGGCCCTCGCAACGACGGCTCGGCCAAAAGTCGGGACAAGCTATTTCGCAACGATGGTTCTTCGAGCAAGGTAGGCTCTGGTCCGGCTGTCCCGCATTTTACCGATGTTTCGGCGCAGGCAGGTTTACTACACGAAGGCTGGGGACTAGGCGTCGTGATCAACGACATAAACGCAGACGGCTGGTCTGACATTTATGTCGCCAATGATTTCCAGTCCAACGACGTCTGGCTCGTCAACAATCAAAACGGCACGTTTACCAACCGGATAGCGGAAACGCTCAAGCACCAGAGTCATAATAGCATGGGTGTTGATATAGCTGACATCAACAACGACGGTCTGAATGATCTGGCCGTAGTCGATATGCTTCCCGACGATAACTTACGGCAGAAAACCATGTTTTCGACCATTCCGTACGACCGTTTTCAGATGGCGCAACGGCTGGGTTATCAGACGCAGTACGTTCGTAATGTCCTTCAACTCAATCGGGGATATGCATCCGATAAAGCGGGGGCGCTACCTCTTTTCAGTGATATCGGCTACCTGACGGGTACAGCCGCAACCGATTGGAGCTGGAGTGCGCTTTTTGCCGATCTGGACAACGACGGACTTCGTGATTTGCTGATCACAAACGGCTACCGCAAAGACATCACTGACCTAGACTTCACGAGCTACAACCGGGATGCTGGGACATTTGGTACGGATGCCGACCGACGTGCGCAACTTTTGAAGCGAATCGAGGATTTGGAACCCGTTTACAAACCAAATTTCCTGTTCCACAACAAAGGCGATGGCCTCCATTTTGCGAACGTTGCTGGTGATTGGGGGCTGAATGAACCGTCATTTACGAACGGTACGGCCTACGCCGATTTCGATAATGACGGCGATCTGGATCTGGTGATGAATAACATCAACGATCCGGCTTTCATTTATCGCAACAGGACCATCGAAAACGCCACCGACTCGTCAACCAATCGCTTTTTAAAACTAAAACTAGCGGGGAAACCGGGTAATCGGGAAGGCTTAGGTGCTAAAATCGCCATCTGGACAAACGGGACAGTTCGCTACACCGAATACATCCGACAGCGTGGTTATCAATCGTCAATGGAATCGGGCGTTCATCTGGGGTTAGGCAAAGCACAGCGAATCGATTCGCTAAAAATACTATGGCCATCTGGTACCGGTCAGCTACTCAAAAATATATTGACCAACAAAACGGTCACCCTCGACGAACGTTCGGCCACCGCGCAACCAGCCGCATTCATGCAGTTACAGCCTGTCGAGAAAGCTTTATTTACCGAAGTTTCTGCACCACTCGGTTTGTCGTTTCAGCATCAGGAAGACGATTTTGTGGATTATAAAGCCCAGCAAACCTTACTTGTGCACAAGCACTCACAGATTGGTCCAAGCTTAGCGGTAGGCGATATAGACGGCAACGGGCTGGACGATATCTACATTGGGGGACCGGCTCACCGGGGCGGCACTTTCTTTCTGCAACAAGCTACGTCATCTGGCAAAAGTCATTTTTCTCGTAAAGATCGACCGGCGAAAGAACCCGAAGAAACCGGTGTTTTGCTGTTTGACGCCGATAAAGACGGCGACCTCGATTTGTACGCCGTTCACGGTAGCACCGAGTTTGGGCAAAACGAAGCCCGCTATCAGGACAGCCTGTATCTAAACGACGGAAAGGGAAATTTTCGGGCCGCTGTTCAATCATTACCTAACACCACGTCAAGCGGATCGTGTATCGTAGCGACGGACTTCGACCACGACGGCGACCTCGATTTGTTTGTCGGGGGGCGCATAAAACCACAGCGATACCCTGAACCGGCCCGGAGCTGCATTCTCCGCAATGATAGCGATAAGGGTACTGTTCGATTTACTGACGTCACCGACCAGCTAGCGCCTGGGCTTAGTCAGGCCGGATTGATCTGCGCAGCGCTCTGGACAGATGTGGATAACGATTCCTGGCCGGACCTACTGATAGCGGGCGAGTTCATGCCTGTTAGCGTTTTTAAAAATCAGCAAGGTCGCCGGTTGGCAGCTGCGTCCATGCCGTCGCTGGAAAAAGCGGTCGGATTCTGGAATAGCCTGACGGCGGGTGATTTTGATAACGATGGCGACATGGATTACGTAGCGGGCAATTTGGGCCTGAACAATCGCTTTCAGGCATCCGATTCTCACCCGGTATCAGTTTACGCGGCTGATTATGACAAGAATGGTACGCTTGACCCCATCCTGAGTTTTTTCAACGGCGACACCGAATACCCGATTCACCCGCGTGATGTGCTAACCGATCAGGTTCCGTCGTTGAAAAAGAAAATGACGTCCTACGCTACTTACGGCAAACTAAAATTAGCCGACCTGCTGGACAGCGATCAGCAACAATCAGCCATTCATAAACGGGCAACCTTCACATCATCGGCTTACATCGAGAACCGAAACGGAACGCTTGTCCTGCATACGCTGCCTATAGAGGCTCAATTTTCGCCCGTGTTCGGCACTATTTCTACTGACCTTAACCACGATGGTAACCTGGATCTGCTGCTGATCGGCAACGACTACGCCAACGAAGTTTTGTCGGGTTGGCAAGATGCCGGATTGGGGCTATGTCTGCTAGGCGATGGACGTGGTCACTTTAAACCTCTTTCTCCCGCTCAGTCAGGTTTTGTTGTCGATGGAGACGCCAAAGCACTGGCGACAGTCCTGCTTGCTAACGGAAAACTTTGTCACATCGCCACGCAAAACAACGGTCCCGTTCGCGTTTTTACCCAAACAAACGATCAGACAAGATACCGGCGAGTCAAGCCAACCGAGGTGTTTACCAGTTTAAAAAACAGACGC
The DNA here is from genome assembly GCF_021233055.1 of Spirosoma oryzicola. NCBI lineage: Bacteria > Pseudomonadati > Bacteroidota > Cytophagia > Cytophagales > Cytophagaceae > Spirosoma > Spirosoma oryzicola. The sequence continues at coordinate 288,873 of NZ_CP089538.1, read as the reverse complement.
AGAGTAGAGTTTGATTGGGGGGGCGGCTACCTATCGCAATCCTCACGAGTGGTTTCGAGCGAGCCTAACTAAAAAAGAAAGTGTACTTTTGGGACTCCACCAATCAGGCCTATGGGTTTTAACGTTCTACTTAGTTGCGTGATTGCCACCCTTTTTACCTCGGCTACTCCGCCCGCGTTTGATGTACAGGGGCACCGGGGCTGCCGGGGATTGATGCCTGAAAATACGATTCCGGCCTTTCTCAAAGCGCTGGAACTGGGCGTGACAACGCTGGAGCTGGATGTGGTCATTAGCAAAGACCGACAGGTGGTTGTTTCGCATGAACCCTACTTCAATGCGGCCTACAGCATAACACCGGACGGGAAACCAGTTGATAAGAAAGACCAGAAAAGTCTGCTCATTTATCGAATGAATTATGCCGATGTCAAGCGCTACGACATCGGTTCAAACGGCAACTCCGCCTATCCCGAACAACAGAAAATCCAGACTTACAAGCCTTTGCTGAGCGAAGTTATTGAGCAGGCAGAAGCCTACAGAAAAGCGCATAATCTACCGGCATTTTCTTACAACATTGAGCTAAAGAGCGTTCCGTCTGAGTACAACATAAGCCAGCCAGAACCAGCCGCTTTCTGCGACCTTGTTGAATCCGTCATCAACCAGACCTTACCAGCCGAACGTGTTGTTATTCAAAGCTTTGACTTTGCCATCCTGACCCATTGGAAGCAACAGATCGATGCGGGCAAATACCCTAACGTCCGGCTTTCGGCTTTGATCGAGAATCTGCGCAGTCCCCAAAAAAACATACAGAAGTTGGGCTTCAAACCGGCTATCTACAGCCCTCACTACAAACTACTGAACCAGCGCCGGATTGCCCAGCTACACGAACAGGGGATCAGTGTTATTCCGTGGACGGTCAACCAGTTGAGCGACATGAAACGGCTGAAAGAGTGGGGTGTTGATGGCTTGATTACCGATTACCCTGATCGAGCGGCTCGTTTGTAAACCAACCAATGCTTTTGTAAGTTTCTACCTCTAACCTAGCTGTCTACGTTAGTTTATGTGTATTTTAACGGTATGACCTTCCTCAATACTACGCTCAAATGGCTCCTGCAACGGCGTTTACCGCGCATTGAGGCCATGATGCAACACCCAGGTCCGGTGCAGCAACGGGTTTTTGAGCAACTCATCCGGGCAGGTCGCCGAACGGAATGGGGCAAAAAGTACGATTACCGCTCAATTCAGACGATTGCTGATTTCCAGCGCCAGGTACCTGTTTCAAGTTACGAAGATCTCTATCCCTACATAGAGCGCGTAATGAAAGGCGAAAACAAGGTACTTTGGCCGTCGCCGGTGCGCTGGTTTTCCAAATCGTCAGGAACAACCAACGCCCGCAGCAAATTCATTCCGGTTACGACCGAGTCGCTGGATGAAAGCCACTTTAAAGGCGGTAAGGATATGATGGCTCTTTACGTAGCCAACAATCCAGATACACAGACTTTTGCTGGCAAAGGACTTTCGATTGGTGGTAGCCTGCATACCAATCCATTCAGTGCGAACAGTGCCGCTGGCGATGTGTCCGCCGTGGTCATGAAAAACTTGCCAAGTTGGGCGCAGTTCATCCGCACACCGTCTATCGACATTGCGCTCATGGATGAATGGGAAGCCAAAATGGATCGTATGGCGGAGGTCACGGCTCAGGAAAACGTGACGAGTATGCTGGGCGCACCCACCTGGGGCTTGGTGTTGATCGACAAAATTCTGGCTCGCACGGGTAAATCCAACATTCTTGACGTGTGGCCGAACTTCGAAGTTATGATTCACGGTGCGGTAAATTTTCAGCCTTACCGGGAGTTGTTTCAACAGCAGGTCTTTCCTTCGTCAACCGTTCGGTATCAGGAGGTTTATAACGCTTCGGAAGGGTTCTTTGCCATTCAGGACGATTTGTCGCGAATCGGTGAAATGCTTCTGATGCTCGATTATGGAATTTTCTACGAGTTCGTCCCCATTCAGGAAGCGGATCAGCCTTTTCCCAAAGCCCTGACCATCGACGAAGTGGAGCTAGACAAAAACTACGCGCTGATCGTTTCGACAAACGGCGGCTTGTGGCGCTACAGAATCGGCGACACCGTGCGCTTCACGTCGCTATACCCCCATCGCCTGAAAGTCAGTGGTCGTACGAAGCATTTCATCAACGCGTTTGGCGAAGAAATCATCGTCGAGAATGCAGAAGCCGCCATAACGCGGGCTTGCGAAGCCACAGGTGCGGTTATTGCCGATTACACGGCGGGGCCAGTTTACATGAGCAACGGCGCAAACGGCTGCCACGAATGGGTAATCGAGTTTTCGCGAGAGCCTGATAGCCAACAGCGATTTAACCAGCTCCTTGATCAGGCATTGCGCGAGGTTAACTCCGACTACGACGCGAAGCGCTATAACGATATGGTTCTGAAACAGCCCCGCATACACGTCGTTCCGCGCGGCACCTTCTACGCCTGGATGAAACAGCGCGGCAAGCTAGGTGGACAGCATAAAGTGCCTAGACTAGCCAACTCGCGGGAATATCTGGATGACATTCTTGGTCAGAGTATCCGCCTGTAAGCAAGCATTTTACTGGTGTTTCGTCGCTTTTAACGGTTGGCCTCCGAAAGCCAGTGAAATTGCTTTTCTGCCAATTGAAAACGGCGGTTCTCGCGTCTAAGCGTCATTGCTACTGAATCGTTACGAATTTTTCCACGCAACTCGATGTGATTCGTGTCGGGCATTACGTACTGCATGGTAAACAGCGCCGTCGTATCCATAGACGACCGCTTGAAATCAATTGTGTGTTTTAAGGTATCAAAGGAATAGCTGAAATAAGCCCGGTGATACCGTTGCCGGAATAGCGTATCAGCGGTGTGAATGCTACCCGTATTCGTCGGTTCAAAAACGATATCTTTCCAACGCAGACTATCGACGGCTGTACCCTGCGACTGATCAACCGAGAAAAAACCGGTGGTCAGCTTTGGTGTAGTAGACGCTTGCTGTGACGATGACCAACCCTGATACGATCTGATCAGAGGGAATACCAGAAACAAAATAAAAAACGCGATTTTCAGCACTACTTTGCTCCGTCGCATCCATTGTTTAGGAAGTACGATCTGAGGCAGTGGCTGGGTCGATTTATTGAATACAAAGAAGTTAAGCAGTCGTCGGGCATCGGCGATCAGCAGAAAACTACTAAACAGAAACAAATGAATCGAAAATAGCTTGACGGGAATGTCATAGCACAGATTCAGCATCATCACGTTAAGAAACACGCTTGCAGCCACAAATGCTCCCAGCGTACTGGTGCGCCGAAATAATAACAGCAGGCCCGCTACGACCTCAACGGCCCCCGAAAAGAACTGGTATGGCGTCGAGTAGCCAATAAAATACCAGGAAAACCGCATGGGCAGCAGATCACCCAGCGGAGTAGCCAAGGCGCTCAGCGACGGAAAGATCATTTGCAGTCCGAATAGCTTGATGATGCCGTAGCCTAACGCCATCATCGCTACGTAATAGCGAACCAGCACGATCAGCCAGTAGTAGCCCGTGTTATATTCTTTCCGTTTGTCGAAAATTGTCCAGATGACTGTACCGACGACTGCAACCAGTAGAAAGAAACACAATTGAGCGTATCCGTAGGATGTATCCCCGCTACCGTTCAATGGAACCAGCTCGTCCTTTACATGAAATATGTAATCGTTAGCCGCCGTCACCAGCCAGTTCTCCATTTTGCCGTAGTACTCACCAATCAAGCTGAATAGAGGCAGGTCGCCTATCCAGGTCCAGATCGTTGTGTAGAGTACGATGTAAATGCAGGCGAAGCGAAATAGCAATTTGTGCCACCAGGCCCACTGATTATCCAAGTACACGGCGGAGTTTTCCATGAATGGTTTTAGGTTAGAGAAACTAATTCTCGAAGAAACTACTGGTAATAAAAGCACTACCCCGATGCTCGATCCTTAGCGTTTAGTGGGGATGGCGACAAAGACACTATCCGTTCCATTCGGGCATTGCGGCAAAGAGCTCAGGCATTGGCTGCCGATTGCTTACGCTGACTCAGTCACCCGTCGAATAGGTCGGCTTCCTAAAGATTAGATAAACAACCCAGCCGAGAGGAACGCATAGAATGATGAAGCACCAAACCGTTTTCGTCCTGAAACCCAGCCGATGGTTGTACAGACGCACAATGCTATAGACTAATCCGAGTAGTTGGATTAATATAATGATTTGCCAAAGAAGTAAAGCGGAGTCAGGCGATAACATATTGATAGATAACCTCCATAGCTGTTGTAAAAGTCAATAAGAGGCTTATGCTGCTCGACACATAAGCCTTAAGCAGGCAGATTTTACCCTACTCTGCAATTGTAAAGTCTGGAAATTTAGAACTATAAACCCACTCTTGAAACGGCCATGTCACTTCCATGACAGCCTGAAGCGGTATGCCAACCTTTATTCCGTAAAAGACGCCAATGGACTTGCTAGAGCACGCTCGGAAAGGGATAGCTTTCTAAATAAGCAAGATGATGATCAAGTTATCTTACCTGATCAATAACACTGATTTAACAACTTTTAAGCCGACAGCAACCCAACGCTTTTCGTAAGGGTGGACTCGTATCTACAAAACCAAATCTATTTATTCGTATGCATTATTTGCTCTCCCTCGCCGTGTTCATTCTGCTGATGAGTAGTTGCCGTCGTGATGATGATCCGGTAGCCACCAATTTGAAGAGTTCGATCGGTACGTATGAAGTGACCCGATTGACGCAGTATGTAAACGGCCAAAAAACCTTCGATGGCTATTTACCCTTTTTGATGCCGGATAGTACGACGATTACCCATCGCATCGGCATTAGTATGGCCAATCCCCAACCCGATGGCACAGTGAAAGCGTCAATTCTTCGCAACGTATACCGGAAAGGAGCGCGTGGCTTTCTGGTGAATAAGATCGCTAATATTGGCGGTTTGAACATCATCGCTAAGCGGGCCAATCAGACGAACGACATTGTGGGATTTTATCGAGACGGGGCTAGTGCCTTTGGCTATTATGGGCCACAAACCCAGAACCTGGCTTTCGATATTGTTGAGCCCGACAGCCTTAATCAGCTTGTTCGCTACGTATTTGAAGCTAAAAAGGTGTCGGCTACGGCCAATCGGTTCTAATCGAGTCTATCACGATGTGGCTGTTGCAAAAGTCGAGAAACGCTGGGCTGAGTTGGTAATCCTTATTCGACTGATTTTTCCCTTCAAAACAGGTAGCTTAAACGGGTCATTCAGACCAATACCGACTTTCGCAACAGCCAATCCCTATAAGGTGATCAGACTACCGTCAACTGTAACAAAAGTGGCTAATCACCCACGCACCAGTTTCTTTTCTTTCAGGAAAGCGTACGTCATTACTTCTTTGTCGGGATTGAGCACAATCTGTTTCTGTACTTCACAAATAAAAAGCTCATGATCGCCCGCATCAGTACTGTGCATTACGGAGCATTGCGCATAACCGATGGCTTCTGTCAGGTATGGACAACCGCGTTGGTCAAGGGCAAAAGGCACGTTTTTCAGTTTATCGATTGCCCGCCCGTCGCTAGTGCGACCAGACTGCTGACCAAACTTACGAATCAGCCGTGTCTGGTCGGTAGCCAGCAGATTAACGTTTAGAATACCGCTTGCCCGTACTAGTTCAATGGTGTAATCAACTTTGTAAAGCGCTACGGCTACTACGGTAGCCTTCATGTCCGTTGTCATGACCCAGCTAACAATGTTTGCATTATAACGTGGGGCGGTTGCGTCTAGACCAGCGACGGTGGTAATGCTGTGAATATCGTAATTCTTGTATTTCAGCAGGCGTTTCGGCATCGGTTTCGTCAGGATTATCGAAAATAGTGGTAAATGAACATTGCCGAACGGCAGGTTGTTGTTTGATTACCGGCACATTAACTTTGTTAGCCCAAAAAGTCTGACCGCCGACTCTCAGCATGAAATCGTTCGATATCCCTGATTACTACCGTAGCAGCATTATTACACCGCTTAAGGAATTCCGGCGGAAAAAAGATAAGCTTAAACGGGACTTCACCCCTACCCTGCTCGATTTTGGTCCGGTCCGTTTTTTGATAGCCCGGCATTTTGGCTTCTGTTACGGCGTCGAAAACGCGATTGAAATTGCCTACAGAGCGATTGCTGAGAACGTTGGAAAACGCATCTTTCTGCTTAGTGAAATGATTCATAACCCCGACGTAAACGCTGATTTACAAAGCCGTGGGGTACGTTTCATCATGGATACCAAGGGCGGGCAGATTATTCCCTGGTCGGAACTAATGCCCGATGACGTTGTAATTATCCCGGCTTTTGGCACAACGCTAGAAACACAAAGCAAGCTGGCTTCCATTGGGTTGAACGTTGAAAAATACGATACGACCTGCCCGTTTGTCGAAAAAGTCTGGAATAAAGCAGGCCAGATCGGGCAGAAAAATTATACCGTGATTGTTCACGGTAAACCGAACCACGAAGAAACGCGCGCTACGTTTTCGCACAGCAAAGAAGCGGCCCCAACAGTAGTTGTAAAAGATTTAGCGCAAACGCAGCGCCTGGCTCGCTACATTACGGGCGAGTCACCCACCGAACAATTTTACACCGAGTTTGCGGATCAGTACTCGGTTGGTTTTGACGCATCCCGCGATTTGCAGCGGATTGGCGTCGTCAACCAGACCACCATGCTGGCTTCGGACACTCAGGGTATTGCCGATTACCTGAAGCAAGTGATGATCCAGAAGCACAATCTTGGCGAAAATCCATCGACGGATCAGGTTGACGCCTACTTTGCTAACACGCGGGACACACTCTGCTACGCGACGAATGATAACCAGGACGCGACGTATGCGCTACTGACGTATCCAGCCGATTTTGCCATCGTAGCCGGTGGCTATAACTCATCCAATACATCACACATCGTCGATCTTTGTGAGGAGAAGTTACCCACCTATTTTATCGAGTCGGAACAGAAGATTCTTTCGCCAAACCTGATCCGTCATTATAACGGCCATACGAAACAAGAAGTCGTTACCGAAAACTTTATCCCCCGACTAAGCGGGTCAACGGGCGAACCCGTCACGATCTTACTGACCTGTGGCGCGTCCTGCCCCGATGCTACGGTAGAAGGTATCCTGACGAAACTAGTCAGCTTTTTTCCGGATGCCCGGCCCGTTTCCGAAATCATGAACGAGTTTTTGAGCTAGCGTAGCTTAACGGTTACTTCACGGCTTTCGTTATGAAGTCGGTCAACGGCTGTTACGGCGTAGACGTACTTCTTTTTCGGATCGGCGGTTCTGTCGATAAATCGCGTCGAAGCTTCGCCGATGCACTGCGCAACGATACACCGAGGATCCTCTAATCGCATACGGGAAGGTCGCCCTTCAAAGCGGTAGACAATGTAATAACTCGCTCCGTCGCCGTCCTGTGCTTCGCCGGGTTGTTGCCAAAACAACTCTATACCTTCTGGGGTGTCAGCTACTTTTAAGTCGCGGGGCGCCAGGGGTGGGATGCTATCCAGCCAGGTCATTGGCGGTACCAGGGCCGGATACCGATAAAAATTCGACTGTAACGAATCCCGAATGGCAAGTGGATTGGTCTTTAACGATTTTGCGCTGAAAAATACGCTTCCCAGTACGGCTCGCTGCTGCCGGTTGTAACGCATTTGATCCGGAAGCTCCGTGAATCGCCCCCAGCCCGGATCGCGCTCCGACCCACGTCCAACTCGGTAAGCGCCGTGTCCGATATAAAGGTGAGCCTTACCACAGTTACGAGCCCACCATTCAACCAAGGTTTTATACGGCACCCGCGTAAACTCCGTGCTAAAATAAACCTGCGGTACGATGTAATCGATCAGCCCGTTACGAATCCACTTCCGGGTATCGGCATATTGATCGTAGTACGATTGACCACCGTTGGTAGCTGATCCTTCGGCATCGTTACTTCGGTTTTTCCAGATGCCAAACGGACTCACCCCAAATTTAACCCAGGGTTTATTATCCCGAATCGAATCGCGCAGTTCAGTGATGAGCTTGGTCACGTTGTCACGTCGCCAATCTTCTTTTTTCATACCATTGAAATTCGCCTGATACGTGCTGTCATCGCGAAAAACCTGTCCGGCGACGGCGTATGGGTAAAAATAATCGTCAAAATGAATCCCATCTACATCGTACTCACGGACCACGTTGGCGACGATTCCGGCGATGTATGTCCGAACAGCGGGCGCTCCCAGGTTAAAAAGTTTACGGCCACCGTAGGTAAAGACCCATCCCGGTTTTCGATAAATGATGTTCGTTGGCGCTACGCTGGATGTTTTGCTGTACGTAGCCCGGTCGAGGTTAAACCACGCATGAAATTCCATGCCGCGCTGATGGGCCTGCTCAATCATAAATTCCAGCGGATCGTAAAACGGCTGTGGTGCTAAACCCTGCTGACCAGTAAGCCACTCCGACCAGGGTTCCGAGCTTTTGGCGTAAAACGCATCCGCTGCTGACCGGACCTGCACAACAACAGCGTTGATCCCCATCTGCTGCTGCTGATCGAACATTTCGATAATCTCGCGTTGCTGGTCAGCAACGGGTAACCCCTTCTTACTGGGCCAGTCGATGTTATCAATGGTTGCGATCCAGACAGCCCGAAACTCCCGCTTTGGCGGAACGAGACCACGTTCGAAGGGCATTTCTTCCACCTCTTCGCCATCAACCATATCTTTAGGAGTGGGGGCCGCTACAGGAGCTACTGGAACAGGCTTCGCGGGTTCTGGCTTTGCAGCTACTGGTTTCTGAGGAATTGGTTTTGCTGCGGGTGGGCGTCTGACGGGCACTGGCGTTCTTTTTACCACAACAGGTTGAGGTCGCCGGCAACCATCCCATGATAAAGCAAGAACAAACAAACAGAGAAAGGCAATTAAGCGCATGTTGAGTAGCTGGTTAATTGCCAAAAATAACGATAGACGGCTGGATCTACGTTTGCGAAGGAGTCGTTTTTTGCTTTTTGCCAACTAAGCGGCACGCATCACTGCAATAAATTACGTTATCCCAGTCGCGTTCCCATTTCTTTCGCCACGCAAACGGACGGTTACACACCGGACATATTTTGGTAGGCAACTCTGATTTTTTGCGCATTTTCATGCCTTATAAACCCGGATTAACTGCCTAGGTTTAATCCTCGGCGATCTATTTGCTTGTCTGAATCCATCAACCTAACGCGCACAAAATAATTTTTTAGTAAATAGTACTTATCCAAAATTTCTGTAATTGCCCCTCACAGGGGTTATTAAGCCTGTTTTCACAGCTGATTCAGTAGCACCGGTAACATATCAGTATGTAACCGATCAATAGGCTTTCATTTGGTGTCTTAGTGAATTCCCTTACTTTTGTGCCGTTTAAAAGAAATATAAGCAACAATTCTTTCGAAATTTGCAAAATACCAATATCTTTTTAGACTATTTTTCTTGAAAGATACTACTTTTGCCCTATTCTGAAACTGAGTTTCAACAGACCGTATTGAGTATGAGCCATAAATTAGATCAAATAGATCGCAACGTATTAGAGATCCTGCAAGCCAACGCAAAAATTACCAATGCCCAGCTTTCTAAAGAAATAGGTCTTTCTCCTGCTCCCACCCTGGAGCGCGTTAAAAAGCTCGAAACGTCAGGTATTATTCAAAGCTACCACGCTCAGCTTAGCCGCGAGAAAGTCGGCCTCGGCGTTACCACATTCGTGATGGTTACGCTTGTTGGGCACAAAAAAGAAACCACAATGTCGTTTGTGGCTCGTGCGAATGAAATTCCTGAAATTATCGAGTGCCACCACATTACGGGTTCCGGCGACTTCCTGCTGAAAGTAATTGCGAAGGATATTGCTTCGTATCAGGCGTTAATGCTGGATGTTATTAACGAAATTGACGAAGTTGCCAGCACCCAAACTATGGTGATCATGTCAACGTTCAAAGAAAGCAAAGTATTACCTATTCCTTGATGATGTACGAAGTAAGATGTATGATATACCACTAATAACCGCTATATCATACATCTTACTCCCTATTGCACGCTACTCTCTACGCTTCCGGCGTTCTTCCCGGCGCGATTTCTTCAAGTCATCCAGCGCTTTTTTCGCGTCTTTATGCTGGCTTGACTTACGTTCGGCTTTGTCCATCACTTCTTTAAAGTAAGCCTGCGCCTGATCGTAATTCTTTTCTTCGTTGGCAATCTTACCTAAAGCCAGCACCGACGACCAGTAATAGCCCGCATTTAACGCATTCGTTTGTTTAGCATAGTCAATCGACTGCTGGTAATACTTTTTGGCTTCGGGCAGATTCTTGTAAAACTGCTGGTTGATGTAAGCCAAGATATACGCTGCCGTTCGTCCACTAACACCTTCATAGCCCGACTGCGTACGGCTTACCTTCGCCAGAATATCTTTCGAGATGCGCTCCGCTTCGGTTAATCGTCCCGTTACAAAAGCTGACCGGGCATAATACCGCTCGAAAAATGGATTATCAGGATATTGCTCCGCCATGTACTTCGACATTTCGTACGCTTTATCATACTGATTTTCCATGCTGTAAATCTGAATCAGGAAATACCGGGCCTCGACACGCGTGTAGAAGGCCGAATTAGCCGTTTTTTCCAACTCCTTGATGCCATTGACTTTGTTTCCTTTTGGGAAGAACATCAGGATCGGTTTCAGCAACGGGTAATTTTCGGGTATCCACTGCGCGTAATAGTCATACATTCCGTCGCCAAATAAGAGTTCAGGGCTGAAATCAGCATTCCCTTTACACTTCTCGAAATACTTTAATGCATTCTTACCGGCCAAGGTCGCCTTTGTCCACTTTTTCCGCTCCGAGTAAAGTCGGCCTTTAAAGGCATAAGCAGCCGCCAGGAAAAAGGAAGGTTCAAGCTTGTTTTCACTGGTATCATACAGCTTTTCGGCCAGCGTAATGGTCGAATCCATGTAAGCCAGACAAACGTCATCATAGTCCGTAACGTCGGTGTTCGGGACAATTTTCCACCATTCTGCCAGGCCCATCAGGAAATAAGGCATTGGGTGTTTGGGGTAACGTAGCCGTAACCACCGAAACTCCTTATCGGCGTCGTAAAATTTGTAATTATACATCAAATTGATGGCTTCGGCAGATTCGATCTGAACCCCAGGATGCTTCAACAAGCCATCATACTTCTTATCAAACGCCGACGGATCATACAACTGGGCTTGTGCTAACGCAGCCAGTCCCACGAGCCATACCGTCAACAGTAGTTTCTTCATTCGTTAAGGTCGCTTTTCCTTCTCTATCAACACAATCCGCTGACAGTACGTTTACTAACGTTTATTTTTCAGGTAAATTTTTGTCTGCTAGCAACAGAGGGCCGTATCTTTGACGCTACGCAGACGCTGATATGATAACAGTCAACAATAAAAATTTCGTCCCATTCATTAGTGCAGAAGCCATTCAAACGCGTATCGACGAACTGGCTGGGCAAATTAATCAGGAATATGCAGGCAAACAGCCTTTGATCGTCGTCGTACTCAACGGGGCCTTTATATTTGCCGCCGATCTGGTAAAGCGTCTCACCATTTCCTGCGAAATCACCTTTATTCGGGTTGCTTCTTATTCCGCTACTGAATCCAGCGGAACGCTTAAACAGATTTTAGGTTTAAACGATTCTGTTGAAGGCCGTGACCTTATCATCATCGAGGACATTGTTGATACGGGCCTGACTATTAGTGATGTCTGCAATCAGCTCAACGCTCAAAAACCGGCATCGCTTGCTATTGCCACGCTATTGTTCAAACCAGCAGCGCTCAAAAAGCAGTTGGACCTAAACTACGTGGGCTTTGAGATCGAAAACCGGTTTGTACTAGGCTACGGTCTCGATTACGATGGCCTGGGTCGTAACACACCCGATATTCTGGTACTGGAATAAGCGGGTAGCAGCCGGAAAAGAATTTGATCTTCTACCGGTCTACTTCGCCCATTACAACGTCGATTGATCCAATAACAGCCACCAGGTCGGCCAGCATAGCCCCTTTGCTAATTTCACCGATAACCGATAGGTTGTGAAAACAGCAGGAACGGGCTTTGCAGCGAACGGGTACGTCTGATCGACCATCCGTCCGAAAAAAGAAACCTAACTCACCCTTGGCACTTTCGGCGCGGGCGTAAAAATCCATTGCTTTTGGACGGATCTTTTTGGGTACCACAGCCTGTGGGTCGTAGTCGCGGGTACGTCGGTAATCGGTCGTGAGCTTGTCCAGACACTGCTCGACAATCCGTATTGACTCATGACATTCCAGTACCCGAACATTATTACGGTCCCAGCAGTCACCGACAGTTCCCATCTGGCCTTCACCAATGGGGATATCAAAATCCAGTTCAGGATAAATGGAGTACCCGTCAACCCGGCGCAAATCGTAACGCAAGCCAGAACCACGCAACATAGGCCCTGTACAACCGTAGCTAATCGCCACTGGGAGCGGCAAAACACCCACGTTAGCCGTCCGTTTTACGAAGATTTCGTTCTCGATCACCAATTGTTGCAGCTCAACCAGCTTAGGTTTGAGGTACTGAACAAACTCCCGGCAGCGTTCTTCAAAACCTACCGGCAGATCATAAAACAAGCCGCCTACCCACATATAGTTGTACAGCATTCGCGCGCCACTTACCCACTCCAGCAGGCGCTGAATGTGTTCGCGGTCGCGCATAAGCCACAGAAAAGGCGTGTACGCGCCAATGTCCAGCGCATACGTACCAACTCCGACGAAGTGGGCCGCGATGCGGTTTAGTTCAGCTACCAGCACCCGAATGTATTCCGTCCGTTTTGGAATGTCGTTTTCAATGCCCAGCATCCGCTCGACACCCATTACGAAAGCATGTTCGCTGTTCATAGCAGCCAGATAATCAAGCCGGTCCACAAATGGAATGGTCTGATTGAATGGCAAGGCCTGGGCGTGTTTCTCGAAACAACGATGCAGATAACCCAGGTGCGGCACCACGTCGACAATAATCTCGCCGTCGGTAACGACTTCGAGCCGTAGCACACCGTGGGTAGACGGATGCTGCGGTCCCATGTTTAAAATCATCTCTCCTTCATTGAGCATATCGGGCCGGTAAACGTTTGGTTCCGACGCCCGAAAATGACCAGGAGCGTATTCGTATTGAATTATTTGCGTAGCCATAACCATACCCAAAACAACTTACGGCTGTTTTAGTGCATTTGCGGACAAAGGTCGTCAGAGGGAATTAAACGCCCAAAGATTATCGCTTCCGGGCTAACCTTCTACAAATCATAGCTTTTTCGCAACTATATGTTTGTAAACTAAAAGTAATTTTGTACCTTTGCGCTCCTTATCGAGAAAACGAACTTTAGCAATGGCAAAGAAAGGCGCCAATAGAATCCAGGTTATTCTGGAATGCACCGAGCAGAAAGACAGCGGTGTACCCGGCATGTCCCGGTACATCACCACGAAAAACCGGAAGAATACGCCGGCTCGTATCGAACGGAAGAAATACAATCCGTTCCTGAAAAAAGTAACGTTGCATAAAGAAATTAAATAGTTTTGGTTATTGTTTTTACAGCGTGGGCCGGCACTTGCTTTAGCTTGTAAAAAACCATAACACAGTCAAAAACTATAAACCATAAACCGTCATGGCAAAAAAGGTAGTTGCAACCCTGAAAACGAAGGATAACGGCAAAGCGTTTGCTAAGATTATCAAAGCCGTTAAATCGCCTAAAACTGGCGCTTACACCTTCAAGGAAGAAATGGTTCCTGTCGACGAAGTACAGGCTGCGCTGAAAGGCTAACCCCTGTTGGAACCTGTTTCCTTCACCAATAACTCAAATGTCCCACAGCCTTCACTGGCCTAGTGGGACTTTTTGCGTTAAAAAATAGTTAGTCAGTTGGCAGGCCGATCACCGTATTGAATGCGCGGATCTCCTTAAGCACTGACACACTAACTTGTTGATCCCATTTCACTAACGATACTATGGCTTTATTCGGTTTTTTCTCGAAAGAAAAAAAGGAATCGCTCGACAAAGGTTTAGAGAAAACAAAAGATAGTTTCTTCTCTAAACTTAGCAGAGCCGTCGTCGGCAAATCAACTGTCGATGAGGAAGTGCTGGACGAGGTAGAAAACGTCCTGATTTCGTCGGACGTTGGCGTTGAGACAACCGTCAAGATTATTCGCCGGATTGAAGAGCGAGTTGCCCGTGACAAATACGTGGGTACCGAAGAGTTGGACCGCATTTTGCGCGAGGAAATCGCTGCGCTGCTCTCCGACAATAACACAACCGACGTGTCGAACGACTTTGCGCTCCCTGCTGATAAAAAGCCGTATGTAATCATGGTTGTTGGTGTCAACGGCGTCGGTAAAACCACAACCATTGGTAAGCTGGCGGCTCAGTTCCACAAGCGGGGAAAGCAGGTTGTGTTGGGTGCGGGTGATACGTTCCGGGCTGCGGCTGTCGACCAGCTCAAACTTTGGGGCGATCGCGTGGGGGTACCTGTTATCTCACACGGCATGAACACCGACCCGTCGGCGGTTGCGTTCGATGCGGTCAAAAAAGCCACGGATATGCAGGCCGATGTGGTTATCATCGACACCGCCGGACGCCTTCATACCAAGGTCAACCTGATGAACGAGCTGACCAAAATCAAACGGGTCATGCAGAAGGTGACTCCTGACGCTCCGCACGAGGTGCTTTTAGTACTCGACGGATCAACGGGACAGAACGCGTTTATCCAGGCTACCGAATTTACAAAAGCAACGGAAGTATCGGCTTTGGCCATTACCAAGCTGGACGGTACAGCCAAAGGTGGCGTTGTCATCGGTATTTCAGATCAGTTTAAAATTCCGGTCAAATACATCGGCGTCGGCGAAAAAATTGACGATTTACAAACCTTCAACAAGATGGAGTTTGTGGATTCGTTTTTCAAGAAATGACATCGGGTATGAAACAGGCGGCAGTTACATTTCTTTTGCTCGTAGTTGCGTTTGCGGTCTCCGCTCAAAACCACTCACGCAAACAGACTCGTAAACCTGCCGCCAAGCAAGGAATCTGCGGTTTGGTTGTGGTAAAGCGCGGAAATCATATGCCCAGCGTGGATTCGCCCAGCGTGGATTCGGATGGCGTACCCGCTGAGCGGGAAATTCTTATTTTTCCACTTCTGAATATGAGTCAGGTCGATGCGGGCGACAATGGTTTTATCAATTCCGTCCGGGAGGCTAAGCCCATCAAGACGGTACGATCCGATAAAAATGGAAAATTCTGCGTTGTCCTTCCTGTTGGCCGTTACTCGCTGATCGTACGTGAACCGAAGGGTTTGTACGCAAACCTTTCTGACACTCAAAACAATATTTTTCCGGTCAACGTCCAGAAGAACCGGCAGTCAACTGTAAAAGTAGAAATCACCCATGAAGCTGTTTTTTAGGCATCATGGAAACGTTCATCATTCTGCTGGTTATTGTCTTTGTGCCATTCATCTGGTTCATTAACCGGGCTCTTGTTTATACAGATGACACCGTTGGCGAGAATGCGCCATTACAACGGGAACGCACCTACTACTTTTCGGCTTCTCAGTATTTTTTCACATTTACAAAGGTACTTGAAGCTCTTTTGCTTGTTATGATGCCAGTATTGGCTTTCATCGTGGTAGATGTGAGCATTCACCAAAAACAATACTTCGGCTTTCTGCTGGCACCTTTCTTTTTAGCCTTTTCAGGATACCTGATCTTTTATTTTTATTTCGATTGGCAATACTGGACCATCACCCGAAACGTGGTACTTACCTTTGATCCCAGTAGTCAGAGCATTACGATTGACAGCCCTGATCAGCACAGCGTTCTTACGCCTAATACTGTTGTTCGTCTTGAACACCACTTGCAGAAAATGGACAATGCTAAAAATCCATTGGCTGGCTACGGTTACTACTTGTTCTACAGGTCAGACGGGCAAATCATTCAACTAAACAACCTGTTTATTAGCCACATAGGCCACGTTGAATTTATCGAACATTTCTTCGGCCATGTTCCACAAGCGCTTGTCTGGCATCGCTTGGCTTGGGCGATGGATATCAAACCTACTGACATACAACACGCTGAGAAGTCGGTAGTTAGTGGCAACCGTGAACATTAACCATGAAGTGATTTCTTATGCTATATGGAGACTTTCTTTAGTATACTGCTGATCATTTTCATACCCTTCATCTGGTTCATTTACAAGATGATCCGGTACACGACAGACGCCGTCGGCGAAAACTCCCCCTTCCTTTGTAAACAGTCAATTGAATGGACAGCCAAGCGTTTTTTTTCTAGTTCCGAAACGGTATTCAGTGGTGTAATGTTGCTATTGGGCCTAATTACCTTGTGGCTTACTCTAGCTAATCTGCCTTCTGATCCGCTGGCCATTGGACTACTGCTGCTTTCGATAGCCCTTTTCTTCGGCGTAGCTATACACACCTTTTGGCTACAATGGAAACATTGGCATCAGTTCAAAGGCAGGACCATTACATTCGATCCAACTGATTTATGCATTACAATTACTCAAGATAATTCTCATGTTATTCTCAACTCGCATACTGTCTCTGACATTGAGTATCATATAAATAACCGTACGAAAGGGCCAGATTTCTCGTATTGGACGTTTATCTTGACGAACGGAAGCCGTCACAGCATCAGTAATCTTTTCTTTTTCCCAGATGTTGTGGAACATTATTTCAAAAGGCTTACTCATACTGTTGTCGTCCACGAATCAGTTTGGTTTGAGCCATCAGACTCTAATTAATTTAACGAACTTTGCAGACAAAACTGCCGTTCTAACAGTCACGGCAATGCATAATTACTGTTTTGAAAACGAAAGGAATACGTACCAATAAAATCAATATAGTCACGCTGGGCTGCTCGAAGAATCTAGTCGATTCGGAAGTGCTATTTACGCAACTGAAGGGCAACGGTATGGATGTGACGCACGAAGCCAAAAAGGACGATGCCAACATCGTTGTCATCAATACCTGCGGCTTTATAGACAATGCGAAGGAAGAATCCATCAACACGATTCTCCGCTACGTCGATGCCAAGGAAGCAGGGATTGTCGATAAAGTGTACGTAACGGGGTGTTTGTCCCATCGATACAAAGACGAACTCGAAGTCGAAATGCCTACCGTCGATGCCTGGTTTGGCACCAACGAATTGCCCCGGATGCTGAAAACACTTCGGGCCGACTACAAGCACGAACTCGTTGGCGAACGGCTTTTGACAACGCCTGCGCATTACGCTTACCTGAAAATTGCCGAAGGTTGCGACCGTCCCTGCTCGTTCTGCGCTATCCCGTTGATGCGCGGAGGACACGTATCCCGAACCATCGACGACTTGCTTACCGAAGCGCGTTCGTTGGCCAGACGTGGCACCAAAGAGTTGATTCTTATTGCTCAGGATTTGACCTACTACGGTCTGGATCTGTACAAAAAGCGGAACCTTGCCGATCTGATCAACCAGCTTGCCGACGTGGAAGGTATCGACTGGATTCGTCTGCAATACGCATATCCGTCAGGATTTCCGCTGGAAGTACTCGACGTTATGCGCGACCGGCCAAACGTCTGCAACTACCTGGATATGCCTTTGCAAACCGGTTCGACGGAATTGTTGAAACTGATGCGCCGGGGTACAACCCGCGAAAAAACGGAAGCCTTGATCCATACGATTCGGGAAAAAGTACCGGACATTACGTTGCGTACAACCCTGATCGTTGGCCACCCCGGCGAAACGGACGCCATGTTTGACGAAACGTACGACTTTGTTGAACGGATGCGTTTTGACCGAATGGGTGTGTTTACGTATTCGCACGAAGAAAACACGCACTCGTTCTCCATGCCTGACGATATATCCGATGAGATCAAGCAGGAACGTGCTGATGCGCTCATGGAATTACAACAGGGTATTTCGCACGAATTGAATCAGCAGAAAGTCGGAAAAACCTATAAAGTTCTTTTCGACCGCAAAGAGGGCGGCTATTTTATTGGCCGTACCGAAGGCGATTCTCCCGAAGTAGATAATGAGGTGCTGGTATCGGCAAGCAATCGCTACGTTCGACAGGGCGATTTCGCAAATGTCCAGATCAACCGGGCCGAAGAGTTTGATTTATACGGAGAAGTTGTCTCCTAACTGTTACTGACCCGCAAGGTTTAGTCCTGGTCATTATGATCAAGCCGAACCTTGCGGGTTTTTCCGTTGTTGAGCCGAATAAATCCCAACCTGCATGGACTGTCAGTACCTGCCGCTCGCATCCACCGGCCAGTTTTCTTCCTTATTTCTCGATTACATCAATAAAAAAGATATACTTTTCCCGTTCTATCAGCGCTACCCAGAGTTATCAGCGTTTAAAGAACAGATCAATGATAAGACATTTGACGAATCAAAACGGCAGGTTTTAGTCGATGCACTTGAGCGGCAGTACGCACAAATTTCTAACAAACCGGATTTTTCGGTACTCCTCCAGCCAAACACGTTTACGGTTACAACGGGCCACCAGCTAAATATCTTTACGGGACCGCTGTACATCGTCTACAAGCTGATTACGACAATCAGGCTGGCGCAACAGTTGAAGAAAGCCTATCCCGACTACAATTTTGTGCCGGTTTACTGGATGGCGACGGAAGATCACGATTTTGCTGAAATCAATCACTTCTCGCTCTTCGGTAAAAACTACTCCTGGGCGACCGAACAGCGGGGAGCCGTTGGACGGATGAATCCGCAGGAACTAAAGACGCTTTTCAATCAGATTCCCGAAAAGCTGTCCTTGTTTGAAGAAGCGTATTTAAAGCACAACACCTTAGCCGATGCGGCCCGGCATTACATAAACGAGCTGTTCGGGAGTCAGGGTCTTATATCGCTGGATGCCGACGATGCCGCGTTAAAGCGTGTTTTCGCCCCGGTCATGCGGGATGAGTTGCAGCATCAGCGCTCGGGTGAACTGGTGGCAAAGCAAACTGAGCTACTCGAAAAACTGGGGTACAAAACGGTTATTTCCCCGCGCGACATTAACCTGTTTTACCTGGACGATCAGCTTCGCGAACGTATCGAGCGCAAGGAGGATGGTACCTATCGGGTGCTACATACCAAGCTTCGGTTTACCGAACAGGAGTTGTTACAACTGCTCGACGAACATCCGGAGCAATTCAGTCCTAACGTCGTGCTACGACCTCTGTACCAGGAAACGATTCTACCGAATCTGGCTTATATCGGTGGACCGTCGGAAGTACCTTACTGGTTGCAGCTGAAACCGGTATTCGATTATTTCCAGACTACTTTTCCAATTCTGATGCCCCGCAATTTTGCGATGTATGTGCCATCAGTAAGCGCAAAGCGCATTCGCAAGTTGGGTCTGACGCCCGAAGAACTGTTTAAGGACACGCTGGTTCTCAAGCGCGAGTATGTCGAAAACCACGCCCGGCACACGCTTAAGTTCGACAACGAAAACAAGGTTGTCAACAAAGCGCTGGACAACATTTTGCACAAAGCGCAAATGGTTGACCCTACCCTTGAGAAAGCAGTTTTAGCCGAGACGAAGCGGTTTGCCAATGCCATTACACGGCTGGAAAAGAAAATGCGCCGGGCCGAAGAGCACAATCAGGAAGTGGGTGTTCGGCAGTTACTGGCCGTCAAAGACGAACTGTTTCCTAATGGCGGATTACAGGAACGAAGCGAGAACTTTCTGACATTTCACCTGAACGACCGGGAGTTTTTAAACAAAATCGGTTCGGTCTTCGATCCGTTCGACTATCGGATGCAGCTCTGTTTGGAATAAGTTTGGCTTCTGGCTATCACAGCGTGTATGAAAAAAGCTGATTTACGGCGTCAGTATCTGACCACTCGCAAGGCGCTGTCCGATACAGCGCTTGCTGAGTATAGCCATAAAATCTGCGCGCATTTTTTCGATCAGGTATGGACGGATGGCAGGCTTACCGTTCATACTTTCCTCCCCATCGCACGCCAAAACGAGCTAAACACCTGGCTAATCGTTCACCGTTTTTGGCACGATTTTCCGCAGGTCCGGCTGGCTGTTTCGATCACGGATGCTGATACGTACCAACTGACTCATTACGAACTGACTCCAGATACGCTTCTGGCTACTAATCAATGGGGTATTCCTGAGCCCATTGCCGAAGATTCTCTAGCCGTCAAGACCAGCGCGATTGACCTTGTACTGGTACCACTTCTGGCTTTTGATCGACAGGGCCATCGAGTCGGCTATGGTGGCGGCTTTTATGATCGGTTCCTGGCGGATTGTCGCCCCGACTGTTTAAAAGTCGGATTATCATTCGTAGAGCCCGTCGAGCAAATTGACGCGATTGAACCGACTGACATTCCGTTGGAGGTTTGTGTGACTCCTGATTCCGTTGTCTATTTTAAGTAATTGGTGGCTACTAAAAATATCTTCCTTTTTTATCTGTATGTCAACTTATTACTGTAATTTTGCGGTCAATTTTTAATTAACTGGTGAAAAAATTATGAAAATCGCAGTCGTTGGCGCCACAGGCCTAGTCGGTGGCGAAATCCTGAAGGTACTGGAAGAACGTAACTTCCCCGTGTCAGAACTCATTCCCGTTGCTTCCGAGCGCTCGGTTGGTAAACAGATTGAGTTCAAGGGTAAACCGTACACAGTCGTTAGCTTTGAGGATGCCATTGCCGCCAAACCTGCCGTTGCGATTTTCTCGGCTGGAGGTAGCACCTCGCTGGCCCTGGCCCCCAAGTTTGCGGAGGCAGGAATTACCGTAGTTGACAATTCGTCGGCCTGGCGGATGGACCCAACCAAAAAGCTGGTTGTTCCTGAAATCAACGCCAATACGCTCACGCCAGAAGACAAGATTATTGCGAATCCAAACTGCTCGACGATCCAGATGGTCGTTGCGCTAAAGCCCCTGCACGACCGCTATGGCGTTAAACGGGTTGTCGTTTCGACCTACCAGTCGGTTACGGGTACGGGCAAAGCGGCTGTTGATCAACTATTTGCTGAACGTAATGGCGACACTAGCGTATCGAAAGTGTATCCGCACCCGATTGACCTGAACGTATTACCCCATATCGACGTGTTCCTCGACAATGGTTATACCAAAGAGGAAATGAAAATGGTCAACGAGACCAAGAAGATCATGGGCGACGATTCGATTCAGGTAACGGCAACCACAGTCCGCATTCCAACCATCGGTGGCCACTCGGAAGCAGTAAACGTTGAATTCAAAAACGATTTTGACGTAACCGAAGTGGTTGAACTACTCAGCAATGCCGAGGGTGTTGTTGTACAGGATGACCCGCAAAACAAAGTATACCCGATGCCACTGACAGCGCACGGAAAAGACGAAGTATTCGTCGGTCGCATTCGTCGTGATGAAAGTCAGCCGAACACGCTGAATATGTGGATCGTAGCTGATAACCTTCGCAAGGGAGCAGCTACCAACGCCGTTCAGATTGCAGAATACTTACTAAAACATAATCTGGTAGAAGCTGGCGAAGTTATTGCCTAACTTCTTTACAAGATATAATAACAGAAATCCCGTCTGGCATTAGAACCAGACGGGATTTTGTTTGTATTGACAATGCTAAGTCGACTGCTACCAGCCTCAATAGCGACTCAGGCCGGTAAGTATACGCTAAAAGTAGCACCCTGCCCCGGTTGACTCGTAGCGGTGATTGCTCCTCCATGATTGGCCGCTACCTTTTCGCAGATCGCCAATCCGATACCAGTACCTGCGTACTGGCTTTTGGTGTGCAGCCGTTGAAAAACCTGGAAGATGCGATCAATGTACTTTTCATCAAACCCAATTCCGTTGTCGGCTACATCGATGCGATAGTAAGCCCTTACCGAGCGCGTTGGCTTCACTGTTGGAGGTAAATCACTGACCTCTATCAATTCAGCACTGATGTTGATAACGGGTAGAATATCAGGTCGGAAAAACTTTAGCGCGTTACTAATCAGGTTCTGAAATAATTGCCCCAGTTGAGATTTATCGCCTTGTATAACTGGTAATGACCCAACGTTAACGGCCGCACTTGTCTCCTGAATGCGCAGGTCTAAGTCTGTCAGTACCATGTTAATAACGCCATTCAAAGCTACCAGCCCTGTACTATCCTGCTGAGTCGAAATGCGCGAGAAAGTCAGTAAGTCACGAATCAACGTCGACATGCGGCTAGCGGCTGATTGCATGCGCTCCAGATACATCGCCCCTTCACCTAGCTGATCGCCATGTTGTCGTATCAACAGATCGCCGAATTGCTGCACCTTACGTAAAGGTTCCTGTAAGTCATGCGAGGCAATGTAAGCGAATTGCTCAAGGTTGTGGTTGGAGCGAATAAACAACTGGTTGGATTCGGCTAACTCTTCATTGGTAGCAGCCAGTTCCTCATTGGTAGCGGCTAATTCTTCGTTGGTAGCTGCCAACTCCTCGTTGATAGCCGCCAATTCTTCAGTCCGCTCCTGGACTTGCCGCTCCAAGGCTATTTGTACCTGCCGTTGCTCAGTGACATCCTGGGCCGTACCTCGAAGCGCTATTGGCTGATTATCGGCATCAAAATAAAGCTGAGCTTGGGTATGGATGATGCGCATCTTCCCAGTCAGTTGGTTACTAACAGGATGCTCATTCTCGTAAAAGCCGGACGAACCAGACTGTAGACAGGCCGCAATTCCTTCTTTCACTGACTGCCTCGATTCATCGGGCAACAACTTATACACTTCCTCCAGACTTTTTGTAGACTCGGTGATGCCAAGCCAATTCATAAATCGTTCGGAAAAAGTGAAGGTGCTCTGGTTGGCATCCACGCTCCAGGTAGCCAGTTCCGCCAGTTCGATTGCCCCTCTAAGAGCCACCTCAGCGTCTTCGATCTGCTGCTTGGCAACTATCAGGTCCGTTACTTCAGCAGCCGTATTCATCACCCCGTACACTTCCCCCTTGGCATCATACAGAGGAGTAAAGCTATAATTGAAATAGTAAGGCTGTAACTTACCATCTACCTTAAGATCAACCCGTTGATTTTTAGCATGGAAGGGAATACCCGAAGTGAAAACGTTGTCGAGTTGGGAGTAAATGTCTTGATTCGACAGTTCGGGTAACACCTCCTGGTACGTTTTACCGACCACATTGTTGCCTTTACCCCAAACGTCCATAATCGACTGGTTGGCAAGTTCAATACGCATCTCTCTACCAACGTAAACGCCAATCGGAAAGGGGGCGCTTTCAACTAAACTACGTAATTTTTGCGCACTTTCGGCTAGGACCAATTCTATCTGTCCACGCTCAGTTATGTCCTGTAGTGTACCATTGAAGCGATAAGCCACGCCTTTATCGGTAAATTGGGCTTTTCCTTTTGCCCGGACCGTTCGCTCATGCTTCGTCTCCGGATGGACGAGTGTATATTCAATATCGTACTGCCCTCCCGATTGCCCCTGCAAGGCGTTCCAGATTGCCCCGGATACCCGCTGTTTGTCCTTATCAGTGATGGCATTAAGTGCTACATCTAACTCTACTTCCTTTTGGGAAGGAACGCCAAACCACTCTTTCAATCGGTTATTAGCGGTGAATTTGTTCGTGGCAGGATTCAAATCCCAAACGCCCAGTTCAGCAGCCTCAATGGCAAACGTCAACTGGTCTTTGCTTTCTTCGATCTTCATCCGGGCCATCACCTGCTCGGTGACGTCGATTCCCATGACTAAGATAGCGTTGATAGTACCCGCCGGGTTACGCAACGGCTTACATACAAAATCAACATAATAGGTGTGCGATACACCATCTACAATCAACTCGACAAGGGTGTTGCGCGTCTGATTGGTTTCTCCCGAACGTAACGTACTATGTAACATCCGTTCGACGAGTTCACCTTTCAGTTCGGGGAAGATGTCAATTAATGGTTTACCAATTATAGAATGGTCTTTTCCGCAGATAGCCAACGCCGGCGAATTGGCCATTTCGACAATCAGATCTTCGCCCATCAAAAGACAAGTGGCGACGGGTACTTCGTTAATAAGTCCCCGAAATCGCTCGTCAATCTCAATCTTCTGCTGAGCAGCAATCTGGTCTTGACCGTCAACCGACTGAGTGACGTCCTCTAATATGCCTAGCAAACGGCGGCTTCCCGTCTTTTTGTCTATGTGTATCTTCCCTCTGCTTTGCAACCAGCGAAACTGGCCGCTCTCATCAGCATAAACACGAAATTTAACGTTATACTGCTCACCAAGCTGGTTATTAATTACCTGTTGAACAATCTCTTCGATTAAAATTCGATCACCAGGGTGTATTAAATTCAGTACCTGATCATAGGCTACCAGATCATCGCCCGAAAAATTAAAAAGCGTTTTACAGCTATCGTCCCAACGAACCAATTGATTCGTTATATCTAGCTCCCAGGTTCCAATACAAGCAGCCTGTAGCGTAAACTTTATCCGCTCATAGTCGGCGGTAATAGTTTGATCGAGGGGCTCGCGCTCACCGTTCATTGATTGCAAAAGAGTTAATCTTGAAAAACAATATGTATGAATAGTTTATAGTAGACAAGCCAGTAACAAAAATGTTTGTAGAGACTTGAGTCTACTTTTAGAATCAGTGAGTATCAAAGGGGCGATAAAGAGTGGGGCGGTTTTCTTTCTCTAACGGGCTAAGTGTCGTCTCGGTAGCCGTCTTCGAATCGATCACGCTCGTACGCGCAATCTTGGTAAATGGATTATTGAAACCGAAAAGAGACTGCTGGTTATTCAACAGTGTTCAAAAGGGGCAGACCAATCATGCCGCATTCAGGGGTAGTATAGAGGGGCAGTGTCGTGGCGGACAAGTTAATTATAAAACAAAAGCCGCAATCAATAGATTGCGGCTTAAGGTGGTGCCGAAGGCGAGACTCGAACTCGCATGTCCGTAAAGACACACGCCCCTGAAACGTGCGTGTCTACCAATTTCACCACTTCGGCAGTACGTTTCCCCTTGTTTGGGATTGCAAAGATACGGTACACTTTCCTGACTGTGCAAGATCTAGACCATATTTTTTTCGTACTATCGATTAAATAGCATCCGCTTTCCTGACTGGTGGGTCAGAAACTGTCCTTGTGCGTATACCTGTTCACCCGACACAATCGTGTGCGTTACCGTAGCCCCGAATGTATGGCCTTCTAATGGCGACCATCCGCATTGATACAGTACATTTTCTTTCGAAACGGTTGTTGGCCGATTGGTATCGACAAGTACTAGATCCGCCCAGTATCCTTCACGCGCATAACCACGCCGGTCAATCTGAAAACAATCGGCGGGGGCGTGGCACATCTTGCGGACAACGGTTTCAATCGGTAGCTTACCCTGCTGAACAAAATCAAGCATCAACAAAAGCGGGTGCTGTACCAACGGTAACCCAGATGGAGCCTGCCAATACGATTGCTTCTTTTCCGCCCAAGTGTGCGGAGCATGGTCTGTAGCAATTATATCCAGTCGATCATCCAGCAGAGCCGTCATTAGCGCTTCCTTGTGATGCGGAGCTTTTATGGCCGGATTGCATTTAATCAGATTGCCCAGGCGTTTGTAATCATCACTATCAAACCAAAGGTGATGGACACACACCTCCGCTGTAATGCGCTTTTCCGTTAACGGCCGGTCGTTAGCGAATAACTTCAGTTCGTCAGCCGTCGAGATGTGCAGGATATGTAATCGGGCATTATACTGCTTGGCCAGTTCAACCGCTAGCGTTGACGATATTAAGCACGCTTCCTCGTTACGAATCAACGGATGCAGAGCGGCAGTCGCATTGTCACCGTATTCTGCCCGGTAGCGCTCGGTGTTGGCCCGAATCGTAGCTTCGTCTTCGCAGTGGGTAGCAATTAGCATCGGACTTTGCTGGAACAAACTGGCCAGTACCTGCTCATTATCCACAAGCATATTACCGGTAGATGATCCCATGAACACCTTGATGCCACAAACAGTGCGCGGATCTGTACGCAAAACCTCATCCAGATTGTTGTTCGAAGCACCCATAAAAAACGAGTAGTTCGCCAGCGACGTTTGGGCAGCGATGGCATATTTATCGGCCAGTAGCTCCTGCGTCAGCGCGTTGGGTACGGTATTGGGCATCTCCATAAAGCTGGTGACACCCCCCGCTATGCCCGCCCGCGACTCGGACTGAATGGTTGCTTTATGCGTAAGACCCGGCTCACGGAAGTGTACCTGATCATCAATAACACCAGGGAGCAGGTACTGACCATCGGCATCAATTGATTGATTGACACCAGCATCTGACAAATTCTGACCGATCTGCGCAATGAATCCATCTTCAATACGCACATCCGTTTCCACAACACGCCCTTCGTTTACCAAACGAGCGTTACGAATTAATAGCTTACTCATAAAAGGCGGGCAGCTTCTTTAGCAAAATAAGTGAGGATAACCGAAGCACCAGCCCGTTTGATTGACAGTAGTGATTCCATCATGGCCCGTTCTCCATCGAGCCAGCCCTGCTGAGCCGCGGCCTTAATCATCGCATACTCGCCACTGACGTTATAAGCAGCAATGGGCAAATGAAAGTTATCGTTCAGAAGCTTGATGATGTCAAGGTACGCTAAGGCGGGTTTTACCATCAGAAAGTCGGCTCCTTCGGCAAAATCGAGCTGGGCTTCGATGAGCGCTTCCCGACTATTGGCCGGGTTCATCTGATAGGTTTTTTTGTCGCCAAATTTCGGTGCTGAATCAAGCGCATCGCGGAACGGTCCGTAAAAAGCACTGGCATACTTGGCTGAGTACGACATGATCGCAACATCGTGAAAGCCCCCTTCGTCGAGCACCTGCCGGAGATAGCCTACTCGCCCATCCATCATATCTGAAGGACCGACAATGTTAGCGCCTGCCTGCGCCTGCGCCAAGGCCATTTTACCCAGTACTTCTAAGGTCGGATCGTTTAGGATCTTACCGTTTTCGACAACACCATCGTGACCGTCCGAACTGTACGGGTCCATCGCCACATCAGTCATCACCATCACATCGGGGAAGCGGTCTTTGATGGCGCGGATCGTTTGCAGATATAAACCGTCAGGGTTGTAGCTTTCCGTAGCGTATTTATCTTTTTTCGACTCAGGCAGATTTGGAAACAGATCGAACGTTTTGATACCTAAATCGACGCACTCTTGTATTTCTTCGAGGAGTAAGTCCTGCGACAAACGATGAATTCCCGGCATGGAAGCCACTTCAGAACGGACGTTCTGCCCTTCCATGATAAAAACGGGCAAAATAAAATCGGTGACGGACAGGCGCGTTTCCTGCACCATATCACGAATAGCAGCGGATTGACGGCTCCGGCGCGGACGACGTATTATATTCATGGCTTACAAATTTCGGTTTTCGCGTACCGTTCGGTTCAAAACAATCGAACAGCTGAAAACCGTCAGGCAATCAGTTTAAATCCTTCACCGTGTACATTGACCAACTGAACAGTCGCATCATCTTTCAAGTATTTACGAAGCTTGGTAACGTACACGTCCATGCTGCGGGCGTTGAAGTATGAATCGTCACCCCAGACCATTTTTAACGCAAAACTACGGCTAACGGGCTGATTCAAATTCTGAGCCAACAACTTTAATAACTCGGATTCCTTACTGGTTAGTTTCTGCGCCGGCGACTCTATTTCGCTTTGGGGTTCATTTTCGGCGGAACGGCTTAGCAGTTGGTGGGGATAATCGAACGAAAACGAGCCGATCTTATATACCGTTGGTTCAGGTGCGTCGGCAGATCGCTGATACCGCCGTAGGATAGCCTGAATGCGTAACAAAAGCTCCTCCATACTAAACGGCTTCGTCACGTAGTCATCGGCTCCCACCTTGAAGCCCTGGATGGCATCTTCCTGCATGGACTTGGCCGTCAGAAAGATGATCGGCACTTCACGCTGCGCCATACGTACTTCTTTCGCCAGGGTGAAGCCGTCTTTCTTGGGCATCATTACATCGAAGATGCATAGGTCGTACTGACCAGCCATGAACTTTTGCAGGCCCTGATTGCCATCCGTAGCGCGGTCAGTAGCGTAGCCTTTCATAGTCAGGTATTCCTGCACTAATTGGCCCAGATTGGGATCGTCTTCGACGAGAAGAATGGTAGGCATAATTGAACGATGAAAGAGCAAACGAGTACATGAATCGTTCACTACTCTTTTGCTCTTTCGCTAATGTTATAGGGTAAAATCACTTCGAATGAACTGCCTTTGCCAGGTTCGCTGACCACGTGAATCTGCCCGTGGTGTTCGTCAACCATCTTCTTCACGTAACTCAATCCCAGCCCAAAACCTTTTACGTCGTGTCGGTTGCCCGTCGGAACCCGGTAAAATTTTTCAAAGATACGGCTTAGCTGATCTTTGGTCATTCCCAGCCCGTGATCCGTAACCGTTATGCTGACTCCTTCGGGAAGGCTACGCGTAGCCAAGGCGATATGCGGACTTTCGGGCGAGTACTTCAGCGCATTGTCGAGCAGGTTATACACGATATTGGTTACGTGGACCTCATCGGCTTCAATCACTTCGCGGTCGGCATCAAACTCCAGGTCTAATTCGCCCCCGCGCTGCTCGATCTGCAAACTCATGTTGTTCAGCACATTCTCGACGACATCGTGTACGTTGACTGACGACAATTTCAGCTTGATTTCGCCCCGGTCGAGCAAGGCCATTTGCAGTACTTTCTCAACGTGCGAACCAAGTCGTCGGGTTTCATCACGTATAATACCCATGTAACGCGACAACCGTTCATTTACGGATGACTCATCCGTGCTTGAAGCGCCCTGCGGGTGGCGGACCTGTTCCTGCGCCATTTCAACCGCCAATGAGATGGTCGAAATAGGCGTTTTGAACTCGTGGGTCATGTTGTTGATGAAATCATTCTTGATGTCGGCCAGCTTTTTCTGTCGGACAATCGTACTAATAGCAATGTAAAAACAAGCCAGAATGACGAGAATCAACACGGCTGATGCGCCGAACGTAAACCACAACTGACTCAGAATAAACTGTCGTTGCGTTGGGAAATAAACGTAAACGTAGTTTCCCGTTTCAAGCATATTGTTCGGAAACAAGGCGGCTTTATATCCACCCTCTCTGAACTGCTGCGGACTCATACCGAGCGACGTAAACAGAAAAGCAGGTTGGGATTTCGTCCGAACGCCAAAAGCAAACGGAATGTTGATGCCTCTTTCCTGCAATGCCTGCCGTAGCAGCGTATCGAGCGCCAGTCGGTTGATACGATCCTCGATGGGGCGTTCCGAAAGAAGTAGCCCTTTCAATACATCCTTGATCATTCTCGACTGCTCGCCCGTTCGGTTCGAGCTAAAGCTTGTTGGTGTACTGACGGCTACCTCTGTTTTAGCCGAATCGTTCAACACATTTTGGCGCGACTTTCGCTGCTTAGCAATCTGTTTGGCCCGCTCCCGACTTGCTTTTAATCGGGCCAGCGAATCCTGCCGACGAGCCGAAGCCACCTGTCCGTTGATCTGATTGAGTTCGTTGACAAGAATCTGATCGACCCAGTGATTAAACTGCTGTTGTTGGGCTAGTTGTGTCTGCCAGTCGCCAACTGCCATCAGTTCATCCTGCTGGCGGAAAAATTCTTCGACAACGGCCATTTGCTCTGGCGACAGCGGATGCGCTACCGGATGCAGCACATCCGATTGTACAACTACCGCACCAGCCGGGGCCATTCCATACGGCAACCGCTGCGAATCAGTCACTTTCGGATTTGCTTTCTTTGCCTGAGTACTAGCTACTTTATCGGATGTTGCACTGGCTACTTTTTTCCTGGAAGCCGAGGATTCAACAACCGACTTCTTATCTTCTTTTCTGGCAATCGCCATCAACCGGTCCTGATGGTCGCGGGCCTGGATATGTTGTTTTGCCTGGTACATAGCCTCCTGCCGTTCGAGGGCGCGAACAACCTCCTGCAAGCCATCGGTAACCTTATAGTCGAATTGTTCTTTCTGCAAATGCAATGCACTACTGATCCAGTAAGACTGTAAACCAACGAGGCCCACCAATCCGACTGCCATCAGGGCAACAATCCATCGTATGCGTAGTGTCGACATTTTTTTCGGCCTTTATGCAACCTTCGGCCTTTTTTTTCATCTATGGGTAAACAAGCAGATCACAATCGGTATGCTTTTGGCTATGCCTGATTGTGTAATCCGTAAAAATACGAATGCTGCCAGGCAGTCACTGAGCCTTTAACAAACTTTAACAGCCCCACCCTCAATGACTTTTAGCCTATCTTATTGTGTATTCATTAACGGTTACGATTATGAAAAAAACAGTAATTCTGCTACAGCGGTTCGTTTTAGCGCTGTTCATCGCTGGTGGTATCAGTGGAATCGCTACGGCTCAGAAGGCGGGTTCTTCGCCAAAGAAAGACGAAGTTAACGTCCGGATCATTGAACGAAACGGCGATGAAGTGCGGGAGATCGAACGTACCTACCGGGTTGACGGTCTGACTGATCCTGAACGCGACCGTCTTGTCATGAAACTGGTCGACTCGCTGAAGACGACGCGGAAAGGGAAAGAAGGCAAGCGCCACATGACCATTATCGTTGATGATACGGATAGCGGCCACGTAGCAAGACGCGAGCATCTCACCCCCCGCCACCGACGGCTTCCCGATGATTTTTACGTGTATCGAGGCAGAATACCCCGGATTAACGACCGTGATCTACAAACCTGGCGCTATGAATTTCGTCGCGGGACCGATTCGCTAGCCGACCAGCTCAACCGATTCAGAATGCAATTACCGCGCGACTTGGATCGACAGCTTGTTCGTCCCTTCGAAGACTGGTCACGCAATTTCAACAGCAAACCGTCTACCATTCGTGGATTGGATGCTTATCCAAACAACCCAGACCGCGCCCAACTGAACGTCCGGTTCACGGCTCCGGCAAAAGGCGATGTAAGTATCGTTGTGACCAATCCGAAAGGAAAAGAAGTAGCTAAACGCGAGTTGAACGATTTCTCAGGTGAGTTTGTCGGCCAAATTGATTTAGGTAAAAGCGCACAAGGAGCTTACTTTATAACTGTCACGCAGAACGAAGACGGTGCCGTCAAACGAATCGTGCTTGATTGACGATAAATCGGTTAGCCAGGTCGAGCAAAATGATTATGCTTTATGGAGAAGAGACTCAATATTTTGCTCGACCTGGCCGATTCTGAAAAAATAATTAAAAAATTTAGTACTATGTATTGCAAGATACCCAACAAAGCCTATATCTTTGTGTTGTCAATAAGAACCAACCAGACCATGAAAACCTTACTAATTGTCGGAACCTTACTAGTAGGCATTAGCGGACAGGCGATGAGCATGGGGCATCCGCACAATATTTTTGCTGCCAGAAAGCAAATGCGGGCGAAATCGTCGGCTTTAGTTCAAAAATCGAAAGTGACATCAGCGTCGTCGTGCTGGCAGCCGCTTGCCGCTATTGACAAAGCTGAACTAAGCAAACGACTGGTTGCTGCCCTGGCGAGCGTACGTCCGGCACGGTCTTTCTGATTTACTCTTACGCATCCTCTCTTCCACACTTCATCTGACGGCTGTTAAGTTACGTCTGAAAGCGCCCTGTAGCTTCTTCCAACTAGCTACAGCTTGGGTCTTGCAATGATCCACTTGAACAGGCTATTGGGTGATCGGCCCATGTAGACAACGAATCGTTGTTAAACTCTTACCAGCCTGCTTCTCCAATCTCATTCGTCAGTTTACAGGAAGTTTTCTTCCGCTCCAAGTGCTTTACAGCTACACCCGTATACGGTTGGTGATTGATCTGCTGTTATTTTGTGCTGCTCCGTATACTTTTTTGACGTTTCAATCCTGCAACAAACATTCATTTATTCATCAACTGATGAGTTGATTGTCAATGCATTTCCTGAAATCGCAACGTCGGCTTTCTTTCCATTCGCTCGTTTTAATTTTGTATTAATCCAAGCAGCGAAACATTTCACGTATATTATTTTGTTAAAAAGTTAGATAATTCAAACATGTGTTATTGTTTTCAGTAGGTGTTGGCTATTTTTATGGTTTGGCGATAAACCACCGATAGCCGACTGTACCTTTTTACCAATCGAGTACCCATGCGGAACAACCTTGTACGACCGATTTTGGTCATCGGTCTGCTGTCCGTCAGTTTATTTACGGCATTTGGCTTAACGAAGCCAGGGCGTACTTTATGGACCCGGCTCGCCCCGTCGGCACACGCTCACAAAGCGAAGGCCCGACGGTTGACGGCACCCGCTTCGCACGTGCGTTCGTACGCCACCCCTGTTGAAGTCTTCTCGCTTTCCGATAGCGGGCAGCGTTGGGTCGACAGTGTGTTTCAGACGCTCACCCCCGAACAAAAAGTCGGGCAATTTTTCATGGTGGCTACGTTCTCCAACCGTCATGATAATCATTACCAATACATCGAGCACCTTATCCAGACAAACCATATTGGTGGTCTGATCTTTTTCCAGGGTGGTCCGTACCGGCAGGCCGTTCTGACCAATCGCTATCAGGCATTATCAAAAGTCCCTTTATTGATTGGCATTGATGGCGAATGGGGATTAGGGATGCGCCTGGATAGTACGATGGACTTTCCTAAGCAGATGGCGCTCGGTGCCATTCGCGACAATGAACTGATTTACCGGATGGGCGCCGAAATTGGCCGGCAATGCCAGCGGCTCGGCATCCATATCAATTTTGCCCCGGTATCGGACATTAACAGCAACCCCGCGAATCCGGTCATCGGCATCCGTTCATTTGGGGAGTCGAAGGAGAATGTAGCCTTGAAAGCGTCGGCCTACATGCGTGGCTTACAGCAAACCCACGTCATTGCTACGGCTAAGCATTTTCCGGGCCACGGCGACACCAATGCCGATTCGCACCACACGCTGCCAACCGTTAGCCGGTCGTCGGAGCAAATGCGTGACATTGACCTGTACCCATTCCGGAAACTCATTGCCGACAGTTTGATGGGCGTTGTAACGGGTCATTTGCATGTACCAGTAATGGACAACACCCCGGCCCTGGCCGCTACGTTATCCGAAAAAATTGTAACAGA
The DNA here is from genome assembly GCF_021233055.1 of Spirosoma oryzicola. Taxonomy (NCBI): domain Bacteria; kingdom Pseudomonadati; phylum Bacteroidota; class Cytophagia; order Cytophagales; family Cytophagaceae; genus Spirosoma; species Spirosoma oryzicola. The sequence continues at coordinate 255,772 of NZ_CP089538.1, read as the reverse complement.
GCTTCTTAAGAAGGAGCTGGGATTCCGGGGGCTGGTCTTTACTGATGCGCTGAACATGGGCGGTATCAGCCGGTCACCCAAAGCAATGGACGTTAACCTACGGGCGTTGATGGCCGGGAATGATATTTTGCTGTATCCAGAAAACGTTCGGGAAGCCTCGCAAAATATCCTTAATGCGATTCAGCAGGGTGTCATATCCCAGGAATTCATTGACGAAAAAGTCAAAAAAATACTTCGCGCTAAATACTGGGCTGGGTTAAATCAGTATAAGCCCATCAATCTTGCTGGCTTATCGGCGGAGCTGAATTCACCGGAAGCGCAACAGCTCAAGCATGACTTGTGCGAACAAGCGGTTACGGTTGTTACAAATCGTAACAAGATCCTGCCTATCGGCCCGTTGGACTCCCTGCGGTTGGCGTCGATTGCGATTGGTGCAGATGTCGACAACCCGTTCCAAAAAACGCTTAACCAATACGCGCCTTTTCAGACGCTTTCTTACCCAAACAAGATTGTTTCCGAAACGGAACTGAACGATGCGCTGGCTCAGGTCAGTTCGGCGAATACGGTTGTCGTGAGCTACCACAAAATGACCGAGTCGAGTTACCGGAAGTTCGGCATTACAAAAGCTTCATTCGATCTGGTAACACGGCTGAAACAACGGGGCGTCAAAGTAATTGTTACGGTTTTTGGTTCGCCTTACAGCCTTACGCAGTTTACGGATGCCGACGGCCTGATCTGCGCTTATCAGGAATTTGATGAGATGCAACGCGTTGTGCCTCAGGTTCTGTTCGGCGCACTAGGCTCCCGCGGTATGCTGCCAATTTCGACGGGTGATCTGAAGGTTGGGCTTGGCGAAACGGTCAGTCCGGAAGGTCGTCTTTCGGCGGGTTCGCCAGAAAGCGTTGGCATGAAAACCGCCGTTCTGGCAAAAATTGACGCTATTGCTCAAAACGCAGTTCGCGATCACGTTGTACCCGGTTGCGAAATTCTGGTGGCTCGTAAAGGCAAGGTTGTTTACAGCAAGAATTTTGGTGCGTTGACTTACAGCCCCGGTGCAGAGAAAGTAACGGACGAAACGCTGTATGATCTGGCTTCATTGACCAAAGTGCTGGCAACGCTGCAAAGTGTGATGGTTCTGTATGATCGCAAGCAGATTGACATAAGCCAGAAAGCATCGCTTTACTTGCCCGAACTTAGAGGCACTAACAAACAGAATATCGTTATTCAGGATTTGTTGTGGCATCAGTCGGGTATGGTGTCGTTCTACCCAACCACATGGGACCGGACACGGACGCCGGGTGGTGGGCTGAAAGCTGAATATTACAGTGCTACCCGTGATACGTTGCACCCGCTGCAAATAGCACCGACGCTTTGGGCAACGCCTGCGCTGAAGGACTCAGTCTGGAAATGGGTGGTTCAGTCACCAATGTCCCGCAAGCTCGACGAGTCGGGCAAACCCGCTTACGTGTACAGTGATTTGAATTTTCTGATGCTGCAAAAGATTGTCGAGCGCGTCAGCAAACAACCTCTGGATGCGTTTGTAACGGAAAATGTGTACAAAACGCTTGGCTTACACCAGTTAGGCTTTACACCACTTCAACGCCTGAAAAATCCACATTGCGCACCGACGGAACAGGATACCTACTACCGGAATCAACTACTGGTGGGTACGGTACACGATCAGATGGCAGCGGTACAGGGGGGAGTTTCGGGACATGCCGGGTTGTTTGGAAACGCCCATGACATTGCGACCCTTCTTCAAATGAATCTCCAAAAGGGGTTTTACGGTACGGAGCGTATCTTTCAACCGATGACGGTTCCTTACTTTACGCAGACATTGAGTAACCGTAGCCACCGGGCGCTGGGCTGGGATAAGCCGAATCCGGAAAGTTCGAGCAGCGTTTATCTGGCGCAACAAGCCTCCGCCACCTCATTTGGGCATACGGGCTTTACGGGTAACGTCGTTTGGGTTGATCCGGAAAAGGAATTAATCTTCGTTTTCTTGTCGAACCGTATTTATCCGACAGCGGGCAACAACTCAATCAACACAACTAAGCTTCGCCGAAGAATACACGAGTTGATTTACAGCGCAGTTTTATAAGCGCAACACACTCCACGATCCTTTCGTCTTTTATGAAATGCCACTGTGAAAGGTGGCATTTTTATTGTTAGATACTATTAGTTACCCTCGTCTACCGTCTGCATCAAGTAAAGTAATTTTGCTATTTTTAGATACGTTAACCGCTTTTCCAATTATATCTATGAAGGGACCTATACGTTACTTTTATCTCTTCATCTGTTTTTGTCTTACCGGGTTTATGACACCGGGCAAGGCTCAAACCATCACGACAGGTGCCTTATCGGCCAGTATCGCCTGCACAGGCTCAAACGGTACACTGGTTATTCCCTTTTCAACGACGGGCGCGTTTTCGACCGGAAATGTTTTTACGGCTCAACTATCGGATGCAAACGGCGTTTTCTCTGGTTCTACGATCAGCATCGGAACGCTTTCTCTGGTTCCATCAGCAGCCAACACGGCTACAATCAATGCGACGATTCCAAAGACGACAGCAGCCAGCGTAGCGTATAAGATCAGGGTTATTTCCAGTTCTCCGGCTCGCATTAGCACAAATACCCAACAGGTCGCTGTCCAATCGGCTCCGGGTTTGCCTACGGTATTAACGCCTGCTGCGTATTGTGAAGGTGATGTTGCCCAACCCCTGACCGCTACAGCTTCGTCTGGTGGAACGTTAAACTGGTACGGAACGAATGCATCAAACGCGCCAACCAGTGTTGCAACAGTCCCAAATACCAACCTCACCGGTAGCACGGCTTATTACGTAAGCCAAACGCTGAATGGCTGCATGAGCGATAAAGTAAGCATTAAGGTAACGGTTAACGAACGCCCAGATGCGCCTATCGTTGCGAACAAATCGTACTGTCAGGGTAGTGTTGCCAGTCCTTTGTCTGCTACAACTGTTACGAAGGCAACGCTCAATTGGTACACAGGGGCCACTGGCGGGGTGGCTTCATCGATTGCTCCAACTCCTAACACAAGCGTAATTGGTCAGAAAGCCTATTACGTCAGCCAAACGTTGAACGGATGCGAAAGCGAGCGGGTCTCCCTCCTTGTAACAACTAGCAATGCTCTGCCAGCTCCTGCAACAATCGCTTCGGTAAGTATTTGTCAGGGAGCAACGACGGCAGCGCTTACAGCTACGGCCCTATCAGGAGCGACATTACGGTGGTGGGGTACATCGGCTACGGGTGGCACGGCTTCAGCAACACCGACAGTACCTACTAATCAAAGCAGTGCTACGTATTACGTTAGTCAGATAATTGATAACTGTGAAAGTCAGCGAGCAGCAATTGCCGTAACCGTACTGTCGGCGCCCGCTTCGCCTTCTGTGCCGGCTGCGTTGACCTATTGCCAGCATGAAACAGCAAAACCCTTGTCGGCCACAGCGCTATCGGGCGGTACATTAAATTGGTACGGGACCAACAGAACCGGTGGTACAGCTACCTCGACACCAACCACGCCTGGTACGACCTCCGCTTCGACAACGTTATATTATGTCGCTCAAGTAGTAGGCAACTGCGAAAGTCCACGGGCCAGCTTGTCCGTACAGGTGAAACCGCTACCTACAACTCCGACCGTAGTCAGTCCAACTATCTATTGTCAAAATCGTCCAGCGAACGCTTTGTCTGCAACACCAGCGCAAGGTGGCACATTGAACTGGTACGGAACCAATGCCACGGGTGGTACAGCGTCGGTTACGGCGCCTACGCCTTCTACAAGCACCGTTAGTTCAACGGTTTATTACGTGAGTCAGACGCTGAATGGCTGCGAGAGTGCTCGGACAAGTTTGACGGCTCTGGTTAACCCGTTACCCAACAAGCCCGCCGGTATTACCCCAAGTCCTTACTGCGAAGGCGCGAAAGCCAATCCATTATCGGCTAGCGGTCAGGATCTACACTGGTATGGTACCCAACAGTCGGGTGGGCCCTCTTCCCTAACGGCAACAATTCCGAATACATCGATTATTGGCACGACAAACTACTACGTTACGCAAATCGTAAACGGTTGCGAAAGCGACCGAGCGGCTATTCCGGTGCTTGTCAAAGATGCACCCACGGCACCCGTCACGACACCCGTTGATTTTTGCCAGAATAGTCCTGTGCCAACACTACCAGTAACCCTTACGGCTAATGCAACAGCAAACTGGTATGGTACTAATGCGACGGGTGGTACGGCATCTGCCACGAGTCCCGTTGTTCAGAACACCACACCAGGGCAAACGATGTATTACGTCAGTCAAACGCTGGATGGTTGCCAGAGTACAAGAGCCAGTCTGGTTGTTACAGTTAAAGCAATACCCGTTGCTCCTGGCGTAAGTTCAGTAAATTTCTGCAACAACGCGCAGGCACAAGCGCTGACGGCTACGGGATCAAACATCAAGTGGTACGACGCGTCGGATCAACCGTTGGCTAATGCTCCGACACCCGGTACAAACACGATTGGCAATCAACTTTTCAAAGCCACGCAAACCGTAAACGGCTGTGAAAGTAACAAGGCGGCCTTAACCGTCAGCATCAAACCCATACCGGCCTCTCCCATCGTCAGCAATCTAACGTTCTGTCAGGCACAGAAGGACCAGCCCGCTCAGACGATTTCGCCGTTGACCGCAAGTGGTCAGAATCTGCGGTGGTACAATACCGACGGTCGGGTTTATTCAAGCGCTCCAACGCCACCCATCTCGCAGACAGGTAGTATCAGCTACCAGGTTACCCAGACGGTTGACAATTGCGAAAGCCAGAAAGCTACACTTCAGGTATACGTGCAGACAACACCCGTCCCGGTGGTTTCTAAGCCGGTAGTTGCGTACTGCGTCGATGAGAAATCAGTACCCCTGGAAGCAACCGCTGAGCCAGGGGGTGTCTTGCATTGGGTCGATCCGTACGGCCACGAAACAACCGTTGCACCCGCTCCTCCCACGATCAACGTCAATGTAGAGCCCGGTGGTGATGCGTATTATGTGTATCAGACCAGTTCATCGGGTTGCTACAGCGCCCGTTCGGTTGTTAAAGTCATCGTCAACGCGATACCAACTTTATCATTAACAGGATCGGCCTCGATCAATCTGGGCGAGAGAACACCACTACGATTACAGTTCACGGGCAATCCTCCGTTCAGCTACACGCTGACGGGTGGTTACTCGGGCGTATCCCGCACAGCTGACACAACCATTCAGGTACTACCCAGAGGCAATACTACTTATCAGGTCACGACCGTCTCCAATAGTTGTGGTGTTGGGCTACCGGGTAATCCGGCAACAGCCGTCATCAGTGTACAAAGTCCAACGATCACGACGAGCAGCATAGGCAATAACATTGTGTGCGCAGGAACAACTCTGACGGTACCGTTTCAGACGACAGGAGCATTTAGAAATGGCAACACGTTTAAAATCGATCTGATCAGTACGGCAGATACGAGTAAAAAATACGAAATTTCTGCTACCAGTACCAACAGCCCTGTCACAGCACGTTTGTCAGATTCTTTCGTAGCTGGTCAGTATTACGTTCGCGTGAAAGGATCAAATCCAGATGTCGAAGTGGTAGGGACCAACAGCCCCACGCTTGTTACGGTACGCTCCAAACCGATTGCCCTCCTGAAGGGTGATCAAACTATTTATGCGGGTGTCCCGGCAAGCTTGACGGTTACCCTAAGCGGTGAAAATCCCTGGACAGTAACGTACGCGGATAGCCTTCGATCATATGTAGCAACAACCACTACGAACCCATACGTTGCCGAAGTCCGACCCGCGCGAACGACAACGTATCATCTGGTTAGTGTGAGCAATGGTTGCGGAGCAGGCGCTATATCGGGTACAGCGACTGTAAAAGTTCTGGTTGTAACAGGGCTGGAAAACAATTCACTCGATCCGTTGGTGGGTGTGTATCCCGTACCCGCTCAGACATCTGTGACCGTGGCGATTGATATGCCTTTGAGTCGTACCCCGGCTGTTCTTTCGCTCATGGATCAGCAGGGACGAACAATCCATCAACTGACCACCCGTACGGCCAAAACCGAACTTGATCTGAGTACTCAACCGACGGGTCAGTATATACTTCGCATTCAGGTTGGAGACCGGCAGTCGGTTCGGAAAATTCTTAAACAATAAATTAAGCTGTATTTTAGCCGGTTCTCCAGCTACCCTCTTGCTTATGTTCTCGGATGACTACTTTATGGATATTGCGCTAAGTCTGGCGGAAGAGGCAGCCGAAGCGGGCGAGATCCCCGTTGGCGCTTTAGTTGTCGCTCAAAATCGTATTATAGCGAAGGGTCGAAACCAGACGGAGCAATTCAACGACGTAACCGCTCATGCCGAGATGCTCGCCATCACGGCAGCGACGCAATACCTCGGCGGCAAGTACTTAACCGACTGTACACTTTACGTCACGCTGGAGCCCTGTGTGATGTGCGCCGGGGCCTTGTTTTGGGCGCAGATCGGGCGTGTTGTGATCGGCGCACCCGACACAAAACGTGGGTACAGCCGCATTCAGCCCTCGCTGTTACATCCCAAAACGCGCGTCGAAACAGGTGTGTTAGCCGATGACAGTCAGCAGTTATTGACTAAGTTTTTTCGACGCTTAAGAACATAAACGAATGGAGCCGTGTTAACCCAACCGAAAGATCTTCCATTTTAACTTTATAAGTCCAATGGCTTTTGTATTAGACCCACTACCCTACCCCAGCGACTCGCTCGAGCCTAACATTGACAAGCAAACCATGGAAATTCACCATGACAAGCACCACAATGCTTATGTTACGAACTTAAATAATGCAATCGCTGGAACAGAGCTGGAAAACAAGTCAATTGAAGAATTGCTTCAAACGGTGAGCCAGGCTCCGGTTGCAGTACGCAATAACGGGGGCGGCCATTATAACCATACCTTGTTCTGGAATACGATTTCTGGTAACGGTGGCGGCCAGCCAACGGGTGAGCTAGCCGACGCGATCAACGAAAAATTCGGTTCTTACGACGCTTTTAAAGAAGAGTTCACGAAAGCTGCGACGACCCGCTTTGGTTCAGGATGGGCGTGGTTGATCGTTACTCCAGAAGGTCAGTTAGCCGTTACTTCAACCCCAAATCAGGATAATCCACTCATGGACGTTGCGGACGCAAAAGGATTTCCAATCATTGGTTTGGACGTTTGGGAACATGCGTACTACCTAAAGTACCAGAACCGTCGTCCCGAATACATTGGCGCTTATTTTAACGTAATTGACTGGAACGCTGCGAATAAGCGTTATCAGCAAGGTAAGCAAGCCTAATTATAAGCGATGAATTATAGACAATGTTGGCTATTGTAGAAAAAAAGGTAGCCGCTATTGTTTATAATTCATTGCTATTTACTATCTTTGCCCTCTCAAAACGGTGATTGTAGCTCAGTTGGTTAGAGCGTCGGATTGTGGTTCCGAAGGTCGCGGGTTCGAGCCCCGTCTTTCACCCCCTAGTAAAGCCTCCTGATTATTCAGGAGGCTTTTTTTGTAACACTTCTCTCGATCAGGTAGTTGCTCGTTCATGGCCGTTCATGTTCCTACAGTTACCCGGTATCACTCAATCATCCGAGCGATTTTGATTATGGCTTACCTTGCGGGTATCGTTGGTTTACAACTCCCCCCGTTGGTAGACTATTTCCGCCCGTTAAGCCCCGTTACGCTTATTTCATCCCTGGTCGTTTTACTGTTATATCACACCGACTGGCGTCCTTCCTTTTACATCTATCTTGCCCTCACCCTACTGGCGAGCTATTTTATTGAAGTAATCGGTGTTCATACAGAGTCGATTTTTGGTCACTATGCCTACGGCTGGGGACTAGGCGCTCAGGTATGGTCAGTTCCTCCGGTTATTGCTGTCAACTGGCTTATCTTGTCGTATTGTATTGGTTCTGTATGCAATGAGTTACCTGCCCCTGCCTGGCTAAAAGTTGTACTGGCCGCAACAGTGATGGTCGTGTTAGACTTATTTATCGAACCCGTAGCGATTCAGCTGGATTTTTGGACGTGGTTCGGGCAGCCAGTTCCTTTGCAGAATTATCTTGGTTGGTGGCTTGTTTCTATTCTACTGTTTACCGTTTGGTATGCCCTACCCTTCCGAAAAGACAATCGCTTGGCGAAGTGGTTATTGGCATTACAATTCACGTTTTTTATCGGCCAATTTTTGTTCATACTTTTGTAGAATCCACTTAAACAAAAGTCAAACTTTGGTGTTCTATAAGTATATTTGCATAGCAAGCAAACTTAACGATGGTATTGACCGTATGTCTTTATTTATCTTCAGTCGGCTTGTAAAAGCAGTCTGCTGTCAACTGCAAAAAAGTATGAATCAGCATGGCGCTTTACTCCCTGTTCATATACAATAGATTGGTTCTATGAGTAGTTACTCCATAAAAGATTTAGAGCAACTTTCGGGCATCAAAGCTCACACGTTGCGAATCTGGGAACAACGCTACAATATAATTTCTCCCAAGCGAACGGATACCAATATCCGCACGTACGACGATCAGGATCTCAAACTGGTGCTGAATATTTCTCTGCTAAAAGATCATGGATACAAGATATCTGAGATCTCGAAGCTGTCGGTAGAGGAAATGTATCGTGAAGTAATCAAGATTTCAGATCGGCAACTTAATTATCCTGATCAGATCCACGCGCTTACCATCTCGATGATTGACCTCGACGAGGAGCGTTTCGAGAAGATCATCAGCACGAACATTCTCCAGTTTGGCTTTGAGAACACAATGATTCACATTGTCTATCCATTCTTAAGCCGAATCGGTACGCTTTGGGTGACAGGATCGATTGGCTCTGCCCAGGAACACTTCATTTCTAATCTGATTCGTCAGAAAATTATCGTTGCTATCGATGGGCAGGCCAGCAAACAGCGGCCAGACGGCAAAAAATACATGCTGTTCTTACCGGAAGGTGAAATGCACGAGATTAGTCTCCTTTTCAGCAATTACATCATTCGGGCTCGCTACAACAAAGTTATTTATCTGGGTCAGAGTTTGCCGTTCAACGAGTTGGTTTTTGCCTACAACGTTCACAAACCTGATTATCTGCTCACGGCCTTGACCTCGGTACCCGCAAACCACGAAGTCCAACCTTATGTTGATCGTCTGGTGAAATCGTTTCCGGACGTTCACTTGCTACTCATGGGTTACCAAGTCGTCGGACAGGATATTGATATTCCCGAAAATGCTACAATCATCAATCAAATCGAAGATCTGATTCACATTGCCAGCGCCTAGTTCACGCTGAACAGATCGCAGAAGCGATGTTTTAGCCGTCGATTGTACCTTCGGCAAAAGCCAGCGCTCGTCGTTCGGCGTAGGTGTATATGTCATTCGCGACCATAAAGCCAACGTGACCACCCGTAGCGGGCGTTTCTAAAAATATAGACGGATGGTTTTCAGCAAGCCAACCGGGTGAACATTCGGCGGATAGTAACGGATCGTTTTTTGCGTTTAATAATAGTGCGGGTACTGCAATGTCAGCCATGTAATTAACGGCGGAAGCCTGATTGTAAAAGTCGTTGGCATCGTGGTATCCGTTTACCGGAGCCGAGAAAAAATCGTCGAAATCACGCCATTGCTTTACCTGCTTCAATTTTGTCATATCCAGCCGGCCCGGAAACAGGTCGGCTTTCTGATTTAGTTTCGCAATCAGTTTTTTCATGAATCGATTCCGGTAGAAACGATTCGAAGTCCGGTCGAGCAGCGCAGCACTAGCTCCCAAATCAGTTGGGGCCGAAATGGCAACTCCTCGCTTGATAACATCGGGGGCGTGTTTTGCATGGACACCCAGGTATTTCAGGATAATATTTCCTCCCATGCTGTAGCCTACCAAGACGATTTCCTCGTATGATTTGGTGCGTAATGCGTGGTTTATCACCTCACCAATATCACCAATCTCACCATGATTATAGAGCCGAAAAGCCCGGTTCATCTCTCCACTGCACGAACGACAGTTCCAGGCGAGCACATCAAAGCCATGCCGAGAAAACAGCCGGGACGTTCCAAGCATGTATTGGCGTCGGCTATCGCCCTCTAGTCCATGCGTCAGAATAACCAGTCGTTTCTTTCCTGCATCGATCCAGTCAAGGTCGATAAAATCGTCGTCGGCGAGCGTTAGCCGTTCACGTTCGTAAGTAACGCCAGTGACATTGCGGGTAAGACTTGGAATAATGGTTTGTAAATGACCATTGTAAAGGTAGGCAGGCGAACCAGAATAAACAGATTTAAGCAGTGGCATATATCGTAAACAACAGCTACGTTTATGGCGTTGTTTCAAGACTAAATTCTTTCTATGAACCTTGCCAAATATGTTTCGGTAATCATTGCCAGCACGATTAAATTCATTGGCGGGCCATTGACAGGGGCAACACTGGGCTTATCCTGGATAGAAACATCCCTTTGTACAGTGGCGGGCATGATGCTTAGTGTGGCAGCAATTACTTACGCCGGATCAGCCATACAAGCCTTAGTCGATCGTTACCGAAAGCAGCGCCCAAAGCGGTTTACACGCCGAACGCGGATGGCAATCAGAGTGTGGAAGCGGTTTGGCCTGATGGGAATCGCTTTTCTGACGCCTTTGATTCTCACGCCTATTGGGGGCACCGCTCTCGCGGTTTCGTTCCGCGTGAGTCGTGGTCAGCTCCTGCTTTATATGCTGATCAGCGGGTTTCTGTGGGCGGTCGTACAAACCCTCGCTATTTACCAGATTCCCGGCTTAAAGGGCCTGATAGCACGATGAGCCAACCGTCTGCGGGCTGGCTCATCAACTAACGCTAATAGACTATTTTCTACCGGCTAACTGTTTGCGCTACAGGCGTCACCGGTTTTTTGTGGAAATCACCACGCGAAAAATATTTTTCGATCAGGCAGTACATCAAGATAAAGAAGTAGCGGCTGCCCATCTCTTTAATCTTTAGTTTAGACTCGCCGTATTTCCGGTTTGTCCAGCTATTGGGTACAACGGCGAAGCTGTAACCACGCACAATCGTTTTCAGTGGGAGCTCCACCGTCAGATTAAAGTGAGGGGCTAAAAAGGGCTTAATGCCTTCAATGGTCTCGCGCTTGTACAACTTAAACGCATTGGTCGTGTCGTTGTACTTAATCCCCATCAACAGCTTAACGATGAAGTTGGCTACGCGGTTGATGTACATTTTAAGCGGTGGGTAGTCAATTACTTTTCCACCCTTTCCCCAACGCGACCCAAATACGGCGTCGACATCGGTTTCAAGCATTTTATTATAAAACTTAACCAGATCTTCTGGATCATCAGACATGTCGGCCATAAATACAGCCACACAGTCGCCCGAAAAACGTTCCAGTCCGTAACGAACCGCGTAGCCAAATCCGTTAGGACCAAGGTTTGTGAATGGAACCAACGTTGGAATTTCATTAGCCGCCATTTCATTAAGTACCCGTAACGTTCCGTCTTTCGAGTTGTCGTTGGTCACGCAGATCTCGTGCGGAATACCGTGTTTAGCCAAGGTCTGGTACAAGGCCCGTAAGGTGGGCGGCAACGATTCTTCTTCGTTATAAGCCGGTATAACAACGCTTAATTTCATAGCTATAGCACGGATTCTGGCCCGTGATTCTCTAAATAGGTTTGTAGCTTCCGTCTCCGTACTGGCTGCCGTCACGAATTATCGGTAAGGCAACAAACGAATTGTACTGTACAATTTCGCTAACGGCTGAGGAACAATATAATCACGAATTACTTTTTTCGCCTTATCCCACTCTGGTTTTCCCAGATAAAGGTACTGAATGGCCACTTTGGCGCGACGGAAATAAGTGTCTTTGTATTGTTTCGAATCGAGCATCATCCGGTAATAGCGAGCAATATTCCGGCGCAAAAGGTGATCGTAGCGGTAATCAAGCTCCCGGTTGATGTCGCTATACATTTGAATTCGATTGCGCAGAAATGATTCGTCGTAGTAGTTATCTGCGTAACTAGCTCCACCCCGGTTTTTACGATAAACCGACATCACATCCGGGATATATCCAATCTTACCCAGTTTTGCCTTCAGGATCAAGCGGGGAATATCACCGCTCGATGATTCCCGAAACCAGGCCGGGTACTCCTTGATGTTGTTCCGGTACATGCAACTTGACGTAGCCATAAACCAGATCTCATCCTCGCCGATCAAATCATCCAGCGTATAATAGGGCTTCATGTCGGGGCCGTTGAGTAGGTACGACGGCGACCCATCTTCGAAAATGACCCGCGTGTTGCTAAAAACAGTGGAATAGTCAGAATGAGCGTCTAATAGATCGGCCTGTTTTTGCAGTTTCAGCGGATCTATCCAGTAATCATCGCCATCCATCAAGGCCCAATATTCACCTTTGGCTAGCTTTAGGGTCTCAAGGCAGTTGATCCCCCCATTTTTCCCCATGTTGTGAGGATGTAGTACACCAATAACTAAGCCAGGATATTTTTGCTCATACTCTTGAATAATCTCACGCGTACCATCTTTTGAAAAATCATCGCCCACCAGAATTTCAATTGGAAACGTTGTCTGCTGAGCAAGAGCGCTCTCGATGGCAGCGCGAATGAATTTATGCTGATTGTAAGTAATAATCAGCACGCTAACTTTAACCATATACTGGAAATTTACAGCTAGTCGTTAAGTACTTCAGTTGAAACCCGAATGTCACGTATAGGGTTCACTTGTAGTACTTAATGACTAACTTAAGCAACTGCCACCGATGGGGCATGTTTTGCCTGCTGGATCTGGGTTTTCCAGCCCTGCGGCTCATCTTTGTCAGCGGGTGTACCCCACGGGTTATAAAACGGTAGAATCGACACCCAACGTCCGGCGGGATCTTCCCAACTGAAGCGGTCAGCAAAGCTGGAAGGACTCACCCAATGAGGGAGGTCGTAGCGAAACAAAAGCAGATCACCCGAATCCTGGAAACCTTCTGTTTCAATAATGTGATCGTTTATTACATAGCCTGTGCCACCTGACGTGTAGTCTTTTCCGTACTGGTTCAACGCTAGAATCAACCCTACTTTTTGTGGATTGAGCGGATGCCAGTGCCGGCCAAAGAAACTTCCTCCCAGCGGGTAGTGCGTTACCTGCGGGTGGAAATAAGCCTCCCCTTTGCGAATTCCAAATGCCTCATCGTTTCCAGTCAGACTGTTCCAAAGATTACGCATCGGATCAAAAATGCTCAGCAGTGTCTGCTGAAATGCTGGCTCCAGGTCGAGCAAAGCATCGAATGTATGATCGTGGAACAACTGCGGAGCCTGCTGAATTTTGGCAATATGTAACCGATGTTTGTGCTGGTTATTGTCAAACGTATCCGGTGCCTCAGTCAAAGGAGTTTTGCTAGCCCACTGGCGTGTGCCTTTGATAACTTTCGCCAGGGTTTCCTGTGGAATGCCGGTCTTTATAATGACAATATTCGGTTCGTTAACCAGCCGCATTACCTCCTCGTAAGGAATCTCGGTTACTATCTTACCATCAACAAATTCGGCGTCTATTTTAATCAGATATTTCGCTACTTCTTTCATGGGTGCTCACTTGTGGATTGTACACAAATTAGGTTGCTATCTATCTAATAAACAAAGACATTTGTTCATAATTTAGTAAGTGGCCGACTGGGTAGCGTACCCAAATCCTGATGCACCGAAGCCATTACCATTATAAAGCATAATCCATTCATTTTGATGCGGGAATATATGGCAATAATCCATCATCAATGAATCCCAACCGTCGGCAGAACGTTCAATACCGGCCAGCTCATCTTTGCGGCTCCACGTAATTCCGTCTTTCGACTCGGCATAGCCAATTCGATAGCTGCGCTGTACGTCGGTACGATAGTTCGTCGCGTTGCGGTACGAAAAATACATCTTGTACAAATCACCGTCTTTGTAAACCGTTGGGCGCCCTATTGCGTCGGTAAATTCGTCGTAACCAACGCATACCTGCCCCGTACGTTCCCAGTTGATACCGTCCTTCGATTCGGCGTACTTAACGTCGTAAAACGGTTCAGGATGCCCGTTAATGACTTCAATTTTTGTACAGGACAAATACCACATCCGCCAGGTTTCACCCTCCCGAATCACACAAGGCTGGGCCGCCCACACTTGATCATAAATAGAGCGATCCAGTAGGGGTCCGTCGTACTTTCGCTGAAACGTCAGCCCTCCATCCGTGCTAATAGCCAAACCGATACCCAGTCGATAACTCGCTGTTTCGCTTTTGTTCCAACCGGTATAGTAGAGCCAGATTTCGTCGCCAACGGGCAAAAACCACGAAGGCATGGTTCCGGTTTCATCAAACATACCAACAGCACCTTTGCTCAGGCAGGGTTGGTCATGAATATACGTTATTTCGGATAAATTGTTCGGATTCAGTTCGACAAAGGAAACCGCCGACGAACTGTTCTCATCACGCGTCGAAAAATACACGCGTAACTTATCGCCCATTGGATAGCCAAATGGTACTTGAGCGTGCGTACGGCTAAACGGTTGGGTACCGTCTGGTTTATAAATGAGTCCTTTTTTTGTCCACATGAAAAAAGCTTGTTACGAGTCAGCTTAGCCTTTTTTTGATTAATAAGTGCTGGCTGCTAAATGTGAATTATTTTTTTTACTTGTCTACTTTACGGATTGATCCACCAGCGATAAGCCATTGACACGATCCTTACGAACGTAGATTCGGGTGTCATTGATCAGGCCCACATATGTATAGTGCGCAGCTACAAATTGAGCCAACGGTCCGATTAGTTCATGGCCCTGCGTCTTCCGATCATTCATCCAAAGGCTCTGGCTACCAACCGCATCAACGAAAACCGGCGGAGTAGATCGTACAAAATCACGTACGTACCGTTTCTGATAGTCGGCCAGCATGGGATGATTAAAAGCACTGCGAATGGTATGATTCTCAGCTACGCCCTGCGGCATTTGGGTTTGTATGTAGTAATCGCAGCGCCAACCCCAAACGGCTAGTTTTTCACCGGGTCGCGCGTATTTCAGGACTTCTTTCGATACGGGCGTTTGCTGAACGGCCCAGCCATGCTGACTGTCCGAAGGATACGGGTTAACGGGCGTTTTATTCAGAAATTTCTGACCGGTTTGAACACCAAAGAGGATTAGAAAAATAGCGGTAACACCCAGCCCAAGCCACTTCCCTAAGCGTTCAACATTCAACAGATTTTGCCAGCCATACGCTAGTCCAAACAACAGCGGTCCCGTCAGAAAGTAAAGATAGTGTACATATTCCGAGCCGGTTCGGGTGATAGCAAACAGCGTTGCCACGAAGAGCAGACCAATAAAAGCACCAATCTGAACGGAATGAGCCGTTAACCGGTCTTTTCGGCGGAAGGCCATTACCAGGCCAGCTAACCAGACGATGGCGACAAACTTAACCAGCCAGTCAAACTCGCTTCCTTTTCGGAAAAAATCAGGCAGACGAAGCAGGCTTTGCCACTGGTTTGTGTCACCAGCGTACCGAAAATTGCCCAGAATATAGAACGTTACGAAGTCATCGTACATGCCGTTGACTTGCATAAACAAAACGAAAAATAGCGGGAACGCTAGCCCACATACGCCTAGTACAGCGACGCGACCAATCTTACCCGCTGCACTAAGATTTTGCCGAAGCAGTACATCGACACAAACAAACAAACCGACCACAGCCGCAAGCGGAACAGCCTGTAATTTGCCAAACGGCACCATTCCCAGAAATAAGCCGATCAACGCTATTCGACCTGTCGAAGGTTGTTTCTGCTTTAATAATGTAGCGTAAAGGTAATAGCTCCAGCTTAGCAGCAGCAGCGCAATCAGTTCGCTGTTATAATGCAAAAAATCACCATTCTGCGTTAATCCCAGCATGAAGATGAAAGGGAGCAACGCCAGACGAGCGGCTGCGTCGCCAAACCACAACCTTGCCGTTCGAAACAGAAGCCACAGACATGCCGCAACCAAACCAAAGGCGGTTAAGTGCGCAGTGATGTAATCGAATGGTAACCCGATAAAGCTGGGAACAATTAAGAAGTAGCTATCCAACGGTCCCCCTGTCGTTCCATCTACCGCCCGAAAATAAACGGGGTCCTGCCGGAGCGTTAGCGCCTGCGTAATCATCTGACTTTCGTCCGGATTAATCTCGCTGTTAAAAACAATACTCGGCAACCGTAGCAAAAACAGGACCAGCACCGACAAGGCTAGAAAGGCCCGGTGATTGAACCGGGGCCGAACGGCCAACCACAACAGCGCCCAGCACAATAAATAAACGGGAAACCAGTATAAAGTCGGGTAGGTATCGAAATGCGGCATGGACATAATACTAAAAATGCCAGCTTATTCGACTGGCATTTTTTAGCGTAAATGGATATTATTTCACCAGGGCCAACCGGGCAGCCATACTATCGTGAATCTGAACCATCGTTTCTTTCAAATCGTATGTCCAGTTCCAGTCGGGGTAGTGATCTTTGAATTTGTTCAGATTAGAAATGTACCAGATATGGTCGCCACTACGCGCCGTTTCTGAATACTGGTAATTCATTTTATTACCCGAAATTTCTTCGCATAGGGCAATGGCTTCGAGCATGGAGCAGTTGGCGTAACGGCCACCACCCGCATTGTAAACTTCACCCGCACGAGGATTCTGGTAAAAATGCCAGAACATGTTCACCAGGTCCCAGCTGTGAATGTTGTCCCGTACCTGCTTGCCTTTGTAGCCGAAAATCGTGTACTGATTACCCGTGATGGCACACTTCATCAGGTAAGATAGGAAGCCGTGAAGCTGAGCACCTGAGTGGTTTGGTCCCGTCAGGCAGCCGCCCCGGAAAACACCCGTTTTCATACCGAAATAGCGGCCGTACTCCTGTACCATGATATCAGCAGCTACTTTCGATGCGCCAAATACCGAGTGTTTGGTATGATCAAGACTCATGTACTCGTCAATACCATCCTTGAAATACGGGTGGTTCTGATCGATTTCCCAGCGGGTTTCTGTCTCGATCAGCGGCAGGTAGTTCGGGTTATCACCGTATACTTTGTTGGTCGAGGTAAAGATAAATACTGCTTCGGGGCTGTGTAAGCGGGTCATCTCAAGCATGTTGAGCGTTCCAACAGCATTCACGCCGAAATCGGTAAATGGCTCACGAGCCGCCCAGTCGTGTGACGGTTGCGCAGCCGTGTGCAGTACTAATTTAATGTCAGAGCCGTACTCCCGGAAAATAGGTTCCAGTTGGCTTACTTCCCGGATGTCAGCTGCGTAGTGTTTATAAGTAGCATAGGTGTCTGACAATCGATTCCGATTCCATTCGGTTGACCCATCGGCGCCAAAAAAGTACTGACGCATGTTGTTGTCAATACCAATAATGAGATCGAACTTATCGGCAAAAAAGGATACGGCTTCGCTACCAATGAGCCCAGCCGAACCTGTTACTAATGCAATATTCATAGCGTCTATGCTGTTTTTGACTACTTACCTTATTTAAAAAGTACTATTAAGTGCAATGCGTTAAGCGAACAAAGTAACGCAAAAAAAATAGATACTACTATTCCTTATACACAAAAGCGACGCATCGGTCAAGTTGACCAATGCGTCGCTTTTATAAGCCATCTAACTAGCCCATTCTACGGCCTTGGTTAAATAAACCTTGACCTCCGAATAATGCAAGTTGATTAAGCACCTTGCCCGTTTGTACTAGGCCCAAATAATTTCTGACGAATCTTATCGGCCCGTTGATCAAGAGCAGGATTCGGCGTGTATTTGTATTTTGTTTGTACAGCAGCCGAATCTTTGCCAGCTCCATATACTTCAGGATCACCCGCCCGATAATCAGGCCGGAAATCACCTGCCCGGTAGTCGGCCTGACGGATCGTGTTATTTTTCTGATAGTCACAGGATGCCAGCGACAGCACGGCGGCTACCATTAATCCTGCACTGAATACGCGTTTCATAGCCACTTGATTACGAATTGATTCTGCAAACTTACGAAAGAGTCGTTAGTCGTAAGCGGTTAACCGTTAGATTTTTCTAATTTTCTCGTTATTCGTCTACTTCTTAAGCGTCTCCATTTCCTCCCATACAAACGCCATTAGCTCGCGAATATGTTCGCGGGAAAAATCGAACGGTACATTAGCAGCCGCGTAAATATCCCGAATAGGCGCTTTGTACCCCAGGCTAAGCGCTTTTTTGTAGCCCTCTAAACCAGCCTCCGTGTCCCGACGATAGTTACGCCAGACACCAATAGCGCCGAGTTGAGCAATGCCGTATTCGATGTAGTAAAACGGCACCTCGTATAAATGCAATTGCCGCTGCCAGAGGTACGACTTGAAGAATTCTATGCCCGACCAGTCCGTTATTTTATCGGCAAACGTATCATAAATGGCAATCCAGCTTTCTCTCCTGTCGGCGTCGGTGTGCGTTGGGTTCTCGTAGATCCAATGCTGAAACTTATCGATGGTTGCTACCCAAGGCAGGGTTTCGATAATCGATTCAAGATGCTGAAGCTTAGCCCGACGTAATTCATCGGGGTTGTCAAAAAACACATCCCAGTGATCCATCGACAGTAATTCCATGCTCATGGAAGCTAGTTCGGCTACCTCCATCGGTGGGTTGCGGAACGCTTTTAGCAACAAATCACGCGTCAGAAACGAGTGGATAGCATGTCCACCTTCGTGAACCATCGTTACCAGATCGCGTAGGCTAGAAGTAGCGTTCATAAAAATAAACGGTACGCCGATTTCCTCCAGTGGGTAATTGTAGCCACCGGGCGCTTTTCCTTTCCGCGATTCCAGATCGAGGTGGCCCATTGCCCGCATAATCCGCAGGTCGTCGCCAAGCGAACGATCAAGTCGGTCAAAGCAGGTTATTGTCTTTTCGATTAGTTCGGTTCCCGTTCCAAACGGTTTGAGCGGTGGACGGCCCTCCACATCAACTTTTGAATCCCACGGACGCAGCGGTTCGACACCGAGTCGTTGTTTCCGATCCGAAGCCAGTTTGTCCAGCAACGGCACTACCGCATCCGCCACCGAACTGTGAAAATTAAAGCAATCTTCCGGTGTGTAGTCAAACCGACCGAGAGCCGCAAACGAGTAATCCCGGAAGTTGGCAAACCCCGCATTAACCGCTACCTGATGCCGTAGCGTTCGCAACCGATCAAAAAGCCCATCGAGCGCATCATGATCCTGATACCGCCGTTCCCAGATTTTACGCCAGGCTTTTTCCCGAACCGACCGGTCCGTTACCTGAAGTAAGTCGCTGGCTTCGGGCAAAGTCATTTCACGTCCGTCAATCGTAACGGTCATTGCACCGGCTATTGCACCGTATTTGCGTTCTTCGGTCTGAATCTCCGTTTGCAGCGGAATGTTTTCCTCGCGGAAGATCTCAATAGCCTTTTTCATGCCCCGTACCATAACCGCAAATCCTTCGTCGGTTAGCTGGCTTAAATAAGGACTGCTGATGGCTTTGATATCCAGATCGTTTCCGTACGCAGTCATGGGGGGCTGTAGCTCGGCAATAAAAAAATTCAGGCTGTTAACCAGCTCTTCGTTCGCCGTGTCGCAGGTCATTTTAATGTACCGCCACGCAAAATTCTCGGACAGGTACGATTCCAGCTCGCTCCGGTCGATCAACCATCGTTTGAGATCATCGGCGTTTTGAATAGGCCGGTTCAGTAACTCGTCGTACAAGGGTTTTACATCGTCCCAACTTTTTAGATCCGAATTAGCAAAGCGATCTTCGCCAATGAATTGCCGAACGGGACGAGTTGGAATAAGTAAGGTTTCGTTTGGGGTCATAGGGTGATTCGGCTATCAAAGTCGATGTGTAAATTTTTACGGGTTGATAAAGCAAAAAGCTATCCAGCCATCTTACAAATAAGTGATTATAAAACTTTTTTGTTCACACTCTTGCATCTACGAAAATCTTCGTATTTCTTTACTACGAAATTATTCGTAGATAATTATGAAGCCAACCGATGCTGAACTGGAAATCCTGCACGTGCTTTGGGCTAAAGGGCCGAGCACCGTACGACAGGTTCACGAAACACTAAGCCAAAGTCGTGATATTGGCTATACAACGGCCTTGAAGCTTATGCAGATCATGCATGAGAAAGGGTTACTGAGCCGGGAAGAAGATGGGCGGTCGCATACGTACACAGCGGCTGTCAGTCAGGAGGATACGCAACGGGGGCTGGTTGACCGCTTTGTCGAAACGGCTTTTCGCGGATCAGCGTCGAAGCTGGTCATGCAGGTACTGGGCCAGCACAAGACATCGCGCGAAGAGCTGGACGAAATCAAAAAGTTACTTGATAATCTGGACCGGGAGTAATCAATTAAACTGATCAACAAGGTTTGTCATGAATACTATCACGCATTATCTATCAAGTCCGGTTAGTTACGCGCTTGGCTGGACCTTACTTCACACACTTTGGCAAGGGTTCGCGCTTGTTTTGTCGGCAGCTTTAGTCTTGCAGGTATTTCGCGGTCGGTCCAGCGCGGCCCGTTACCGAACAGGCGTTCTGGCTTTATTGGCACAACCGCTTCTTTCGATGGGTACATTCGCCTGGTATTACAAGCCTCTACCCTCTACGATCACAACACCCAGCCACACGCATTCCGCAGGCTCACTACCCGTTCATTGGCAAACGATGACGCAGATAGTACCGTGGCATACCCAAATTCAGGTTTTTCTGGATAACCACCTGAGTCAGTTTGTTTTGATTTATTTAATCGGTGTCGCTTTGTTTGGTGTACGACTTACGGGTGGCTGGCTTTACCTGCAACACCTCAACCGAACAGCGGCTCAACCCGCTTCCGACCGTGTAGCCGATCTGGCCAATCACCTGCGATCAGCTTTACAGATCCGTCCGGTGGTACGCATCCGTGAGTCGGCCCGGATCGTGGTACCGATGGTTGTCAACAGCCTGAAACCTGTTCTGTTACTTCCTATCGGCCTGGCGACTCACCTGTCCATTCAGGAACTTGAAGCCGTTATTGCTCACGAGTTAGCCCATGTGAAGCGCCACGACTATGCGGTTAATCTTCTTCAGTCGGTTCTGGAAGTACTGTATTTCTTCCACCCGGCTATCTGGTGGTTATCAGCGCGTATCCGGGAGGAACGGGAACACTGCTGCGATGATCTGGCGATACAGGCATGTGGAAATAATGGACGGATACTGGCTCAGGCGCTAGCTCGTGTCGAAGAACTACGGCTGGCTCAATCCAGTCAAACGCCCGCTTTGGCAATGGCCCTGACCACCAAACGGCAGTTGCTTCTCCACCGGGTTCGGCGCGCACTTGGTGTTTCAACGCGCCCGATTGTCTCGAACGGTAGTTTGGTTGGTCTTACGCTGGCAACGCTACTCCTGGTAAGCGCATCGGTTTATGCCATTCAGCAACAATCTAAACCAAGTAAGCCGAAGCCGCAGTCGTACCGGCGGCTTAGCGCAGGTAACGGCACTGAATTCAGTATGACGGACAATAACAAGCTCGATTATATGACCTGGAAAGGTCAGAAGCTACCAGCGAAGCACGTTGACCAGCTTCAACAGCAGTTCGATCAGGTCATGAGCGGTCAGCTTCTACTAGACTCGATTCCTCAACCTGAGCGCGATATGCTACTGGCCCTTATCGAAACAAAGTATTCCTTCGACAAAGGCATGAACGCACTGGATCAATGGACGGCAGACATAAAGCATACCAGCATTGTTAGCCCGGATAAGCTCGACGAGGAATTAGCCAAAATGACTGCGCCACCAAAGCCCTTGGCCGACACCCTTAAGCAGCTGCGCAAATTGCACCAAACGCGTCTTGACAGTTTGAGCCGGCTCATGGCTCAGCGGTCGAACCAAATGGAAGCCTTGTATCGGCAGATGGAGAAGCTTCGCTTTCCAGTCGAAGCGATTGAGCGCAGTCAGGAAACGCTCGAATGGCGTAAACAACGGTTGCTGGAAGAACGGCAACGTATTCTCCAGAAACGACAACAGATGATGGACGCATCCGTCGAAGGAAAAGACAAAGCCGCAGCCGCTACGATTGAAAAACAACTTGAACTTCTTGAACCGGAAATAAAAAAGCAGGAACTCAGTGTCGAAGAGGTAGACAAGCAACTCGAAGAGGCTCAAAAAAGAGCGGAAGCAGCCCGGCAGCCCATGGACCAATTGGAACAGGAGATCGAGAAGATGACAAAACGGCTGGATTTGCTATCGGAAGAGATGAGTCGGCACAGCGAAAAAGTAGCGCATATTATGGCGGAAGACGAATCGGACATGGATCTAGATTTACCGATCAAGGTTGAATCCAAACCGGTAAAGCGTCCGACTCGTCCGTCCCGGTCGTTACGCGCTACCGTTCCTCCACTTCCAGCAACACCAGCTGCCCCTCCGGCCTTCGTCACACCGGCTCAGGCTCCTGACGCCGTAGTTCCTGCCTTACCAGCTGCCCCAGCTCCGGCGTCGAAGCGTAAAAAATAAATGGGCAAGGACGAGTTGTAGTTCTACGGCTTCGGAATGTTTTAGAATGTCATACGCCATATCTTGGAGATATGGCGTATGACATTCTAAAACATTCCGAAAAGATCAAATAGGCTTTTTATTCAATTTCAATCACTACATCCCGGCCAACAGGGTGCGCAACGCAGGTTAGTATGTAACCCGCTTTTAATTCCGATTCCGAAAGACCGTCTTCTTCGTCCAATTGTACTTTACCAGATACGCAACGGCCCATACAGGCCGTACACATTCCCGCCTGACACGAATAAGGCAAATCGATGTCCAGATCTAAAGCCGCTTCCAGAATAGTCTGGTGCGGGGCCACGGTGAATTTGTACTCGCTACCTTCGTAGAGAACGGTCACTTCGGGCGATCCTGCCTCGTCGGCGGCTACCGGCTCTTCGACTACTTCACCAGCCGCGACGGGCGCAGTAATGTAGCTTTCCTTGAATACACGATCATTCGGAATGCCGACCAGCGACAAAGCTGAACGGGCTTCGGCCATCATGCCATCGGGACCGCACAGATAAACACTAACGTTCTGGCGCTCAGCAGCCGGTAATGTTTCGACCAGTTTCGCAATCGTGTGCTGATTCAATCGTCCTTCGAGTCCCGACCAGCTTCCCGTAGGCTGACTCAGCACATGCGTCACCCGAAAGCGCGATGCTCCATACGCCTGCTCCATCGCGTCCAGATGCGCTTTGTAGATAATGGTTTCCTGACTGCGGTTACCGTAAATCAGCCATACGCGACTATCCGGCTCAACGTGCAACGCCGACTTCGCCATCGAAAACAGCGGAGTGATACCGCTACCCGCGCCAATCAGCACAATGTTGCGCCGATTTTTAGCGTCCAGCTTCGGCACGAAATTACCCATTGGCTCCAGCGTTTCAAGAATATCGCCGGATTTGACTTGATCACACAGGTAGTTGGACGCCAAACCGCCCGGTACCCGTTTCACCGACACCGCCAACGACACATCGACATGTGGTGACGAAGCCATTGAATACGAGCGTCTCAGCTTCTGACCGTTTATATTCAGCAGGAACGTTAAAAACTGTCCCGGCTGGTAGCGCACTTCTTCGTTGAGTGGGTGCCAAAACGTTATTGTTACAGCGTCCGGCGTTTCCCGAACGACCTCTTTTACTTTTAAAAAATACCGATTTGCCATTACTATTCAGGTTGTTGCGGGATTTGTATAGGCTATCGACAAGGCGTAACCAATAACCCCACCGCAAAGGTACATTATGCAGTCTCCCGATGAAAATTAACCAGCTCCGTAGCGGGAGCCTTTACGACACGGCCCATCAGCAAACCGGTTTGTTGAACGGCTTTACGGAGCTGATCCCCGAAATAATACGCAATTGACCCAACAAAATGCACTGGCCACTGTCTGGATTCGGGGAAGCGAGTGACGTAGGTTGACAGAAATAAAATAAACGCATCGGTCACTAACGTATCGACGTATTCATCGGCCAAGTGATCGGATAAGAAAGGCGTGAACGACGCGAAATAACGGTTCGGGTAGGGTTTCTGGTACGCATTTTCCAACAGCGTTGGCCGGTCAAGCGCATAACGAGCCTGAAAACTGTCGCGCAGGTGAGCCGGTAGCCGTTCCTGGAAAAAATCCCGGACGAGCGTTTTACCCATGTAACCGCCACTACCTTCATCACCAAGCCAGAAGCCCAGCGTCTGGATACCACGCTTGATGTCGTAGCCATCGTAACAGCACGCATTGGAACCTGTTCCTAAGATACAAACGATGCCCTGCTCACGTCCGGCGGCTCCGCGAGCGGCTCCCAACATATCGCTGTTCACCTCGACAAGACTCACAGCAGGCAGAATCGCCCGCAACGCATCGGCGATAACATAGTTTACCGACGGCCCGCTGCATCCAGCCCCGTAGAAAAACACAGCGGTTACGGTTTGGCCATTTAGCTCCGGCAGCAACTGAACGCGTAGCGTATCAATAATCTGTTCGGTTGTTTGATAATAGGGATTGAAGCCATTCGTTTGAATAGCGCGGGGAGTTTCATCAGCGCTAACAAGACGCCAGTCGGTTTTGGTTGAACCGCTGTCGGCGATGAGAATCGTAGTCATTATGTAGCGTTTGTGGCCTCTGATTTGTGATAGCTTACAGAAGCCGTCCTACTATGGGAAAGCGGGCGAATACCCAATCAGCGTGGGGAGCGTCGGCTAGTTCAGCCGTCAGGTCTTGCCCAGCCCAGTGTTCGTAATGTTTACCCGTACGCCAAAGTCGGGAGGCCGATACGTCATAGATCAGGCCAGCGTAGGCGCACCAGATCTCGTCGCGGTCGGAGCCATTGCGAAGGGCCAGTTGCGCTCGGGTGTATTCTTTCGGCTTTGCCGAATCAGTAAGCATTTGTATAACCGTTCAGTCGGACCAACTAATTATTGAGTGCCTGAAAGTTGCAGGCGAAAACAAAAATAGTGTAACTTTAGCCACTTCTGTTATATGCAACAATTTACAATGAAAAAGACTTCTTTCACTGCTTTTCTCTCGGCAATAGCCGTTATTGGTTTGCTGATGGGTTGCAGTGGTTCCAAAACCCCTCCGGTTTCTGAACGAATTGCTAAAGTGTGGACAGCCAGTAAAATTGAATGGAACAACGTTACTGTTTATACAAAAGGAGCAACGAGCAATGTTCGGCCAGGTTACGCTAATTACCAGCTGAATTTAAGCGCAGCGCCTACCGTTACCTTCACCGATTTTGAAGGAACTTCTTTTACGGGCCAGTACTCAGTTCCATCGGATACACAACTTTCCTTCTCAAATATAAGCCCCCCGATAAGTGGTAACACCACCGGCAAACTCGATTTCACAATCAATTCGATTAGCGATAATGAGTTGGTGATTACCCAGACGACAACTACCCAGAAAACAGGGGGTCAAATCGTGAAATATACGCTGACGAATCCGTAAGCGCGCAAACCATTTTTTTGATTAAGCCGTTCCGTATGTCAACAGGAACGGCTTTTTTAGTGGTTTACTAGTCCGTAAATCGCCTGCAAACTTATGACTGATCTTAATACTATTGGCGAAATTGGCCTGATTGAGCGTATCCGACAGGCAACTCCGGCTCCCGCCCATGCCGAAACGGTTCGCGGTATCGGCGACGATGCAGCTGTTTTTGACTGGGGTGACGACTACGGTTTGCTGGCGACCGACATGCTCGTTGAAGGTATTCATTTCGACCTGACGTATGTCCCCCTGAAACACCTCGGCTACAAAGCCATTGCCGTCAACGTATCGGACATTGCAGCGATGAATGGCCTGCCGATTCAGGTTACGGTCAACATTGGCCTGAGCAGCCGATTCCCGGTTGAGGCCGTTGATGAATTGTACGAGGGCATCCGGGCAGCTTGCGAAGCCTACAACGTTGATCTGGTGGGTGGTGATACCACGGCCTCAAGGTCGGGACTGATCATCTCGGTTTCGGTGCTGGGCAAAGTACCTAAAGAGCTGATCACGTACCGGAACACCGCCCAGCCCAACGATGTGATTTGCGTAACGGGCGATCTTGGAGCCGCTTACCTTGGCCTTCAGCTGCTGGAGCGCGAGAAGCAGGTTTTTCTGGCCGATCCGAACATGCAACCCAATCTTTCGGAAGAACGCGCTTATCTGGTAGAACGGCAACTCCGTCCTGATGCACGCACCGACGTTGTGCATGAGCTTCGCGACCTGGGTGTTCTTCCTACGGCCATGATCGATATTTCGGACGGACTAGCTTCTGAACTGCTTCACATTTGCCGCCAATCCGGTACGGGAGCGGTGATTTTTGATGAAAACATTCCGGTTGATGATCAGACGCATTTGGGGGCCGATGAATTTAAGATCAGCCCTATAACGGCTTCACTCAACGGTGGCGAGGATTATGAATTACTGTTTACGGTCTGTCCGCAGGAATTTGACAAACTAGCCAATAACCCGCGTATAACGGCGATTGGTTATTTGACGAACGACCCGAATCAGATAACGCTGGCTACCAAAGCAGGTCAGCAAACACCGATTCGTGCGCAGGGTTGGGAAGCTATGCAGAAGTAATTATAGAAGCGGGTAAACCCTTGTAGTTGTCAATTTATGCAGAAGCGCGTTAAGTTCGATTTCGAGATTCAATTCACCAACGGTGGTAATTTAACCGGCGAAGATTTTAGACTGGATATTGCAGGAGACGATATTTCAGACGCCGACTTACTAGAGTACATCATTGCTGACTTGCGCCTACTTATGGTGGGTCCTGCCAAAATCCTGAACAAAGAAATCATTGCTGAAGCGCATAAACGAAAGCCTATTGAAGGTACTGGACAGCAAAATCGGTTGATCGATCTAAGCCATACCATTGAAGATGGCCTCGTGACGTACAAGGGTCTCCCCGCCCCTATCATCTGCGATTACCTGAGCCGCGAAAAATCGCGTCAGCTTTACGAGGAAGGCACAGAGTTTCAGATTGGCAGGATCGAGATGGTCACCAATACAGGTACTTATCTGGACTGCCCGTTTCATCGGTTCGAAAACGGCAAAGACCTGTCTGAAACCGGCCTGGAAGCGTTTACCGATCTGGAAGGTATTGTTATTCGAGTGCCCTACACCGAAACACTGTCTATTACGAAAGCTCACGTGCAATCGTACGAAGTCAGGAATCGGGCGGTTCTTATTCATACCGGCTGGGATCAGTTCTGGAACACGGCCAACTATTACGAGAATCATCCGTTTCTGACAAGTGAAGCGGCTGACTATTTACGTGATTGTGGCGTAAAACTAGTCGGTATCGACTCCCATAACATCGACGATACACGCGGTAAAAGCCGTCCGGTACACACCACGTTACTAGGTGCGTCCATTTTAATCGTCGAACATTTGTGCAACTTGTCTTCGCTCCCCGACGACCGTTTTACGTTTAGCGCTATCCCGCCAAAGTTTAAAGGAGTCGGTACGTTTCCTGTACGAGCAATGGCTAAACTTTACTAAACCTTTACGCAGGTAACAGGCCAACGGCGACAACGACCGTTGTTAGGCTGCCGATACCGCAATTACTTAGTTATCCTGAGCAAGCAGGGATGTGCAGGCAGACGAACGACGCTTAGTCTTTTACGTAGTTATAGATCATTTCCGAAACAGTAGCCAACGTGTTTTCAGCCGCCTGATCGTCTTTGAGATCCTTCGACAAGAGAACCAGCACGTACTTCCGTCCATCGGGTAAAAACACGATGCCCGAATCGTGCGAGACACCGACGATAGAACCCGTTTTGTGCGCCACTTTCACTTCTTTTGGCAATTTAGCGGGAATTTTACTGTTGAATCGCTGATCGAGCAATACCTTGATCATTGCGTTTGACGCTTCCGGACTAACGACCTGACCGTTGGCCATTTTTTCAAAAATCACCATCAGGTCGTAGGCCGTCGTGGTATTATTAAGGCCCTGGGCAAATGCTTTCGAATCTTCGACACCCCGGCGGACCTGGATATCTTTTGCGCCCAATTCAAGCATGGTTTGCGTCACCTTCTGGGCATCGGCCTGCTCAATAACCAGGTTTGTCGCCAGATTGCTGCTCAGAATAATCATGTCGTAAACCAGCGACGCAAGCGTCCGCTTCGTTCCAACTTGTTTGTAGATAGCAGTGTCGCTGTCATTCCTGGCGCTTAAGCTGTAGGGACTACCATCCACAATGCTTTTGAATTCTGTTTTAATAGGAATCGAGTCCGTAAGCGATAACTGACGTTGGGCAGCCTGCTTATAAATCTCAATCATAACGGGCGTTTTCATGGTACTGGCCGCATGAAATACATCATGCTCTCGAATCATTAACGCCTGACCAGTGCTTAAATCTTTGAAAGCGACCGCAAAAACACCACGTTGCTTGGCTAGTTCCTCGGTGATCTGTCCGCGCAGTTGGGCTAGCGTTGGTTTTGTCTGACCAAGTGTTGATTGCCAGAGCGCTGATAAACACACGAAAATAGCCGTCAGCGCGACGAAACGGCGATTGAGAAGCGTCATATAAAGCGATGTTAACAGGCCAATATAGCTAAATCTACCGCTCTTTCGTCTGGAAGAACATCCTACCGCACGCGATACAGTTTAAGGTAGCAATTTCCTTCGCATTTGGGCTTCAGTAAAAGTGTATCGCTCTGGAAGGAAACGCCCTGTCGGAAATATTGATTGGCACCGTTCGTGTTGACATACAAATTCACACCCAATCCGTCCTGCTGCGTTGAATCGACGCGAAAATGCTTTGTCGAGGTGTAATACGTCATTTCATCACCGCTGGCAGTGAGTGTCCCATCTGTACCGAATGACAGCGTCTGCGCAGGATTGGCTCGATATCTCCGCCGGGCGTAAAAAGACGTATCCCGCGACGTCAATGTTGAGTCACGGACAACCCGAACATTACGTTTATCCACCACCACAACCTGGTAGGAATAATTTTTCGTGTATAACGTGGAGTCCTTAGGAAACTGTCGCTCGTACAACTGCCAGGTCCCGGTAATGCGAGGGTCTCCGGCACCGGGCGAGAAAGCATACTTAGAATCGTTGCAGTCGGTCAGTAAACCAATACACAGCAAGCAAATAGATATGGATAGGAAGAGTTTTTTCACAAGTCAGTCGGTAGTTCGCAAAACTAACGAAAGCTGTTTCAGTCTGATTGTCCTGACCGACTATTTTTATAAGAAGGATACGCTTATTCAGAAAACGTCAACACCGTCGCGGCCCCGTTTGTCAACGTGCCGCGACGGTGCTGAGCTAATTTAGGAATTACACGTAGTGAACACCGCGCTCTTTGGCATCAGCCACAAAGGCTTTTACTTTCTGTTCATCTTCCTTCCGACAGATCATCAGTACGTTGTCGTATTCGGCAACGATAAAGCCATCCAGACCGTTAATTGCTACTAAGCGATCTTTAGGCGTTTTGATGATGCAGTTTTTGGTATCGTATAGCAGAACGTGACCGTCTACTACGTTCATTTCGTCGTTTTTATCCGACACCTCGTACAAAGACTTCCAGGTACCCAGATCCGACCAGCCAAAGTCACTAAGCACAACATAAACGTTGTCTGCTTTTTCCATCACACCGTTGTCGATGGAAATGCTTTTAGTCAGCGAGTACGCTTTGTCGATAAAAGCGGTTTCTTCGCTCGTGTAATACTTGCCTTTCCCTTCGTCAAAAATTTCGGCAACTTCAGGAAGGTATTTCTCGAACGCTTTGACAATCGCTTGTACGTTCCAGACGAAGATACCCGCATTCCAGACGAACTCACCACTTTCGACAAACTGTTGCGCCAGTTCGAGGTGTGGCTTTTCGGTAAATGTTTTTACTTTCTTAACCGACTGTGCTGAATCAGGAATGTACTGAATGTAGCCATAGCCCGTATCCGGACGGCTTGGCTGAATACCGAGCGTTACCAGAATGTCCTGGTTCTGCGTAGCATCCAGAGCGGTACGAATGGTACGCTGAAACTCTTCTTCCTTAAGAATAATATGATCAGCCGGAGCCACAACAATATTGGCCTCCGGATCTTGCTGGGCAATTTTATAGCAAGCATATGCAATACAGGGAGCCGTATTGCGAGCAATAGGTTCGCAGAGTACCTGATCGTCCGAAAGCTGCGGCAGTTGCTGCTGGCACAGATCTTTGTACAACGAGCTGGTAACGATAAAAATATTCTCAGGTGGACAAACACCGTTGAAACGGTCCGCAGTTTGCTGGAGAAGCGTTCGGCCTGTACCTAAAACATCGTGAAATTGCTTTGGATAACTGGTCCGGCTAAAGGGCCAAAAGCGCGTTCCAACGCCCCCCGCCATAATGATGACGTACGTATGATTCATTGATAGTGGTCTAATAGACTTGAATGTGCTAAAGTTGCGACGCTACTATTCTACTTAAAAACTACGGAATAGTTCAGTAATTTTACTGAACGATCACGGCTAGCAAAAGTACATAGACAAACGGCAGATTTCCTACTTACCAAAGCAGAATTGTTACCGAAATATAAATTATTTAAACTACCAATCCCCGCCAATGGCACGTAACAGGGCTACAGCGTACTGATTTTCCTGGCTTCTAAGCTGTACGAGCTGCTGTTCAGCCGTTAAAATGGTACGTTGCGCATCCAGAACCTCCAAATACGTAGCCAGTCCTCGAACATACAATTCCCGGTTATATTGCTCGGTTCGACGAGCCAGCGCTAGTGTTTGTCCCTGTAAATCAATCTGCTGTCGTAAAAGTGTCTGATTATCCAAAGCCGTTTCGGCATCACGTAGAGCAAGTTGTAGGGCCTGCTGATACGTCTGCTGCGCCGTTTGGGCAAGCTGCCTGGAAAGCGAGATGTTCTGACGAGCCCGATGCCCCTCATAAATAGGTACCGACGCGTTAACGCCTACTATGTACGTTGCAGCACTAGGCGTAAACCAGGGACCGATCCGGCCCGACAAGACGCCCGCTGATCCAACAAGGGTTACGCGGGGTAGCGTACTACTTTGCTGGAGCGTAACCTGAGCGGTTGCAATCTGATTCTGACGGGTGAACTGTAGCAAATCAGGACGACGTTGCAGTTGTTCGACCTGCACAGCGGTGTACGGATACGCTGGTACGGCGGCTGGCAACGTTCCGGCAGGTACCGAAAACTGGGTAGGGTCCTGCGCGCAAAGCTGAGCTAAGCCGTTGACGAGTTCGATACGCGCGCGTTCGAGCCCTTTCAACGTCACTTGCAAACTTGCATAGTCCGTTTCGGCCCGTTGTACATCGATGTTATTAATCAACCCGACCCGGAAGCGCTCCCGAATGATCGATAAGGTTGTGTCCCGCGATTGAATGTTCCGACGGAAAACTGCCTGCTCGGCATCGTTACCCCGAATAAGCAGATACGTACGGGCAATATCGGAAGCTAGTGTTAGCCGAAACGATTGATAGTCAGCATCGCTGGCCTGCGCTTGCAGATTCGCCACCGTGATGCTGTTCCGAATCCGCTTAAACAAATCAAGTTCGTAGCTAGCGTCGATGGGTAAAAGCTGAAATGTATTCAACTGAAAGCGAGGCAGCTGATCAGCCTGGTTTGGAACTGATAAGGGCCGACGCTCAGACAGGCTTTGTGTGGTAACCAGTAACGAACTTCGTAAAGAAGGCGACAGGAATGATTGCGCCACCTGCACCCGAATTCGGGCTTCTTCCAACCGGCTCAAAGCCGCTTTCAGGTTCGGGCTATTGTCCAAACCCAGTTGAATCAACGACTCAAGCATCGGATCGCTGAACCGGCGAAAGCCACTGATTGTCAAGGCCGGAGCGGCCGCGTTTGGATCAGGAGCTGCGGACGATGTCGTCGTTGGTCCGGTTGCGCCGTTGTTGGCCGGGGTTTGTGGTTGAACCGTACCCGTTGTACCAGCAGGAACGCTCCCCGGCTGTACCGTTACTCCCCCACCTGGTGCATTGAGTGGCGTAGTCTGGGCATGGGCAGTGTAACACCAAATCGGCGCACCGACGGCAAGAATCAATAAACTATAAATAATACTTTTCTTCATCGTTGGGCTACTGTTTTTCGACAACGTTCGATTACCGCACTGTGCGGTTTCTCAGAAGTGATTTGAAGCGCGTTGGCTGGGATTAGGCGGGTGCATTGGGCACAATTATGTCGAACTCTACCTGACTACACAAGCCTGAAGACAGTTTCTGTTTTGGGTTAAGAATTGCCACTTCGGCAAGTAAAGTTCGTGATTCGCTTCGTAACGTACCTGATGCACCTACAACTTTTCCGGCAAACGCCTGATTTCTTAATTCTGTTACAACTGTGGCGGGCACCCGACCTTAACCGATTGGAAATACGCTTGGGGCACGTTGACAAATACAAATCGTCCAGGGCCTGCAATCACAACGCTTTCGTACAGGTCAATTATGACGGTTAATCCAGGTGTTCTACGGTCACGACGGATTCCTTATTAAGAGGGCCATAAAGATGCGGAAAACGCTCGTTGTTGGTCGAAATTTCATATTTCAGTTCGGCAGTCAGCAGTGTAGGATCAATGTGCAGCAGTAATCGATCTGGCACGTTCTGATAGTACCGTTCCAATACACCAGCCACTTGACTCTCTGTTGACAAATGAATGAAGCCTTCAGATTGGAGACTGGCGGCTTCATACGTTGATTTATTTTCGAACGTCGCCCAGTCTTTAGCCGGAACAACATGATAGATCAGACTCATGGTTACACGTTTAGAAATTGATAAGAATCGGTTGAATGTTCACAGATTCTGAATAAAAATGGTAAGTAGGGAATCCAACAAAAAAGTAAAACCAACGGAGTAATAGTACTTACAAAAAAGATGAAACTGAGTATAATTGAACAAAAACAAGAAGAAAATCAGACTTAGTTTCTTCTTAAGTCTTAACGATCAGGCAATTTATCCTCTTTGCCGCAAATAACAACACACCACACATTGACTTATTCCAAGAATAAATTATAAATCAAATCTTAAAAAATAGCTTTGCGAAATCAGGAGACTTATAAGCGTCTTTACCACTAGCATCAACCAATGGTTTTGCTACCATTAACTACCTATTTTTCCTTGACAGCTATTCGCTATACGCTTCTCGCCAACGACAGGTCAACTCGCCTGTTACACCTAGGCGTCTCAACTGATAAACTATTGCCCTGTCGACTAGCCACTTGACTGGCTGTACATTGTAAATAGTGTTAATCCGTTGTTCTGACTTTATCAAATCCTTGTTTATTGCTTCTCTTTGCAATCATCGGAAAAGGACATCTTTGTAAAGCGATTCGTCGTAATTTTGCAGTCACAACAAAATCGACTTTAGTTATGCCAAAGGCTAAAATGAATACCGACAAAGGCAGCATGCTCATCGAATTTTTCGATAAAGACGCGCCAAAAGCGGTTAATAACTTTATTACCCTCGCGAAGAAAGGATTCTACGACGGTATCATGTTTCACCGCGTTATCCCAAACTTCATGATCCAGGGTGGCGACCCAACCGGTACGGGTGCGGGTGGTCCTGGCTACACGATCGATTGCGAACTGACGGGCGACAACCAATACCATGACCGGGGTGTCTTGTCGATGGCACACCGGGGCCGCAACACGGGTGGTTCGCAGTTTTTCATTTGCCACAACCGCCAGAATACGCAGCACCTGGATCGTAACCACACCGTTTTCGGAAAGGTTGTCGAAGGATTGGACGTTATTGACCAGATTCGTCAGGGCGACAAAATCAACAGCATCGAAGTACTGGAAGAAGAACAGGCATAAGTCTATTTCCTCCTACCTACAAAAAGGGCGCTTCCAACTGGAAGCGCCCTTTTTTGATAACCGTCAATGATCAGCAGTTACGTATAGCTTGGTGTTTTTCGGGAGATAAGCCCTGTAATGGCTAGCAAAACCGCCACAATTGCTCCGGCCCCGGCTACCAACGGAACCTGTCCATTACCTTCCTGCTTGATAGCTATGGCTACGTAAGCCCAGGCAAATACAAGTATGTACGCGACACTTCGATAGCGATTGAAGACAACAGCTCCCACAACCAACCCAACGATCAGGACAGCAACGGCCCAGGTTTGCTCACTAAGACCCATCAGGCTAAAATCGGTAGCTTTCAGATAAACTGCCACGTTGACAATCGTAGCAATGGTTAGCCAGCCGAAATACAGCGAAAACGGAATCCGGGCTAGCCACGTCTCCGCTGGTGACGCTGCTGATTCAGGAAGCGTTGCATCACCATCAACCGGCAACAAGGGGCTATGTGGCCGCGCCAGGAGACGCTGCTCAATAATAACCAGCGAAAATAGCATGACTAGAATGACCACTAGTGCTAATCCGATGCGCTCGTTGTTGAATAAAGGACTCCAGATGCTATTACAAAACGCATTCAGGATAACCCATCCGCCAACAGCCCGAAAACGCGGATTGGTTCGTTGCGATGGCGTAGCCTGGTAGATGGCAAAAGCAAGCAAGCCGAGAAAAATCACGCCCCAGATTGAAAAGGCATAACCAGCCGGCGTAATTAGGGTTGGGTATTTGGCCGAGATGTTGGCATTCGTTTGTCCGCCAAACGCCCCTACGTTCGACAGATAATTTGTCACGATCAGCGAGATAATGCCGAAGACAACTAGAAACTGACGGAGTTTATCGTTCATGGCTCACAACGGGTAAATAGATAAATGGGTAATTGGTAAACCGGTCAAATTGTTATGACCCTGCTTATCAATTACCCATTCAACAAATCTAATCCCGTGCCTGCCTATAGCTCAAGAATCTTGAACTCGGTTCGACGGTTGCGCTGGTGTTCCTCTTCCGTCTTCGCATTTTTGACGATCAGCTGGTTTTCGCCGTACCCTTTGTAGGTCAGACGACTGGCGTCGATACCCTTCGAAGCAATGTATTCGACGGCTGATTTCGCCCGGTTCTGCGACAACGTTTCGTTGTGCGCATCACTACCCCGCGCATCCGTATGGGAGCCTAATTCTATTTTAAGCGTCGGGTTGTCTTTCAGTATCGTTACTAACTTATCCAATTCATCAGCAGCGTCGGGGCGGATGTTGAATTTATCAAAATCGTAGTAGATGTTTTCCAGCACGAACGTTTTGTTCAGCGTGCCTTTATCCAGCAAAATCGCTACGTTGAACGTTGTGTCTGTCTCCGGCTTTGTCAGGAAGATTTCGGGAATGCTCTTGCCCTGCATCGTAAACTGCTCCCGACGTGTCAGGTATCCTTTACGCTCGGCCAGAATGGTGTAGTCTTTGCCTTCCTGCAACGGGTACTTACCAAACGTACCGGGCTGACCCGTTGTCGCTTCGGCAATTGGCTGCCCGGTAGCGTCATCTAGAATACGGACACGAGCCGAATCCAGTGGGGCAATCGGCGTTTCGTTGGCCGAAACAGTTCCAGCTAAGAAATAACGGACCCGCTTCGGATCGCGTTTGTTCTGTACAATCGTCGTCGTATCAGCAGCGGGGCCTTCCTGGAAGAAATAAATATCGTCGTCACCTTTACCACCCGTTCGGTTGGACGCAAGGAATCCCTTCTTCGGCTCAATATAGATCAGGCCAAAATCATCACCGGGTGAATTGATAGGCTGGCCCATATTTTCGACCCGCGTTACCCCACCCGACCGGGTAGCGACAAATACGTCCAGTTTACCCAATCCCGGATGTCCGTCGGAAGCAAAATACAGTTTCGCGTCTGGTCCAACGTAGGGAAACATTTCATCGCCGGGCGTATTGATATCACGACCCATGTTGACCGGGCGGCTAAACCGTCCCGATGCATCGATACTCGTCCGGTACAGGTCGATACCACCCGCACCACCCGCGCGATTCGAAGCAAAATAAAGCGTTTTGCCATCGGCAGAGAAAGCAGGTGAACCGTCCCAGGCCGTTGAGTCACTGATGGGCAGACGAAGTGGCTGACTCCAGGTGTTGTTTTCACCTAAGCGGCTGATGTACAGATCCACATCCAGCCCGCCTTTGCGCTTGCCGTTATTACCACGCGCCAGAATCATGGTTTTGCCATCTTTTGAGAAAGCCGGTGTTCCCTCGTTCACATCGTTCTGAAGAACATTGCTGCTGAACAATTCCGGTGCGTTGCCAGTCTCGTCGGGCTTCTGGTTGAGTTTGGTCTTGTACAGACCCAGCATTGGCAAACCATTGTTCTTATAAACCTGCTCCTTCCGCGACGCCGTAAAGACGAGTTCTTCTCCCCGCACCACCGGCGCAAACTCCGATCCGGGCGAGTTAAGGTTACTCATGTTTTTAAGCGTGATCAGCGACTTATTCTGGGCGATGATGTTTATGGCTTTCAGCGTTTCGATTTCGCGCTTCGCTTTGTCGAGTACCGGCTTAGCCGTCGTTTTGGGCGCGTTGGCGACATACTGCTGAAGTTGATCCAACGCTGCGGGGTAATTCCCCTGCGACTTCAATGCATATGCATAGTTGAAGCGGGCTTCGGGTTCCGTCGTATTGGCTTCAATAGCTTTCTGGTAGAAGGGAACGGCCTCCCCAAAGCGGTTCGACAAGCGGTACGATTCGGCCATGTAATAGTTCAGGCGGGCCGGATCGATACTTCCTTTTTCCGCTTTCTGAAATTGGGTGAGCGCCAAATTATATTCTCCAGCGTCGTAGTGCCGAACGCCTTTTTTGTACGCCTGCATGGCTGAGTTGCAACCCGCCAGCCCGGTAGCTAAACCCAATGCGACCAGTAGCACAGACAACGTATTGATTTTCATATAAAAATGAAGCAGAGGCATTTTCACGCCCAAGATAGGCAAATTTGGGCGTGTCTTTCTTTTAACGAATACAATCTGTATTTATTGAGGATTGTTCAATACGAAACGTATAGGGGACCCAACGGTAAGTTACTAATCATTACCAGTAAATTGACTGCTCTTTTGTATTTACCTGTTTTGACCATTCATACCGTTTTATGCCCACGTACATAGCCGCCATTGACCAGGGGACGACCAGTACCCGTTGTATAGTATTCGACCGGCAAGGCCAGATTGTTTCACTCGCTCAGAAAGAACATAAACAGATTTATCCGCAGCCCGGCTGGGTTGAACACGATCCCGAAGAAATATGGCGTAATACGCTGGAAGTGGTCGCCCTTGCCCGCATCAAAGCGCAGTTGTCAACGCAGGATATTGCCGCTATTGGTATCACCAACCAGCGGGAAACCACCGTCGTATGGAATCGTAAAACGGGGAAGCCGTACTACAATGCCATTGTCTGGCAGGATATGCGTACCGCCGATCTGGTAACGGAGTTTGCAGCGCACGGCGGCCAAGACCGGTTTCGGCCGCAAACGGGCCTTCCACTAGCAACCTATTTCAGCGGTTTGAAACTCAAATGGTTGCTGGACAACGTGTCTGGTTTACGCGCTGATGCCGAACGGGGCGACGCGCTTTTTGGCAATATGGATACGTTCGTTGTCTGGAATCTGACCGGCGGCCCCGCTGGTGGTTTGCATATTACCGACGTTACCAATGCCAGTCGTACGCAACTGATGAACCTGCGCACGCTCGACTGGGACGATTCGCTGCTGGAAACGTTTGGGGTTCCCCGCGCTATGTTGCCACAAATCCGGCCCAGTAGCGAAGTGTACGGAACAGTCACGTCGGAGGTGTTGCCGGGCGTACCCATTGCGGGTATTCTTGGGGATCAGCAAGCCGCGCTGGTCGGACAGACCTGTTACGAACCGGGACAAGCTAAAAATACCTACGGTACGGGCTGCTTCCTGCTTATGAATACCGGCACCGAACTCCGCGAGTCGACTTACGGCTTGCTGACTACCGTGGCTTACCAGTTTCAGAACGAACCCGTTCATTACGCGCTCGAAGGCAGTGTGGCCATAACGGGCGCGCTGGTGCAATGGCTGCGCGACAATCTGGGCATTATCAAAAAAAGCACCGATATTGAAACGCTTGCCCGGTCGGTAGACGATAACGGCGGAGCGTATTTCGTCCCTGCCTTTTCGGGACTGTATGCTCCCCACTGGAAAGCCGACGCGCGGGGCGTAATTGCCGGCCTGACCCGCTTTGTCAACAAAGGGCATATCGCGCGGGCTGTTCTGGAAGCAACAGCTTACCAAACTGTCGATGTAGTACGGGCGATGGAACAGGATGCGGGTGTATCACTAAAATCGTTGCGCGTCGATGGGGGCATGGTTGTCAATTCATTGCTGATGCAGTTTCAGGCGGATGTACTGAACGGACCCGTCGTTTGTCCACAGATGACCGAGACGACAGCGTTGGGTGCTGCTTATGCTGCCGGTCTCGCCGTGGGTTACTGGCACAATCTGGACGACCTTCGGCAAAACTGGGGCGTCGCCAGAACGTACGAATCGACAATGGACGATGCGCAGCGTAAACGACTCATGCGCGGCTGGCAGAAAGCGATCGAACGCTCATTCGATTGGGAAGAATAAAACCTGAATTGTTTTGGTGGTGTCAGTGGTGTCGGTTACTCATAACCGACACCGGTTGCTGACGCCAAAGGTCGGTTTTGAGTAACCGACACCACTACGAAGGGAGCCGATTGATGTAAATCGAACATTTCGGACAATACTGTTTTGAGAAACCGACACCACAAGAAAACACGGCTTATCAGTGGGGTCAGCTATGAGTAGTTGACCCCACTAAGCCTAAATCTATCAGGTTAGACTTCTTTGGGGCGCAGCTCTTCAGCCAGCATCAAGCGTGTTTGCGGTAGCGCCTGCGGGTATTCGTCCCGGATGAAGGTAATGAGTT
This sequence comes from Spirosoma oryzicola, assembly GCF_021233055.1. Classification (NCBI taxonomy): domain Bacteria; kingdom Pseudomonadati; phylum Bacteroidota; class Cytophagia; order Cytophagales; family Cytophagaceae; genus Spirosoma; species Spirosoma oryzicola. The sequence continues at coordinate 216,986 of NZ_CP089538.1, read as the reverse complement.
GTTCCCGAATATGACAGCGTAAATCAAACGCCGACGGCGCATCGTGGGCCGATGCTAATATCCGAATCTGAATGCAGGTCAGTGTCGTATCAGTCAGTTGAACGGCAAAGGTTTCGCCCGTCCATAAGGGGTCATTCTCGACAATTTCCCGCGCTTTAGTCCGAATCGTTTCGATCGGTACGTTATAATCCAGATATAAAAAAACGGCACCAACAATCGACGCGTCGGAGCGGGTCCAGTTTTCAAACGGATTTTCGACAAAGTACGTAATAGGCAAAATCAGCCGACGCCGGTCCCAGAGCCGGACAATAACGCTGGTAAGGTTAATTTCTTCGATACGCCCCCACTCCTTTTCCACAACAACCGCATCGTCGAGACGAATTTGCTGGTTGAAAGCAATCTGTATCCCTGCCAGCAAACTAGCCAGCGTTTTTTGAGCAGCAAAACCGACAACCACCGATACGACCCCCGCAGACGTCAGCACGCTCAATCCAACTTTTCGGCTTCCCTGAAACGAGATCAGTAAGAGCGAGACGCCCACAATCAGAACACAAATCGCGATTAAACGGCGAACAAAGCGCACCTGCGTCACAAATTTCCGCTGCGACAGATTCACGTCCTTGGTTGTGTCGTATTCCCGGATCAGGAACAGTTCGCCAAACTTCAACAATTTGACAATCAACCAAGTGGCTGTAACGAGAAACAACACCTCCGCCACTTTGTCGGCTACAGGGTGACGACGCAGAAACCGCGCGGATTGAATATTGGTAGCCAGGAGAAAAAACAAGGATGGTGTGAACAACCAAAACGCCCAGCGAACATGAATTTTGAGAAGATTGAGCGTTTGAAACGTTCGGCGACGGGCAATAAACCGGCTTACTTGAGTAACGACAACATCAACTGCCAGGCCTAGCACGACCGCGATTGTGAGTAATACCCAACCTGACAAATCACGATTAGGCACATACCCAAACCAGCGGACCAGCGCCCGTATCCATGTCTCTATTTGTTCCTGCATTAGTTAGAAAGATGCTCCTTCTGATTAACTGATTTTCTCCTATTTTTCTTTTGCCGGGTGAAATATAGAAGGAATCAGGTTAAGGAACAGCCCCTTTTTACGGTAAAAACTCCAGAAACTCGATCCGGTTACCGAACGGATCACGAATGAAGAATCGCTGCCGCCCGTCAATTTCTGATGAATATTCGATGGGAATAGCGTGCTGTTCAAGCGCTTTTTTGGCTAGTTCCAGTTGGCTGACTTCAAACGCCGGATGACGCTTTGAGTAGGGTTGTTCACCGCCTTCTTCGCGAAGGTGGAGCTGAATATCGGCGATAGCAAACCAGATAGCCCCGCCCGGATGGTTGCCCGGAATTTCGGTCAGCCCCATTACATTGGTGTAAAAGGTACGAGCTGTTGCCGTCTCACCTTCCGGGATCGACAGTAAGATGTGATCTAATCGCCTGAACTGAATCATACTTATTCCTTTATCGGTATTCACTCTGGATCGCCAAAGTTAATGGTATAAGAGAGTTCTGCCGAACAGTATTCGATACGCCGTATCTCCAAGATACAGCGTATCGAATACTGTTCGGCAGAACGAACCTCCAAAAATACAGCGAAAACTAAGCCAGCAACGGCTTAATGACCTTACCGTGTACATCCGTCAGGCGGTAGCGACGGCCCTGGCTTTTGAAGGTAAGTTTCTCGTGGTCAACGCCGAGCAAGTGCAGAATAGTAGCCTGAAAGTCATGGACGTGGACTGGATCTTTAATAACGTTGTAGCCAAAATCGTCGGTTTCGCCGTAGACCAGTCCTTTTTTCACCCCGGCCCCAGCCATCCAGACCGTAAACGCGCGCGGGTGGTGATCGCGCCCGTAGTTGTCACGTGTTAGCTTTCCCTGCGAATAAGCGCCACGCCCAAACTCACCACCCCAGATCACGAGCGTATCATCCAGCAAACCGCGCTGCTTCAAATCCCGGATTAAGGCGGCAGACGGCTGATCGACGCTTTTCGTCTGAATCTTGATGTCGTTCGGCAGGTTACCGTGCTGATCCCAACCCTGGTGGTACAACTGCACGAATTTCACGTCTTTCTCGATGAGCTTACGAGCCAGCAGGCAGTTGGCGGCAAACGTACCGGGTTTCCGGCTTTCGGGGCCGTACATGTCGAAAATGTAATCGGGCTCCTTAGCAATGTCGAGCGTTTCGGGGACTGACGTTTGCATCCGGTACGCCATTTCATACTGCGCCATTCGGCTGTTAATCTCCGGGTCGAGTACCTGTTTATATTGCTCCTGATGCAGTTTTGTCAGGTAATCAAGCATCCGCCGACGGCTCGTTTTGTCAACACCCGGCGGATTATTGAGGTAATAAACCGGATCGGGACCCGACCGAAACACAACGCCCTGGTGCACCGAAGGTAAAAATCCGTTACTCCACAACTTCGCGTACAACGGCTGGTCACCATCGCGGCCTTTGGACAGCAACACGACGAAAGCCGGAAGATTCTGGTTGTCGGAACCTAATCCGTAGCTAATCCAGGAGCCAAAACTAGGACGCCCCGCCTGTTGGCTACCCGTCTGGAAAAATGTAACGGCGGGATCGTGATTGATGGCCTCGGTATGGAGCGAACGAACAAACGTCAGATCGCCCACAATCCGGCTGGTGTGGGGCAAAAGTTCACTCATCCACATGCGACTGGGGCCGTACTGCGCGAACGCGTATTTTGAAGCAGCCAGAGGAAACCGGCTTTGTCCCGCGCTCATTCCGGTAAGACGCTGACCATTGCGGACGGATTCGGGTAGATCCTGCCCCCACATCGCTTCAAGCTTCGGCTTGTAGTCGAACAGTTCCAGTTGCGAAGGTGCGCCACTTTGAAACAAATAAATAACCCGCTTTACTTTGGGTGGAAAATGCGGTTTCCCGACCGCCGGATTTTCGTCTGACGCAGATGATCCTTTACCAAACAGATTCGCTGGATTCAGGAGCGACGCCAGCGCAATCGTCCCCAGCCCCGCGCTCGTTTGTCCTAAAAACGTCCGGCGGCTCAACTGATCGTGTATTTCGTCCTGAATGTCCATAGCTGTTGTTGATTACAAAGGCCAGCGCCTATTATTCATCAGTTTTTTGGTGGCATCAGGTTTGAGAACCGCTCGGGCGGCCCCGCCAACGCCACTTCCATTAGCGCTTGATGATCGCTTCGTCGAAATTCATGATTGTGCTTGTCACCACGGTCCAGGCAGCAAGCTCCGCCGAATCTAGTGTTTTGTCAACCGGGTACTCGCCTACGGTTAACAGTTCCGTCGCTCGCTTAGGGCTTTTTCGAAAATCGGCCAGCTCTTCCGCGTAAAGCTGCTTCATCAGGGTTACTTCCATCGGTCGGGCCGGACGGCTAATAACGGCTTTGAAGATTCGGTTAATTAATTCGCCATCATCGCGTGTGCCTGCCCCCTTTACCCGCTGCGCCAGTACTCTGGCCGCTTCAACAAACTGCGGGTCGTTAAGGGTGACGAGTGCCTGTAATGGGGTACTCGTTTTCTGCCGTTTGACAATACAGGTATGCCGCTCGGCAGCGTCGAAATTAAGCATCATCGGCGGGGGCGAACTCCGTTTCCAGATCGTGTACATCGAGCGTCGGTATAGACTATCGCCGTGGTTTTGCTCGTATTTTACCGCGTTGCGCGTTGCCAGTGCTTCCCAGATACCTGCCGGCTGATACGGTCGGACACTCGGCCCACCAATCCGTTGGTTCAATAACCCACTAGCTGCCAATGCATTGTCACGTACCTGCTCCGCCGACATCCGATAACTTGGTCCACGGCTCAGGAACGTATTTTCGGGATCGGCTTCCCGCTCCTTTTCCGAAACCCGCGACGATTGCCGATAGGTTGCCGACATGACGATCATCTTGTGTAAGGCTTTTATGTTCCATGGAGAGCCGGGCGCCCCGGTTCCTTCCCGAAACCGAACGGCCAGGTAATCCAGCAATTCGGGGTGACTTGGTAACGCGCCCTGATTACCAAAATCATCGCTGTTTTTGGCTAATCCCTGCCCGAAATATTGTTGCCACACCCGATTAACCATCACCCGACTAAACAACGGATTGTCGGACAACAGCAACCATTTTGCCAAACCAAGCCGGTTTTTAGGAAGATCGTCTGGGATTGGGCTCAAACTGTGCAGCACAGCAGGTTTAACAACTTCACCTGGTGCATCGTAAGCGCCACGCTTCAGCAAACGCGTTTCGCGGGGAGTTGGTCGCTCCTGCATCACCATGACCTGATCAGAATTGGTGTAAAGCATGAGTTGCTCACCCCGTAAGGTCATGGCTTTAGCGTACTCATCGCGATAGATCGGGTCCTGCGTTGTCACGTAGTACGTATACAAACCCGCTCGTTGCGCGGGCGTACGTTTAGACGCGGGCGTTTGCAGAGCCGCGTTGAGCGCATCCAACTGTCCGGCCAGTTTAGGCATTTCCAATGCCGTCAGGCAACGGTCGTAGATGCGCAATTCGTCAACAGCAAAGTCTTTGTAGAAATTGTCGTGCATCCGACCCACGTAAAACGCGTGTTGCGCCCAATGCGTTTTATCCTTGCCGTACACCATGCTGTGAACCAAGTTGTCGGTAACCACTTTAGTCCGCATAGGCTTACCGTTCAGGTACAGCGTCAGCCCGTTGGCGCGTCCCATGCCATTGTAGGTAAACGCGACCTGAAACCACTGGTGAGCGGGTACTTTATCGACTGATTCGATGTCAATGGCATTCGCAGGCCAGACGTGGTTGAACGTGAGTTTCAATCGACCGTCGGCCAGAAGATCAAGTTGGTAGCCGCGCTGCCCGTCCATCGGTCCGGTTGTGCGCCCCAAAAGCGTAAGGGCCATGTTTGGTTTAGCCAGATTAAACCAGCTACTCACCGAAAACGGCTGATTCTGTTCGAAAGCACCAAAATCACGGGGTAGTTCGATGTAACTATCTCCGGGCAGGAATCGCGCCTTACCGAACCGTCCGGGAACGGCGTAAGGCACCTTGTCGGGATCGCCACCCAGCCGTGCCGGAATCGTGTCGTTCACCGAGTTGGCAAACGCATTGCGCGGATCTTTCCAAAGCTCTTCTTTCGTTTTCCGCTTGGCAACGGGTTTCGGTTCAGGCTTCTTAATCTCCGGTTTCTTTGTTTTCGACTTGGCGTCCTCTTCTTTTTTCCGCTTCGCATCCTCCAGCTTTTTCGCTTCGTTCTGCGCTTTCACAAACGCGCTTACATCGGCCCGGTCGGCCTCGTCGAAGGTGTAATGGGCCAACAATCCCGAATCCGTTGACGATAGGTTTTGCTGCGAATCGTTGGCAAGCCATTGCGTAAACCGTTGCTGGTAATCCGGGCGATTGGGATTTAGCTTTTGCTCAATGGGCTTGAGCTTTTCGCGAATGAACTTTAATTTTGCTTCGGTCTCGGGCTTGGTAAGCGTAATGGTCGGAGCGGCCTCGCCATTATAAGGAATCTGCCCGCGCTCATTGTTGCTGTTAAAAAACGCAAACAAGGAAAAGTAATCCTTCTGACTGATCGGATCGTATTTATGATCGTGACAGCGGGCGCATTCGACGGTCAGGCCCAGCATGGCTTTCCCAAACGTATTGGTCCGGTCGGCTACGTATTCGACGCGATATTCCTCATCAACGATACCACCCTCCTGGCTTTGCTGGTGATTGCGATTAAAAGCCGTTGCAATGAGCTGATCCCGGTTTGACTTAGGCAGTAAATCACCGGCTAGCTGCCAGGTGACGAACCGATCAAACGACAAATTGCGGTTGTAAGCCCGAATCACCCAATCGCGGTAAGGCCACGCTGTTCGCAAACCGTCGTCCTGGTAGCCGTGCGTATCGGCATACCGGGCCACGTCGAGCCACTCAGCCGCCTGCCGTTCGCCGTAGTGCGGGCTGTTGAGCAACCGATTTACTACTTTCTCGTACGCATTCGGGGACTTATCCGCCAGAAACGCGTCAATCTCGGCCGGTGTTGGTGGTAAGCCCGTCAGGTCCAGACTTACGCGACGAAGAAGCGTTGTTTTATCGGCCTCGGGTGCGTGGTTTAGTTGCTTAGCTTTCAGTTTAGCCAGAACAAATCGATCAATGTCGTTCTTGACCCATTTATCGTCACCGACCTTGGGAACTTCGGGCGTGGTCGGCGCAATCAGCGACCAGTGCTGCTTATACTCAGCCCCCTGTTCGACCCAACGTAGCAATATTGCCTTTTCTTCCGCGCTGAGCGTCAGATTCGACTGGGGCGTAGGCATCACTTCGTCCGGATCAGTGGTGATGATGCGACGCGCAAATTCACTTTTGGCCAGATTACCCGGCACGATAGCCGTATGACCGCTTTTGGCTAACGCTTCATAAGCTCCTTCGGGCGTGTCGAGTCGCAGCCCCGCCTGCTGTTTGGCTTTGTCGGGACCGTGACAGGCAAAGCATCGATCGGACAGAATTGGCTTGACGTGCAGGTTATAATCGACTTTTTCCGGCAAAAAGGCTTCGGCGGCAATAACGTCGGCAGGCTTCTCAACCACTTTTTGACAAGCCGTAAGCCAAACGGACATGGTGAACAGACTGGCCGTTGTACCAAGTAAAACACGTCGAAACCGTATGTCGGACCAAATTGGCATGCAACCAGTTAAGTTGAGTATACGCTAAATTACAAATTTACGAACTCCACGAACCTTCAAACAGTACTATTTTACCCGGTTACCGTTCTATTTTAACGCCCGTCCAGAGTGAAACACCTAACAAGAACGAAACGTTGCCAGCCATTACAGGTATCCTGTATCACTCCGTGCTCCGTCTTGGGCTTCGCTACTTAGTGCACAACCGCACCGATTGTGCGATTTCGCACATATTTCGTTCCCAACAAAACCATAAACACCTCAATTTCAACATTTTATTCGTGGCATGCCATTTGGAAAGTATAGTGCATAACGACACTTACCAATCATGGACCGTGAATTAGCACCCGAACTTGTTGCCCAAACCCGCCGAAAAAGCTGGTTGATTGGCACAGCCTTATGTATTGGGTTGATTGCTGGGATTCTCTGGTTTAAGACGCTGCTAAACACATCAGTCGAAGCAAGCAAAATCAGGACGGCAGTTGCCCAGACCGGTTTTGTGGAGAATACCATCACCGCTACGGGAGAAGTCATCCCTGCTTATGAGCAAATCATCACCAGCCCCATCCGCGCCAGTATCCGTCGGGTCCTGCTAACGCCCGGAACGCGCGTCCGGCCAGGTCAGCCCATCCTGGAACTGGACAAATCACTGACCCAGATTGAATACGAAAAAATTGCTGACCAACTCGCATTAAAACAAAACAGCATCGAGCAACTTCGGCTAAAGTTAAACAAGAACTTATTCGATGCGGATGTCAACGACCAGATCAAATCGCTGTCTATCAACAAACTTAAAGCCGAACTAAACGATGCAAAACGATTACTGAAAGTAGGTGGCCAGACGCCGGAAGACGTTACCCGCGCGGAGAATCTGTTGCAAATTGCTCAACTGGAAAAGAGGCAGCTTGAGAATGACTTGACCTACAATCGTCAGTCGATGAGCGCCAGCCTGAAAGAGTCGGAATTACAGGCGCAGATCGAAGCCACCAACCTGAAAGTATTGGCGCACAAGCTCAAACAGGCGGATATTTTAACCGACCGGGCGGGCGTGCTGACGTGGGTAAACGAGCACATCGGTTCAGCCGTGAGCGAAGGCGAAATGCTGGCCCGGCTAGCCGATTTGGGCAGCTTCCGGGTTGAAGGTTCCTGCTCCGATGTATATGCCGAACAGCTAAAATCAGGCTTACCGGTCATTGTAAAAATAAATGAAACGTCCATACGCGGTCAGATCGTCCAGGTCAAACCAGCCGTTCAGAACGGCGTTATCCAGTTTGCAGTTGATCTGGATGATAATCGTCACACGTCGCTCCGGCCTAATCAGAAAGTAGAAGTCTTTATCGTCACCAATCGCGTGGCGAAATCCGTTCGCGTCGCCAACGGCCCCGCCTTTAAAGGCAAACGCAAGCAGTTTATCTACGTGATGACCAGCCCTACCGTGGCGACGCGTCGCGAAATAGAGGTCGGTTTGTCCAACTTCGATTGGGTTGAGATCAAAAGTGGTTTGCAACCCGGCGATCAGGTTATTTTAACCGATTTAAGCGAATTCGCGCATTTGGAACAGCTCACGATTGATCCTAAAAAGCCCTGACGATGAAGACGACGACTAGTCAGGCAGGCCAACGGATCGGTTCACTGACGAAATGGGTGGTAGGTTGCTCCATGCTTCTAATCCTGCAACTATCCACGACGCAAGCACAAAAGTTTACGCTGAACGACGTTATTCAGCTGGCTCGTGACCAGTCGATCGCCGGTAAACAGGCGGCTACCCTGCGAAAAACGAACTACTGGAAATACCGAACGTTTCTGTCCGATTTTAAACCGCAGTTGAGCCTTGATGGATCGTTGCCCAGCTTTACCCGTTCGTTTGTGCAGGTCACTCAGCCCGACGGTACGATTGCGTTTCAACCCGTTTCGAACAATAACTCGATTCTGAACCTGTCCCTGAGCCAGAACATTCCTTTGACGGGTGGCTCTATCTTCGTCCAGCAGCAACTTCAGCGGTTCGACAATTTTCTGAACAACACGACGCTTTACAACGGTATTCCTTTTGCCATCGGCTTAACGCAACCGCTGTTTCGCTTCAATCAGATGAAGTGGGATCGCCGAACCGAACCATTGCGCTACGCCGAAAGTAACCAGCAATACATCGAAGCCCTGGAACAGGTTGCCGTTGATGCGACGAGTCTCTATTTTGACTTACTGGTTGCGCAGGTAAACCTTCAGATTGCCGAAACCAACCGCGCTAACAATGACACGCTTTACAAGATAGCCGTTCACAAGCTGGACCTGGGCAAGATTTCGCAGAACGATCTGCTTCAATTGCAACTAAGCGTATTGAACGCCAAAAAAGATCTGGCATCGGCTCGTCAGACGGCAGAAGTAGCCTCGCTAAAGCTACGATCGTATTTGAATACAAACGACGCCAATTCAGGCCGACCGCAGCCCTTCGAACTGGTTGTACCGACTCAGCTAACGGAATTTCCGGTCGATATCAGCAAGGCACTAACCGAAGCGTTTGCGAATCGCTCGGCGTCGATTGGCTTCCGTCGGCAATTGCTCGAAGCCGAACGCGATACGGAAAAGGCAAGAAAAGAAAATGGACTGAATGCTACGCTAAACGCAGAATTCGGCTTGTCGAACCGGGGTACTCAACCGAGCGACGTGTACGTGCGTCCGCAGGACCGCGAGTTTTTGGAAGTTCGCTTTGTACTACCCATCATGACGTGGGGACGAGCCAAAGCCCGGACAGAAACCGCACTGGCGAACCAACAGCTAATCGTACAGACCGTCGAGCAGAACAAGCGCGTATTCGAGCAGCAGATCTACACGCAGGTAACGCTGCTGGACATGCTTCGCCAGCAGGTCAAACTCACTGCCGAGGCCGACCAGATCGCCCAGAATCGCTATCAGATTGCCCAGGACCGGTTTAAGTTAAGTAACCTGAGCGTTACGGATCTGGGTATTGCCATCCAGGATAAAGACCGTGCCCGCCGGGATGCCATTCTGGCGCTTCGCGACTACTGGCAGGCATTCTATTCACTTCGTCTGCTGACGTTGTACGACTTTGAAACGAATCATAAAATCACGTATTAACCACCCTCGATCGACATGATTACCCTCAAAAACATCGAAAAAGTGTACCGCACCAGCAGCATCGAGACGCTGGCGCTGACAAACATTAACCTTGACATCCGAACCGGAGAATTCCTATCTATTATGGGACCCAGCGGCTGTGGCAAATCGACGCTAATGAACCTTATGGGCCTGCTCGACGAACCCAGCAAAGGCAGTGTGGAGATTGGCGGCCAGGCCGTAACCCATTACCGGGACAAAGAACTGGCCCGGCTTCGGAACCAGAAAATCGGTTTTATTTTTCAAAGCTTCCACCTGATCAACGACCTGTCGGTGCTCGATAACGTCGAGATTCCGCTACTTTACCGCAAAGGTGACACAACGGGTGCATCGCGCCGGGAGATGGCGAAGCAGGCGCTCGAACGCGTTGGTCTGAGCAACCGCATGAAACATTTCCCGAATCAACTGTCAGGTGGTCAGAAACAGCGGGTGGCGATTGCACGAGCCATCGTAGGCCGACCCGATATTATTCTCGCCGATGAACCGACGGGCAATCTGGACAGCGCGATGGGCAACGAAATCATGGCGATTCTTCAACAGCTCAACGCTGAGGGCAGCACGATTGTGATGGTTACGCACGACGAATCGATGGCAAAGAAAACGCATCGTTTAGTGCGGCTTTTCGATGGGTCAATGGTTGGCGATTCGGTACTTCAAACGGTTTAATGCCATGCTGATAAACTACATAAAAATCGCCTGGAAGGTATTGCTTCGGCATCCGTTCTACACTTTCATTACGCTCTTTGGTATCAGCCTGACCCTCACGGTATTGATGGTACTAACCTCCTTTCTGGATCATCTGTTTAGCAGTCATTATCCTGAGACAAACCGGGACCGCTCGCTCTACATCATGTTGATGGTTCAGCGCGACTCGGCTCGAAGCGGAAGAAGTTCGGGACCGATGAGTTTTCAGTTTCTGAACAAGTACGCTAAAACGCTAAAAACGCCCGAGCGGGTCAGTATCTTTTCCGCCTTCAATAGCTCTAATGCGTACGTGGGTTCGCAGCGCATCAAGCTGAACACCAAATTTACCGACGCCGATTTCTGGCGGGTCATGGACTTCGATTTTCTGGAAGGCAAACCGTACAGTGAGCAGAACATTACCAATGGGGATTACGTGGCGGTTATTACGGACGACTTCAGGAAACAGTACTTTCCCGATGCGACGGAATCGGCGGTTGGCAAAGACGTTGAAATCGAAAACATTCATTACAAAGTCATCGGTGTTGTAAAAGGCAGTCCCGTTACACGCCCAATCACGTACGCCGACGTTTATTTTCCGTACACAGCTCCCAAGAGCAACTACCAGCGAAGCGATATGCGGGGCGGTTTCATGAGTATTTTGCTGGCCAAGAATAAATCAGATCTAAAGGCCATAAACGATGAATTTCAGGACCGCATCAATCAGATACCGTTACCAATTGTCGAAAACGACAATAAGTATACCTATCTGGAAGTAAAATCAGAGCCGTACGCGGCCAATTTCATCGGTCAAATTCTGGACGGTGGCCCTGGGCTCAAAGCCATTCTGTTTGGGGCTCTTGCCTTCATTCTGTTTATGCTGCTGGGATTACCAGCTCTCAATCTGGTTAACGTCAACGTCAGTCGGATCATGGAACGAGCGTCGGAAATTGGCATCCGGAAAGCTTTCGGTGCACCCATTCAGACGCTGGTCTGGCAGTTTATAGTCGAAAATATTTTCATCACGCTGATCGGGGGCGCTATTGCCCTATTGCTGACCTCCGGTATCATTTATTTTATCAACAGCAGTGGCTGGATTGCCTACGCCGATCTAACCATCAACCTAAGCGTGTTCCTGATCAGCATCTTCGTGTGTTTAATTTTCGGATTTCTATCGGGTGTATTGCCCGCCCTTCGCATGTCCCGCTTATCGATCGCAGACGCCTTAAAATCGTAAACAGCGATGGAATGAATCCGTGACCGTAAATCGCCTTTCGGTTTCCGCCCGTTCATTCCTACGCCTTTTCCCTTTCTACTATGATCTCTCATCTCTTTAGACTTATCTGGAATAAGAAAAAGGCCCATACGCTGCTGATCGTCGAGATCTGGGCTTCGTTTATGGTCTTGTTTGGCCTGGCCACCCTCATTGTGGTGAATGTCGGGAATTACCGGGAGCCGCTGGGGTTTGCCTACGAAAACGTGTGGGCCATCGACCTGAACAACAACCAGGATACAACGGAAGTGGCCAATAAACTGGGGCGGATTGTACAGCAACTGAAAACGTATCCAGAAGTAGAATCGGTTTCGCGCATGAGCAGCAACTTTCCGTTTTCGGCAAACCAGATGAACGACGGCGTTGAATACAACAAGCGGAACGTAGTGTCTGACCGTTACGTAACGGACGAGAATTTCGCCCAAACGCTTGGCATCTCCGTAACGGACGGCAAATGGTATCGTAATGCTGACAGCGTCGGTAAATATCGACCAATGGTTATCAACGAGAAAGCCAAAGAAGAACTCTTCGGTAACGAAAACGCCCTAGGAAAAATAGTTAGCGACAAGTTCAGAGTAGTTGGCGTTATGGACAATTTCAAGGCAAAGGGGGAATTCATGACGAATAAACCTGCCGTTTTTGAGCTAATGGAAGCCAAGAATTCCTGGTCCAACATCGTACTCATCAAAGTAAAGCCCGGAACGGATGCGGTCTTCGAAGCCAACGTGGTAAAGAATATTGCAACGATGGTAAAAGGATGGAGCGTGGAAGTCAACTACCTGACCGACTCCCGAAAAAACCAACATAATCTGGTATTGGTCCCGGTTATCATAGCCGCCATTGTGTCGGGTTTTCTGCTGATCAATGTAGCGCTTGGCTTGTTCGGCGTACTAAATCTAAGTATTGCCAAACGTCGGGGCGAAATCGGATTGCGTCGGGCGATCGGGGCGACAGGCAGCGGTATCTCGACCCAGTTTATCGGTGAAATCTGGGTACTGGCGACATTCGCCATGCTGATCGGGCTACTTTTTGCCGTTCAGTTTCCGTTGCTGAACGTTTTCGATTTAGCATCGGGGACGTACATGACAGCTATTGGCATTGCAGTACTCATCATCTACGGAATTGTTACCCTATGCGCTCTATTTCCCAGCCGACAGGCCGCCCTCATTCAACCAGCGACGGCCCTTCACGAGGAATAGTTGCACGAGCCTTGTAGAGTTTTCAAACTTTATAAGGCTATTTTTGCCTTGAGCTCATGCTTCTGATTATTGACGACGATATAGCGGTTCAAACGTCGCTTTCCCTGCTGTTCAGGAAAGAAGGATTTGCCGTGCGTATTGCCGACGGCCCCTTCGAGACCTTCGAAATTTTAGGCGAAGAAACACCGGAGCTGATTCTGCTGGACATGAATTTTTCGGTAGATACGTCCGGTGATGATGGGCTACGGCTGTTGCGTCGGATTCGGGAACGGCTGCCCGATGTGCCGGTCATTCTGATTACGGGTTGGGGCAGCATCGATCTGGCCGTGGAAGGAATGAAAGCCGGTGCCCAAGATTTTATTACCAAGCCCTGGCAAAATGAGTACCTTGTTCAGTCGGTTCGTACCGCATTGAATCTGGCGAAACCGGACCTGGTATCACCCGACCGCCAACGTCTTGACGAACAGTTTTCGTTTGATAACATCGTCGGTGAAGACGCCACTCTGCTCAATGTGCTAAAAACAATTGGGCGGGTGGCTCCTACCGATGCCCCGGTACTGATTACGGGTGAGAGCGGCACGGGCAAGGAACTGATCGCGGAAGCCATTCACCAGAACAGCCGACGCAAGCGGCAGCCCTTTGTCAAAGTGAATCTGGGGGGCATCTCCTCTACGTTGTTTGAAAGTGAATTGTTCGGACATGTCCGGGGGGCTTTCACCGACGCCCGCACCGACCGGATCGGACGGTTTGAGTTGGCAAATAAAGGCAGTATCTTCCTGGACGAAATTGGTGATCTTGATCCGGCCAGTCAGGTAAAACTGCTTCGGGTGTTACAGGACCGGACTTTTGAGCCGCTGGGCAGCAGCAAGAGCCGGACGGTCGATGTACGCGTTATCTGCGCCACAAACCGGAATCTGGACGAGATGGTCGCTAAGGGCTTATTTCGCGAAGATTTACTGTACCGGATCAATCTCATTACGGTCCGCTTACCGGCACTGCGCGAACGGCCCAACGACATCCCCCGGCTGGCGACGTACTTTGTCAACAACCTGAAAACACTGTATGGGCGTCCTGGTCTTCACATAGGAAAGGAAGCCATGAACTGGCTATCAACGCTGGCGTTACCGGGCAACATTCGTCAGTTGAAAAACGTGGTCGAGCGCACGGTGCTGCTAGCGCATAGCGATAAACTGACGGTGGCTGATTTTGAACAGAATCTTAGCCAGGCTCAAACAAAGACAGTCCCCACCGTTTTGCCGCAGACAGGCACGATGACACTCGAAGAGATGGAATACCAGATGATTCAGCAGGCGATGGTGTTTCACAATAACCGGGTGACCCGAGTGGCCCGAGCGCTGGGGATCACTCGTTTTGCACTCTACCGGCGATTAGAGAAATTTGGCATTCCCTACACAACCGAGGAATGAACTTACCGCTACGCACTCGTTACCTGATTTACATCACGGCTGTTCACCTTGTGCTGCTGGCCCTGATGGGTTGGATCTTGCGGGAGAATAAAGCGTTGTTCATTGCGTCGGAAGTGTTGATTCTTATCTCGGCCTACGTTGCGGTACGTATTTACCGGGCGTTTCAGCAACCTGCCGAGTTCATCACATCGGGTATTGAAGCCATCCGCGACAAAGATTTTTCCATCAAATTTGTCCAAACGGGCAACCGAGAAGTCGATGAGTTGATTACGGTGTATAACCTCATGATCGATCAGCTTCGGCAGGAACGCACCCGGCAGGCTGAACAACAGTTTTTCCTGGATAAACTCATCGAGGCTGCCCCCATTGCCATCCTGGTCTTTGATTTCGACGACCGTATCGCGTCCATCAATCCGAGGGCTTGCCAGCTGCTGAGTGTACACCCCAATGACGTGATCGGAAAGCAGTTGGCCGATTTGGGTTATTCCCTGCTCGCCCACATTGCTGATTTGGTTGACGGCGATTCGCGCATCATGAAGCCTAACGGTATCGAAACCTACAAAGTGCTTCGGTCCAATTTTGTCGACCGTGGTTTCCGCCGTTCATTCCTGATCATTGAAGAACTCACCCCCGAGATTCTGGCTACCGAGAAAAATGCCTACAGTAAAGTTATCCGTATGATGGCGCATGAAGTGAATAACTCCATCGGTGCCGTCAATTCGATTCTGAACATAGCCGAATCCGAACTGCCGGACCCCGACCTACGAAGCGCGGTTCAGGTTGCGATTGACCGTAACGAGCGATTGAATCGGTTTATGCGTCGCTTTGCGGATGTGGTCAGGCTGCCAACGCCCCACCTTCTGCCCGGCGACGTAACCGAACTGGCTCGTAATGTTGTTCGGCTTATGCAGCCGCAGGCGGAAGCGCAGCACGTAACACTTACGCTGATAAGTTCAACTACACCGGTTACGCAGCCAATGGATGTTGGTCAGCTCGAGCAGGTGCTGGTCAATATTATCAAAAACGCCATTGAAGCCTGCAAGGCAGGACAAATAGTAGAAGTACAGGTCAAAGCGCGTCAACTGCTTGTTCGCAACAATGGCGCACCAATTTCCGACGAGATAGCCGCCAAACTGTTCAACCCTTTTTTCAGTACGCGGCCTACCGGACAGGGCATTGGTCTAACGCTTACGCGGGAGATTCTGCTGAACCATGGCTTCACCTTCTCGCTGCAAACCGAGTCCGATGGCTGGACTGTTTTCGCCATTGCCTGGTAAGCGCCGTAGCAATCAATTCTTCTTCGGTTCTTCCTGATCCGTAGCGGTCGCTTTGGCAATCGACTGGTCGTCGCTGCCCCCAATCACTTCCAGGTTCGGCATCGTTTTCTTCAGAGAAGCCAGCCCCTGCGGTGTTACTTTGGTTTGCCAGAGGTAAACGGTCTTTAGATTTTTCAACTTTGTCAATTCGTTGAGACCAGCGTCCGTCACGGCTGTACCGTACAGGTTCAGGTACTCCAGATGGGTTAATCCAGCCAGTTGTTTCAGCCCCGCATCGGTCACTTTGGTTTGTTCGAGGTGAAGCTTTTGCAGGTTTTTCAATTGAGCGATATGCGTTAATGCCGCATCGGTCACCTCAGTATCACTTACCTTCAACCATACGATCTGTTCACGCAGTGCAGGCAGCAAAGCCGCTTGTGCATCACTAAAACTCCGCGCATTAACGGCACTAACCTCCAATTGATTGTGCTCTTTGGAAAGCGGTAGTACCAACAGACCCGTTTTTTTGAGTTCGTCTACAGCTTTCGGATCAGCCGCCGGAACCGTCATGGTCAGCACCGGCGATTCGGGTGAAGGTCCCGCTAACGCAACCTGCTTCTCCGACGATTCCTTTTCTGAACTACCCTTCGCCAATCCAGCTAACACCGGACGAATCGCGTCATTAACAGCGAGGTCCGCTACTTTCTTGTCAAACGAAGCGCCCTGATCAATCCACCAGGTCAGCAGCGCGATCTGGCTATCCGTCAGTTGCGGCTTCCCTTTCGGCGGCATGTGGTTGTCGTCGGTTTCGGGCAGCAGACAAACTTTCGTCAGTTCGCTACCCTTGCTGTTCCCCGCGACGAAAACCGGACCATCTTCATAGCCTTTCTTGATCATAGCGGGGTTATCAAGGCGTAGGCCAGCCTTGGCTTTGTCGGCATTGTGACACTGAACGCAGCGCGTCTGCAAAATCGGGTTAACGATCTGCTGATACACCAGCGCCTGATTCACGTCGGAGATTGGCTCAATTTTGATTTCGTTTTGCTTCGGTGGTAAGCCCGCCAGCGTTCGAATGGGTTCAGGCGCGTACTGGGTCAGGTAGTCCGACCCGTGCGTCAGGTTGCCACCCTGATGACCAGCGGACAATAGAAACAACAGTGCTACTCCAAGCGCAGGCAGGTACATCAGTTGCGCGAAGGGAATGATACGACCCAAATTTTCCCACTTGACCGCCCAGGCAATCCACGCAAACACTGCGACGCCGATCCCTTGCCATTGATGGCTGGTCAGGGTCGCGGCATCATACCCGCCCCCCAGCGATAACAAATAACCAAACACACAGGCTAAGGTCGCGCTGACCGCCGACCAGAACAGAATAAGCGTGATGGTATGTGTGCTGACCGAATTACGGCGGATTAACCGGTCCAGTTCGAGCAGACCTGCGATAAGCAAAAAGCCAATGGGGAGGTGAACAATAAGCGGGTGGAAATGACCAAAAAACAGCGCCCAGTCAGACGGTTGCGATGCATTTGCCTGTACTAAAATCAGTTTGTTCATGGTCTTCCATCATTCCAGGCAAACCGCTGTGGTTTATCGGGTGTGCTTTTTGACGAGGACATACCCGCGCCATCACTAGCAAAAGGATACAACGCCTAAACTTTACTGCAAGCCCAAGGCGCTGTTTGCGAGCGTTTAATTCGATTCTGTCTTTCTATATAAAACAATGGGTCAACTCGTTTCAAAACGAGTTGACCCATTGTTGCACCTATTTAGTTCTAGTCGTTAGCTCACAAAGCGGTAATCAAAGCGGCAATTTGCTCTAACCCCTGCACATCGACCTCCGTAAAGTCATTAAGCTGATCACTGTCTACATCCAGGACCATAATCACCTCGCCCGTACGGTTGACGATCGGGACAACAACTTCGGATTTAGACGCCGAACTGCAAGCAATATGCCCTGGAAACT
Organism: Spirosoma oryzicola; assembly: GCF_021233055.1. Taxonomy (NCBI): domain Bacteria; kingdom Pseudomonadati; phylum Bacteroidota; class Cytophagia; order Cytophagales; family Cytophagaceae; genus Spirosoma; species Spirosoma oryzicola. Next base: position 199,403 of record NZ_CP089538.1, on the reverse strand, counting down.
GGTCAACGTCGGGTACTAAAATCGTCTCCCGCCGGGTGTAGGCGGCTCCGCAAACGCCTTTATCGAATGCAATGCGCGTGCAGGCAATTGGTCCCTGAAAAGGTCCGAGCACAAGCTGGTTGTCTTTACTGAGGTAGAAGCCAACCCAGAAAAAGCCGAACGCTTCTTTGAGGGCAGCGGCAATATTGGCCAGGTTAGCGATCAGGTCTGGTTCGCCTTCAATCAAGGCGGCTATTTGTGGTACTAAGCTTTCGTAGACGGCTTTACGGTCGGCTGTTTGCGGAATGAAAAGTGTTTCTGCCATTTCGGTACGCTAGTTTCTTGTAAAAAACTGGATCAGCACAATGCTCACCGTCGTGAACAGCGTACTGGCAATAACCCGGATTATCGTTGGAATAAGCAATGACAGGCTGCTCGCTTCAATGAAGAACAGCGCGGTATGATGAATAAGTGCCAGAATAAACACATACCGAAAAAAAGCGCCCGCCCCCAGTTCTTTTAACGAGAATTCAATTCGGTGTTCCAGACCGGGTACGTCAATCTGCGAACGGACAATCAATGGACGGCAATAGGCCATAAGCACTGTAGCCGCTGCGTGCATACCCAGCGTGTTGTAAAACGTATCGACAATAATACCGGTGACGAAGCCAATCAGCAATAGCCAGGTCAGGCTGGTTTCGTTTGGCAGCAGCAGCACGCAGGCGATGTAAACAAAACAGAATGCGTAATCGAACAGCACCAGATTCCGCACCAGCAGGATCTGCAATACCAGGTACAACAAAAACAAAAAGACAGCGGACAGGATCTCGCGTAAAGTCACTCTAATTAACCGTTTTCTGCTTTCAGATTCTGAGGCATATTGATTTGCCCGTCAACTGAAAACTCATTTTTCCGTTTCGACTTGTTTTTCCAACTGATCCTGCTCCTGCTGCAACCGATTTTCGACCACATACACAAAGGAGAGGTTACTAAAGTTTGTTGACAACAGAAGCGTTATATCGTGGAATGTCTTGTTTGGTTGCACACCAACCGACCGAACGCGCCCCACCAGAATCCCCGGAGGAAACGTTGTGTTGTATTCGGAAGTAACCGCAGAGTCACCCTTATTAACCGTTTTCGTCAGCGAAATGTCATTGAGCTTGATCAGGTGCGGATCGACGCCATCCCATTTAGCGGTTCCAACATCACCAGCTTTCGTCAGTCGCGAGGAAACTAGATACTCGGAATGCAGGATGGACGTAACGACCGAAAAATGACGGTTACACACTTTCACCTTGCCGACTATTCCTGTTGGTGAAAGCACACCCATCCCCGGACGAATACCGTCGTCGGTTCCCTTGTCGATCGTGATATAGTTGTTGGCGAATTGCGTGGTGTTGTCAACCACCTTCGCTACGGTGTATTTGAATCGGTCGGCAAAGGCTGAATCAGCTTGGTATTCAGCAGGGGCAGCGGGTTTGCTCTGGAGTAACCGGGTCAGGCGGGTATTGAGCCGCTGGTTTTCCATAGCCAAATCGGCGTTAACCTGCCGCAATCGTGTGTACTCGTTGGCCGCATTCGACCACGCCAACACCTTTGCCGCGTATCGGTTCGAGGTGTTGAAATACGTTGCGCTCCAGTAATTGCTTGTGTTGATGATAAAATAGAAGCAAAGTACTTCCAATAGCACAAACAAAATGAAGTTTCGGCTTCGAACAAAAAAATCGACTAACTCGCCCATAGAGTAGCGAAAGCAAGTAGCCTGAACCGCTGATTCAGATAACCGAAGCCTGCATTGCCCGCGAAATTCTCCGCCACAAGCTACCCTTCGGTTACCCAAACCAGCGGTCCAGGCTACAAAACAAAGCTTAACTAATCAGTACCGACCGGTACATATCCAAATTCTTAATTACTTCGCCCGTGCCTTTTACAACGGCTTTGAGCGGATCATCGGCCACGTGAATAGGCAGCTTGGTTTTTGCACCCAGGCGCTTATCAAGTCCGTGCAGCAGCGCACCGCCCCCGGTCAGGTGAATACCATTCGTGTAAATATCCGCCGAAAGCTCCGGTGGCGAAATTTCCAGCGCCTTCATGGTAGCCTCTTCAATTTTCGAAATCGATTTATCGAGCGCGTAGGCAATCTCGCTATACGTAACCTTGATTTCTTTGGGAATACCCGTCATCAGGTCACGACCGCGAATTTCGTAGTCAGCCGGCGGGTTGTCGAGTTCGGGCAGTGCCGAGCCAACTTCCATCTTGATCTGCTCCGCCGAGCGTTCTCCAATAAGCAGGTTGTGTTCCCGGCGCATGTAGTCGACAATGTCACGCGTGAACACGTCGCCCGCAATACGGATAGACTGTTCGCAGACGATACCCGACAGCGCGATTACGGCAATTTCGGTAGTGCCCCCACCGATGTCAACGATCATCGTTCCGTTCGGCTGCGTAATGTCAATACCGATACCGATAGCAGCGGCAATTGGCTCATGCACCATGTATACTTCCTTGGCCCCGGCATGCTCAGCAGAATCTTTAACGGCCCGCTTCTCAACCTCCGTAATGCCTGATGGAATACAGATCACCATCCGGTGAGAAGGAGAGAAAAGCTTACTGCCGGTATCGATCATTTTGATCATACCCCGAATCATCAACTCGGCGGCTGTAAAGTCAGCAATCACGCCGTCTTTCAACGGACGGATAGTCTTAATATTTTCATTGGTCTTTTCGTGCATTTGCATGGCCTTGTGGCCAATAGCCAGCACTTTCCCACTGGCTTTGTCCATTGCAATAATCGAAGGCTCATCCACCACAATCCGATCCTTGTGAATAATCAAGGTATTCGCCGTGCCCAGGTCAATAGCAATGTCGCTGGTTAAAAAATTGAAAAGTCCCATTCCAGGTTATTTGTTGCGCCTTTTTACAAGTAGTGTTTTAAAAGGTCTGCAAAAATATGGATTATTCAAGACAAACAAGCCTAGTCGTTAAAAGCATTATTGTATTTTTTATATGACAATCAGAATAGTTAGCAGTTTATAGGCGTCTGTTTACAACAAAGTAAATTTAGAAACATACACACTTCTCTGACCTGCATCAATTGTGTGTATGTACAGCAGACTGCCAACTGTTTTCGTAACTTTGTGTCCTTATGGGAATTCGTTCAGTCGTAAGTAAGCCACTGGCTAAATGGGTGGTAGAGCGGCAACAGGCGTGGATGTACAGACCCGCCGAAGCCCAGCAGCGCTGGTTACAGCAGTTGCTCGAAGGCGGTCGAAACACGGTGTTTGGCCGAATTCATCACTTCCGGGATATCCAAACGGTCGAAGACTTTCGGCAGGCTGTACCCGTCCGCGATTATGAAGATCTTAGACCGTATATCGACCAGATCCTAGCCGGTACGTCGGATGTCCTCTGGAAAGGCAAGCCGCTTTATTTTGCCAAAACGTCCGGTACAACCTCCGGCACGAAGTATATTCCCATTACCCATGACTCCATTCCAAACCACATCAACTCAGCTCGTGACGCACTGCTGAATTACGTTCACCAAACGGGCAACAGTGGTTTTCTGGATAAGAAGCTTATTTTTCTTTCGGGCAGTCCTGAACTTACTCAAAAAGCGGGTATCAACATTGGTCGATTGTCGGGCATCGCGAATCACCATGTTCCAGCTTACCTGCGCACGAACCAGTTGCCCAGCTACGAAACAAACACCATTGAAGACTGGGAGACGAAGCTTGAGCGGATCATCGATGAAACAATCGATCAGCCGATGTCGCTGATCTCGGGAATCCCCCCCTGGGTGCAGATGTATTTCGACCGAATCCAGGAACGCACGGGTAAATTGATTAAGGACGTGTTTCCCGATTTCTCGCTGTTCGTGTACGGTGGTGTTAACTTCGAGCCGTATCGCGCGAAGCTGTACGAAAGCATCGGCAAGCGGATCGACTCCATCGAAACATACCCAGCCTCGGAAGGCTTCATTGCGTTTCAGGATACGCAGACCGAAGAGGGTCTGTTGATGTTGCTAGACAGCGGTATCTTTTATGAATTTATTGCCGCTGACGAGTTCTTTACGGAAAACCCGCGCCGACTAACCATCGAAGAAGTGGAGCTGGGAAAAAACTACGCGGTCATTATCAACAACAACGCCGGGCTGTGGGGCTATTCGCTAGGCGACACGGTCAAGTTTGTTTCGCGGGAGCCTTACCGGCTACTGGTAACGGGACGCATCAAGCACTTTATTTCGGCCTTTGGCGAACACGTCATTGGCGAAGAAGTAGAGAAAGCGCTCCAGTACGCCATGCAGCGCCATCCCGAAACGGAAGTCGTCGAATTTACCGTCGCTCCGATGGTAAGTCCTTCGGAAGGTTTACCGTACCATGAGTGGCTAATTGAATTTGCTACGCCCCCTAACGATCTAGCTTCATTTGCCCGCGATATTGACAACCGACTGATTGGTTTAAACGTATATTACGACGATCTGATTACAGGCTCTATCTTACAACCACTGAAGTTGACCAGCTTACCACGCGGAGCTTTTCAGCGTTACATGAAGTCGCAGGGTAAGCTAGGTGGTCAGAACAAAGTACCTCGTCTGGCCAACGACCGAAAAATTGCCGATGGATTACTGGAAATCCCGAAAACGGTTTAGACGATGAAAATAACCGGAATCAACATTGATGAATACCGTCAGTTCAAAAATATAAAGTTTGATTTCACGTATCCGGCTAACCACCCTAAAGCAGGTCAGCCGTTGGAGAAAGTGTGCTTTATCGGCCAAAGCGGAACTGGCAAGACGACCCTATTGAATATTATTTGGAACTTCTTTGTGATCAGTGATGATGGATATCAACTCTACAAAAAGAGACAACTCGGTAGGCCAAACTCTATAGATCCTTACATAATTTTCAACAAAGTATCAGTGACAGCTGATGCCAGCGGAAAATCTATTCGATTTGATAATGAAAGCTTTAAAAACTATGAAGATAGCCTTTTTAAAGACTTATCAGTTATCAATAGCAGCGTAGAGTGGCTATTAAAGTCACAGGTAGAAAATGAGATTGGAGTAACCAGTAAACTATGTGTGTATGTTGATGACTCGGCTATTAATCACGCTTATAGTTTAACAGCTAATAGAAACGAAAGTGATTTTGGCAATAAGCCATACATTGCAAATAGTAATGAGATCCTTCTAGCTAATGAAAAAAGAGAGGAAACAATTACTAAATTGACAAACTCAAAAGTGATGGCTTTACAGTCTGTGGGAAGTCGTTACTTGTGGAATTACCTACTTAGCGATATAGATAGATACGATGATAGTTTGAAGAGAATAGCAATTGATTTAATTCAGAGGAATGGCAGCTTTTCACCAAATCGTTTGGCAGAGAAACTAAGTAAATGGCAGGAAGAGAATCCTAATCCAAAAATAGATATAGCTAATAACTGCCTTAATCCAATCCTGAAAAACTTTCATCTGGAAGTAGACATAGAAGGTACAGAAGCGCCAATAGTTATAAAAACACAAAACGGGGTATCTTTAACCTACGACACTTTAAGCACTGGTACAAAGCAGCTTTTAGCAACAGCGATCCCAATTTATAAGAGTCAAATTCATCAAGGAGTTATTCTTTTCGATGAACCTGAACGTTCCTTATTTCCTGACGTTCAGCGAGGTCTAATTGATTATTATACGTCACTTGCTCCTGAAGCTCAGTTCTTCTTCGCCACTCACTCACCAATTATTGCTTCCGCTTTCGAGCCTTGTGAACGCTTCATTTTATACTTTGACGAAAACGGAGAAGTGAAGTTTCACAACGGAATTGCTCCAGAAGGTGATGATCCCAACGATATACTAAGTGAAGATTTTGGCTTAGAGGAATTGATGCTAAAGCCAGGCTTAGACGCTTATAAGCGATATAGGAATTTATTTGTAGAAATTAGAAACGAGAAGGACCCTGTTCGCCAAAAAGAATTGATTGTTGAGCAGGCTAAATTAGGTGATCAGTATAAATTTTAATCGGCATGCGACGAGTTAAAAAAGACGCCGATTCGGAGGTAATTAAACGTAAGGTGAAGTTTAAAGCTGGGGAGAATGACTTGCTAAGGCAGTTATTAGCTGATGAACAGCATACGCTTTGTGCTTATACGGAGACATATCTTGGTCCATCAGATGACGCACACATTGAACACTTCAATCCGACGCTAAAAGGCACAAATGAAGATAGTTATACGAATTGGTTTTTAGTAAAAAGCCTATGGAATACTAAAAAGTCTAGAAAATGGGCAGACTATCAACCTATACTTCATCCAACTGCTGAAGACTTAGAACAACGAATTTTGTACTTCGCTGGCGGCCACTATGTTGCCGCTGATCCCAATGATGTAGCAGCCCAAAATCTTATTCGACTACTCGATTTAGACAATGCCCGCCTGGCAGATCAACGCAAACGGTATGTTCAATCAAAAAAGCAACAGATTGGTAACTTGCGTCAATCAGCACAGCAGTATATTGATGAATTGCTAGTTACTTATCCCGAGGGCGTTTACTTTATCCGCGCTATTGAAGAAGAGTTAGACGTAAAAGTCAATTTTGATCTGTTGAAAACTACATGACTGATATAAAAAAACGCCATATCGCTATTCTCGGCTCGACTGGTTCTATTGGGACACAGGCAATTGAAGTGGTCAAGGCCCATCCCGACCAGTTTGCCGTTGAGGTGCTAACGACCAACAACAACGCCGAACTGCTGATTCAGCAGGCTGCCGACCTAAATCCTAATGTTGTGGTTATCTGCAACGAGGCCAAATACGATCAGGTCTTCAGCGCACTAGACCCGCTTGGTATCAAGGTCTACGCTGGCGCTAAATCCATTGCTTCGGTCGTACAGATGGATACAATCGATATGGTCCTGACCGCTATGGTTGGTTACGCAGGTTTGTTACCGACCATCAAGGCGATTGAAGCGGGGAAGTCGATTGCACTGGCCAATAAAGAAACCTTGGTTGTTGCGGGCGAACTGATTACCAAGCTGGCGGCCCAAAAAGGCGTCAACATCTATCCGGTCGATTCAGAACATTCGGCTATCTTCCAGTGCCTTGTCGGGGAGTTTCATAACCCCATCGAGAAAATTATCCTGACGGCTTCGGGCGGCCCCTTCCGGGGAAAATCGTCCGAGTTTTTATCGACGGTCACGAAAGCACAGGCGCTTAAGCACCCCAACTGGACTATGGGCGCTAAAATTACGATCGACTCCGCTACCCTGATGAACAAAGGGCTGGAAGTAATCGAAGCCAAGTGGCTGTTCGGACTAACTCCCGATCAGATTGATGTGATTGTACATCCTCAGAGCATTATTCACTCGCTGGTTCAGTTTGAAGATGGTAGCCTGAAAGCGCAGATGGGCTTACCCGATATGCGACTACCGATTCAATTCGCCCTCGGCTATCCGAACCGACTTCCGTCCGATTTTCCGCGCTTCAACTTTCTGGACTACCCGTCATTGACGTTCGAGAAGCCTGACGTTAAAACGTTCCGCAATTTGCAACTTGCCTTTGATGCTCTCAAACAAGGCGGAAATGCGCCGTGTATCATCAACGCGGCCAACGAAGTAGCCGTCGATGCCTTCTTGCATGACCAGGTCGGTTTTCTGGAAATTTCGGAGATTATCGAGTCGTGCCTAACCAAAACAACGTTCGTACAGAACCCGACTTATGAGGATTACGTCCGTACAGATGACGAAGCCCGTCGATTAGCGTCCGAGCGAATTAAAAGTTTCGTTTAGGTGTTTGTACAGTATACACACCGGTTAACGTTTCTATTCACACGGATTATTACCTTTGACGTATAGTTGTGCTTCGTTTATAACGATCATTAAGCCACTTGAGTAATACCGGCATTCATTCAATCAGCGAAATTCACAGTTAAGAGTAGATGGAAATATTAGTTATGGCCGGACAGCTCATATTGGGCCTGTCTATCTTAGTAGGATTGCACGAGTTAGGACACCTGCTGGCGGCAAAAGCCTTTGGCATGCGGGTGGAACAATATTTTATCGGCTTCCCACCCAAAATCTGGAGCATCAAACGGGGTGAAACCGAATATGGCGTTGGTGCCGTTCCACTCGGTGGCTTCGTGAAAATATCGGGCATGATCGACGAATCGCTCGATACGACGCATACGAACACCGAACCTCAGCCGTACGAATTCCGGGCCAAACCAGCCTGGCAGCGCCTTATCGTCATGCTCGGCGGTATCATCGTTAACGTAATTGTCGGTATCCTGATTTTCGTGATCCTTACGTACAAAAATGGCAATACGTACCTGGCCATGAAAGACGCTAAATACGGTATTGTAGCGTACGATCTGGCAAAAGGTATTGGCTTGCAGACAGGCGACAAAATTGTTAAAGTAAACGGTAAGCCAATTAACGATTTTAACGAGATCCGTAGCTCGGACGTGTTTCTGGGCGACAATAGCTCCTACACGATCGAACGCAACGGTAAGCTGGAAGACATTTACATTCCCAACAATTTTGTTGATAAGCTAGCCGACAAAAAAGCTGCCGGGCAATTCATTGAGCCTATCGAGCCGTTCAAAGTTGACGAGTTGGTTCCTGGCCAGCCAGCGACGAAAGCAGGCTTAAAGAAAGGGGATGTTATCACGAGCGCTAACGGCAAACCAATTCGGTTCTATCACGAGTTTACCGAGGTGGTGAAGCCGCTCAAAAGCAAACCGCTTACCCTTGGTATCAACCGCAACGGTCAGGCGCTTACCCTCAACATGACAACAACCGCCGATGGGACTATTGGTTTCTACCCAAAGCTGTTGCTTCCGTTGACGAAAGAAGAATACACATTTGGGCAAGCTCTTTCGATTGGTACACAAAAGGCTTTTCAGGTTGTGTTCGACAACATCAAAGGGTTTGGTAAAATCTTCCGGGGTGAAGTTTCTCCCTCCAAAGCACTAAGTGGCCCGATCGGTATCGCACAAAATCTGTTTGGTGGTATCTGGGTTTGGGATCGCTTCTGGACCGTCACAGGATTGCTTTCTATGGCACTGGCGTTTATGAACGCACTACCGATCCCGGCGCTCGATGGTGGTCACGCGACCATTTTAGGGTACGAAATCATATCAGGTAGAAAACCATCGGATCGATTCCTGGAAGCAGCTCAGCGAGTTGGTATGGTTATCCTGCTCGGGCTAATGGCCTTCGCTATTTTCAATGATGTATTTAAAGCTGTTTTCTAAGCAGTGAAATCGCGTAAGTCAGTAATAGCCTTGATGATACTAGTGGCCGGTTGCCTGTCAGGTAGTCGGCCTCTTGTCCTGAATAGCGGAGCGAAACATGATTTTCATGCCAGTGTTACGCAAATGCAGTACAACCCCAAGGAGCGCGCATTTGAGATCAGTATCCGTATTTTCACGGACGACTTTGAAAAAGCGTTATCCCAGGAGGCAAACACCAAAGTGCATTTAGATGGTTCGCCCGGTCAGCCGCACGATAAAAACGAACCACTAATCGAAAAATACATTCGTTCACATTTTGCTTACGTAAATCCACAGAAGCAAACTAAACCTATAACCTACGTAGGTCATGAGGTAGAAGCTGACGCCAACTGGATTTATCTGGAAATGCCTTATAGTGAACCCTTTAAAGGAGGGCTGCTAAAGCAAAATGTACTGATGGAAATGTTCGATGACCAGGTCAATATGGTCAATGTTCAGTATCAGGGCCAGAAAAAAACATTTGTTTTCCGCAAAAACCAGCCCGTTCAGGATGTTTCGTTCTGAATAATAAATTTATTGATTAGTGGCGGTCCTATTTGGTTACTTTTGTTGTTAAGGTGTGTGACCCCTTTTTGGGTCAGCGGTCAATATATGGCACGGCTCTTGCAACTTGCTCATAACCTTATCTTTCCACAAGGTAAAGACACCTACCACGTAATGAAAGCTGTCAGTTTGACAGTTCACATATGATTTCAGAAAAAGATTTAGCTACCCGTTTACTGCTGGCCGATTTTGATTCGGACAATTTAGAAATTGTGCCACTTGGCTCGCCGGAAGGGTTGGATGATGACTACGAGCTTCCGCCGAACCTGCCTATTCTGCCGGTTCGTAATACTGTATTGTTTCCAGGTATGGTTATTCCGGTTACGGTAGGTAGAGCGAAATCCATTCGGCTGGTAAAAAAAGCGTACAAAGGCAATCGGATTATCGGCGTAGTTGCGCAGTTGAATCAACAAAAAGACGAACCAACGGTCGATGATCTGTATCGATATGGTACAGTGGCTTATATCATCAAAATGATTACGCTTCCTGATGGTAACATTACGATTATCATTCAGGGAAAGAAACGTTTTGAAATCCAGCAAATCCAGCAGGAAGAGCCTTTCATGACGGCGCAGGTTCGTCAGATCGAAGATTCGTTTCCAGCCGTCAATAAAAAGGAAGGAAAAGCCCTGTTGCAGTCACTGAAAGATTCGGCCTATAAGATTTTACGGCTTAATCCAGAGATACCACAGGAAGCCCGGATTGCGCTCGACAACATCGAAAGTCCGACATTTCTGCTCCACTTCCTGTCGTCTAACATCAACGCCGACGTATCCGACAAACAACGCCTTCTTGAAACACTCGAAGGAAACCAACAGGCTAATCTGCTGCTCGAATACATGCTTCGGGAAGTGCAGTTGCTTGAACTGAAACGCGAGATTCAGTCTAAAGCCTCCTCGGACCTCGATCAGCAGCAGCGGGATTATTACCTGCGCCAGCAGATGAAGGTGTTACAGGACGAGTTGGGCATGGATAATCCTGACCGCGAGATCGACGAACTTCGCATACGGGCCGATCATAAAAAGTGGCCAACCGAGGTACGGGCGCACTTCGACAAGGAGCTGAACAAACTTCAGCGGATCAACCCAATGGCTCCGGAATATCCGGTGACGATGAACTACGTGGAGCTGATGGTTGATCTACCGTGGAGTGAGTACACGAAGGACAACTTCGACCTGAAGCGGGCGCAGAAGATTCTGGATACCGATCACTTTGGTCTCGAAAAAGTAAAAGAGCGGATCATCGAATACCTGGCCGTTCTGAAGCTGAAAAACGACATGAAAGCGCCAATCCTGTGCCTGTATGGCCCTCCGGGCGTGGGTAAAACTTCGCTGGGGAAATCGGTTGCCAAGGCATTAGGACGTAAATACAGCCGAATGGCGCTGGGTGGTGTTCACGACGAAGCCGAAATCCGAGGTCACCGCAAAACGTACATCGGCGCTATGCCGGGTAAGGTCATCCAGAATATTCGCAAATGCGGCACGTCGAACCCGGTCTTTATTCTGGACGAGATCGACAAAGTCAGTTCCGATTTTCGGGGCGATCCGTCGTCAGCGTTGTTGGAAGTACTCGATCCCGAGCAGAACTCGACGTTTATGGACAATTACCTCGAAACGGAGTACGATCTGTCGCGGGTGTTGTTTATCGCTACCGCTAACTCACTCGATACCATCCACCCCGCCCTACGCGACCGGATGGAGATTATCGACATCGCGGGGTATACCGTTGAAGAAAAAGTACAGATTGCCAAGAAATACCTGATTCCCAAGCAGCGCAAAGATCACGGGCTAAAGCCTAAAGATCTGGTGTTTGAGGACAAAGCGATTTTGCGGATTATTGAAGGGTACACGCGTGAATCGGGCGTGCGGAATCTGGAGCAGAAAATTGGTGCTTTGGTCCGTAAAGTTGCCAAATCCATTGCGATGGAGGAGGAATACAACCACACCGTTCGGGCTATTGATGTGCCGAAAATGCTGGGAGCCGAAATCTTCGACAAAGAGTTATACGCCGATGACGACATTGCGGGTGTTGTAACGGGATTGGCCTGGACGCAGGTTGGCGGTGAAATCCTGCTGATCGAGTCGAGTTTAAGCCGTGGAAAAGGCGTTTTGACCTTGTCGGGTCAGTTGGGTGACGTAATGAAAGAATCAGCAATCACCGCTCTTTCTTATCTGAAAGCCCACGCCGATGATTTAGACATCGACTACCGGATATTCAATCACTACGACTTGCACATCCACATTCCGGCGGGGGCGGTTCCAAAAGATGGCCCTTCTGCGGGGATTACGATGCTAACGTCGATGACATCGATTTATACCCAACGCAAGGTTAGACCTTACCTGGCGATGACAGGTGAAGTGACGTTGCGGGGTAAAGTGTTACCGGTTGGTGGTATCAAAGAGAAAATTCTGGCGGCTAATCGGGCGGGTATCAAGGAAATTATTCTTTGCTCGAAAAACCGGAAGGACATTGAGGAAATCAATGCTACGTACATCAAAGACCTCAAGTTTCATTACGCCGACACCGTCGATCAGGTTCTCGACATTGCTTTATTGCCGGATAAAGTTGGTAAACCGATGAAATTCGTATTGCCAGAAGATAAGGAACAGCGCGAAGTAGAGCGTGTTTATTCCTAGTCGCAGCGAAACAAAAAAGCGGCTCAAATCGTACGATTTGAGCCGCTTTTTTATATTTACAGGGTGTTAGATTTTCGTAAACTTTCTGCCGATTATCAACAGGCGCTGCTTCGCCAGGTTGTTCCGTTTTGGCTTAACCACAGCCGGGATGAGCAATGCGGTGGTTACTTTGACTTCCTGACAAGCGACGGGCAGGTTATAGAAGGCGATAAGATCGTAACGCTGCAAGCACAACAAGTATGGGCATTTACGTGGCTTTACAATACCTTCGACGGTCAACCAGCCTGGCTTGACCACGCATACAAGGGCGCTACTTTTTTGAGTGAGTTTGCCCACGACGAAAAGCTGAATTCGTATGAACAGCTTGACCGCCGGGGCCGTCCGGTAGCTCCGGCAGCCAACGTTGTAGCAAGCTGTTCAGCCGTTATGGCGTACGCCCAGCTTCACCGCGCAACAGACGACGACGGCTGGGCGATGCTGGCGAAACAAGTGTTTTCGGGCTTGTTCCGGCAATGGGAAACAACGCATACCGAATTGGCACAGACAATTGGCGGCTATCGCCAGCTCCGTCACTTAGGTGAGCCCGTTCTGTTGCTCAAAACACTACTCGAAATCCGACCGTTGCTCGATGAGGAAAGCTGGCACGAAAAGATAGAAAGCGTCCTGCATGTGCTGTTGCGCGAATTTCTGGACCGTCGCACGGGTATCTTGCGAGAATATATGCTGCCCGACGGCTCGTTCATCAACACCCCGGAAGGTCGGCGGCTTAACGTTGGTCTGACTTTCCAAGCCGCCAATTTTTTGCTTGACCTCTGCGCTGAATCGGGCAATCGCAAATTGGCTATGCAAGTAGCATCATGGTGTATCCGAATGAGCGAAGTGGCCTGGAATGAGCTATCAGGTGGACTTAATCAGTACGCGGATATGAAAGGGCAGCCGCTTATTTTTCCGGACTGGAACCAACGGTGGGCCTGGGTACAGGTCGAAGCCTTATCGGCTTTGACCAAAAGCTATTTTCAAACGCACCACCCCGAATGCCCAAAATGGATTAAGCGCATTCACGATTTTACGTTTCAGTATTTCACTGATCCGAAGCTGAGCGGTTGGCACCTGGTCATCGGCCAGCAAAATCAACCGTTGCTACCGGCAAAAGCCATTGCTACTACAGGCTGCTTTTCCTTAATCCGATGTCTGGCAGAAACAGCGCAAACTTTGACTAGATGCGCTCAGCTCCAGCCCGCAGGACGCCATAGTCGTCTGTTTGACGACTTACCAAAGGGCGACCAGTTTCCCGCTACTGATTTCAACAATCAGAAAACGAATAAGTGATTTCTTGTCTGCCCTTGAGTAAGATACAAAAGCGTCGTTACTGGCTCTTGTACATTCGAAGCGTTTATGAATCTACTTTGTGAATCGCGTCAAACCGGTACAGGTTTCAAGTAACACTGGTTTAAAACTGCTACCTGAACTATACCTGGATACCAGCAGCCTTATTTTTACAAGTTATTTTCCTGGTTAAAGTTGTCGATAGCACCGCGAACGTTACCGTACTTCGCTAATAGCGCTTCGGCCTCTTCCCGACTGACACCAATCTCACCCATTACCATCTTGGCCGCCCGATCTTGAAGCTTGATATTAGTAAGCTGCATATCGACCATTTTATTTCCCTTCACGCGACCTAGTTGAATCATAACCGACGTGGAAATCATGTTCAACACCAGCTTCTGGGCAGTTCCTGCTTTCATGCGTGTGCTACCCGTAACGAACTCGGGACCGACAACGACTTCAACTGGAAATTCAGCCGCCTGCGCCACCGCTGAACCCGGATTACAAACAACACAACCCGTTAGCAAACCTGCTGCGCGCGCTTTATCAAGCCCACCAATCACGTAAGGCGTTCTGCCCGAGGCTGCAATCCCGATGACCGTATCCAGCTCGTCGGGGTGATACGGCTCAATATCTTTCCAGGCTTGTTCCGCATCATCTTCGGCGAATTCGACCGCTTTTCGTACGGCTCCATCCCCGCCCGCTATCAAACCGATGACCAGATCGTGCGGAACACCGTACGTTGGCGGACACTCCGATGCATCGACAACGCCCAGACGACCACTTGTTCCAGCACCGATATAAATCAACCGTCCGCCTTTTTTCATGCGATTGACGATCTGGCTAACCAACGCTTCAATTTGGGGGATAGCCTTCTCAACTGCCAACGGGACAGTCTTATCTTCTTTGTTAATATTGGTCAGCAAGTCGTGAACCGACATCTGCTCTAAATGATCGTATTGCGACGATGTTTCTGTTATCATGACCCAAAAATAATACGTCCATATTTTAACTGACAAATAATACCATTTTTCTTGCCTTTACAGAAAACTTAACTTTTCTTTACGGCGTTATTACACTATCAGCGAAATTTCGCTAATTGTCTAAGATGATTGCCGAACCAGAAACTACCGAATTAAACCGTTTTAGTCGCACACTAACGCAAGAAGTAACTAATCCAGCCGCTAAAGCTATGCTATACGGTATTGGATTAAGCGAGGATGACATGCAGAAGCCCCAGATTGGTATTGCCAGCACGGGCTACGAGGGTAACACCTGTAACATGCACCTCAACGGGTTATCCGTCTACGTAAAGCAAGGTATTCAGGCGAACGGTCTGGTTGGTCTAATCTTCAACACAATCGGTGTATCGGATGGCATGACGAACGGCAATGACGGTATGCGCTATTCGCTGCCCAGCCGCGACCTGATCGCTGACTCGATTGAATCCGTTGTGTCAGCGCAGTGGTACGATGGTGTTGTTACGGTGGTTGGCTGTGATAAAAATATGCCGGGTGCTGTTATGGCGATGGCTCGCCTTGATCGGCCAGGTATCATGGTCTACGGTGGAACAATTCGTTCAGGACACTATAAAGGTCAGAAATTAGACATCGTTTCGGCTTTTGAAGCCCTCGGCAAGCGGTACGCCAATAACATCTCCGATGAAGATTACGAAGGCGTTGTCAAAAACGCGATTCCAGGAGCCGGTGCCTGCGGTGGTATGTATACCGCCAACACCATGGCGAGTAGCATCGAAGCGATGGGCTTAAGCCTTCCGTTCAGCAGTACTTACCCGGCTACCCATGAAGGAAAACAGGAAGAATGCAAGAAGATTGGGGCAGCTATGCGTATCCTGCTAGAGCGCAATATCACCCCCAAAGATATTATTACCCGCGAGTCGCTCGAAAACGCGTTTGCAGTAGTTATGGCACTCGGCGGGTCAACCAACGCGGTACTTCACTACCTGGCTATTGCGCGTGCGGCTGGCATCAACCTGACACTCGATGAAATTCAGGCGATCAGCGATCGTGTGCCCTTACTATCGGATCTAAAGCCGAGCGGTAAGTACTACATGGAAGATCTACTGGGTATCGGCGGTGTTCCTGCGGTTATGAAATACCTTTACCAGCAAGGTATGATTCACGGCGACTGTATCACGGTTACCGGAAAAACCGTTGCCGAGAATCTGGCGGAGGCACAGGACCTTGATTTCTCAACGCAAAAAATCATTTTCCCCGTCTCTCAGCCCATCAAGACTACCGGACACCTTCAGGTCCTGCGCGGTAATCTGGCCCCAGATGGTTCAGTAGCCAAGATTACGGGTAAAGAAGGCGAACGCTTTGAAGGCACAGCCAAAGTGTGTGAGCACGAAGGCGAAGTAATCGAAGCGCTACAGAACGGTGAACTGCTGCCCGGTCAGGTAGTCGTAATCCGGAATGCAGGACCCAAAGGCGGCCCTGGTATGAGCGAAATGCTGAAACCGACCTCGGCCATTATTGGCGCGGGTCTTGGCGATAAAGTAGCGTTGATCACGGACGGACGTTTCTCGGGTGGAACCCACGGTTTTGTGGTTGGACACATCACTCCTGAAGCGTTTGAAGGCGGACCGATTGCACTGGTTCAGAACGGCGACCGCATCACCATTGACGCTGTCAATCGCGAGATCACGCTGCACGTTTCGGACGAAGAACTAGCCGACCGGCGGAGTCGCTGGACGCAACCGGCTCCACGCTTTGCAAAGGGTATGCTCGGCAAATACATCCGGAACGTAAAATCAGCCAGTGAAGGTTGTGTCACGGATGAAGCTTAATCAGTTGCCCGATTCGTACTTTCGATAGTTGAATACAACCCTGTAAGAAAACCAACAAGCTAACGACCTTAAACTGACCATACGTCATGGAAGCAATCGCCAGCATCACCCCGGAAATTATTGAGACTACCCCGGCGGCTCCCCCAGTAGCTCCGAAATTAATCTCAGGATCGGAAGCACTTATGATGGCTCTGGTAGCCGAAGGCGTCGATACCATTTTTGGGTACCCCGGCGGAGCAATCATGCCGGTCTACGATGCCCTTTACGATTTTCAGGATCGCTTGAATCACATTCTGGTTCGTCACGAGCAAGGCGCGGCTCACGCAGCCGAAGGATACGCCCGCGTAACGGGTCGGGCGGGTGTCTGCCTCGTAACATCGGGACCAGGCGCAACGAATCTGGTTACGGGTATTGCCGATGCGTTGATCGATTCGACACCGATGGTCTGCATTGTCGGTCAGGTGGCTAAAAAGTTACTGGGCACAGATGCTTTTCAGGAAGCCGATGTGATGGGCGTTACGATGCCGATTACTAAATGGAACTACCAGATTACCGACGCTGACGAAGTGCCGGATGTCATTTCAAAAGCATTCTACATTGCCCAGTCGGGTCGTCCGGGACCCGTCCTGATCGACATTACCAAAAGTGCCCAGCTGGAACTGATGACGAAACCGTTTGCGTACGAACGTTGCCAGAGCATCATTAGCTACCGGCCTCGTCTCGTACCAAAGCTGGAACAGGTGGAAGCAGCAGCCCGCCTGATCAACTCCGCGAAACGGCCTTACGTGCTGGTTGGACACGGCGTGCAAATCGCAAAAGCGGAAGCGGAATTACTGACATTCGTTGAAAAAACCGGCATCCCGGTAGCAACAACCTTGCTGGGCCAATCAACCATTTCGACCGCCCATCCACTGTACGTAGGCTGGCTAGGCATGCACGGAAACTACGGCGCGAACGTGATGACCGATCAAGCCGACGTAGTTATTGCCATCGGTATGCGTTTTGATGACCGGGTAACGGGCGATGCCAGCAAGTTTATCAAGCAAGCCAAGGTCGTTCACATCGAGATCGATCCATCGGAAATCGATAAGATTATTCGGGCCGACGCGCCGGTTGTCGGTGATGCCAAAGAAGCACTCAACGCTCTGCTATCGCTGGTTAACCCCAACGATCATACGGTATGGCGCAATGAGTTTCGCAAATATGACGTGGTCGAGCACGAAACCATCACACAGCCGGTACTAAACACCGCCGAAGGAAAAATCCGAATGGGCGAGGTTGTGAACATGCTGTCGGAGAAAACCAACGGAGAATCTATTCTGGTGACCGACGTAGGTCAGCACCAGATGATGGCCTCCCGTTACTATCAGTTCCGCCGTCCCAATAGCTTAGTTACCTCGGGCGGTATGGGCACGATGGGCTTTGCGTTACCAGCGGCCTTTGGTGCTCAGGTCGGTGCTCCCGACCGGCAGGTTGTAGCCATTATTGGTGATGGTTGTTTCCAGATGACGCTACAGGAATTAGGAACCATTGTGCAGAACAAGCAACCGGTTAAAGCCATCATCCTGAATAATAACTTTCTGGGCATGGTCCGGCAATGGCAACAACTGTTTCACCAACGCCGGTACTCATTCGTTGAGTTGCAGAATCCTGATTTCATCACGATTGCCAAAGGTTTCGGCATGGATGGTATGACCTGCGATCAGCGGGAAAACCTGTCGGATGCGCTTGATACCATGCTGAACCACGACGGACCGTTCTTGCTCGAAGTCATCGTGGAGAAAGAAGAAAACGTATTCCCGATGGTACCTGCTGGCACCAGCGTTTCACAAATCAGATTGAAATAGTCATTCGCTATTCCGTCGCTGACTGTCCTAATTACCCATTCGTTGGTGCCTATTTCATCAGTATTCAGCCCAATAAATGGTAACACAACGACGATCAATTGACAACTAATGACATCCCCCATGACGACTTACACCATTTGTATATTCACGGAAAATACCATCGGACTGCTGAATCGCATCACGATTATTTTCACGCGCCGACGGATCAACATCGAGAGCCTGACGGTTTCTGAAACCGAGCGAAAAGGCGTGTCCCGATTCACAATTGTCATTAAACACGAATCGCGGGAAGAAGTCGAAAAGCTTGTGCGTCAGATTCGTAAAATCGTGGAGGTGATGGCCGTTTTTGGTTACCTCAACGACGAGATCGTCTATAATGAGATTGCGCTGTTCAAGGTTTCTACACCCCTGGGCAGCAAACCGCTGGATGTTGAAACCATCAACAAGAAATACAAAGCCTGGGTCGTTTACTGGGGTCTTGATTACGTAGTGATCGAGAAAACCGGGAACGATACGGAGATCTTTGATTTCTTTGCCTACATCAAGCAGTACGACATTCTGGAGTTTGTTCGCTCGGGTCGCGTAGCCGTCGGAAAAACCGAGAAAGGACTGGTAGAATACCTGCCCGAAATGGAGTGGGCTTATTATCTGTAATGTTTAACCCCCATAATACGAGTACCAAAACCAATTAAACATGGCAACGATTAATTTCGGAGGAGTTGAGGAGCAAGTTGTTACACGGGAAGAGTTCCCGCTGGAAAAAGCCCGTGAGGTGCTAGCTAATGAAACAATCGCCGTTATTGGCTATGGCGTACAAGGCCCTGGTCAGTCGCTGAACATGCGCGACAATGGCTTTAACGTCATCGTAGGACAGCGTAAAGGCAAAACGTACGACAAAGCCGTTGCCGACGGCTGGGTACCCGGCGAAACGCTTTTCGAGATTGAAGAAGCGCTGGAAAAAGGTACCATCATTTGCTTCCTGCTTTCTGATGCCGCTCAAATTGAACTTTGGCCGACCGTAAAAGCGGCTCTGAAGCCCGGCAAGTCGTTGTACTTCTCGCACGGCTTTGGCGTTACTTATAAAGAAAAAACGGGTATTGTTCCGCCAGCTGATGTTGACGTGTTCCTGGTTGCACCGAAAGGATCGGGTACGTCGCTTCGCCGGTTGTTCGTAGAAGGAAAAGGGCTGAACTCTAGCTTTGCTATCTACCAGGATGCATCGGGCAATGCCCGTACCAAGGCAATTGCTATGGGTATCGGCGTAGGTTCGGGCTACCTGTTCGAAACAGATTTCTACAAAGAAGTAACCTCCGACTTGACCGGCGAACGGGGTACGCTGATGGGTGCTATTCAAGGTATCTTCGCGGCTCAGTACGAAGTATTGCGCGCTAATGGCCACAGCCCTTCGGAAGCCTTCAACGAAACGGTTGAAGAACTGACGCAGTCGCTGATGCCACTCGTCGCCGAGAACGGCATGGATTGGATGTACGCAAACTGCTCGACCACAGCTCAGCGCGGTGCTCTCGACTGGTGGAAGCCTTTCCGCGATGCGACCAAGCCGGTTTTCGAGCAACTCTATAACTCAGTAAAATCGCAGGAGCAGGCCGAAATCAGCATCACCCGTAACTCGCAGCCCGACTACCGCGAGAAGCTGGAAGTAGAACTGTCCGAATTGCGCGATTCAGAAATGTGGCAGGCTGGTAAAGCCGTTCGGTCGTTGCGTCCAGAGCGTAGCTAACTAATTAATTCGGGAAAGGTAGTTTTGTTGGCAGACCGCTCATTAGAAACTGACGGTCGGACAACAAGGCTACCTTTCCCGCTTATACTTTTTTTGCACTATGAGCTTGTCCGTCGAAGCCGATAAGAAAACAACCTTTCCCGATCTGGATAATATTTATCTGGCTGCCGAGCGGCTCCGGGGTGTAGCCTCGCACACAGCTCTTCAGGAAAGCATCAATCTGTCGGATCGTTATGGAGCTACCATTTTCCTGAAACGCGAAGATCAACAGGTTGTTCGGTCTTACAAACTTCGGGGTGCTTACAACAAAATGGCTAGCCTGTCAGCCGAAGCACTGGCTCAGGGTGTCGTTTGCGCCAGTGCCGGCAACCACGCTCAGGGCGTAGCGTATGCCTGCCGGAAGATGGCCGTTCGCGGTACTATTTTTATGCCGTCAACCACGCCGAACCAAAAGGTTAAGCAAGTAAAACTGTTTGGTAAGGAGTTCGTTGAGGTTGTGCTGACGGGCGATACGTTTGATGATGCGTATTACGCAGCTATTGATTACGTCAAAACCCACGACAGCATATTCGTTCATCCATTTGACGATTTGCAGGTCATTGAAGGGCAGGGAACGGTTGGGTTGGAAATTTTTAAGGATTCTGATTTTAGGATCGATTACCTGCTGATGGCTATCGGTGGGGGCGGTCTGGCAGCCGGTGTTTCGACGGTTTTTAATCAGCTTAGTCCGAAAACCAAACTGATTGGCGTTGAGCCGCTGGGATCGCCTTCCATGAAGGTAGCCATTGACCAGGGCCATGTGGTTACCCTCCACCAGATTGACAAATTCGTAGATGGTGCCGCCGTGAAGCGCGTTGGTGAAACTACGTTCGAAGTATGCCGTCAGTTTCTTGACCGCGTTATTCTGGTGCCGGAAGGGCAGGTCTGCACCACCATCCTCAAACTGTACGATGAAGATGCTATTGTTGCTGAACCCGCCGGAGCATTGACCATTGCCGCACTCGATTTGATCAAGGACGAGATCAAAGGCAAAAACGTGGTCTGTCTGGTCAGCGGTGGCAACAATGACATTACCCGCACCGAAGAGATCAAAGAACGGTCCTTGCTTTACGAAGGACTGAAACATTACTTCATTATTCGGTTTCCACAGCGCTCGGGTGCTTTTCGCGAGTTTCTGAACGTACTGGGACCGACCGATGATATCACCCGCTTTGAATACATCAAGAAAACAAATCGGGAAAACGGTCCTGCTGTGGTAGGCATTGAACTTAAAAATCGAGATGATTTCGAGCCACTTATTCAGCGGATGAAAGACCAGAATATTGTGTTCGACTACCTGAACGACCAGCCGAATCTTTTTCAGTTTTTAGTCTAACGCAGAAGCCCGCCAGCCGACAGGTGTAGTCTGCCTTTTCCGCTAATTTGTCTTTTCCATGCTCCGTGTGCCGTCTTCTATCGAAGCGAATCAGTTTCAATCCCTGAAAATTCAGGAAATGACGTTCGTGGCTTACCGTAGCGATGTCTATCCTGAACGGAACGAGGTTTTCTTTGAAGAACATGCCGTCATTGTTATTCTGGAAGGAGAGAAGAAATTCAGCTCACCCACGCAGGAACTGCACGTACACAAGGGGCAGATTCTATTTTTTCAGCGAGGGTGCTACTCCATGAACGAGTCTATTGACTCCAGCTACCGCAGCCTCGTCTTTTTTGTAAATGAGAAATTACTGAAAGAATTTGTTAGCCAGCATCTGGCCCTTTTCCAATCGTTGCCGGTTCCGCTCCCGTTGCCTGCTGATCTGATCCTGTCTTTCTCTTCATCACCGACTTTCGTAACGTTTATCGACTCACTACTCCCCTACTTCGGGGCAAAAACTCCTTTTCTGAACGAACTGCTTCGGCTCAAATTCCAGGAATTGCTTTTACACCTTCTTGAGCTGGATGCGTCCAACCAACTGAAAGCTATTCTTCGCCATATCTACGAAGGCCAGAAAACGGATCTTGATTACCTCATGAGTACCTATTTACTTAAACCGTTGTCCATGAACGAACTGGCCCGTTTGTCGGGACGGAGCTTGTCGGCGTTTAAACGTGATTTCGAAGAACACTTTCATACGTCACCTGGTCAATGGATTCGCCAGAAGCGGCTAACGCACGCGCATTTTTTACTACGAAATACGGTCAAGAACGTATCAGAAGTTAGCATGGAAATTGGCTACGAAAGCGTTTCCCATTTTATAAAGGCGTACAAACAGCAATACGGTTTTACACCTAAACAGGTACATTGAGCTAAAATCGCTATTCACTGGACGAATGGCGAGATGTATAATCGAAGAACATTTGGCAAATTTGTAGCCACCTTTCTCGCTTGTTACTACGCCAGAAAGATTTGGTAGAAAATCCTAAGACTTGTTATCTATATAGTTATGAGCACTCCAAAAACTTTGTTCGATAAGGTGTGGGACGCACACGTTGTCCGGCACGTTGACGATGGCCCTGATGTTTTCTTCATCGACCGTCATTTTATCCACGAAGTAACCAGTCCTGTCGCTTTCCTTGGTCTCGAAAGCCGCCACGTACCCGTGATGTTTTCCCAACGCACCTTCGCGACTGCCGATCACAACACGCCAACGCTTAATCAACACCTGCCGGTTGCCGATCCTTTGTCGGCTAATCAGCTGGCGGCCCTGGAACGGAACGCGACCAAGTATGGCATCTCGCACTGGGGTTTGGGCCATATCAAAAACGGTATCGTACACGTCGTCGGTCCAGAAAACGGCATTACGTTACCCGGTATGACCATTGTTTGTGGTGATTCGCACACCTCAACACACGGCGCGTTTGGTGCTATCGCTTTCGGTATTGGTACGTCGGAAGTAGAAATGGTACTGGCAACTCAATGCATTATGCAGCCTAAACCCAAGAAAATGCGCATTACCGTCAACGGTACGCTGGGTAAAGGGGTGTTGCCTAAAGACGCGATTCTGTACATCATTTCGCAGATCTCAGCCAGTGGCGCAACCGGCTATTTCGTCGAGTACGCGGGTGATGTGTTTGAGAATATGAGCATGGAAGGCCGGATGACGGTCTGCAACATGAGTATCGAAATGGGTGCTCGTGGGGGTATCATCGCTCCTGACGCGACGACGCTCAACTACCTGAAAGGACGCGAACTGGCTCCTCAGGGCGAACAGTGGGATAAACTGGTTCCTTACTGGCAGACGCTCAAAACAGACGAAGGCGCTACCTTCGACGTTGACCTGACCTTCGACGCAGCCGCTATTGAACCCCAAATTACCTACGGTACCAATCCTGGATTGGGAACCGGCGTAACGCGTCAGATTCCAGTAGCTGAAACGGTGAAAGACGGTGCCGCAAGCTACAAGAAATCGCTTCAGTACATGGGTTTCTCGGAAAACGAATCGATGCTGGGCAAACCCGTTGATTTTGTGTTTCTGGGCAGTTGCACCAACGGTCGTATCGAAGACTTCCGCGCCTTTGCCTCGATCGTTAAAGGTCGTCAGAAAGCGGATAACGTAACGGCCTGGCTTGTGCCGGGTTCACACATTGTCGAATCGCAGATCAAGGAAGAAGGCATTCTCGATATCTTGACTACCGCCGGTTTTGAACTACGTCAACCAGGCTGCTCCGCATGTCTGGCGATGAATGAAGACAAAATTCCAGCGGGCAAATACGCTGTTTCGACCTCGAACCGCAACTTTGAAGGTCGTCAGGGTCCAGGTGCCAGAACCTTGCTGGCAAGTCCGCTGGTAGCTGCCGCTGCTGCCGTCACCGGTGTAGTAACTGATCCCCGTCAATTTATTTAACGTCATGGCGCTCTGCGTCGGTTAGCTGTCATTCCAAACACTCAATGGCAGCTAACGACGATTAATTCCGCGCAAGTGACATAGAACGACTACAAAAATGGCTTACGACAAATTCACTATACTGCGTAGCACTGCCGTTCCGATGCCGATTGAGAACGTCGATACGGACCAAATCATCCCTGCCCGCTTTCTGAAAGCAACGGAGCGCAAAGGATTCGGCGACAACCTTTTCCGCGACTGGCGCTATAACAACGACGATACGCCTAAGCAAGATTTCGTACTGAACAATCCGACCTATTCGGGCGAAGGGTCGCCCCGCAAAATTCTGGTAGGCGGCAAAAACTTCGGTAGTGGGTCTAGCCGTGAACACGCTGCCTGGGCGATTTACGATTACGGGTTCCGCTGTGTTGTATCGAGCTTCTTTGCCGATATTTTCCGCAATAACTCGCTGAACATTGGTATCCTTCCCGTACAAGTAAGCCCCGAGTTTCTGGAGAAAATCTTCGCGGCTATCGATGCGGACCCTAACACGGAACTAGAAATCAATCTTCCAACGCAGACGATTACGTTGCTGGTTACGGGCGAGAGTGAAAGCTTTAACATCAATGGCTACAAAAAGCATAACCTCATCAACGGTTATGATGACATTGATTACCTGCTTTCGATGAAAGGGGAGATCGAAACCTTTGCTGAGACAAGGCCATTTTAAAGAGCCAGCGGAAGAGTGAACGTTCGGGACATCGCACTAGCGGAGCGCCAAACGATCACTCTTTTGTTTATTTACTTCTTTCGCTCTTTAACGTATGAAGCGCCGTTACATTGAAATTATGGATACGACACTCCGCGACGGTGAACAAACCAGCGGGGTGTCGTTTTCTGCCTCTGAGAAATTGGCTCTGGCCCAGCTGCTGCTTACCGAAGTCAGGGTAGACCGGGTAGAGGTGGCTTCTGCGCGGGTATCAGCCGGGGAACTGGAAGCGGTACAACAGATTACCACCTGGGCGGCTAGCGCTGGCTTACTCGACAAAATCGAAGTACTCACCTTCGTCGACGGCAAAGCGTCTCTCGACTGGATGCGGGCATCCGGTGCCAAGGTGATGAACTTACTGACCAAGGGTTCGCTCAACCACCTTACCCACCAGCTCAAAAAGTCGCCAGACGAACATTTCGCCGACATTCGATTAGTTATCGAGGAGGCTCAGCAGGAAGGCTTGCAAACGAACGTTTATCTGGAAGACTGGAGCAACGGCATGCGAAACTCGCCCGATTACGTTTTTCAACTGCTTGACTTTCTTCAAACCCAGCCAATCCGCCGGGCGCTCCTTCCGGATACACTCGGCATTCTTACCCCTTCAGAAACGTATGCGTTCATCAGTCAGCTTGTCAGCCGCTACCCAACGATTCATTTTGACTTTCACGCGCATAACGATTATGACCTCAGTGTTGCCAACGTGCTGGAAGGTATACGTGCCGGCGCGCAGGGCATTCACCTAACTGTTAACGGCTTAGGCGAGCGGGCAGGTAACGCACCGATGGCCAGCGCCATTGCCGCTCTCCGGGATTTTATGCCGGATGTGAAAATGGGCGTTACTGAAAAGTCGCTCTATCAGGTCAGCAAGATTGTCGAAACCTTTTCCGGGTTGCGGATTCCGGATAACAAACCTGTTGTAGGCGATAACGTATTCACGCAAACCGCAGGTATTCACGCCGATGGCGACAAGAAAAATAACCTGTACTTCAACGCCCTGCTTCCCGAGCGTTTTGGGCGTAAACGCAGTTATGCCCTCGGAAAAACGTCAGGCAAGGCAAACATTGAAAATAACCTGCGCGAACTGGGGATCCAGTTGTCGGAAAACGACCTAAAAAAAGTAACCCAACGGGTTATTGAGCTAGGTGATCAGAAAGAAGTTGTTACCCGTGAAGATCTGCCGTACGTCATTGCTGACGTGCTGAATACAAACGCTGTCGTCTCGCGGGTAGAGATTCTTAACTATGTGCTGACTCATTCAAAAGATCTGAAGCCTTCGGCCACGCTCCGGATGCGTATTAATGAAGAGCAATTTGAGGAGAGTGCACAGGGCGACGGGCAGTACGACGCCTTTATGAATGCGCTAAAGAAAATTTACGGCAAGAAAAACCAAACCTTACCCGTTTTGACCGACTACGCCGTGCGGATTCCGACGGGAGGGCGAACCGACGCTCTTTGCGAGACAATCATTACCTGGAAAGACAAAAATCGCGAATTTAAAACCCGGGGCCTCGACTCTGACCAAACCGTATCAGCCATCAAGGCAACCCAAAAAATGCTGAATACTTTAGATTAATCATGGCAAAAAAACACATTCTCGTAGTTCCCGGCGACGGCATCGGTGCCGAAGTAACCACCGTAGGTAAGCAGGTTCTGGAAGTAATAGCCCAGAAATTCGGTCATGAATTCACCTACGATGAAGCACTCATCGGCCACGTTGCTATCGAAGCTACGGGTTCTCCTCTACCGGACGAAACATTAGAAAAAATGCGCGCTGCCGATGCTGTTCTTTTCGGCGCAGTAGGTCACCCCAAATACGATAACGACCCTTCGGCTAAAGTACGTCCTGAGCAGGGGCTATTGAAGATGCGGAAAGAGCTGGGCTTATATGCCAACCTCCGCCCGATCAAGCTATTTGACGAACTTCTCGAAGCATCGAGTATTAAGCCGGAAATTCTACGGGGTGCTGACATTCTTTTCTTTCGCGAGTTGACGGGTGACGTATACTTCGGCAAACGCGAGCGGCTCGATGAAGGAAATACGGCTTATGATACGATGATTTACAGCAAGTACGAAGTTGAACGTATCGTTCGTAAAGCGTTCGAAGCAGCCCGTACACGTGGTAAGAAGTTGTGCTCCGTTGATAAGGCAAACGTTTTAGAAAGTAGTCGCTTGTGGCGGGAAGTCGTACAAACGCTGTCGCCCGAATACCCTGACGTAACCGTCGAGCATCAGTTCATCGATGCAGCTGCCATGCTTCTGATTAAAGATCCTAAGCGGTTTGACGTAGTTGTAACAGGTAATTTGTTCGGTGATATCCTCACTGACGAAGCTAGCCAAATTGCAGGTTCAATGGGTATGCTCGCGTCTGCTTCGGTTGGCGATAATACGGGAGTCTACGAACCAATCCACGGATCAGCGCATGACATTACAGGAAAAGGCGTTGCCAATCCGCTTGCTTCGGTTTTATCAGCAGCCTTGCTTCTAGACATTTCCTTTGGCTTGAAGGACGAAGCCCAGGCAGTCATCGACGCTGTCGATTCCGTATTGAAGGCCGGATTCCGTACACGGGACATCGCCGATCAGAATACCCCAGCGGAGAAAATACTTGGAACTGAAGCTATGGGTAAGGAGCTAGTCAGCCGCTTAAATGCCTGATTTGTAGTTACATTGTAAAAGACAAAAATTTTTGCGGGTATTTGCAATTTTGTATGAATTGGCTACTTTTGTAGCGTATTTACGCAAGCAGCGAAATTTCGCAGAAAATATGATATCGATTTGTTGGAATAGCCTACTTCTAAAGAGAAGCGTTTTTTAAACGGAGAAGGTTGTTCTATGCAAATAAAGCCCTTTCTCCAAATGAAAGGGCTTTATCTTTTTACGTTACTTTGTCAATTATATACAGTTCAATCAATACCGGGTATGAGCCAACGAGTTTATATTTTCGACACCACGCTACGCGACGGCGAACAAGTGCCGGGATGCCAGTTAACCACTGAAGAAAAAATTGTGGTAGCTAAAGAGCTGGAACGACTGGGCGTTGATATTATTGAAGCAGGTTTCCCAATATCTAGCCCCGGAGATTTTAAATCGGTAGTTGAAATTTCTAAAGCGGTTAGCGAGCCGACCATTTGTGCTCTTAGCCGTGCCGTTAAAGGGGATATCGACGCAGCTGGTGAAGCGCTTAAGTGGGCGAAACGCGGTCGGATTCACACAGGTATTGGCTCCTCAGATATTCACATCAGAAACAAATTTAACAGTACACGGGAAAAGATCCTTGAGCAAGCCGTTGCTGCGGTTAAACACGCTAAGACGTACGTTGAAGATGTGGAGTTTTACGCTGAAGATGCGGGACGAGCTGATCTTAGCTTTCTAGCTCAGCTTACCGAAGCGGTTATCAGAGCAGGGGCAACCGTTGTCAATGTACCGGATACAACAGGTTATTGCCTGCCTGATGAATACGGCAGAAAGATTGCCTATATATACGAGCACGTTTCGAATGTTCATCAAGCGACCATATCGATTCATTGCCACAATGATCTTGGCCTGGCTACAGCTAATACCCTGGCTGGCGTCATGAATGGAGCGCGGCAGGTTGAGGTTACTATGAACGGCATCGGCGAACGTGCTGGCAATACATCACTGGAAGAAGTCGTTATGGCCTTAAAGGTGAAAAAGGAGCTTGGCTATTACACGAACATCGATGCTACCCGGCTATTTCCAGTAAGTAATCTTGTCTCGCAAATGATGCGCATGCCTGTTCAGGCGAACAAAGCTATCGTTGGTCGCAATGCCTTCGCACACTCGTCGGGTATACACCAGGACGGTTTTCTAAAGCATTCGGAGAACTATGAGATCATGAAGCCTCAGGATGTCGGCGTTCCGGAGTCATCTATCGTATTAACGGCACGAAGTGGACGTCACGCCCTAAAGCATCGACTTGAATTGCTTGGATACCGCTACGACAAACCAACTTTGGACGGTATCTACACACGCTTCCTCGATATGGCAGACATTCGAAAAGAAGTAAACGATAAAGATTTGATGGAATTGGTCCGATAAAAAAAGCCCACCATGTCGGTGGGCTTTTTCATTTATGCCAAGCGAACAAAACCAATAAGCAAGCTGTTCGGCCAATAACAGTATTATCATTCAATAAACGTTTTAGACATGGCACGTCCAACACCTGAATTAATACATGCACTGCGCGTTACGGCTCAAAAGCTTAAGAACGGTACGCATTATCAATGGGGGCATATGGGAGGCTGCAATTGCGGAAATCTCGCTCAAGAGCTGACCAAACTATCAAAAGATCAAATTCATCGATACGCTATGGAGCGTTACGGCGATTGGAGCAAACAGGTTGACGATTATTGTTCCAGCAGCCAAATGCCAATTGACTTAATAATCAACGAAATGATTACGAATGGTCTGACGATAGAAGATTTAAAACATCTTGAGAAGTTGGACGATAGAGAAGTGCTACTCCGTTTGCCTTTGGAGAAGCGCTATCTGAAACATAATGTCCGTGATGATGTAGTTACTTATCTAAACACTTGGGCGGGCTTGCTAGAGGATCAGTTATTACAAAAGATTGTATTGCCATCCATCAACGATTTGCAACCTGCTTAGACAAGTCGCTATGAACATTTATAGGAGTCTATTTCTTTTTGAGATAATTACAGTTGAATAGGCTTTAATAGCAAAAGGCCGCTAGCTTCCGCTAACGGCCTTTCCCCTCAATATCACCAGGTGGCACCTTCCTACTCTCCCGCTTGTGACAGCAGTACCATCGGCAGTACGGGGCTTAACGGCTCTGTTCGAAATGGAAGAGGTGTTCACCCGCCTTAACCGCACCAACCTGTTGAACTCGTCGAGCTTGCGCTCAAAGTCTTTATGTCTTTATGGCGTTGTCTTTGTCCCCACAGAAAGAAACAAACAATTCAATACACACATTTCCACACATTCCATTTGCAGCAACAACAATCACGCGTCCGGGCTCATTAGTACGACTCAGCTCTATGCATCTCTGCACCTACACCTGTCGCCTATCAACGTAGTCGTCTCCTACGACCCTTTATACCGGATGACTCATCTCGGGGCCAGTTTCGCACTTAGATGCCTTCAGCGCTTATCTGTTCCCAACGTAGCTACTCGGCCGTGCCTGCGGCCAAACAACCGATCCGCCAGCGGTTGGTCCATCCCGGTCCTCTCGTACTAAGGACAGACCCCCTCAGTCATCCAACGCCCACCACAGATAGGGACCGAACTGTCTCACGACGTTCTGAACCCAGCTCGCGTGCCACTTTAATCGGCGAACAGCCGAACCCTTGGAACCTTCTCCAGCCCCAGGATGTGACGAGCCGACATCGAGGTGCCAAACCTCCCCGTCGATGTGAGCTCTTGGGGGAGATCAGCCTGTTATCCCCGGCGTACCTTTTATCCTTTGAGCGATGGCCCTTCCATGCGGAACCACCGGATCACTATACCCGACTTTCGTCCCAGATCGGCCTGTTTGCCTCACTGTCAAGCTTGCTTTTGCTATTGCACTCCGCTGCCGATTACCGTCCGGCATGAGCAAACCTTGGGAAACCTCCGTTACCCTTTCGGAGGTGACCACCCCAGTCAAACTACCCACCAAACACGGTCCCTAAGTCTAGGTTAGACCGCCAGTCAGCCAAGGGCGGTATTTCAAGGTTGATTCCACGATGCCTGGCGACACCGCTTCGCAATCTCCCGCCTATCCTACACATGCCTGACCGGCGATCAATGTTAAGCTGTAGTAAAGGTGCACGGGGTCTTTCCGTCCCGTGGCGGGTAAGCGGCATCTTCACCGCTACTACAATTTCACCGAACTCATGGTTGAGACAGTGCCCAGATCGTTACACCATTCGTGCAGGTCGGAACTTACCCGACAAGGAATTTCGCTACCTTAGGACCGTTATAGTTACGGCCGCCGTTTACTGGGGCTTCAGTTCAAACCTTCGTCTTGCGACTAAGCTCCCCCCTTAACCTTCCAGCACCGGGCAGGTGTCAGACCCTATGCGTCAACTTTCATTTTGGCAGAGTCCTGTGTTTTTGGTAAACAGTCGCCTGGGCCTCTTCTCTGCAGCCTCCCATCGCTGGGTAGGCCCCCCTTATCCCGAAGTTACAGGGTCATCTTGCCGAGTTCCTTAACCATGATTCTTTCGCGCACCTTAGAATATTCTTCCCAGCTACCTGTGTCGGTTTACGGTACGGGTATCCATACGCTTGACGCCAAACCACTTTTCTTGGAAGCCCCTTCAGTTCTTCGACTCAGCCGAAGCCTCATCTCAACGCCCACTTCCGTCCGGACGTAGAACCCCCGGCACTCCGTCATGGTTTGACCTGCATAGATAGTTTGGGACTATTAACCCAATTCCCTTCAGGTCCCGCCTTTCAGCTACCCCTTAGACCCCGACTAACCCTCCGATGACTGCCATCGCGGAGGAAACCTTAGCTTTTCGGTGTGAGGAGTTCTCATCCTCATTCTCGTTACTTATGCCTACATTTGCTTTTCTAACCGCTCCACCAAAGCTCACGCTTCAACTTCACCGCTGTTAGAATGCTCTCCTACCACACTGTACTCATGTACAGGTCCATACCTTCGGTGGTGTGCTTGATGCCCGTTTATTATCGACGCCCGCCCCGCTCGACCAGTGAGCTGTTACGCACTCTTTAAAGGAATGGCTGCTTCCAAGCCAACCTCCTGGCTGTCTCAGCAGCCGGACCGCCTTTGTTCAACTTAGCACACACTTGGGGACCTTAGATGATGGTCTGGGTTGTTCCCCTCTCGGACTTGGACCTTAGCACCCAAGCCCTCACTGCCCAGCACCCCCTTTAGCATTCGGAGTTCATCAGAAGTTGGTAGGATGTGACTCCCCCGCATCCTGTTGGTCGCTCTACCTCTAAAGTGGTAACACTGAACGCTGTTCCTAAAAACATTTCGGAGAGTACGAGCTATTTCTCAGTTTGATTGGCCTTTCACCCCTACCCGCAGCTCATCCGGAAGCTTTTCAACGCTTATCGGTTCGGTCCTCCACGGTGTGTTACCACCCCTTCAACCTGGCCACGGGTAGATCACCAAGTTTCGCGTCTACCCCCACTGACTCGACGCCCTGTTCAGACTCGCTTTCGCTTCGGCTGCGT